>JAXMBY010000029.1:0-74951 GCA_046349655.1 Planctomycetota bacterium
CGAGCGAAACGAGCACGCCCACCGCGGCGTCGTTATGTGTCACCCAAGCTGGCATTGGGCCGCCGCCTTCCGGATTCCTCCCGACGCAATGGGAGGCTCAACCGTGGTTTCTGCTTCGGATGAGGTGCTCGTCGCCCGCGCGCAACGCGGCGACGACGTGGCGTTCTGCGTGCTGATGCAACGCTACCTGCATCGCTTGACGAGTTACTTGAATCGGGTGGTCAAGGATTACCATGCCGCACAGGACCTTGCACAGGAAACGTTCGTGCGCGCCCATGCGTGTCTCGGGCGGCTGACGACCACGGAGCGGTTCCGGCCCTGGCTGTTCCGCATCGGTTTCCACATTGCCGTGGATCACCTGCGCAAGCAGCCGCAGCCGCTCACGTGCCTCGACGACATCGGCGAGTGCTTCGCCACCGATCGTCCCCACCATCCATTGAACGACAGCTCGTTCATCCGCCTGGATCGCGAGGGCATCCTGGGCGCGACGTTCGATGAGATCGCAAGCGTGATCGCCGACCTGCCGTTGCCGTATCGCGCGCTGATCGCGCATCGCTACCTCGAGGGTCGCAGCTGCCGCCAGCTCGCATCGCGCCACGGCTGGTCGCTCGCCAACGTGAAGATTCGCCTGCACCGCGGCCGCCGCATGCTGCGCGGCCAGCTGTATCAGCTCGGCCGCCGTCTGATCGCCGAGCTGGCGCCGCTGCGCGACGGCTACGGCGGCGCACCCGATGCGGCCAAGGTCCGGATGAAGTTCTGAGCAGCCGTGGCAGCGCTCATGGCTTGCGCATGGTCGTGAGGTAGGTGAGCAGCCGCGCCTTGGCGCGCGTGTGGGCCTTGCGCACGGCGTCCCCGTTTCGCTCGAGGTCCGCCGCGATCGCCTCGAACGACCGCTCCTCGAGGTCGCGCTCGATGATCAGCAGCCGTTCTTCCTCGCGCAGCCGGAACATCGCCCGCGACAGCAGCAAGAGGTCTTCTTGCAGCAGGAGCGCGACCAGGGGCGAGCCGTGCGGTGAGATCAGATTGGCGCTGCCGGCGGTGGTCTCCTGGATCTCCACCTCGCGGCGCAGGTCGCGCTTCTGGCGACGATGGTCGCGCACGGCTTGCAGGATCTTGGTTTCCGCCACCACCAGCCAGAACGCCACGAACCCGCGCAGGCTCTCGATCCGCGGCGGCCCCCGCTTCAGCACCTGACGGATCGACGTCTGCGCGATGTCCTGCGTGTCGACGCGCTTGCGAATCTCGCGGCCCAGCTCGTTGTGGATCTGCTCGCACACGAACGGATAGACGAGCGTGATGAGGTCGTTGAGAGCGCTGGCATCGCCGAGCTTGCAGCGCTCGATCAAGGGACGGCACTGCGCTTCGAGCGCGCTCCAGACCACCGTCACCGATCGTGATTCGCCTGACATGTGATTTCATCTCTGCGAGCGCCATGCATTCGATCGCCGTCGATTGTCGTTTGTGCATGCGCTCGAGCGCAAGCGTGGTCCTGCGGGCGGCGGAGAAAAACGCCGCGCGCACTCGATCCGTGTTCAGTCCTGCTGGCCCTTCAGCCGACTCAATTACGGACGTTTCGAGAGCACGCGGGAGGGCGTCTCCCGGGTGGAACGTCACCCGTGTTCGAGCATCGGTCTCGCGGGGAGCGAGTCATCACGCGTGATCATGCTTCAGTCGGGCCAAGATCCTTACCGATACATCCGCGGACAAGGCGCCCCGCTGAGGGGGTCGCTGAACGATGGACCTCGGGAGAAACGAAATGACTAAGCTTGCGCTGACCTCGTTCGCCGCTGCGGCGGCACTCCTCCTCGGCGCTACCGACGCCTTCGCGGGCGCCCGGAACCCGGGGAGCCTGTTGGTGTTCCCGATCTTCGATTCGCAGACCGGTGATGCGACGGTGATCACGGTGACGAACACCAATTCGGACTTCTCGTTCGATCCGTCGACCAACCTGGCCAAGGGCACGGTCGACATCGAGTATCGCTACATCGACGGCATCACCTGCCGTGAGTTCAACCGCACCGAGCGCCTGACGCCAACCGACACGCTGTCGGTCATCGCGCGCGCTCACAACCCAGAGCAGAAGATCGGCTACGTGTACGTGTACGCGAAGCACACGCAGTCCCGCGTGCCGATCACCTTCAACTGGCTCATCGGCCACGAGCTCGTGATCGACGGCATCTACGTGTTCGACTATGGCGTCAATCCGTGGGTGTTCAACGGCGTACCGGCCGAAGGCAGCCCGACCGATCTGGACGGCGACAACATCCGCGACCTCAACGGCGCCGAGTACGAGATGGCGCCCGCCGAGCTGTTGTTCCCGCGCTTCTTCGGCCAGAGCAACTTCAATGGCGGGTTCGTGAGCGACCTGGTGCTCATCAACTTGACCGGCGGCGCGTCGTTCCTGGCCACCGTCGACTTCCTGATCTACAACGACAACGAGTTCCAGTTCTCGGCCGAGAAGTCCTTCCAGTGCTGGTGCAAGCTCCCGCTGCTCAGCATCAGCGGCTCGTTCTCGAACGACTTCCTGGCGAGCTCGAACGACGACCCGGACGAGCTGGTTGGCCTGCCGGCCATCGAGCTCGGCTGGTTCCGCGTGAACGGTGGTGTGGCGTCCTCCTCGGTCGTGACGCTCGATGACCCGGCGGTCCTGGGCGTCCTGGTCGAGACCATTGGCCCGTTCGGTTCGGCGTCCCTGCCGTACGAGACCGGCACGCAGAACAACGGCGACCTCCTGCCGCGCAACGTCCAAGGCGATCAGAGCTGATCGCTCGAGCACCGGAAGAAGGAATCTCGCGAGGAGCCTGGTCTCGGCCAGGCTCCTGCGCTTTTGCCGCACGCCTGCGGCAGCAAGTTTTTCCGGCGCGATCTCGTGCTTGCCGCCGCCTCCGGTAGATAACCTAGCCGACAAGACCAAAGCTGCTTTGGCCGCACCACGCTGGCACAGAACCCCCGCTGCCCCATGACCTCGAACCTGCTCCTGTCCAAGATCCGTAAGGACGCCGCCGCCTTTCGTCGCAACAAGGAGGCGATGCAGCGGCTGGTCGAAGAGCTGCGCGCCGAGGAGTCCAGATTGCGCAAGGGCGGCGGTGAAGGCGCGATCAAGAAGCAGCACGAGAAAGCTCGCATGACCGCGCGCGAGCGGATTCAAGCGCTGCTCGACCCCGGGACCGAACTCGCCGAGGTGATGATCTTCGCCGCCCATGGCGTGTACGACGCCGACTGGGGACCGGTCGCGTGCGCGGGCGTCGTCACCGGCATCGGCAAGGTGTGCGGCCGGCGGTTCATGGTCATCGCCAACGATGCGACGGTGAAGGCTGGCGCGTTCTTCCCGATGACCGTGAAGAAGGTGATCCGGGCGCAGAAGATCGCGCACCAGAACCGCCTGCCGCTGATCTACCTGGTCGATTCGGCAGGCGTGTTCCTGCCGCTGCAGGACGAGGTGTTCCCGGACGAGGACGACTTCGGCCGCATCTTCCGCAACAACGCGGTGATCTCCGCCGACGGCATCGCCCAGATCGCGGCGATCATGGGCATGTGCGTCGCTGGCGGCGCCTACCTGCCGGTGATGTGCGACACGATCTTGATGACCGAGGGCTCGGGGTTGTTCCTCGCCGGGCCGGCGCTGGTCAAGGCAGCGATCGGACAGCAGGTGTCGGCGGAGGATCTGGGCGGCGCCGAAATGCACTCGCGCATCAGCGGCACCGTCGACTTCAAGGAGAAGGACGACACGGCATGCATCGAGCGCATCCGCCGGCTGGTCGAGAAGATGGGGCCGGCGCCGAGCAGCCCGTTCGCCCGCGTCACGGCGGCAGAGCCGCTGTACGAGGCAGCCGATCTGTACGGCATCGTGCCGCACGATCCGATGCAGGAGTACGACGTCAACGAGGTGATCGCACGGCTGGTCGACAAGAGCGAGCTCGATGAGTATCGGCCCGAGTATGGCGCCACGGTGGTGACCGGCTATGCGCGCCTCGGCGGCTTCGCGGTGGGCATCGTCGCCAACCAGAAGAAGCACGTTCGCGACAAGGCCAAGGGCATGCAGTTCGGCGGCGTCGTCTACACCGAGAGCGCCGACAAGGCCGCGCGCTTCATCATGGACTGCAACCAGAAGCACGTGCCGCTCGTGTTCCTGCACGACGTGAACGGCTTCATGGTGGGACGCGATGCCGAGCACAGCGGCATCATTCGCGCCGGTGCGAAGATGGTGAACGTCGTCGCCAACTCGGTGGTGCCCAAGATCAGCGTGATCATCGGCGGCTCGTTCGGCGCCGGCCACTACGCGATGTGTGGGCGAGCCTACGATCCACGCTTCCTGTTCGCGTGGCCGTCGGCGCGCTATGCGGTGATGGGTGGCGCACAGGCTGCCAAGACGCTGGCCGACCTGCGCATCAGCCAGCTGGAAAAGCAGGGGAAGAAAGTAGACGATGCGGCGAAGACCCGCCTCCTGGGCGAGATCACCGAACGCTACACCGAGGCGACCGATCCACGCTACGGCGCCGCGCGCCTCTGGGTCGATGCGATCGTCACGCCCGACGAGACGCGCAACGCGATCATCACCGCGCTCGAGGTGGCATCGCTGAATCCGAATCTGCCCGAGTTCAAGACGGGAGTTCTGCAGACCTGAGCCATGGCCGAGCGAGTCGAGATCATCGAGTGTCCGCGGGACGCGTTCCAGGGGATCGCGGCGCCGATCCCGACGCAGCGCAAGGTCCTGCACTTGCAGGTGTTGATCGAAGCCGGCTTCGATCACATCGACTGCGGCTCATTCGTCTCGCCGAAGGCCGTGCCGCAGATGGCGGATACGGAGCAGGTGCTCGCTCGGCTCGTGATACCGAGCCACGTGCGATTGATCGGCATCATCGCCAATCGGCGTGGCCTCGATCGGCTGCTCGCCTGCCCGAGCGTGCGCGAAGCGGGCTATCCGCTGTCGGTGGCCGAGAGCTTCCAGCAGCGCAATACCGGACTCGATCTGGGCGCATCGCGCGCGCTCGTGGCAGAGCTCGCGGCGCACGCCCGTGCGGCCGGGCGCGAGCTCGTGGTCTACATCTCGATGGCATTTGGCAATCCGGACGGCGATCCGTGGTCGCCCGACCTGGTGGCGCGCGAGGTGGAGCGAGTCGCCCAGCTCGGCGTGGCGGCGATCCAGCTGGCCGACACCGTCGGGCGCGCCGCACCGGCCGAGGTGCGTTCGGTGTTTGCCGCGTGCCGCGACGTCGTGCCGCCCGGCACGCAGCTTGGCCTGCACCTCCACGCGCGGCCGGAGCGCTTTCTCGAGAAGCTCGACGGCGCGCTCGATGCTGGCTGTCGCCGGTTCGATGCGGCACTGGGCGGCATCGGTGGCTGCCCGTTCGCCGGCGACGACCTGGTCGCCAACCTGCCCACCGAGCACCTGCTGCCCGCGCTCGAGTCGCGGGGTTTCCTGCCATCGGTGAGCGCGCGCGCCATTGTTGGCGCGCTCGATTCGGCCCGCCGCATTGCCATCGAGTTCGGCGGCAAGCACAGGTGACACGATGAGCTTCGCAACCTTGCTGACCGAGCGCCGCGGATCGACCGCGATCGTGACGTTGAATCGTCCCGATCGGCGCAACGCATTGAGCCCGGCGCTGGTGGCCGATCTCGATCAGGCCGTGCGCGAGCTCGCTGCCGACGCCACCGTGCGCACGATCATCCTCACGGGTGCAGGCGCGGCGTTCTCGGCTGGCGCCGACCTGGCCACGCTGCAAGCGATCGCTGCCCGATCGTATCAGGAGAACCGCGCCGATTCCGGTCGGCTGGCCGAGCTGTTCGACCGCATCCAGCGCTCGCCCAAGCCGGTGATCGCGGCGGTCAATGGTCCCGCGGTCGCGGGCGGCTGCGGGCTGGCGACGATCGCCGACTTGACGATCGCTTCCGAGGCCGCGTTCTTCTGCTACTCCGAGGTGCGGATCGGCTTCATTGCCGCGATCGTCATGGTGTCGCTGTGCCGGATCGTCGGCGACAAGCGGGCGCGTGATCTCCTGCTCACCGGTCGCAAGCTGGCGCCGCACGAGGCCCTGCAGATGGGTCTCGTGAACGAGGTGGTGCCGGCGGCCGAGCTGGTGCCGCGCTGCCTCGCGCTCGCCGACGAGCTGGCGAAGGGCTCGCCGGCGTCGCTCGCGCTCACCAAGGAGATGCTGGTCGATTTGCCGGGCAAGTCCACCGCCGACGCGCTCGGCTATGCGGCCGACATGAATGCCCGCACCCGGGCCACGGCGGATTGCCAGGAAGGCATCGCCGCATTCCTCGAGAAGAGACCGCCGCGGTGGCAGAGCTAGTCCACCAGCGCTCGCTGGCGCCGCGGTCGTGGCTCTTGCTCGTCGCCGCGGGCGCGCTGGTTGCGGTGCACGCATGGTTGCTCGCCGCACAGCCCTGGGTCGCGCACTTCGATCGCTTCCTCGCGCTCGAGCTCGCGGCGTTCGCCCTCTACGCGCTGGCGGCGATCGGCATCGTCAGGCATGACGGCCGCCGGACGCTGGTCGCGATCTGGCTCGTGGCGGTGGCATTGCGCGCCGTGATGCTGTGCTCGGAAACCGAGCTGAGCGACGACATCGCGCGGTACCTGTTCGAGGGCCGCGTGCTCGCGGCCGGCGTGAATCCGCTGGTCACGCCACCCAGCGATCCCTCCCTCGCTCACCTCAGGCTGCCGGCGGCGCGCGCGGTCGCGCATGCCGAGATCGCCTCGGTCTATCCGCCGCTGGCGCAGCTCGCGTTCTGGCTCGCGGCCCGGCTGCACCTGGGAGAGCGCGGCTGGCGCGCCGGCATGATCGCATGCGAGCTGATCACGATCGCGCTGCTCGCGCTTGCCCTGCGCCGGCGCAAGCTGCCGCTCGGTCGGCTCGCGATCTATGCCTGGCATCCGCTGCCGGTGCTCGAGGTCGCGAGCTCGGGGCACATCGATGCGCTCGCGCTGCCGTTGCTGGTGGCGGTCGTGATGCTGGTGCCGATGCAGCGCGCGTACGCCGCGGCGGTGGCGCTCGCGCTCGCGGTCCTCGCCAAGCTGCAGAGCGCGTGCCTGGCGCCGCTGCTGCTGCTGCTGCGGGGCCGTGGTGGTGCCGCGTTGCTGGTCGCGCTCGCGATCGTGGTCGCCGCCTACCTGCCGTTCGCGCAGCCGGGGTTCCTCGACGGCACGCGCCGCTACGGCGTGGAGTGGTCGTTCAACGGCCCGGTGTTCGTCGCCGTGCGGGCGCTGAGCGTGCACTGGCAAGAGGCGCTGAAGACGTACGTCGAGCAAGGCAAGGGTGACTGGGGCGGCATCGCCTACGGCCTCGACGAACGCGTGCTGGCGCGCGCCATCCTGCTGCTCCTGCTGGCTGCCGCCGCCGTGGTCATCCTGGTGGTGCGAGCGACCGTCGAGCAGCGCGCGGTCTCCCTGTGCGCCGCCGCGCTGCTGCTCAGCCCGACCGCGCATCCGTGGTACGCGATCTCGCTGATCGCCGCCCTCACGCTCGCGCCGGTGCTGCCGCTCCTGCTGCTGACCGGCACGCTGGTGATCGCCTACCGGGTGCTGCCCGCCTACCAGGCCACCCAGGAGTGGCAAGAGGATCCGATCACGCTGCTGGCCGAGTACCTGGTGCCGCTCGCCTGGCTCGGCGCCGCGCTGACCTGGCGCTGGTTGCACCGTGGTCGCAACGCGTCATCGATGCGAGGCGGCGCGTGCGAGCGACAGCCGCCCGGGCGACACCATGCTGCCGATGCCGACGTAGAAGAACCCAGCGACGAACAGGCTCAGGAAGAATGACGTGACCAGCAGGCCGTGCGACACGGCAATGGCCGTGATCAACAGGAAGTAGCAGCCGAACAGGATCTCGATCGCGACCGGCAGGTAGCGGGTCACGCCGCGGTAGCGAGCGGCGCCGCGGCGCTGTGCGCCGATGACGTTGTACTTGGGTGTGCGCACGAACGAGCTCTGGCGACGCAGCAGCGCCTCGAGGACGGCCTTGGCGTTGTTGATGGCGAGGCCGATCCCGAGCGAGAGCAGCGCGGGGAAGTACTTGATCTGCGATCGCCAGTCGGCGTAGATCTCCTTCTGCGAGACCGTGTAGAAGGACAGCACCGACGACGTGGCGGCCATGAAGATCGACAGATCGAACAGGATGCTGGTCACGCTGTCCTCGTAGCGCGTGCGGATCAGCAGCGCCGGCAGCATCAGCAGCGCCAGCAGGATCATCAGCACGTAGGCCACGTTGCTGGTCAAGTGGAACGTGGCTTCGGTCTTGATCTTGAGCGGCAGATCGCTGCGCCAGATGCGCGGCAGCACCTTCATGCTGGTCTGGATCGAGCCCTTGGCCCAGCGATGTTGCTGCGACTTGAATGCGCTCATCTCCACCGGCAGCTCCGCCGGCGACACGACGTGCGGCAAGTACACGAACCGCCAGTCCCTGAGCTGCGCGCGGTAGGAGAGATCGAGATCCTCGGTGAGCGTGTCGTGCTGCCAGCCGCCCGCATCCTCGATGCATGCGCGGCGCCAGATGCCAGCAGTACCGTTGAAGTTGAAGAACCGCCCGGAGCGATTGCGCGCCGTGTGCTCGATCATGAAGTGGCCGTCGAGCAGGATCGACTGCAGGCGGGTGAGCAGCGAGTAGTCGCGATTGATGTGACCCCAGCGCACCTGCACCATCCCCACCTTGGGATCGGTGAAGTAGTGCACGGTCTCGCGCAGCATGTCCGGACCGGGCAGGAAGTCGGCATCGAAGATGGCGACGTACGCGCCCTGGGCGCGCGCCAGGCCGGCGGCCAGCGCGCCCGCCTTGAAGCCGGCGCGGTTCGCACGGTGCAGGTACTCGATGTGGAAGCCGCGGCGCTGCGCGTCCGCCACCTTGGCGGCGGCGATCTGGGCGGTCTCGTCGGTCGAATCGTCGAGCACCTGGATCTCCAGCTTGTCCTTGGGGTAGTCGAGCTGGAGCACGGCATCGATCAGGCGCTCCACGACGCAAGACTCGTTGAAAATCGGCAGCTGCACCGTCACCCTGGGCAGCTCGGTGAAATTGACCGACGGCCGGCGCACCTGGTCCTTGTGCTTGAAATAGAGGTAGACGAGGTAATACCGGTGCAACCCGTAGACCGCGAGGACCAGCAGGATCGCAAAGTAACTGGCAATGATGATCTTATCGAGGGAAAGCATCTTCCCTGACCTTGGTCGATGCCCTCGCGGGCGATAGAGAACCGGGTATCCTAGCGATGAGCATTCCCAATTCAATGTTGCGTCCGCTGCTGGTGCCGACGGCGGCCGCCGGATGCAGAACAAGTCGAGGCTGGCACGGGTTCAAGGAACACGGGGCAATGGTCGGGAGCACGCGCGCCGCGCGGTGAGCCGCTGCCTTCGCGGCATGGGGTTTCACGCCATGGGAGCCGAAACTTCAGCGTTGCGGGCGGCAGATCTCGAGTACGCTCTGCCCGCCGATCGGATCGCCCAGGCGCCGTGGCCCGAGCGCGACGGATCGCGCCTGTTGCATTACGACCGATCCTCCAGGACGACCTCTCATCATCGGTTCCGCGAGCTGATCGATCTGTTGCCCGCGGCCAGCCTGCTGGTCCTGAACGACACGCGCGTCGTGCCGGCCCGGCTCGGCGGCGCCCGGGCCTCGGGTGGTCGGCTCGAGCTGCTCGTGCTGGGCGGGCTGCCCGCTGACCGGGCGGCGGCGCTGGTGCGGCCCGGGCAGCGAGTGAAGCGGGGCGAGGTGCTCCGGCTCGATGGTGGCGCAGCGGTGACGCTCGAGGAGAAGCGCGCGGACGGCACGTTCGTGCTGCGCTTCGACCAGCCGCTGGCGGACGTCCTGCGGCTGGCGCGCATGCCGCTACCCCACTACATCCGGCGCGACGCGGTCGACCCGGAACGCGACCGGCTCGACCACGATCGCTACCAGACGGTCTACGCCGCCAGCCCTGGGGCGGTCGCCGCGCCAACCGCGGGGCTGCATTTCACCGCGCGCCTGCTCGAGGACTTGCGGCAGCGCGGCCACGAGGTCGTCAAGGTCACCCTGCACGTCGGCCCGGGCACGTTTCGCCCGATCCGGTGCGACCTGGTCGCCGATCATGCGATGGAGCAGGAACCGTGCGAGATCACCGCGGCGGCGGCCGCGGCAATCGATCGGGCGCGCCAGGCTGGCCGCTCGATCGTGGCGGTGGGAACCACCACGGTGCGCGCGCTCGAGGGCGCTGCGGCACGGCACGGCGGCGAGGTCCGCGCGGGGCGGTTCACCACCGACCTGTTCATTGCACCGCCGTTCCGCTGCCAGGTCGTGGACCACCTGATCACCAACTTCCACGTGCCACGCAGCACGTTGATCGCGCTGGTCGCTGCGTTCATGGGCCTCGATGAGGTGCTGCGCACCTACCGGCAAGCGATCGATCTCGGCTACCGGTTCTATTCCTATGGCGACGCGATGTTCATTCGGTGAGGAAGGCACGAATGGCCGAAGCGAAGCGAGAGGTGCTGGAACGTGTTGCCGAGCTGCGCCGGCAGATCGAAGAGCACGACTATCGGTACCACGTGTTGAACAGCCCCATCATCTCGGACTACGAGTACGACGTCCTTGTGCGTGAGCTGCGCGACCTGGAGCGCGCGCACCCGCAGCTGATCACGCCAGACTCGCCGACGCAGCGCGTCGCGCCCAGGGCGGCCTCGGAGTTCGCGCCGGTGCGCCACTCGCGGCCGATGCTGTCGCTCGAGAACGCCTATGACGAGAGCGAGGTGCGCGAGTGGATCGAGCAGATCACCCGGCAGCTCGACGGCGACGTGCGCGACATCGAGCTGGTGGCCGAGCCCAAGCTCGATGGTGTCGCGGTGGAGGTCGTGTTCGAGAACGGCCAGCTCGCGCGTGGCTCGACCCGAGGCGACGGCGAGATCGGCGAGGACATCACGCAAAACCTGCGCACCATCAAGAGCGTGCCGCTCAAGCTCCGCCAGGGTGCACACGTGCCACCATACCTCGAGGCGCGCGGCGAGGTGGTGGTGCCGAAGCAGGCGTTCGTGGCGCTGAATCGCGAGCGCGCAAGGGCCGGGCTCGAGGTGTTCGCCAACCCGCGCAACTTCACGGCGGGCACTCTGAAGCAGCTCGATCCGAGCGTGACCGCGGCGCGGCCGCTCGAGGTGTTCTTCTACGGCGTCGGCGAGGTGCGCGGCGACGGCGCGCCGAAGTCGCACGACGCGAACATGCGTCTGCTCGAGCAGCTCGGGCTGCGCACGCTGCGCACCCAGGGCGCCAAGGGCAGCCTCGACGACGTGCTGCGCTACTACCGCGAGATGCTCGAGCGCAAGGAGGCGCTGCCGGTCGACATGGACGGGGTGGTCATCAAGGTGGATGATCTCGCCCTGCAAGCGGCGCTGGGCGAACGATCGAAATCGCCGCGCTGGGCGCTCGCGTTCAAGTTCCCCGCCAAGCAGGCAACGACGACACTGCGCGAGATCCAGGTGCAGGTCGGCCGCACCGGCACGGTCACGCCGGTCGCGATCCTGGATCCGGTCGAGGTGGGTGGCGTCACGATCCGGCACGCGACGCTGCACAACAAGGAAGAGATCGAGCGGCTGGATGTGCGCGCCGGCGATCGCGTCCTGATCGAGCGGGCCGGCGACGTGATCCCCAAGGTGGTGAAGGTGGTGCGCGAGCTGCGGCCGGAAGGCACGGTCGCCTACGACTTCCCCAGGCAGTGCCCGTCGTGCCACCATGCGCTCCTGTTCAGCGCCGAAGAGGTGGCGGTTCGCTGTCCCAACATTTCGTGTCCGGCACAGATCAAGGAGCGCATCGCGCACTTCGTGCGGCGCGACGCCATGAACATCGAGGGCCTGGGCGACAAGCTCATCGATCAGCTGGTCGATCGCGGCCTGGTGCAAACGGTCGCCGACCTGTTCCGGTTGCGGGAGGCCGATCTGGTCGATCTCGAGCGCATGGCGGAGAAGTCGGCGCGCAATGTGTTGCGCGAGATCGAGCAGTCCAAGCACACCAGCATGGGCCGCTTCCTGTTCGCGCTCGGCATTCGCCACGTGGGTGAGCACGTCGCCGACCTGCTGGCGGCGCACTTCCCGACCCTCGAGGCGGTGCTCGCTGCCAAGCTCGAGGACTTCGACGCGATCTACCAGATCGGGCCGCGCGTCGCGGAGAGCCTGCATGCGTTCTTCGCCGACACCGGCAACCAGCGTGTGCTGCAGGCCCTGCTGGCCGCCGGCGTGCATCCCACGCCAGCGGCGCAGCCCACCGGGCCGATGGCCGGCAAGACGTTCTTGTTCACCGGCACGCTGAGCGCGATGACACGCGCCCAGGCGGAGGAGCGCGCCAGGCTGGCTGGCGGCAAGATCTTGACCGGCATCAGCAGCTCGCTCGATTACCTGGTCGTGGGCGCGAAGCCGGGTTCGAAGCTCAAGAAGGCCGAGCAGCTCGGCATCAAGGTGCTGAGCGAGGAAGAGTTCTTGCAGCTCGTCCTGCCCGGTGGAAGCTGATTCACCGAACCGCTCGTATACGGGAGCCTCGACCAGCGTCGGCCGGGGAGCCCATCATGCAATGCGTCCTGATGGACGCGCAGGAGATCGACCATGCCGCGTCGCGTCCTCGTTTTCCTGTCGTTGCTCTGCACGTTCGCACCAGCTGCCGCGTGGCCGGCGCCGATCGTGCGTGGCGCTGCGCTTGCCGGCGCCGCGCAAGAGACCAGCGACACCTGGTGGTTGTTCAAGCTCGCCGGGCAGCCGGTTGGTTATCAACACGAGGTCATCACCATCGAGGGTGGCGGCGACAACACGCGTCTGGTGACGCTCGCCGAGCAGGTGATGGCGGTGAAGCGCCTGGGCAGCGAGATCAAGCTCACCCAGTCGGCAACCACCTGGGAGACGGCGGACGGTCATCTGCTGCGAGTGCAGTCGAGCATGAACGCGTCCAGCATGGTGATGAAGGTCGAGGCGACCGTCGGCAAGGGCGAGCTGCTGGTCAAGAGCGGTACCGGCGATCAGAGCTACGAGAGCAAGCTGCCGTTCATGGGTGATCTGTGGGGCCCGGAGAAGATCCGCCGGATGAGCGTGTCGGCGCTGAAGAACGTGGGCGACAAGCTCGCCTACCAGCTGTACGAGCCGCTGCAGGTGGGCGGCGTGATCAAGGCGACGCGCACGCTGGTCGGCTTCGAGGATGCTGGCTCGGAGCGCCTCGCCAGGATCGACGAGGAGATGGAGGGCGTGCCGTTCAAGAACACGCTGTGGCTCGACGCCAAGGGCGGCACGGTGAAGACCTCGTCCGACGTGCCCTTGCTCGGCGGCAGTGCGGAGACCACGCGCAGCACCAAGGCCGATGCGCTCAAGGCGGCCGGCGGCAACGAGCTGAGCGGCGACATCTTCAAGAGCTCGATCGCGCGCTCCAACATTCGCTTGCCCCAGCCGCGCTCGCTCGACCGACTGGTCTTGCGGCTGGTCCTCAAGGACCCGAAGATCGGCTGGCCGGAGCTGAACGACGAGCGCCAGAAGACGCTCGAGAAGACCGCCTCGGTGCAGCTGCTCGAGATCCGCAAGATCCTGCCCGAGAGCGCGGCGACGCGGCCGGCCGCGGTGAGCGACGAGAACCGCATCTACCTCGAGCCCAATGCGTACCTGCAGGCGGACGACCCCGAGATCAAGCGCATTGCCGAACAGGTGGCAGGCAAGGAGACCGACGCCTTCAAGGCCGGTCAGGCGCTCGAGCGCTGGGTGTACCACAACCTCACCGGCAAGGGATTCGGTGTCGGCTTCGCGTCGGCCTCGGAGGTGTGCAAGAACCGCGAGGGCGATTGCTCCGAGCATGCGGTGTTCCTGGCCGCTCTGTGTCGCGCCGCCGGCATCCCGTCGCGGGTGACGATGGGGCTCGAGTATCTGGCCGGCATGTGGGGCGGGCATGCCTGGACCGAGATCATGGTGGGCAGCCAGTGGATCGCGCTCGACGCCACGCTCGGCATCGGCTCGGTCGATGCCGCGCACCTGCGCCTGAGCGCCTCCTCGATGAAGGACGGGTTCTCGAAGGACGTGATGTCCACGGCACAGCTGCTCGGCAACGTCGAGATCAAGGTGGTCGAGTTCGGCGTCGGCGCCAAGGCCTACAAGGTGAACGAGGGAGCCGCGAGCTATGTCGTCGATGGCAACAGCTACCAGAATCCGTGGCTCGGCGTCGCGCTCACCAAGCCGGCAAGCTTCACCTTCACCGACCTCGATGCCGTCTATCCGGACATGACGGTCGTGGCCATGTCGGCGCCCGACCACGCCACCGAAGCGACGCTGCGCCAGGGCATGGTGGTCGGCGGCCAGAACCCGGACGACGCCGCGCGGGATGCGCTCGCCAGGTATGGCGCCAGCGAGAAGCGCCACTGGGAACAGGTGAGCGGCAATCGCGCGCTGATCGCCGGTGGCGAGGCCGCGGGCGTGGCAGTCATCCGCGGCACCGATCTGTTCGTGCTCACGGTGAAGGGTACGGCAGCCGCTGAGCTGCTCGACACGCTGCGCCAGTCGTTCGAGGTGCGCTAGAATACGCGTCGACGGTCAGAATCATGCCGGGCCAGCCTCGCTTGGCTGGCCCGGTGCCGTTGCCGGGCCGCGTATACTGTTCGGTCAGAGGAGAGCGACTGTGATCGCGGGCGGCGACGATGCTTCAAGAAAGAAGCATGTTCGAGACGAGAGAGAGGGGGTGGCGGGCAGCAACCGGGAGATACGTGTGCATAGCCAATCGCTCGGGCAGATGTTTCGGCAGCGCGCCGGCGCGGTTGGCACGAGCACGCTCTTCCTGGTGCCGCGCGCGGGCTCGTTCGAGCCGATCACCTGGGCGCAGGCGCGCGCCGAGATCGACCGCATCGCCCTCGGTTTGAGCGCGCTTGGCCTCTGCGCGCAAGACCGCGTCGCGCTGCTGTCCGAGAATCGCCACGAGTGGATCCTCTGCGACCTGGCCGTGCTGTCGCTCGGCGCGGCGGACGTGCCGATCTATCCAACCAGCTCCGGCTCGGACATCGCGCACATCCTCGGCAACTCGGGCGCGCGCTTCGTGATCGTGTCGTCACGCGAGCTGCACGATCGCATCGCGCCCATCGTCAAGGAGCTCGGGTCGATCGAGAAGGTGGTGTTGATCGACTCGCACCTCGAGCTGGAGAACGACCGCACGCTGACGCTCGCGCGCGTCAAGGAGCTGGGCGCGAAGCAGGATCCGGCCATCTTGACCCGCGCCCTGGAGGCAGTGCACGAGGACGACCTCGCCACGATCATCTACACCTCCGGCACCACGGGGCCGCCGAAGGGGGTGATGCTGACGCACGCCAACTTTCTGTCCAACTGCATGGCGATGACGCAGCACATCGACATCGGCCCGGGCGATCGCAGCCTGTCGTTCCTGCCGCTCTCGCACTGCTTCGAGCGCACCGCCGGCCACTACGCGTTCCTGTGGCGTGGCGCGCAGATCGCGTACGCCGAGAACATGAACAGCGTCGCCCAGGACATGATCAAGGCCAAGCCGACGGTCGTTCTGGGCGTGCCGCGCCTCTACGAGAAGGTGCGCACGCGCGTGCTGCAGAAGGTGCACGATGGACCGTACCTGCGTCGCTTCCTGTTCGGCTGGGCGATGTCGATGGGCCGGCGCGTGTTCTTCCTGCGCGAGCGCAAGAAGCCGATCCCATGGCACCTGCGGCTGCGACATGCGCTAGCGCGCGCCACCGTGTTCGCGCCGGTGCGGCGCGCATTCGGGGGACGCCTGCGCTTCTTCGTGTCCGGCGGCGCGCCGCTGGCACCGGAAGTGGTCGAGTTCTTCGAGGCGATGGGCATCGTCTTGCTCGAGGGCTACGGCCTGACCGAGACCACGCCGGTGGTGTCCTGCAATCAGCCCGAGTTCCGCAAGCTCGGCTCGGTCGGCCGCGCTCTGCCAGGCGTCGAGGTGCGCATCGGCGAGACCGGCGAGATCCTGATCCGCGGCAAGAACGTCATGCGCGGCTACTTCAAGCTGCCAAGCGAGACCGCGCGCGTGATCGACGCCGATCATTTCTTCCACACCGGCGACGTGGGCCACGTGGATGCCGATGGCTTCCTGTTCATCACCGATCGCCTCAAGGACCTCATCATCACGGCCGGCGGCAAGAACGTGTCGCCGCAGAACATCGAGAACCGCATCAAGCTGCATCCATTGATCGAGCAGGCGTGCCTGATCGGCGACCGGCGGCCGTTCTTGACCGCGCTGATCGTGCCCAACCGCGACGGACTGGCCGCCACCGCCAAGCGCCTGGCGCTCGACACGACCGAGGTCGCGGCACTGCTGCGTCGCCCCGAGGTGGCGCGGCTGTATCAGGAAGCCATCCAGTCCGTGAACGACGACCTGGCCTCGTTCGAGCGCATCAAGCGCTTCGCTCTGCTCGGTGAGCCGTTCAGCCAGGAGAACGGCGAGCTGACCCCCACCCTCAAGGTCAAACGCAAGGTGGTGGAAGATCACCATCGCGAGATCATCGACAACATGTATCGCGCCGATCTCGGCAGCCTCACCGAGCGACCTGGCGAGTCGAACGCACTCCTGATCCTGTCCGGCATGCGCGAAACCCCGTGAACCGCAGTAACGCCGAGCGCCTCCCTTGCTTCTGCCCGTGCAAAATGGGATAGCGAAACGCGAGCATCGCGGCGTCCCGATGTCGGAGCATGGAAGAGTAGCGCTGGGTGGACAAGGCGGATTCAACCGGTGATCCCGTTCTCGTGCGCGACCTGCGGGAGCACCTCAAGCGATTCAAGCACCGCGTCGCGCAGGTGCGGCCCAACCGCAGCGGCGGCAGCGATCTGGAGCTCTCGTTCGAGCAGCTGTTGCAGATCACCGATCAGATCGCCGCCGCGCTGAAGCGCCTCGGCGTGGCACGCGGCTCCGCGGTTGCGCTGATCGCGGAGAACTCCGAGCGCTGGTTGGCGGCGGATCTCGCGATCATGAGCTGCGGTGGAATCTGCGTGCCGCGCGGCACCGGCGCGAGCGATGCGGAGATTGCGTTCATCCTGGAACGCACGCGGGCCGACGTCGCGTTCGTCGAACATCCGGAGCTCCTGGATCGGTTGCGCGGCATGCGCACGCGGCTCAAGTCCCGGATCCTCCTCTACGGCGACGCCGAGGCGGGGGCGCTGTCCTTCGAGCAGCTGCTCGGCAGCACCAAGCAGACCTCGGTCGAAGACGACGTGCGCGCGATTCGCCCGGACGATGTGGCGAGCATCGTCTTCACGTCGGGCACCACCGGCAATCCGAAGGGCGTGATCCTCACGCATCGCAACCTCGGCAGCAACCTGAGCAACCTGCGCGACGTCATTCACTGCTGGCAACCGGGCGAGACCTATCTGTCGATCCTGCCCACGTGGCACGCGTTCGAGCGCATCGCCGAGTACCTGTTGCTGTCGATGGGCGTGGGCATCGTCTACTCGGACCGCCGCAATCTGAAGCGCGACCTGCGTACCTACCAGCCGAACGCATTCGCGGCGGTGCCGCGCGTGTGGATGATGATCGCCGATGCGATCAACTACGAGATCGCGCAGCTCAACTGGTCGCAGCGAACCATCGCCCGGCTGAGCTTCGCGATCCGCAACGCCACGGTTCGCTTGCGGCGGGTTGCCGCCAACCGCACGCTGCACTCGCACGGCGCCGTCCTGCGACGCTTGGCCGCCGCGCTCGCCGCTCTGCTGCAGCCGATCGATTGGTGTGCCGACCGCGCCGTGTTCGCGCCGCTGCGGCACAAGTCCGGCCTCGCCAACCTGGTGCATGGCGCCGGCATCTCGGGCGGTGGTTCCCTGCCGCAGTACGTGGACGACTTCTTCGAGTGCACCGGCATCACCTTCCTGAATGGCTACGGGCTCACCGAGACGTCGCCGGTGCTGACGATCCGGGTCCCGGATCACAACGTGCCTGGCAGTGTCGGCCGGCCGCTGCCGGGAACGCACATCCGCATCGTGCCCGACGAGAAAGCGCGCGAGTCCGGTGCGGGGCGCATCATGGTCGCAGGACCGCAGGTCATGCAAGGCTACCGCGATGATCCGCAGGCGAGCGCCGCCGTGCTGAACGGCGATGGCTGGCTCGACACCGGCGACCTCGGCTTGCAGACCGCGGCTGGTGACGTGGTGATCACGGGTCGCGCCAAGGACACGATCGTGCTGCTCAACGGCGAGAACGTCGAGCCCGAGCCGATCGAGGTGCGCTTGCTCGAAAGCCCATGGATCCAGCAGGTCGTGGTCCTGGGTCAAGATCAGAAGTTCATTGGCGCGATCGTGGTGCCGAACTACCAGGCGCTGCGCGCCGATCCGCAGTACGGCAAGGCCGACGAGCCGGTGATCGAGCAGCTCATCCGGCGTGAGATCGACGCGCGCATCAGCGAGCGCAACGGCTTCCGCAGCCACGAGCGAATCCACCGCTTCCTGCTGCTCGAACGCGAGTTCTCGATCACCGACGGCACGCTGTCGCAAACGCTGAAGCTGCGCCGGCACCGCATCAACGAGCTGCACAAGGACGCGATCGCCAGATTGTTCGGCGGCGAGGCCCCGGACGTTTGATTCAGGCCTCGCTGCTCAGCGTGGGGTCGCGCGCCGCCTCGGGCGCGGGCACGCCGCCCAGGTCCGCGAGCACCCGCATGATGTCGCGCGTGAGCGTCCCGGTCAGCCGCTTGCGCGGCACGGTCGCATCGCGTTGCGGGAGGCGGATCGGCTTGCCGTAGCGGACTTCGACCGAGCGCGGTCTCGGGAACCACGCGTGGCGCGGGAACGCAGCGAACAGGCCGCCGATGTACGCGGGCAAGATCGGCACGTCGGCACGCAGCATCAGCGCCGCCGCTCCCGGCTGCGCGGGCAGCAGCCAACCGTGCCGGCTGATGCCGCCTTCGGGAAAGATGCCGACCACGCCGCCACGCGCGAGCACGGCGAGGGCCTCGTCGATCGCCTTGCGGCTCACGCCATCCTTCACCCGGATGCAGCCCATGAGCTGCAGGAACCACCGGAAGCGGCGCAGGTCATAGAACGCGGAGGTCACCATGAACACGATGCGGCGGCGGAAGGTCGCCTGCAGCACGAACGGATCGAGGAACGAGGTGTGGTTGGCGACGATGATGAGCGGCCCGGCCGGACACCCCTCGAGCCCGCGGCTGCGCAACCGGAAGTAGAGGCGAAACACCACTGCGGCGACCGCGCGCAAGAAGCCGTACAGCAGTCGCCCGCCGCGTCCGTGACGGGCGTCCGGCGCGGTGGCTTCGGTCACGGTCGCGGCTCCGGCGCAGGATGTGCGACGCCGCGGCGGACCGCAATCAGCTCCGCCACGATCGCCACCGCGATCTCGTCGGCGAGCTTGGCGTTGATCGACAGCCCCACCGGTGCGCGCACGCTGCGCAGGAACGACTCGGCGACCCCGCTCTCGCGCAGCGCCGCGAACGCGGCAGCCACCTTGGACTTGCTGCCGATCATGCCGAGGTAGCGCGGCTCGAGCTGGCGCTCGCTCAGCAGCCGCAGCACCTCGCGATCGAGCCGATGATCGCGGGTCATGACCAGCACGTAGGTCTGCGGACCGACGATCAGCCGCGCAGCCGCCTCGGCCAGCGGCAGGCTCCAGGTCTCGATCGCCGCCGGAAACCGATCGGCACGCGCGTACTCGGCACGATCGTCGGTCACCACCACGCGGAAGCCGACCTTCGCGGCAAGCTCGACGACTGCCTTGCTCACGTGTCCGCCGCCGAACACGACCAGTGACGGCGCGGTGATCGGCTCGATGTACACCTCCACCTCGCCGCCGCAAACCAGCCCCGCTCCGGGCGACTCGTCCTCGGTGAGGCGATACGTGCGGCGCACGGCGCGTTCATCGCGAATCACGTCGAGCGCCGACTTGCGGATGTCGTCCTCGAAGCAGCCGCCGCCCACCGAGCCCACGCACGAGCCGTCGGCGCGCACCACCATCTTCATCGGCTCCTTGGCCGGACTCGAGCCGGCAACGCCGATGATGGTGGCGAGCGCGGCCGGCTCGCCGGCTCGCTGCAATCGAACGACTTCTTCGAACACCCTGGCGCTCACGCTGGGACCTCATGCGCACGAGTGACTGCCGGTTGATTATCGGCGCTGCGCGATCCGGTTTCCATCCACTCGCGGCGCCTCAGCGGCGCGCGGGTGAGGGCACGGCGTGGCCGCCGCGCCCGCCGGCGTCGGCTGCCGTGGCGTGCATGTAGGCAGCCGCGGACGCGAAGCTGGTCGAGACGTCGACACCCTCGAACCGCACCCCGGCGAGGAACTGCGGTACGCCCAGCGCGTTCACGTCGCCATGGCATGCCGCACAGCGGACCGGGCCGGCGCCGCCGTCGGCATTGAGCGAGCGCGCCTGCTCGGCGGTGACCGGATCGACGTCGGGGGCGAGCACCGGGTGCAACCCGTGCGGCGACTGATGACACGCCTGGCAAGCGAGACCGGCATGGCCCTTCGCGTAACGGAACAGCGAGTACTTGCCGCGCTGGTTGATCGGGAACGCGAGATCGCCCTGTGCTTCGACGAACGGCGGCAAATGACAGTCGGCGCAGTGCGGCTCGCCGGGCGCGAGCCAGTAGTCGCGACCGTGCGTGGCGACATCGTAGCTGGTTGGCCCACCACCGAGATCCTTGTGATCGGTGAGATGCGTGGGGTCCGGATCCATCAGCACGACCTGGGTGTCGCCGTCGGCGTCGGGAAGCGTGAACGGCTGATCGAGGAAATGCAGGATGATGCCGAGATCGGCGCTCTTGCGCAGCGCGGTCGGTGCGTAGACGGCGAGCAGCTCGGACGCGTCGTACTCGCCGCGCATCAGGAACGCTTGCTGGCCGGCGCGCGAGAGCCCGGCGGGCAAACGATCGGATCGCGGCCGCACGCGCGGGTCGAGCGCCGCGGTCAGCGAGCTCAAGTCGAGGCCGAGGCGCGGCGCGAGTGCCTCGAGAGGTTCGAGTCGCGCCGTGTCCTCCGCCGCCGGCGCGAACGCGCGACCTGGCCGCAGGCGATCGGCCTGGTAGAGCTGGCGCGACACGGTGGTGTGGCAGTTGGTGCACCACAGGCCCTTGCCAGCACCACCCGCCTCGCGCGCGACGTTCGCGATCAGGAAGCGGCCGATGGCATTGAGCCGCGCTCGGCTGGGAGCAGCCTGGCGCGAGATCAACGAGTGCACGTCCCGCCCCACGAAGCAGCCGCCACCGGCGTCCCGATTGTCGCTGCCCAGCGAGCCGGCGCGACCGTCATAGGGGTTGCGGCCCTCGCGCGTGATCGGATAGCCGCTCAGGTCGCGATCGGCGCGGTGCGCCGGATGGCATCCTTGACACGCGCCCGGGCGACCGGCTGCGTCGGGCAAGGGCCTGAGCGCGAGGTGCACGGCGTGGATCGCCTCGCTCAACGCCTTCACGACCGTGCCCGGTGCCGGCGCGAACGGGTGCTTCGAGTCGAGCCGATCGATGATGCGCGGCGCGGGCAGCGCATTGTCGATGCGAGCAGCGTCGATCACCTCGAGCGTGTCGCCAGCGCCAGCCGCAATGCGCGCCGACGCGAGCACGCCGAGCACGTTGTCCGCATGGCACTTCTGGCACAAGACCGCCGGTCGACCCAGCCGGTGGCCGGTGGCGCCAGCTTGATAGCCGCTGGTGAACAACGTTCCGTGCTTGGCATCGTGCAGACCCAAGACGCTGATGCTGGCGGCCTTCACGCTCGCGTAGAAATCGGAAGCGCCGACCGACTTCCAGTACGCGATCTCCGCCTGCACCATGGCCGCGACCCTGGGAAAGCGCAGGTTGGCATCGCCGGTCGCGTGGCAGTCGTGGCAGTTCGGGATGTCGATGGGTTCGGTTCCCACGAACGCGACCTCGTTGCCGCGGGTGCCGCGAACCGGCTCGCCGGTGTCGGCATGCACCAGCACGACGCGCGCCTTCTGGAACGGCTGCACGTCCGCCTCGGTGACCGTCTTGAGATCGCGACCGAGACGCTCGGAGTCCAGGAACGGCGTCAGCGGCAGCGCCAGCGCCTCGAAGATGCCGGGATGGGTGAGCATGATCGGGACGTTGTCGAGCACCGGCGACTTGGTGAAGACGATCGTGCCGCGCTCGGTGCTCGAGTGCAGATGGCCCTTGAGGCCCTGGCCGCGCAGTCCTCGGTCCATCGCGATCTGCAGGTCGCGACCGATGGTCCTCTTGCGCGCATCGATCGAGGTGCCCTCGGGATTTGCTCCTCGAAGCCCTTGTAGATGAACAGGTGGGTCCAGTAGGCGTTCGCCACGACCTCGCCCGCCTCCTGTGCGTCGCCGTTGCGATTGAGATCGTACGACGAGCCCAGTACTTCATCTTGCCGCCCTCGGAGAACGCATTGTCGACGATCTCGTAACGGAGCCGGTAGCGCCGCTGCGTCTCGAGATCCACGAGCACGCTCGGATCGTCCGCGTCGAACGCATCGAGCAGCCGCGGCGGCACGGATCCCTTCCCCACCTTGACCACCTGGGCCTGGATGCTGTTGTAGGGCGGCAGCACGCAGCAGTACTCGAAGTCGAATCCGGTGCAGTGCATGCCGAGCTCGTAGTTGAGGAAGATGAGGAAGTCCTCGTCCCCGGCGGGCGAGCCGGCGGCGAGGAGCAACATCGCGATGGCAACCGGCGTCATGGCGTGACCAGGTGGGCTCTTTGGACCAGGGGGAGCGGTGGCTGCTGCAGTGTAGCGATCTCGGCGAGGAAACCGCGCGGTCGTTGACGTCTGGAGGCGTCACTAGTCCAATTGGACCAATAAAGGTCACACGAGGCCTTGAATCTCGCCGTCGTGATGGGAAGATAACTGCCATTCACAGCCATCATGAGGGCCAGCGCGTTGGTGGACTATGGCAAGAGCATCCAATTGGATCGGTCCAGTGGTCGACCACTGCACGTGCAGGTCAGCGACGAGATCGAGCGCCTGATCGCCCAGAAGGCGTTTGCGGCGGGGACCAAGCTGCCCTCGAGCCGCGACCTCGCGGGAGATCTCCGCGTCAATCGCAATACCATCGTCGCGGCCTACCAGCGCTTGCTCAAGCGCGGCGTGCTCACGTCCGGCGTGGGCCAGGGCACATTCGTCGCCGAAGCGCAGGTCGCACCCCCGCCCGCCAGAGCGCGTCGCTTCGCATGGTCGGAGGCGCTGCGCGCCCAGGTGCGGCGCGTCCAGGCGCAGCTTGGCGACCACGCGCCGCCGGCAACGGACAGCATCGATTTCAGCCGCGCCATTCCCGACCCGGACCTCTACCCGGTTCGCGCGCTGCAGGACGTGCTGGCGCGGCTCAGCGCGAGCTCGCTGCGGCAAGCCTTCGACTATGCTCCGGCTGCTGGCTTCGAGCCGCTGCGCGAGGCGCTGGTCGAGCGCGCCCGCCGGCGTGAGCCAGCAGCCCCACCCCGACAGGTCATCATCGTCAACGGCTCGCAGCAAGGCCTGCAGCTGGCGTTCTCACTGCTGCTCGACGCCGGCAACCGCGTGGGCGTGGACGCGCCCACGTTTCCTGGCGCACTGGATCTGATACGCCTGGCCGGGGCAACCCCGGTGGCGTACCGCAACGCCACCGCCGCGTTCGACGACGCCGAGCTCGATGAGCAGCTCGCGAGCGGGTCATTGCAGCTGCTCTATGCGATCCCCACCTTCCACAACCCGACCGGTTTCACGTGGGATCGGCCGGCGCGGCACAAGTTCGCTCGCGCCGTCGCTCGCCATCAGGTGCCGGTGATCGAGGATGACTGGCTGGGCGAGCTGCGAACCGCGCAAGAGCCGCCGCCGCTGTGGACGTTCGACGAGACCGGCCACGTCGTGACCGTGGCGACCTTCTCCAAGGTGGTGGTGCCTGGGCTGCGCGTTGGCTGGATGCTCGTGCCGCCGGAGAGCTTCGAGGCGTTCGCGCAGATCAAGCGCCGATTCGATCTCTGCACCAACCTGCTCGGGCAGATGATGCTGTTCGAGCTGATGCGAAGCGGCGAGCTCGATCCCCACCTCGATCGTGTGCGACGCGCCTATCAGCGCCGTCGGGACGCACTGCGCGCCGCGATCAGCCGACACTTTCCATCGGCGCTGCCGGCCTCGGTGCCCGATGGCGGGATCACGGCGTGGGTGGAGCTTGACCCCTCGCAGAGTGCGTTCGAGGTGATGGCGCGCGCGCGCAGCCGTGGCGTGATCCTGTCGCCGGGTCATTGGTTCGCAGCCGACGGCGCGCAGGCGGCCGGGTTCCGCATCTGCTATGCGACGGTGAAGGAACCCGAGATCGAGCGGGGCATCGAGATCCTGGGCACCATCCTGAAGGACACGTTGCGCACGGAGCAGCGTCCCGTGCGCGTCACCGAACCTCTGGTGTGAGCCGACGCGCGCACACCGCTGACGCAGGAGCCACGACATGGAACGATCGGATCAGTTCGAGGTCAAGGTTGGCCTCGCGGAGATGCTGAAGGGCGGCGTGATCATGGACGTGACCGACGCCCGGCAGGCGAAGGTCGCAGAGAACGCAGGTGCCGCGGCGGTCATGGCGCTCGAGCGCGTGCCGGCCGACATCCGGCGCGAGGGCGGCGTGGCTCGCATGGCGGCGCTGGAGAAGATCGACGAGATCAAGAGCGCCGTCACCATTCCGGTGATGGCCAAGGCCCGCATTGGTCACTTCGTCGAGGCCGAGATCCTCGAGGCCGTCGAGGTCGATTTCATCGACGAGAGCGAGGTGCTCACGCCGGCTGATGCTCACCACCACATCGACAAGCATCGTTTCAAGGTACCGTTCGTGTGCGGCGCGACGTGCCTCGCCGAAGCTCTGCGCCGCATCGGCGAGGGCGCGGCGATGATCCGCACCAAGGGCGAAGCCGGGACTGGCGATGTCGTCGAAGCCGTGCGCCACCTGCGCCTGATCATGCGCGAGATCCACGAGTTGACGGTGGCGCCGCGAGAGGAGCTGATGGCGCGCGCCAAGGAGATGGGTGCGCCGTACGACCTCGTGCTGCGTGTGGCCGAGACCGGCAAGCTGCCGGTGCCGAACTTCGCCGCCGGCGGGATCGCCACGCCGGCGGATGCGGCGCTGTGCATGCGGCTTGGTGCCGAGGCCGTGTTCGTCGGGTCGGGCATCTTCAAGTCGGCCGAGCCCGAGCGCACCGCCGAGGCGGTCGTGAAGGCCACGACGCACTATCGGGATGCCAAGCTCATCGCCCAGGTGGCACGCAACCTCGGCAACCCGATGGCCGGGCTCTCGGTGCGGGAGTTGCCCGACGTTGCCAAGCTGCAGGTGCGAGGCTGGTGATGGTCCGGGTGGGACTCCTGGCGTTGCAGGGCTCGTTCGAGGCGCACGCACGGTGCTTCGCCCAGCTCGGCGTCGCCACCACGCTGGTGCGGCTGCCGGACGACCTCGCTTCGGTGAGCCACGTCGTGATCCCCGGCGGCGAGAGCACGACGATGCATCACCTGATGGAGTTCGCGGAGCTGCACGGCGCGCTGCGCGATCGCCATGATCGCGGCGCGTCATTCTGGGGAACATGCGCCGGCGCAATCCTGCTGGGCCGTGAGAGCGTCGAACGGCCGCCGCGTCTCAGCCTGATTGACATCGACGCGCAGCGCAATGCGTACGGGCGTCAGATCGCGAGCTTCACACGCGACCTTCACATCCCTGCAGTCGGCCGCGATCCGTTCCACGCCGTCTTCATCCGAGCACCGAGATTCGCGCATCCGGGCAAGCGCGTGCAGGTGCTCGCGAAGGACGGCGACGCCATCGTGCTCGCCCGCGAGGGCCGCGTGCTGGTCTCGGCGTTCCACCCGGAATTGACCGCAGACACCCGCTTGCACCAGTGGTTTCTCGGCATGGCGACCGAGGGGGCACCGTTGTAGCGGCGAAACAAGTCCACGATCCAGGACGGCGGACAACGGCCTCGCTCAGGCGCCTCGGCGGCACCTCCGATACAGGGGGATCGAGAGGCTTGACCAATGACGAGAACCGGCACGCTAGCCGCCATCCTGAGCGGCCTCATGGCGTCCTTCCTGCTCGCGGGCGAGCAGGAGCTGCCGCCGCGGGTGCACCTGTTCCACGCGGAGAACCGCGAGCTGCTCGGGACGTCCACGAACTTGATCGCGAAGGATCCCTGGCTCGCCTACGTGTTCGGCCGCGGCCTCGTGGCGCGCTCGTTCACGACCGCGGGCGGTGCTCGCGCCGGGAGTTGCTGGGCCTGTCACGGCGCCGGCGCCGAAGGCGGTGCCGGGACCTGCCGGGATGCCAGCGGCGAGACGCGCGATGTGCCCGCCCTCTATGGCGTGGGGCTCGTCGAGTTGCTGGCGGATGCGATTCGCCAGGAGACCATGCGCCAGCTCGATGCGAACGGGGACGGATGGGTGAGCCTCGCAGAGTCGGAAGCCAAGGAAGTGTGGATCGCGCCAGGTCCCACGGAGCCGAAGCTCTTCTTTGGCCGTGCCGACGATGCCGATCACGACGGCCAGCCTGATCTCGACCCGATCTACCAATGGTGGTTCGTGAACGCATCCGGTGAGCCGGTGCCAGCGAGCCGCCTGAGCGACCCCCTGGTCGCTGGCTATCAGCTGCGCGTGGCGCCATTCCAGCATCGCGGGCAGCATCGGACCTCCAGCCTCCGGGCCGTGCTGGTGCAGGCCATGTCGGATTCGCTCGGCCTCGAAGCGCACGACGAGTCCTTCGAGCGCGACCCCGACGGCGACGGAGTTGCGCGCTACTCGCCGGCCGGGGCCTTGCAGTTCGCATGCGATCGAGCGCCCGATCGCGGGCTGCACAAGAGCTCGGCGGGTCTGAGCCTCGACGATCCGGATCACGATGGCGCTTGCGAGGAGCTCACCGAGGGCGACATCGACGTGGGCGAGTGGTATCTCCTCAACCTGCCGCAGCCGGCGGTTCACGAGCAGGGTGGGGCGGCACGGCGAGGTGCGGAGCTGCTGGTGGAGATGGGCTGCACCGATTGCCACACTCCTCGCTGGCAGTTCCCGTCGGCACGAGCCAGACACGGAGACGTGGCCGTCGATCGACGCTTCTTCGAGCTGCAAGTCCGCGAGGTCACGACCAGCCATCTCTGGCACGCCGAGGTCCTCCCGCTCACGACGCCGTCCTCGGGAGAATCGCGGCGCTCGCTTGCCGCGCTGCGCGTCGATGGGATCTACAGCGATCTGCGGTCGCACCGGATCCATGCCGATCCGGGTGCACCGTCCGTACGAACGAGGCCGCTGTGGGGCGTCGCATCGACCGCGCCCTACATGAGCGATGGCTCGGCCAGCTCCCTGCAAGAGGCAATCCTGAAACACGATGGCGAGGCGGCCGAGGCCCGCGCGGCGTTCGAATCTGCACCGACCGAGGATCAGCGCACACTTCTGGCATTTTTGCGGAGCCTGGCTCTTTTCTCGTTCGAAGATTTGGCTACAAGTTCCCTTCTGGTGCGCGGCCCAACACCCGTCGGGTGCAGCCGCTTTGCTCCCGAGCTTTGGACCGCGGCCTTTCGGCGGTACTGGGAGCGACAAAATGGCCAGGTTCCTTCCCTTCTGGGCCCCGAAGCCTTTGGCATGGACCTGCCATTCCTGCAGGATCGTGACCACGACGGCCTGCCCGATGCGGTGGCGCCAACCCCTGACCTGAGCGGGGTAGCATCCAAAGGGTTTTGAGCTTAGAATCGTCGTTCTTCGTTATTTGTGCTGAAACCTGCAGACCCTGCCCGTCCTAGTAGAGGTTTCGCGTTCGTCGCGCTGGCTCGGGTTGTGCGGGCGCGCTCGTGAGAACGCTGACGCGCGTGGGCTTTCGAAGAGTCGCCCTTCTCAAGCGACTTCTTGCAAACGGTTTGCGGCACGCGACCGGCTCCAGAGGCAACCACCCGATGCACAAGGCAGGGCCGAATACTTCCGTCCCAAGGACACGCGTACCTCGTATACCGAGACGGACTGCGCGCTCGAACACGGCAAGGGAATTGCAGCCCTGGTGCCGAGACGTTCGTGGATCGAAGCCGGCGCCGACGCGAGCCAAGGAAGAAGCGTCCGCGGGCCTCAAGAGTGCGGTGAGGCGAGGGCGTGGTCGAGAGCATGACCAGAGAGATGACCAGAGAGATGAAATGAGGAGAACTCTGATGTTGGATGATGATCGCCGCAGGGGCACCGCCTCTGAGAAGGCGATTGGCACCACCCTCCGCTCGACGACCTGGATCGAGGTCGATCCCAGGCTCGAGGCTCTCGGCGAGAGCCGGCCGAAGCTCCGCGCCTTGGTGCAGCGGCTGCGTGGTGTTCCGATCGTTCCGTCTTCAGATACTGCACCACGCACGCTCGAGCTGGCGGTGGACAACATCGACGCCGAGGGGCTCGATCTGTTCCACGCCGACATGGATCCGGCACCGACGCCAAAAGAAGAGGAGATGCTGTTCCGTCGGCTCGATTTCGCGCGCGCTCGGTTCGAGGATACGATCCGTCGCGAGAGCACGCGCGAGATGGATGAGCGCGAACACGAGCTGCAAGAAGTCACCGATGAGATCGTCCTGCGCAACCTGCGCTTGGTGATCTGGGTGCTGCGGCAGTCGCGGCGCGTCGGCGTGCCACGCCCCGACCTTCTCCAGGAGGGCATCCTGGGCTTGCTGGAAGCGGTCCGTCGCTATGACCGCCGCCGCAAGACGCGATTCGCGACCTATGCCGTGTGGTGGATTCGCCAGGCCATCCAGCGCGGGTTCCATCGCCATCAGGACATCGTTCACATCCCGGAGCACATTCGCCGCCGCCAGACGCGCCTGCTGAAAGAGCGCGGCGCGGAGACGATGGATCCGTCGGACGTCGCGCGAACGCTCGGGTTGCCCGAATCGGTCATCCCGATCGTGCTGCGCTCGCGCGGCCTGTCGCTGGATGATCCGGGTCCGGACTGGGATGATGAGCCCTACCTCGAGCCCGAGGCGCATGACGAGCTCTTGGTTGGCGTGCGCAATCGCGAAGTGCGCGAGCTCATCGATGCCGCGCTCGAGGATCTTCCCGAGCGCCGAGCGCGAATCGTCCGGCGACGGCTGGGGCTCGACGGCCGGCCGCCGCAGACGCTTCAGTCGCTGGGGCGCGACCTCGGGCTCACCGCCGAGGGCGTCCGTCAGATCTACTACAAGGCTCTGCGCGACATCCGCGAGTCGGGAGTTGGTCGTCGGCTCGAGGAGTTCCTCGACTAGCAGTTCCGCAACTGAAAAGCCCGGTGTCCGGGCGGGATGATATCGACCGAGGTGGCCAATCACCTCGGTCTTTTTTTTGCCGGCGTGTCCCGCTCTGGCCGTCTGGCCTGAAGACCCGCCCAGGTTTTGGCCGATATCGGGCCTACGACGATGCGGCAAACGTTCTTTTCCTGGAGGCTCGGGTCATGTCCGCACTCTTGAGAGTTCTGGTCATCGAGACGGATGATGCGACTCGGGATGTCATCCTCGGCACGCTCCCGCTGAAAGACTGCGAGGTCTCGTTTGCCTCGACCGAGGCGGAAGGACTCGAACTGCTGTCGGAGACTCCGTTCACTGCCGTGATCCTGGCAAATGACAAGTCGCTGGACCATGCCCGGGAGTTCGTGACGCGCGCCAAGGAGGTCGATCCACTTGCCGGTGTGTTCGTGCTGCAGCAACCTTACGAGGCCGATGCGGCCGTGCGTTTGGTGGCTGCGGGAGCGTTCGACGTCTTGTCGAAGCCGCTCGACGCCAAGAACTTGAAGCGCGCCCTGTTCCCGTTCCTCCTGCACAAGTCTCAAGACTCGCAGGCTGGCGAGCTTGCGCGCGAAGAACAACGCCTGTACCAGTTCCACGGCGTGGTCGGCAAGAATCCCCAGATGCTCGAGATCATCGACCTGATCGAACGCGCGGCGCGGCATTTCTTCACCGCCCTCGTCACCGGCGAAACCGGCACCGGCAAGGACCTGATCGCGCGCGCGCTGCATGAGGCCCGAGGCGGCGCACCCGACTCGTTCATCTATGCGAGCTGCGCAGGCTCCGCGCAGCCGGGGTTCATCTCAGACCTCATCACCAAGTGCAGCCAGTCCGCACGTCGCACCGTTTCGCTGTATCTCGACGAGGCTGCCGAGCTCGCCCCGTCGGCACAGGCTGACTTGCTGAAGCTCCTGCAGCAGCGGAGCACGCCCGGAGCCACCTTGCCGAACGGCCTGTCCATCATCATCTCGTCGTCGAAGGAGCTGGGCGGCAGCGAGGACGCGCCGGCGATGATGCCCGAGCTGTATCGCCGGCTGACCGCACTGCACCTTGAACTGCCGCCGCTGCGTGATCGCCTGGACGACGTTCCCCTGCTCTGTCAAACGCTGCTCGAACGCCTGCGGGACCATGAGAAGCGTTCGGCGCTCGGCGTCACCCGCGCCGCGCTGATCACCTTGATGCGCTACCGATGGCCGGGCAACATCCGTGAGCTGGAGCACGTGCTCGAGCGCGCTTGCATCATGACCGACGAGGACTTCCTCACGCCGGACGACTTGCCGCAGATCATCCGCGAGTCGGCAACCGCCACGGACGGCGACAACGCGCTGCTGTCCGTCCCCGACAGCCTCGAGGAGATGGAACGCATCCACATCGCCCACGTCTTGAAGAAGTCCGACTACAACAAGGTCGCTGCGTCCAAGATGCTGGGCATCAGCCGCAGTACGCTCTATCAAAAGATGGCGAAGTACCGTCTCACCGACCCGACCCGCCAGCCGCCGCAGCGTGAGGACAGCCCGCCTTCGCCGGTGAGCGTGAACGGCTGAGTCGAAACATCGTCGCGCTAGCCGTCGACCAGGCAACCTCTCGGTGATGCCGGCGAGGTCGTGGCGTGGATGGTTCGGCTCACGAAGATTTCGCGCGGAACCTCACCCAGCGCGCCTCGTAAGAGCACGCCGCCTGGCGCAACCCGCCGGCAGCGTGAGCAGCTTTTCAGGGGCGACGCCAGCCATGACGACCGATGGCATCGCCTGATGGCGTGATCTTCTCGATGGCATGACCTTTTGGTAGCGACCCGCCTAAGTCGCTTGGTTACAGAGTGGGGCATATTAGGCATAGCAGAGGGAGCCAATCTGGCTCCCTCGGCTATTTCCGGGCCGCTCTGTCGGCTTCGACGCGACCATCTGGCATACTCCGCAGGGAATCGAGCAAGCCGCCTCGGTGTTTCCCTCTACGGAGTCTGCGTTGCGCGTCGTCAGCCTGCTCGTCATCGCGGTCACTGGCTGCGCCGCATGCCAGAGCGGTGTCGGTGCCCCCCCGGACTTCGTCGGCCCCTTCACCTGCGACGTCGTGCTCGAACGGGCGTTCGCGGCGTACGGCGGGCGTGATGCCTATCGCCGCCTCGCCTCGCTGCAGCAGCGCGCTCGCCTCGTGCTGGTGGCGGAGAGAACGCAGGCGGAAGCAGCGTTCACGCTGCTGTTCAAGGCGCCCGACAAGCTGCGGGTGGAGGTCAGGAGCTCGCCCAGCCTGGAACAAGTCCTGGTGTTCAACGGGCGGAGCGGCCGCGAGCGTCGCTCGGGCCGCGTGCCGCGCGAGGACGTTCGGCCTGATGTCGAGAGACGACTCAAGTACCTGTTCCCCTTGCTCCTGTTCGATGCGGCATCGGGGAATGGCGCGCGGCTCATCGGTACCACGACGCTGGGTGATCAGCAGGCCTTCGTGCTCGAGGCACGCGAGCCAGATCGCACCTGGACCGCATTCCTCGCCAAGGACACCTACCTGCTCGCGCGCCTGCGCGAGGATCTCGCCGAGAGCTCCTTCGACACGTACTACGCCGATTATCGCTCGATCTCGGGACGTCCGCTGGCTCACCGATTCGTCACGCTCGCCAGCGGTCGGAAGGTCCAGGAAGGCACGCTGCTCGACGTGAAGGTGGACGAGCCGATCGACGACGCTCGCTTCGAGGCCGATGCGACCAATTGATCAGGCCGTGACGAAGAACGCCGGCAGCTCTGCATGCGGCACACGACACGGAGGGCCGTCCGCGAAGACCGTGCGCACCGGCTGGTCCGCGCTGGCGCCGAGCACCATCAACATCGACGATCGAGTTCCGTGACCATCTCGATGCTGGCACGGCGCGAAGGGCGGCTCGCCAGTCGCATCGTGGCTTGCGCAGAACTCGGCCAGCGAGCGCAGCAGCGCGTCTTCACTGGCGCAGCGAACGACGTCGGCGAGCAGCTGCAAGCGGTCCGGCGACCAACCATCGATTTCGTGTCGGTTGGTGAGCACATGCGCTCCCGGATCGAGCCATCGCACCGGTGCTGCACCCGTGTTCGACATCACCGCGCAGCGCTCGCGGTCGGCGAGCAGCAGCTGGAACGGCTGATGGCGAGCCGAACGCGTGAGCTCGCCGACCCGGCGCAGGGCGAGCGCGAGGCTGGTTTGCTCAAGAGCCGCACGACACAGCAAACCCCGGGACGGCACGCGTGACGTGACGGCGCCAGTGCCGCGCCCGTTGGTGATCGCCGCCAGCACGCCGAACTCGTTGATGCCGATCCACGTGCCGCCTGCCTGGAGGTCCGTGGGACCGAGCCACGTGACCGCGTCTTCGTGCAGCCGTGCAGGCTCTGCCGGTCGTTCGAGCGCCTCGTGTCGGTTGGCGGCGACCACGCAGGGACATCCTGGCCGCAACCGATGAAAGACCACGAGCAGACACATGGGACCTTGCGCGCAGCCTCAGTTCGCCCGGGGCTGGGGGGTTGCCTTGTCACGCGCTGCCAGCCGCCGCTGCCTGCCGTCACGCAGCTTGCGCAGCGCAATCTCCTTGGCTGCCTTGTCGGTGGAGATCTTGCTGGCCGAGGCGATGGCGAAGACCTCCTTGAGCACCGGCCCGATCTTCCTCACGCGCGCGAGCGACTCGCTCTCGTCGTAGCCGCCGGGAGCGAGTTCGAGCCCCACGTTGATGATGCCGCCGGCGTTGATCACGTAGTCGGGCGCATAGAGGATGCCACGCCCCTGCAACAGCTCCGAGTGACGCTCCTCCTGCAGCTGATTGTTCGCCGCGCCGCCGACGATGCGGCACCGCAGCCGCGGCAGGGTCTGGTCGTTCAAGATCGCACCGAGAGCGCACGGCGCGAAGATGTCGCACGGCGCATCGTAGATCTCCTCCGTCTGCACCGCGATCGCCGCAAACTCTTTCTTGGCTCGCTCGACGCGTTCGGGCCGCACATCGGCAACGTACAGACGAGCACCCGCCTCGGACAGGTGCTTGCACAGCCAGTAGCCGACGTGACCGAGCCCCTGAACCGCAACCGTCTTGCCGGCGAAGTTGTCGCTCCTGGTGACGGTTTCCAGGGCCGCCTTCAAACCGATGAACACGCCGAGCGCGGTGAACGGCGACGGGTCGCCGCTGCCACCACGATCGCGCGGCAAGCCGGTGACCCACTTGGTTTCCTCGGCCACCACCAACATGTCGTCGGTGCTTGAACCAACGTCCTCCGCCGTGATGTACAATCCGCCGAGTTCGTTGATGAACCGTCCCATGGCGCGCAGCAGGGTTGGCGTCTTCTGCGTGCGCGGGTCGGCCATGATGACGGACTTGCCGCCGCCCAGCCCGGTTTCGGCCACGGCGGACTTGTAGGTCATGCCGGCCGCCAAGCGCAGCACGTCCGTCTGTGCCTCCTTTTCGGTCGCGTAGGGCCAGATGCGCATGCCGCCAAGCGCCGGTCCAAGCGTGGTGTCGTGAACCGCGATGAACGCCTTCAATCCGGATCGGGGATCGTCGGCACGCACGACCTTCTCGTATCCTCCGACCTCCAATGTGGTGATCTTCATCCGACCTCCGGCGATCGCGGGCGACAGGCGAACGGCAACGGGAGCAAGGTTGAGGTGGGTCAGTGCAAGAAGGCATGCTAACATGCACGATTCAGATGCGTCAACGATCGCCTTGAGCGGAACTTACGACCGCTGCCGACGGCGATCCGTCGATGCTGTTCGCGCAACGATGAAGCGGGCACGATGAAGCTACTCGACCAACGTCACGAGCAACTGCTCGACGAACAACGGGCGATCCTGGATCGCCTCGTCGCCGTCGGCAAGAGCAGCTCGGACCACGATGCGGAGATGCGCGACGTCCGCCACCTCCTCGAGCACATCGACGAGTTCTTCTTGCTGGTGGTGGTCGGCGAGGTGAAGGCTGGCAAGTCGGCGTTCGTGAACTCGCTTCTGGGTCACAAGGTCTCGCTCGAAGGCCCGACGCCCGTCACCGATCGCATCCACATCTTCCGCTTCGGCGAGACGGAGTCGGATCGCACGGTTGCCGAGTTCGTGCAGGAGAAGACCTATCCGATCGAGCTGCTTCGCCACGTCCACATCGTCGACACGCCCGGCACCAACTCGATCATCCAGCGCCATCAGGAGATCACCGAGGACTTCATTCCCAAGGCCGATCTGATCTTGTTCGTCACCTCGATCGATCGTCCCTATTCGGAGTCGGAGCACCAGTTCCTGAGCTTCATCACCGAGCGGTGGCACAAGAAGGTGGTGTTCATCCTGTCGAAGATCGATACTCGCGACGCGCCGGAGATCGATCAGGTCGTTGACTACGTGCGGGCGAACTGCCTCAAGTTCCACGGTTTCGACCCGCAGATCTTCCCGGTCTCACCCAAGCTCGGGTTCCGCGGCAGACAGGGGGACGCCGCCGCATGGGACGCCAGCCAGATGGAGGCCGTCGAGCGCTACATCGCGCACACGCTCACCGCGGGAGACAAGGCCCGCTTGAAGCTGGAGGGTACCGCGGATGCGACCGCGAGCGTGATCGGTTCGCTCGAGGCCAAGCTCGCCGAGCGCGAGAAGCGGCTCAAGGCGGACTTCGAGATGGTGACCGATCTGGACGCGCAGGTCGTGCAGACCGGGCGCGAGCTGAAGGACCGCTACTATCGGTACATCGCGCAGATCTACGACCTGCTGCGCGAGTTCGAACAGCGCGGCAAGGCTTTCTTCGAAGAGCGCTTGCGCATCAGCAAGGTCGCCCTGCTCCGGGACCCGAAACGCTTCCGCGAGGACTTCGAACGCGAGGCGGTTGGCAATCTCAAGGAGCGCATCGACGACACCATGAACGTGGCCGTCGACTGGCTCATCAAGGAGGAGCTGTCGCTCTACGAGCGGTCGGTCGACTTCCTGACCAAGCGGGTGAAGCTCGACAAGTACGACGACCGCGTGGCGAGCCAGGGCGAACGCAGCTTCGACTACAACCGCGAGGTCGTGTTCCGTGCGGTGCGGCAAGCGTTCCAGGTTCACATCGGCAAGTTCGATATCCCCGGCGAGTGCCACCGCATCCTCGATGCTGCCAATCGTGGCATCCTCCAGCAGATCGGCCTGCAGGCGGGTGCCGTTGGTCTGGGGACGGTGCTGGTGATGCTGTTGACCGCGACCTGGGCCGACGTGACCGGCGGGTTGTTCGCGCTCGGGATCTTCGTCACCGGCTTCGCCGTGCTGCCGCGCATCCGCCGCAAGGCGATCGCCGAGTTCGTGCGCAAGGTGGATGCCTTGATCCGCGAGTTCAAGCAGGCCATCGTCACCGAGTTCGATCGCGAGATCGACGCGCGCATCGCCAGCCTGCGCACGTGCTATGATCCCTATCTCGTCTTTTATCGCTCGGAGTCGGGGAAGATCCAGGCTGACCGCCAGGTCCTGGGCGAGGCCCGCAATCGGCTGGCAGCCTTGAAGAACCACCTCAAGTCGATCTGACTCGAGGTGGTTCCGCGCCTTGCGCTGGGGATTGCGTTCGGCTTACTTGCGCGTCTCCTGCTCCACCACGGCGCGCGTCTCCTCGCGAGCGTAGGTCGGCCACTTGCCCTCGGCCTTGGCCACCGCGCTCTCCACCAGGTGGCAAGCACAGAAGCACGGACCGACGTGGCCCGAGTGGAACCAGGAGGCGCACTTCGGGCAGGAGTGCTGCGACGTGCTGCCCTCGCGCATGAACGACAGCGCGAGCCGGCAAGCGGCGAGCAACTCGTTGGCGGCGGCGCGGGCGAACGCGCGCGCCATCACCTCCGCGCCCACCATTTCGCGATGGCGCATCACCATCTGGCTCAACGGCGCGGACTGCCAGGCCGTCCACTCGAAGTGGCAGTTCGGGCAGGCGAAGGAATCCGCGCGTGCGCGCTCGGACTCCTCGATGACGATCTCGCAACACGGGCACGTGGCCCACGACACGTTTGGCTGCACCATCGGACTCTCCGCGGTCAGGCGGCTCGAGGCACGCCGATCTTCCCCTTCTCCCCGCGCTAACTCTCCTCGAACGGGAAAGAGCATGGACGCTTGTTCTGAAATCAATTGAGACCTCATACCCTGCTGCAGTAACACGAGCTCCTACCCCGGCTTGCTTGCTGGCTGTCGATCACCGGGACGAGCAGTGCTTAGCAAAACCTGGCCCACGGCTTCGACCTTTCGCACGCAGGCCGCTTGGCGGCAGCGCCTGCTCTCGCCTATCTCGCTCATGGCGACGTTCTTACGATGAAAACCCGGGCTCGATCAGCGGCCGCTGCGACTGGCCGCAGGCCAGATGGCTCAGGCCGAGCAGCAGCGTCGGCTCCCTCTCGAATCGGACGCGGATCTGACCGGCGAGTTGAAAAAACTGGGGCGGCGGCCCATCCTCTTCCCCGGTTTCGCGGCACCGCAGGGATGCACCGGCGCTGGATCGCAGGCCTCCGACCTGGTTCAGAAAACGGGACGAAGGGGCAGGGTTTCGCCCGAAAACGGGAACAGGAACCAGCTGGCCCCATGGATGCCGGCCGCATGCTCCGGCCCCGACCGAGCCGATGATCCCAGAGAGCGGAAGGGGTTGGCGTCGCGGGGGTGCTAGGCTGTCGGAAAAGACCAAGGAAGCGCGCGTGGCTACCGTGTAGCTCGAGGAGAATGATGGCGAAGTCGCTGGTCATCGTGGAATCGCCGGCAAAGGCCCAGACGATCAACAAGATCCTCGGGACGAAATTCGTCGTGAAGGCGTCGATGGGCCACGTGCGCGACCTGCCGAAGGGCCGGTTCGGCATCGACGTCGAGCATGGCTTCGCCCCCCAGTACCAGACCATCCGTGGTCGCGGCGACACCATCGCCGACCTGAAGAAGATCTCGAAGAAGGCCGACTACATCTACCTCGCGCCCGACCCCGACCGCGAGGGCGAGGCGATCGCCTGGCACCTGGCACAGGCCCTCGAGATCCCGGAAGAGAAGACCTATCGGGTCACGTTCAACGAGATCACGAAGAAGGCGATCGGCGAAGCCTTCAAGGAGCCGGGCAAGATCTCCATGGATCGGGTCAACGCGCAGCAAGCGCGCCGCATCCTGGATCGCATCGTCGGCTACAAGCTGAGCCCGCTGCTGTGGGAGAAGATCGCCCACGGCTTGTCGGGCGGGCGCGTCCAGTCCGTGGCCGTGCGCCTGATCGTCGAGCGCGAGCTCGAGATCCGCGGCTTCCGGCGCGAGGAGTTCTGGCGCGTGCAGGCCAAGCTCGCCGATGCCGCGAACGCCGATGCGCAGGAGTTTGGCGCCGAGGTGAAGAAGCGCGATGGCCAGCCGTTCGAGATGAAGAACGAAGCCGAGGCGCAGGCAGTGTTCGACGCGCTGAACGACGCCAGCTTCGTGGTCGAAGCAGTCGAGAACAAGAAGAAGACGGTTCCAGCCGCGCCGCCCCTCACCACGAGCCTGCTGCAGCAGCAGGCTTCGATCCAGCTGCGCTTCACCGCCAAGCGCACGATGATGGTGGCGCAGCAGTTGTACGAGGGTGTTCAGCTCGGCAAGGAGGGTTCGGTCGGCTTGATCACCTACATGCGTACCGATTCCTATCGCGTCTCGGATGAGGCGATCGGCCAGGTTCGCAAGCACATCGAGAGCGCGTTCGGCAAACGTTATCTGCCGGAGAAAGCCAACGTCTTCGCCCAGCGCAAGGGTGCTCAGCTCGCACACGAGGCGATCCGGCCAACGGACGTCAGCCGCAGCCCGGATTCTCTGCGCGGCGATCTCACCGAGGACCAGTACAAGCTGTATCGCTTGATCTGGCGCCGCTTCGTCGCCTCGCAGATGACCCCGGCCGAGTTCAACTTGACCGACGTCACCGTCAAGGCCGGCAGCTACACGCTCGCGGCCCGCGGCCGCGCGCTCCTGTTCGACGGCCACACCAAGGTGATCGCCTCCGCTGCTTCCGAGGACGTGCAGGACCTGCCCAAGCTCGCGGAAGGACAAGCGCTGCTCAAGCGCGGCCTCGAGAAGACGCAGCACTTCACGCAGCCACCGCCGCGCTACACGGAAGCCACGCTGGTGAAGGCGCTCGAGAAGAAAGGCATCGGTCGCCCCAGCACCTACGCGACCATCATCTCCACCATCCAGGAGCGCGGCTACGTCAAGCTGCTCGAACGCAAGTTCCACGCAACCGAGCTGGGCGAGATCGTGACCGGCGAGCTCGTGCGTCACTTCCCCAAGCTGATCGATACCGACTTCACGTCCGATCTCGAGAACAAGCTCGACCTGATCGAGGAGGCGCGCGTCGATTGGTTGAAGGTCTTGCGCGAGTTCTACGATCTGTTCATGGCCGATCTCGAGCGCGCCGCCAAGGAGATGACCGATCTCAAGAAGAACCCCGTGCAGAGCGATGAGAAGTGCGAGAACTGCGGCCGGCCGATGGTGGTGAAGTTCAACAAGCGCGGCCGGTTCCTGGCCTGTTCGGGCTATCCGGAGTGCAAGAGCACGCGCTCGCTGGATGCGGATGCCAAGCCCAAGGAGAAGCCGATCCCCACCGATGAGGTGTGCGGAAAGTGTGGTTCACCGATGGTGATCCGCACCGGGCGCCGCGGCCGGTTCATGGCCTGCACCGGTTACCCCAAGTGTCGCAACACGTTCTCGGTGGACGACCAGGGCAAGCCGCTCAAGCCGCAGGCCACCGGCGAGAATTGCGAGAAGTGCGGTTCGGCGATGGTCGTCAAGCACGGGCGGCGTGGTCCGTTTCTTGCCTGCTCGGGTTATCCCAAATGCCGCAACGCGAAGTCGCTGCCCAAGGAGCTGGCACCACCTCCCGAGACCACCGACGAGAAGTGCGATCAGTGCGGAGCGCCGATGGCGGTTCGATTCAGGCGGCGCGGCCGCTTCCTCGCTTGCACCGCGTACCCCGCCTGCAAGCGAACGCGACCGCTGGTTGCCACGCCCGCCGGCAGCGTCGCGCCCACGGCCGGGGACTCCGAGACAGCCGATGGTGACGGGCCCGCCGACGATTCGTGAGCTCGATCCGCCGGATCGAGCGGACATCCGCGACCACGCTGACCTGCGCCATCGCCGTCAGGTTCCGGGCCGCAACCGGCTGCGGGTGCTGGCGGCGCTCGCGTCGAGCGCGGTGCTCGCGGGCATTTTCCTCGCCGCGCCGGTGCCGCGTCATCCGCAAGGCGGCAGCGTCAAGCTGTTCGTGAAGATCTTCCCCACCCTGGCGACGTATCCGTGCGAGACCGTTCAGTACCGCGTCGACTCGCCGGAGGTCAAGGATCCCGACCAGCGAGGCGAGGGCTGGATCCGCATTGCCAACCTGTCGCCCGGCCGCCACTTCGGCGCCCTGGTGGACCATGGGCGCATCCTCGCCCTGAGAGATTTCGTCATCGGTCCGGGCACGGAGACCGAGGCGACTGCGGTGCACGTTCCGCGCGAGGCGCTGGACCTGAAGGTGCGCCCGCGAGGCCGCGTGGTCACGCTCGAGAACGGCGTCTGGAGGGGGGTGCCCAACGCGTGCGTGATCCTGATCTTCCCCTCGCTGTCCGTGCTCACCGATGCCGACGGCCACTTCGAGTCTGACACCGAGATCGAGATCGCGCGCCTGTTCTCGATCACGGTGGGCGCACCAGGCTACCGCGCGCACTCGCTGAACATCGAGCACCTGAAGATCGAGATGCTCGAGTATTACCAGCGGACCGGCGAGGTGCTGGTGCCGATCGTGCGCAAGGGCAGCCGCGATCTCGACGACCGGCGCTGATCTCAGAAGCTCGCCGCGGCGGCCGCCTGGGCCGCGGTGCCGAGCCCGTTGAACATCAGTCCGAAGGAGACCGTCGCGGCGCCCAGCACGACCAGCACCGCGAGCGTCGCATAGGTCGGCACACCCTGGAGCGCCGGCAGCGGGCTCGTGTCGCTCTCGGATCGCAGGTAGAGCGCCTTGGCGAACCGGAAGTAGTAGAACAGCGAGATCACCGAGTTGAGCGCCGCCACCACCGCCAGCCATGCGAGGTCGTTCTTGAAGGCGGTCACGAACAGCAGGTACTTGCCGACGAAGCCGACCGTCGGTGGCAGGCCGGTGAGCGACAGCAGGAACACGACCATGGTTGCGCCGGCGATCGGCGAGCGCCAGCCGAGGCCACGGTACTCCGGGATCGACTCGACGCCGTAGCGGTCCGACAGGTAGATGACCACGCCGAACGCGCCCAGGTTCATCAGGTAGTATGCCGCCAGATAGAAGAGCAGCGCGCTGGCGGGCTCGGCCGACGCTTCCGCGCGCCCCGCCGCCGCCCCCATCGCCGCGAACGCCATCAGCAGGTAGCCCACGTGCGCAATCGACGAGTACGCGAGCATGCGCTTGGCATTGTCCTGCAGCATCGCCGTGATGTTGCCGTAGGTCATGCCCGCCGCGGCGACGATCGCGATCGTGGTGCTGAAGCGCAGCGCCCATTCAGGATTGGCACCGCCGCTGCCGCCGAGGAACGTGAGCTGCATCAGGCGCAGCACCACGCCGAAGGCCCCGGCCTTGGAGATCACGGCGAGGAACGTCGTCACCGGCGTCGGCGCGCCCTCGTACACGTCGGGCGCCCAGAAGTGGAACGGGAAGCTCGCCAGCTTGTAGCCCAGCCCCGCAACGACCAGGATGGCCGCCACGCTGATCGCCTGGCTGGTGGCCACGCTCTCGCCCGTCATTGCCGCCTTCAATCCCGCGCCCACCGTCTCCATGTCGAGCGAGCCCGTGAGGCCATAGAGGATGGAGAAGCCGTAGAGCAGGATCGCGGTCGAGAGCGCGCCGTACACCAGGTACTTGAGCGCCGCCTCGCCGGAACGACGATCGGCCTTGTTGAACCCGGCCATCACGTACGACGAGAGCGACAGCAGCTCGACCGACACGTAGAACAGCAGCAGATTATTCGTGGAGACGAGGAAGAACACGCCCAGCGTCGCCGCCACCAGGATCGCGTAGTACTCGCCGATGCCGTCCTTCTGGAAACCGCGGAAGAACAGCGAGAACAGCAGGATCGCGGCCAACCCTGCGGCCGTGATGATCTTCAAGAACACCGCGGTCTGATCGACGATCATGAGACCGAAGGGCCGGCCAGGCAGGTTCTCGGGTGACAGCTTCCGGAACAGATACCAGCTCGCGAACGCGGTCCCGATCAGGCAGATGAGGCCGGTGATGCGGACGTCGCGCCCCCCCAGCACCAGGTCGGCGATGAGCGCCAGCAGAACGGTGACCGAGAGGATGATCTCCGGCCAGATGTAGCCCAGGTCCTGAGCGTATTGCGCGAGCACGCTACCCTGCATCGTTCGTCCTCAGCTCTTGGTGATGATCTTGAGCAAGTCCTGGGTTGCTGGTCCCATCCAGTACAAGAGCAGGTTCGGAACGATGCCGAGCAAGATGCACAGGACGCCGAACGGCACCAGGCAGAACACCTCGCGCGGGTTGACGTCGGGCATCGTTCGGTACTTCTCGTTCACCGGCCCCAGGAACACGCGCTGCAGCGTCCACAGGAAGAACGCGGCGGTCACGATGATGCCGGTGGTCGAGATCACGGTGATGACCGGGAAGGTCTGGTACGAGCCGATGAGGCACATCGCCTCCGACACGAACCCCGCCAGTCCCGGCAGGCCGAGCGAAGCGAAGATGCCGAGCGTCGCGAGCCCGGTGTACACCGGCATGGTCGTGGCGAGGCCGCCGAAGCCCTCGATCTCGCGATGGTGAGCACGGTCGTACACCACGCCCACCAGCAGGAAGAGCATGGCCGACGAGGTGCCGTGGTTGAACATCTGCAGCGCCGCGCCGTTCACCCCCGCCGACGTCGCCGCCGCCAGGCCGAGCAGGACGTAGCCCATGTGCGACACGGACGAGTACGCGACGAGCTTCTTGAAGTCCTTCTGCGCCATGGCCACGAACGCGCCGTACACGACGTTGATCATCCCGAGCACGGCGATGCCGACGCCCCACGCGGTCGGCGAGCGCAGCGTCGCGTCCCACATCACATCCGGGAAGATCGACATGTTGAGGCGCATCAAACCGTACCCGCCGAGCTTGAGCAGGATGCCCGCCAGGATGACCGAGATGGGCGTCGGCGCCTCGACGTGCGCATCGGGCAGCCACGTGTGGAACGGGAACACCGGGATCTTGATCGCGAAGCCGATGAACAGGAACAGGAACACCCAGTAGCGGAAGTCCATGCCGAACAGCGCCGAGCCAACCGCCTGCAGCTGCCCCGCCTGGCCCAGCCGTGCGAGCTCGATCAAGCTGAACGTCCGCTCGTGGCCGGCCACCTTGCCCGCGGTCAGGTAGAGCCCGATCAGCGCCACCAGCATCAGCACCGAGCCGACCAGCGTGTAGAGGAAGAACTTGATCGCCGCGTACTCGCGCCGCGGGCCGCCCCAGATGCCGATCAGGAAGTACATCGGCAGCAGCATGATTTCCCAGAACACGTAGAACAGGAAGAAGTCGAGCGCGACGAACACGCCGGTGATGCCGACCTGGAGCAGCAGGAGCAGCGAGAAGAAGCCGCGCACGCCCTTGTCGATGTGCCACGACGAGAACACCGCGACGAACAGCAGCAGCCCGGTGAGGAAGATGAGCGGCAGCGAGATCCCGTCGACACCAACGTGGTAGTTGATGTTGAACATCTGGATCCAGACCGCCTTCTGCTCGAACTGATAACCGGGGACGTTCCGATCGAACTGGTAGTACAGCCAGCACGACAGCGCAAACGGCACGAACGTGATCGCCGCCGCCACCTGCTTGACCAGCAGGTCCTTGCCCTTCGGGATGAGCGGAATGATGAGCATGCCCACCACGGGGAAGAACGTGATGGCCGTCAGCAACCATTTGTCCAAGTTTTCCATGTGTCAACCTACCAGCTACCAGTTCTCCAGGGCTTCGCTTCCGACCTGGGACGCGAGCCGCACCGTCACGCCAGCAGCAAGATCACCGAGACCACGACCATTCCACCGAGCGCATACGCCAGATAATCACGCGTGTTGCCGGACTGCAGCCGCCGGAAGCGGCGCGACAGCCAGTGCGTCAGGTGCCACCAGAAGTCCACCAGCCCATCCACGACCACACGATCGAAGGTGCCTTGCACCCACGCCAGGAAGCGCGTGACGTAGCCGGCGGCATTGACCAGGAAATCGATCACGTAGATGTCGAAGAAGCGCAGCAGCCGCGACACGAAGATCGTGCCGCGCACGGCGGTCGCGTCGTAGGCCTCGTCGAAGTAGTACTTCCGGGACACCAGCGTGTAGATCGGCCCGAGCTTCGCGGCGATCGCCTTCGGCGAGCCCCAGCCGAACAAGTACAGCGCAATCGCCAGGATCGAGCCGATGGCGAGCGCCAGCATCGATGTGCCGACCGCGACCTCGTGGGCGTTCTCGGGATGCTCGTGTGCGTGCTCGCTCGCCTGCAGCCGCGCTTCGACCCGCGCCTCGAGCGCCGCCTCGCCGACGCCGGGCATGTCGTGGCTGAGCTTCGCCAGCTCGTACGCTCGCGCGGCTTGCGATTGCGGCTTCTCCACCAGCTGTCCGAACCACGTGTCGTGCGCATGGCGCCACGGCAGGATCGTGCCGGCGGCGAAGATCGCGCCGATGCACAGCGCCACGAGCGGGATGGTCATCGTCGGCGGCGACTCGTGCGCGTGGTCGAACTTGTGGTGGTCGTGCGGATGCCCGAAGAACGTCATGAACACCGCGCGTCCCATGTAGAACGTCGTCATGCAGGCGGAGACGCCCGCGAGCAGGAACGGCAGCCACCCAATCAAGCTGTGCGAGCCGTGACCGTACGCGTATGCCTCGGCGACGATCTGGTCCTTGCTGAAGTATCCCGACAGGAACGGAACGCCAGCCAGCGCGAGCGTCGAGATCAGGAAGGTGACGTAGGTGATCGGCAGCTTCTTGCGCAAGCCGCCCATCTCGCGCATGTCCTGGCTGTGCACCGCATGAATCACCGAGCCCGAGCCCAGGAACAGGCACGCCTTGAAGAACGCGTGCGTGGTCAAGTGGAACAAGCCGGCCATGAACCCGCCCACCCCGAGCGACATGATCATGTAGCCGAGCTGCGAGCACGTGGAGTATGCGAGCACCTTCTTGATGTCGAAGTTGACGATGCCCATGGTCGCGGCGATGAACGCGGTCACCGCGCCGAATCCGGTGATGATGTCGAGGCAGGTGTCGGTGAAGATCGGGTACATGCGCCCGACCATGTAGACGCCGGCCGCCACCATCGTCGCCGCATGGATCAGCGCCGACACCGGCGTCGGACCCGCCATCGCGTCCGGCAGCCACACGTGCAGCGGCACCTGCGCCGACTTCGAGATCGCGCCGCAGAACACGAGGAAGCCCGCGAGCGTGAGCCAGCGCTTCAGCGACTCGGGGTCCTGCGCCAGAGGGGCGAACGGCGCCAGGAACTCGTTCTTGCCCACCTTGAGGAAGATCTCGTGGAAGCTCAGGGTGCCGAACATCTTGTAGAGCAGCATGATGCCGATGAAGAACCCGAAGTCCCCCACGCGGTTCACCATGAACGCCTTGATCTGCGCCCTGGGCGGCTCGGGCTGCTCGTACCAGAAGCCGATCAGGAAGTACGAGCACACGCCCACCAGCTCCCAGAAGATGAACAGCGCGAGCAGGTTGTCGACCAGGACCAGGCCGAGCATCGAGAACGAGAAGATGCCAAGGTAGGCGAAGAACCGCGAGTAGCGCGGATCGCCGTGCATGTAGCCGACCGAGTACAGGTGCACCAGGAACGAGACCACGGTCACGACCAGGAGCATGGTTGCGGTGAGGTTGTCGAACAGCATGCCGACCGTGATCTTGAAGTCGCCCGCGGCCGCCCACGAGAACACGAACCCGTGCTCGGCGGAGAACCAGGCCAGCTTGGGGTCGTGCTTCACCACCACGGTCTGGAAGAAGATGTAGATCGCCAGCGCCGCGGACGCGCCGATCATGAGCAGCGGCACCACGTGCCCGTGCTTCCTGGTGAAGCTCAACCTGCCGGTGTGGATGTTGATCACGAACCCGAGCAGCGGCAGCAGCATGATCAACAGACCGAGGATGATCGGGGCCGACGTGTTGGTGAACAGTTGCATGGGCTAGCTCGGAATGGACTCGCTCGTGGGGAATGCGGCGCCGGCGGGAATGCGGCGTTCACTCCTTGAGCGTGGTCACTTCGGTCACGTCGATCGAGCCGAAGTGATGGAACAGCTGCAAGATGATGGCCAGTGCCACCGCCGCCTCGGCTGCCGCCAGGATGATGATGAAGATCGCGAACATCTGGCCATCGATGGCAGCGGTGTAGCCGTAGCGGTTGAAGGCGACGAAGTTCAAGCTCGCGGCGTTCAGGATCAGCTCGGCGCCCATGAGGATGTAGACCGCGTTGCGGCGCGACACGATCGTGAACACGCCGAGCACGAACATCGCCATGCCGACCAGCACGTATGCTCCCAGACCCATCTATGCAGCCTCCTGCCGGCGCCGGGCGATGTACACCGCGCCCACGAGCGCCACCAGCAACAGAATGGATGCCAGCTCGAACGGGATCAGATAACGGTCACGGGTCAGGAACGCTTCGCCGATCGCGGCCACCGTTCCCACCTGCGGGTCAGGCGACGGCGGCGCCTGCAGCGAGAGCTTGCCGAGGTCGTTCAAGCCGCGCCACACGAGCAGCAGCAGCACCGCGCTCGCAGCGCCGGCGAAGGCGCCGGGCAGGAGCAGCGAGCGCAACGACCACTGCGTCGCGGCGGACGGTGTCAGCATCACGCCATACAGGATCAGCACGGTCACGCCGCCCACGTACAGCAGGATCTGCGTCGCGCCGAGGAAGTCCGCGCCCAGCGTCCAGAACAGCCCGGCGACGCCGATCAGCGAGAGCACGAGCGCGAAAGCGGAATGCACCAGCCGCGGCAGGAACGCCACCAGGATCGCACCGAGCACCGTGGCGCCAGCGAAGATCGCGAACGCGAAGGTTGCCATGCGTCACGCTCCCTCGGGTGGTTTCGGCGCCATCGGCTTGGGCGGCATCGGCTTGGGTGGTGCCGGCGCCATCGGCTTCGGCGCGGCAGCCCCGCCCGCTGCGGGCGCCACCGGCTTCGGCGCGCCATCGCCCGCCGCGGGCGCCATCGGCTTCGGCGCCGCTCCAGCCTGCGTCGCGCCCGCGGGCGCGACTGGCTTGGGCGCCATCGGCCGGGGCGCCGCACCCGCCGCTGCGGGCGCCGGCGCGGCCGCCGGCTTCGCCTTGCGCGCCGCCTCGGCCGCCTTCCGGTCCTTCTCCGACATGCCCGGATACGAGAGCAGGTTCATCACCATCTCGGCGCGCGTGTACTTGGCGAAATCGAACTGCTTGCCCATGTGGATGCAGTCCTTCGGGCACACCTCGATGCACAGGTCGCAGAACAAGCACTTCGCATAGTCGACCGTGAACAGCTGCCAGTCGAGGTAGCGCTTCTCGACGCGCTCCGCCTTCATGTCGATGCACTCGACCGGGCAGATCTTCGCGCACTGGAAGCAGTAGATGCAGATGTCCTGGTCCAGCGTGTGCAGCCCGCGATAGCCATCCGGGATCGGCAGCTGCTCGTCGGGGTACTGGACCGTGACCTCCTTGCGGAACAAGTTGCGCAGCGTCACGCCCATGCCCACGAATGTCGTGGCGAGACCCTTGTAGATGTTCTGGAAGTACGTCCTCATGAATCGCCGCTCTCAATCACGCAAGTGACTCGCATGGGTGCCCCCGCCTGCGCTCTCAGAAGATGCCCGGAATCCACTGCCAGCCACGGTCGACGTAGATGGCGATGCCGACCAGCGCCAGAAACGCGAACGGCACCAGGTACTTGTATCCCAGCGTCATCACCTGATCGACGCGCAGGCGCGGCAGCGTCCAGCGCACCCACATCTGCACCCAGACCAGGAACACGCATTTGGCGATGAAGATCGCGGCGGCCGCCGCGCCTGGCAGCGCGAACGAGACGAACGGCAAGGGCTGCCAGCCGCCGAGGAACAGCGTGGTCGCGATCGCCGACACGACGAACATCATCGCGTACTCTTCCAGGAAGAAGAACGAGAAGCGCAAGCCCGAGTACTCGGTGTGGAACCCGGACACGAGCTCGGATTCCGCCTCGGGCAAGTCGAACGGCGCGCGCTTGCACTCGGCCAGCGACGCGATGTAGTAGATGATGAACGCGATCAACGTGAACGGGCTGTAGAACAGCAGCCACGTGTGCCGCGCCTGGAACTCGACGATGTCCTGCAAGCGGAAGCTGCCCACCACCAGGATCGGTACGAGCAGCGCGAGCCCGCTCGGGATCTCGTAGGAGACGAGCTGCGCGGCTTCGCGCATCGCCCCGTACAGCGACCACTTGTTGTTCGATGCCCAGCCCGCCATGATCACGCCGATCACCCCGGTCGAGGCGATCGCGAGGATGTAGAACAGCCCGATGTTGAGGTCGACCACCTGCCAGCCGGCGGCGACCGGGATCGCGACGAATGTGGCCAGCGCCCCCGCGAACACCACCGCGGGTGCGATCCAGAACAGGAACTTGTCCGCGTCCGCCGGGATGATGTCTTCCTTGAACGCGAGCTTGAGCCCGTCGGCGATCGACTGCGCCCAGCCATGTGCGCCCACGCGCATCGGCCCCAGGCGCGACTGGAAGTCCGCCGATGCCTTGCGCTCGAGCCAGATCGCGAACATCGCGTACACCGTGATGAAGCCGACGACGATCAGGATCGAGGCGACGAGCGCGACCGCGTCGCCGATGACACCGCCGCCGAATAACGTCGCGAGCTTGTCCAAGGCAGGTGGCCTCCCGGTGGCTGCGCCTCAGCGGTCCACTTCGCCGAGCACGATGTCGATCGAGCCGATGATCGCCACGGCATCGGCCAGCATCGTGCCAGGCAGCATCGCCTCCAGCACCGACAGATTGCAGAACGACGGGCTGCGCACCCGGCTGCGGTACGAGATCTGGCCGCCCTCGCTGATCAGGTAGTAGCCGAGCTCGCCGCGCGGGTTCTCGACGCGCTGGTAGCCCTCGCCAGCCTTGCACTTGAAGGCGAGCAGCTTCACGTCCTCCGCCATCACCGCACCCTCGGGCAGCTGCTTGATCGCCTGGCGCACGATCTTCGCGCTCTCCAGCATCTCGCGCATGCGCACCCAGTAGCGATCCCAGCAATCGCCGAGCGCACCCATCTCGCCGTTGCCCACCGGGATGTCGAACTCGAACTGGTCGTACAGCAGATACGGGTCGTTACGGCGCAGATCCCACTTCACACCCGATCCGCGCAGCACCGGCCCGGTGCAGCCATACTGCAGCGCCACCTCCACCGGCAGCACGCCGACGCGAGCGGTGCGCTGCACGAAGATGTGGTTGAACGTGAGCAGCTTGTTGTATTCGACCCAGCGCTTCTCGAACACGTCGAGGAAGGCGAGGCAGTCCTCGATCCACCCGGCCGGGATGTCGCGCATCACGCCGCCGACGCGGATGTAGTTGTAGGTGAGGCGCGCGCCGCACAGGCGCTCGAGCAGCGCCAGGATCCCTTCGCGCTCGCGCATGCCGAAGAAGAACGGCGTGAACGCGCCGACGTCGAGACCGTAGGTGCCGAACGCGATCAGGTGCGACGCGATGCGGTTCATCTCGACGGCGATGGTGCGGATGAACTGCGCACGCAGCGGCACCTGCAGCTCGGCCAGCTTCTCGACCGCCAGGCAGTAGCCCAGGTTGTTGTTCATCGCCGCGAGGTAGTCGTAGCGGTCGGTGTACGGCACGTATTGCACGTACGTGACGCTCTCGCCGATCTTCTCGGCGCAGCGATGCAGATAGCCGATCTCGGGTTCGGCCTTGGTCACGATCTCGCCGTCCACCCAGATGCCGACCCGCAGCACGCCGTGCGTGGAAGGATGCTGCGGACCCATGTTGATCTGCATCTCCTGGGTACGCACGTCGAGCATCAGATCGGGCTCGCTCGACGCCAGATCGGCGGCGCTGGTCGGTGGGTTCATGGGTTCTGCTCGTAGTACGTCTCGACGGTGACCGCCGGCGCATCCTCGGTGAGCGGGATGCCGCGATACTCCTTGGGAAACACGTAGTCCTTGCGCAGCGGGAAGCCTTCCCAGTCGTCGGGCAGCAGGATGCGCTTCAGGTTGGGGTGGCCCTCGAACACGATGCCGAGCATGTCGTAGGTCTCGCGCTCGTGCCAGTCCGCCGAGCGCCACACGTGGGCGAGCGATGAGACGCGTGCGTCGCCGAGCGGCAGCTCGACCTTGAGCACCAGCTTGTGCCCCTTGGTGATCGAGTGCAGATGGTAGACGCTCACCAGCTTGCCCGGCTGCGTGACCTTGCCGTCCTTGTCCTTGACGTCGAGGTAGTGCACGCCGGTGACCAGCGCCAGCGTGTCGAAGTCGAACTCGGGGTCGTCGCGCAACAGCTCGGCGACCTCGAGCAGGCGCGCGCGGTCGACGATGATCGCCGGGTCGCGCGGCCCCTCGAACAGCGCCAGCACGCCCGCCCCGCCGCTCTTCAGACGCTCGAAGATCTCCTTGGTGGTCATGGCATCAAGCACTCGCGGTGGTGAGCACGCGTTGACTGCGGATCTTGTCCTGGATGCGCATGATGCCCTCCAGCACCGCCTCGGGCCGCGGCGGGCAACCGGGCACGTGCACGTCGACCGGCACGAACTTCTCGATGCCCTTGACGACGTTGTACCCGAACTTGACGTACGGGCCGCCGCCGATGGTGCACGCGCCCATCGCCATCACGTACTTGGGCTCGGGCATCTGCTCGTAGAGGCGCTTCACCACGAACGCCATCTTCGCGTTCACGGTGCCGGCGACGATCATCAGATCGGCCTGCCGCGGCGTCGCCCGGAACGCGCCCGCGCCGAACCGATCCATGTCGAAATGCGCCGCGCCGACCGCCATCATCTCGATCGCGCAGCAGGCGATGCCGAACGTCATCGGCCAGATCGACGAGAGCCGGCCCCAGTCGATGGCCTTGTCGGCAATCTTGAGCAACATCACGTCCGGCAGCTTGCGTTCGAGCATTCCCATGAATTGCCTCCGTCGCCTCACCTCGATTCGATGACCGAAGATCTTGCTGCGCCAGTCACATCCCGGCGCCGACCGGCTCGTTCACCCGCTCGACCGGCCCGCGCTGCTCGCGCGGCGGCCGATCCTTCTGCTGGCCGCGGAAGGTCTTCACCCAGTCGAGATCGCCCTTCACCCAGACGTACACCAGGCCGAGGAACAGGATCGCGACGAACACGATGCCTTCCACCAGCGCGATGCCCTTGAACTTCGGGTCCTTGAACACCCGCGCCCACGGGAACAGGAAGGCGATCTCCACGTCGAACACGATGAAGATCAGCGCCGTGGTGTAGAACCGCATGTCGAAGCGGATGCGCGTGTCGCCGATCGGGTCCTTGCCGCACTCGTAGGGGAGCAGCTTCTCCCGGGTGGGCCGGTGCGGCCGGACGATCGCGAGCAACAGCATCGGCCCCGCGATCATCGCCAGCCCGACCAGCAGGAACACCAGCACGACTTGGTACTGAAAGAGCATCGGCTCGGCTCCTTCGTTGAGGCACCCTCTTTGCTTCGATGACCCGCGCTCGACGCGGCACCGGCCAGGCCCGGGCCTGGGTCGAGCACCACCCTAGCCCGCTCCATGCAGACGCGGTCTGGGCGCAAGTTCGCGGATGGCTCACGAGCCCGGCGGACCGAAACGGTCGATCTGGGGAGTCTTCTTTAACTCCCTTTGCCGCAGCAAATTGAAGGTTGCAGATCTTAGTTGCGCCGGCGCCGCGTCACAAGTTTTTTAGCCGCAATTTGCCGCAGCAGAAGACCGCTCACGGGAACTTCAGCTGCTCGAGCAAACGATCGGCTATGAACTTGTGGCCGGTCGCGTTGGGATGGGCATCCACATCGCTCAATCGGTACTGCGGCGGGGTGGCGTCGACGTTGGGCAGGATCAACGCGTACTCGAGGCCCATGTCCCTGGCGAACTGCTGCATGTAGGGGCGTCCCAGGGTGTCCGCGACGACGAACCGCGCGCCGCCCTGGCGGGCGAGGCGGACCATGTGCTCGAGGATCTGGCGGTACAGCTCGACCGCCTGCGGGTTCTGGTCGAAGTTGCGCGTGCGCGTGAGCAGCTCGAAATCCCCGGGCCCGCGCCGCTCCAGCCGCACCCAGTAGAGATGCTTGCAGAAGTTGAACAGGTAGCAGCCCCCGAGCCCGTGGTCCTCGAGGAACATGTGGCCGAGCAGCCCGAGCTCGGCCTGGCGCCTCGACTCGTCGTCCGCCGACGGCAGCGCCGGCACGTCGTTCGGGATGTAGAACAGGAGCACGAGGTCGGGCTCGAGGCTCATGCCGACGTCCTGCAGGAACAAGAGCTCGTCGATGCCGCCCCAGCCGGGCACGGCGCCGATGGCGATGTCGACCGGCCGCGGCGCGAGCCGCCGCTGCAGCGCTTGCCGCACCAGCGTCACGAACGCCTGGTCGAGCGGGACGCCCTGCCCGAACGTGACCGAATCGCCGAGGAACAGGACGCGGTACGTGCCGGCGGGCTTGGGCATCGCCACCTCGCCGCCGCGCAGCCCGAGCGCGTTGGTCTGCAGGTCGAAGCCGAACCAGCCGCGGTAGCCGGGCTTCAAGCGGGTGGTCTCGAAGGCGGTGTCGCCGAAGCGGCTCTTGAGCTTGAGCATCGGTCCTTTGGCCGATGCCATCCGATTCTGCTCGGCGAAATAGGAGATGCCGAGCGGGTCGAGGGTGCGCAGCACGAGCTCGCTGACGAGGAGCGCCGCCGCGGTCCCGACGAGCAACGCGCCAAGCCGTTTCCAGGCGGAGTGCATCGCTCGTCTAGTGCGCCCCGGCGGCGAGCGCGATGGTGAGCGGCGCCTCGAGCACGAGCTTCTTCGGCATCAGGCAGCGGGCCAGGTCGCACACCTGGTAGTGGAGCTCGACCTGCACGAGCGCGCGGCCCGCGGCGACATCCGGCTTGACCTTGATCGGCAGGTGGAACAGGACCGTGCCCTCGTGGATCAGCTCGGTCTCCTCGAGCACGTCGTTGCGGCGCGCGATCGGCTCGGGCTCGGTGGGCTCGCCCGCGGGCTCGATGCTCGCGCCCTCGATCAGCGCGAGCCGCGTGGCGTAGCCCGCCTTCGAGTGGAGACCGTAGAGATGCCAGCCCGCATCGACGGCGATCTCGACCACCACCTCGCCGGCGCCGCCCGCGCTGAGCGATCCTGGCACGGCGTACGCCCGGTAGCGGATCTGCTCGCCGCGCACGAGCTCGGGCTTGAACGCCAGGCGCGAGAACAGCTCTGGCTGCTGCTCGCCGGCCTGCGGGCTCGCGGCGACCACGATCGCGATCGCGAGCGCGCGCTTCTCGGGCAGCAAGCACTGGCCGCGATCATTGCACGCCTGGTATTCCAGTTCACCCTTGATGGCGTAGCTGCCAGGCTTCACCCTGGAATCGATGCGCAGGAGCGCGCCGATCAACTGCGTCCCCTCGTAGGCCTGGATCCGCTCGCCGGCGTAGGTCAGCTCGCGTCCCGGCGGAAACACGGTCTGCGCCACGTCGACGCCGTCGGCTGCGGTGAGCGCGAGGGTGGTCGCGACCTGCGCGCCCCGCACTTCGTGGGCGCCCAGGTGCCAGCCCTTGGTGATCGTCAGCTCGATCGCTAGCTTGAGCTCCGCGCCGGGCGCCACCTCGGCTCGATTCACGTACGTCTTGAGCTCCATGGGTTGCGTGGTCTGCGGCGCGGGTTGCGGCGCGCACCAGAGCATGGCGACGAGGCAGATCATCGTGAGCACTCCCGGGATCAGGACCAGATCGGCGATTCTACGACACGCGAGCCGGCGTCGGCTCGCATTATCTCTGCGTCTCTTGCTCGCGTTCGCGCTCGCCAGCCCGGTGGGCGCACGCGCGCAGGCCGGCGATGAGAGCACGCGCATGGATCAGAGCCCGTCGTCGTTCAAGCCCCGCACCGATCGCACCTCGCTCGGCTGCGGCGGTCGGGTCGCGGCGTTCGTGAATGGCAGCGTCTACTACGGGACGAGCGATCTCGGTCCGATCCTGAACACGCTGTCGGGCGCCGTGAGCGAGTGGTCGCCGGCGCTGGTGCGCTATGCGCCGCCCGACGCTGCGTCGCCGGTGCGCGAGCAGCGGGTGGCGCTGGTGACCGACGACGACGTGCTGTGCGTGCGGCACGAGCTCGTGAACGAGACCGATCGAAGCGTGCGCCACGAGCTCGTGGTGGCGGGCGACTGCCGATCCTCGCACGACTTTCGCGATGCGCCGCGGCCCGAGGCGAAGACCACCGAGCTCCTGCCCGGCTCGGGGCGGGTCGTGATCGCCGATCGCAATGCGTGTCCGGGTGCGATCGACGCGCTGTTCCTCGCCGTCGGCGCATCGCCGCCGCCCACGGACGTGTCGAGCGCCGCGCCCGGCACGTATCGCCTGCGCTTCCTGATCACGCTCGCGCCGCGCGAGCACAGCGCCGTCACCGTCGCGATCGCGCTCGATCCCAGGCGCGAGGTGGCGCTCGACCACCTCGCCACGACGCTTGCCGAGCCCGACCTGCTCGCGCGGCAGGCGGCGGGCTGGACGCAATTCTTCGCCGCCGCGGTGCCGACCTTCGAGAGCGCGGATCAGCGCCTGGTCGAGCTGTACCGGCTGCGCTGGTACCTGCTGCGCTTCGCGACGCTGCGCGGCGGCCTCGGCGCGTTCAAGGACTCGGTGGTGCTCGAGGGGCGCAGCGCATACCAGGTCTACTGCTGCTTCAGCGCGCCGTTCATGGCGCTCGACCTGCGCTGGGCGCGCGACCCCGCATGGTGCGAGCAGCACATCGGCCAGATGCTGCGGGTGCAGTACCAGGACGGCCGCTTCCCCTGGTACGCGACGCCGCGCACCGCCCAGGTGCCGGTGCATCACGCGTCGGCCACCGGCCTGTCGTTCCTGGTCTCGACCGGCTGGGACGCGTACCTGGTGCACCACGACCGCGCGTTCCTCGAGCGCGTGTACGACGGCTTCCTGCGCAATCTGCGATGGTGGACCAGCGCGCGCGAGCCGGCCCGGCAGCCAGGGCTGTTCCTGGTCGAACACATGCTCGAGACCGGCATGGACGATTCGCCGCGCGGCGACGGCGAGCCGTTCGCGAAGCTGATGCCGCTGCTCGCCGTCGATCTCGGCAGCTACCTGTTCCGCGATGCGCGCGCGCTCGCGGCGATGGCGCGCACGCTCGGCAAACCCGAAGCGCCCGAGCTCGACCGGCTCGCCGCGCGCATCGAGAAGAGCGTGCTCGACCAGCTGTGGGACGCACAGGATCGCTTCTTCTACGATCGCTCGCAGAACGGCGACTGGGCGCGGGTGCGCACGCCGGCCGGTTTCTACCCGTACTTCGCCGGCCTCGGCGACCAGCAGCACCTCGCGCTGTTCGAGCATCTGCTGGACTCGGCCGAGTTCCTTGCGCCGTTCCCGGTGCCGAGCGTGGCGCTGAACGAGCCGTGCTTCGACCGCCGCTCGTACTGGAAGGGGCCGTCGTGGCCGGCGACCAGCTGTCACGTCGTGCAAGCGTTCGCAGCTGCGGCCAAGGCCTATCGACCACAGTGGCGCGAGCCAGCGCGCGCGCTGCTCGATCGCTGCCTCGCGGTCCTGTTCACGCCCCAGGTCGACTTCCACATGAACAGCTACGATCCGATCGACGGCACGCCGCTCAGCACGTTCAAGGACTACCTGCACTCGTGGTGGATCGACCTGATCGTGCAGCACGTGGTGGGCCTCGTGCCGCGCGCCGATCGCGTGATCGAGCTCGATCCGCTGCCGCCAACCGAAGCCTGGTTCCGGATGCGCGGCATTCGCTACCACGGGCACGATCTCGGCATCACCTGGCGCCGCGCGAGCTCCTGGCGCGCCGGCCGACCTGTTGCCGGGCTATCGCCTCGAGGTGGATGGACGCGAGGCGTTCGCGGCGGCTCAGCCCGGCCACGCGCTGATCGACGGACGGCTCCCGTGAGCGCGGCCACGGCGCCGGTCTTCCACGTGGCGTTGCTGCATCCGGAGATCCCGCACAACACCGGCAACATCGCGCGGCTGTGCGTGACCACGCTGTGCCGGCTGCACATCGTCGGCCGCGCGGGCTTCTCGCTCGATGCCGCCGACGTGCGGCGTGCCGGCCTGTACTTCTGGCGGCACCTCGACCTGCGCACCTGGCGCGATCACGCGACGTTCCTCGCGGCGCATGGCGCGCACCGCGTGTTCTACTTCTCGCGCAAGGGCTCTTGCGCGTACACCGACCTCGCGTTCGAGCAGGGCGACGTGCTGGCGTTCGGTCGCGAGAGCCGCGGGCTCGACGGGCTGGTGCCGCGCGAGGTCGTGGCGAGCGCACTCACCATCCCGCTCATCGGTCCGGCGCGCTCGCTCAATCTCGCCAACGCGGTCGCGGCCGTGGTGCTCGAGGGGCTGCGCCAGCTGCGCGCGCGCGGCGTGGCCCTGCCCGAGGCGGCCGCGCTGCAGGACGACGCGAGCGAGTCGTTCGATCTGCGCCCGCAGCGACCTAGCCGCGGATCAGGCTCATGAACTCCTCGCGCGTGGACACGTTGTTCTCGAACTCGCCGCGCACCGCGGAGGTGATCATGCGGCTGCCGGGCTTGCGCACGCCGCGCATGGTCATGCAGGTGTGCTCGGCGTCGATCACCACGCCGACTCCCTGCGGCCGCAGGTGCTCCATGAGCAGATCGGCGATCTGGCTGGTCAGGCGCTCCTGCACCTGCGGCCGGCGCGCGAACGTCTCCACCACGCGCGCGATCTTGGACAGGCCGACGATGTGACCGTTCGGAATGTAGGCCACGTGCGCGCGGCCGGTGAACGGCATCAGGTGATGCTCGCACGCGGAGAAGAACGGGATGTCCTTCACCAGCACCATCTCGTGGTGGCGCTCGTTGAACAGGCGCTTCAGATCGTCCGCCGGATTCTTCTTCATGCCATCGAAGATCTCGGCGTACATGCGCGCCACGCGCTCTGGCGTCTCGTGCAGCCCCTCGCGCGAGGGGTCCTCGCCGATCGCCTCGAGGATCATCCGTACCGCCTGCGCTATCTTCGGGAGATCCATGGGGCGTCTGCTTTCCAGATGAAACGTTCGTCGATCCCGTTGAGGGATTGCAACTTAGACCAGCTTCGTGCGCTGTCAACCGGCCCGGTTCCCTCCGCGGCGCACCGAGGGCAAATCTCTCTGCATGGCTTGCGACCGGATTCCGCCGCCACTATACTGGGCTCTTTCCTAGTCGGGAAACGGTCCTGACTCAAGGAGGCGGCCATGATGTCCATGCGACATGACGAGAGCGGCGCCTCGGTGGATCTGGTGGGGGCCGAAATGTCGACGAAAACCAAACACGAACACGTGGACTTCGGCGTGACCATGGGGCGCCCGCGCAAGGTGAGCCCGATCGCCGGTTTCCGGCGCACGGACCGCTACCGCAAGATCAAGCCCGTGGTGGATCTCGGCGAGCTCATGGAGCTGACACCGAAGACTGCCTGACCAAGAGCCCACCCAACCCGACCAAAGCCGCCCGCGTCTGCCGGCGGCTTTTTTTCGTCCTGCCAGCGCGCGCGGCGCGCGCGCTCGTCGGGCATGCCATCGCGAAGCAACGCGCGGCCAGGCAAAACGCGAACGCCACGCCGGCAACGTACCGGGTGGCGTTCGTGGATGGGAGAGAGGCGATTCGGTAGACTCCGCGTAGGCGCCGGGGCTCCTAGGCCATCTCTCCCAGAGAATCCATCATCATCGTCATCGCATCACTCATCATCCCATCCGACACGCTATAGAGCCGAACCGAGCCCTCGTCACCGCAACAATAATCTGGCCGCGGCCGGCTCGTTCCGGCCGCTCCACGCAGGCTCCAGAAAAGGCGGGACGCCCGTCTCAGCTCATCGCTCAGGCGGGCGCGCTAGGTAGGAATTTCGGGTTGGTTTTCTCAGGAACTTTGTCGCTCGTTCCGACCCTTAGAGCCTCGCGCCGCGGGCGCGGCCTCACGAAAAATCTCGAGACCGCGCTCATCCCTTGAGCAGCTCGCCCACCAGCTGCTGCACGGTGCGGCCGTCGGCCTTGCCCTTGAGCTTCGCCATGGCCGCCTTCATCACCACGCCCACCTCGGGCTCGCCCGCCTTGCTGGCCTCGGCGATCGCCTCTGCCACCACCTTGCGCACGTCCGCCGCCGACATCGGCTGCGGCAGATACGACTCGATGACCTGCACCTGGAACTGCTCGCGTTCGACGAGGTCGTGACGGCCGCCCCGCGTGAACTGCTCGATCGAGTCGCGACGGGTCTTCACCGCCCGCTTCAGGACCGCCACGATCTCGTCCTCGCCGAGCTCGTCGCGCTTGCCGAGCTTGATGCCCTCGTTCTTGATGTCGGCGATCAGCGATCGCAGGATCAACAACCGCTCCTTGTCCTGGGCGCGCATCGCGACCTTCAGGTCTTCGTTCAAGCGATCTTTCAATCCCATGGTTCCCTCTGCGAAGATGGAGGATGCTGGCTCGGTGCCCGGCCCAACATACCGCACGACCTGGTGAGATTCTCCGGTGGAGGCGAGATGCTTCGCTCTGTGGCAACGGCCCTGGTCGCCTCGTTCCTCGCTTCGCTTTCGAGCTGCGCCGCGCCGGCGCGCTCGATCGTGCCCGTCTACGATCAGATCCTCGAGGAGGAGGACTTGCGGCGCGACCCGCCCACCGGCACGCTCGCCGCCTTGCACGCCGACCAGGTCGAGCTGCGCAGGCGCGCCGCGCGCTGCCTCGGTCGGCTGCGCAACGCGAGCTTCGCCGCGCCGCTCGAGCGACAGCTCGAGAACGAGGCCGACGCATCCGTGCGGCTCGAGTGCGCCTTCGCGCTCGGTCAGATCGCCTCGTCCACCTCGCTGGGCGCGCTGCGCAAGCTGCTCGCCGACCCCGAGCGCTCGGTGCGCGCCGCAGCGGTCGAGGCGCTCGCCAAGCTGCAGGACGAATCGCTCGCCGCCGAGCTCCTGCGGCTGATGCTCGACACCGAGCCCGAGGTGCGCACCGCGGCCGCGCTCGCGCAGCATCGCCTGGGCGCGAAGCGCTCCGGCCTGCGCCGCACGCTCGACGCGGCGTTCTACCAGCGCCGCACCGAGCTGCTCGGCGCCGCGGTCACCGACGCCGCCCCGGAAGTGCGCTACGCCGCCGCGCTCGCGCTCGCCGAGATCGGCGACGCCGACGGCGGTCCCGCGCTCCGCCGCGGGCTGCGCGATCGCGAGCCCGAGGTGCGGCGCGTGTGCGTGTGGGGCCTGGCGCTGTTGCCGGTCACCGAGACCGCGAGCGAGGCGATCGGCGAGCGCCTCTGGGACAACGACTGGCGCGTGATCGTCGAGGCCCTGCGCGGCTTGCCGGCGGCCGCCTCGGAGCCGCGCTTCACCCAGCGCCTGCTCGAGCTCGCCAACGGCGGCCATCCTTCGTTTCACGTGCGCGCCGCCGCCGCCGAGGCGCTCGGCCTGCGGCCGGCGCTGGCCGGCGCCATGCCGGCCTTGCAGCACGCGCTCGCGGATGCCTCCGAGACCGTGCGCGGCAGCGCGCTCTTCGGCCTGGCGCGCCTGCAGCCCGAGAACGCGTTGCCGGCGATCCGTTCCGCGAGCGCATCCTCGAGCTGGCGCATGCGGCACGCGGCGGCGCGCGCCGCCGCGCTCGTGCCCGGCGCGGTCGGGCTCGACCTGCTGCGCGTCCTGCTCATCGACGCCGATCTCAAGGTGCGCGCCGCCGCGCTCGAGGCGCTGCAAGCGACCGAGCAGCCGCGCGTGGAGATCCGCCGCGCGTGCCTGGCCGCGCTCGACGCCGGCGACGCGGCGCTCGGCACGCTCGCCGCCCAAGGCTTGAAGAAGTGCGGCGAGGCCGCCGACGGCGAGCGGCTCGAGCAGCTGTGCTCCGGGGCGAGCTCGCCTGACCAGCTCGAGTTCCGGCTCGCGGCCGTGGACACCATCGCCGCGCTCCTGAAGGAGCGCTCGCTCGGCTTCCTCAAGTCCGCGCTCGCCGACGCCGACCTCGCCGTGCGCCGCGCCGCGGCCGCACAGCTCAAGACCTTGACCGGCGAGGTGTTCCTGCCCGCGCCCAACCCGGTCGTGCGCCAGGTCATGCCGCGCGCCGGCGTCGATTACCTCGTGGCCGCGCCCAACCCGGTGGTCTATCTCAAGACCGACAAGGGCTTGATCGGCATCGAGCTGCTGCGCGACGAGGCACCCACGCACGTGAAGAACTTCCTCGAGCTCATGCAGCAGGGCGTCTACGACGGGCTCACGTTCCATCGCGTCGAATCGAACTGGGTGATCCAGGGGCTCGACCCGCGCGGCGACGGCTGGGGAACCGGAAACCGGTCGCTGCGCGACGAGGTGAATCGCGTGCCATTCCAGCGGGGCACCGTCGGAATGCCGAACGCGGGACCCGACACCGGCGGTTGCCAGATCTTTATCATGCAGATCCATGCGCCGCGGCTGGACGGACGCTACACTTCCTTCGGCAGGGTGGTCGCCGGCATGGATGTCGTGGATTCGATCGAGGTTGGTGATCGGATCCAGTGGGTCAGGCCAGCGAGCTACCTGCTCGAACATCGTGAGGAAACCACCTCAGTGACCGGCATCCGTTTGCCGACTCAATGAGCACGACAACCCACCGGTCGTAAAATGGAGGACCTGGTTCGTTTATGAGCGACAGTGAAGGCTCTGGCAGTAGCGGCGAGCTGCCGAACCAATCGGCCGAGCCGCCCTTATTCATCGATGACACTGGAGACTACGGGTACCTGAGTGAGGCCTACTATCGGTCGCAGGACCTCGAGTTCGCTGGAAAGACGGTCATCCCCTCGTGCATCGAAGCGCTCGATGCATTCACCCCGCCGCTCTTGCTGCTCAAAGCCAGCTTGTGCGGCATCCCGGTCGCGCCGCATCGCCTCGTCAACGATGCCTTCCATGTCGCGCTCCCGGCGCTCTTGATCTCGGTGGGCGTGACCACGCCCAGGTACCGGGTCGCGGCCGAGCCGGCCGCGCTGCATCAGGCCGCCCGCGAGCTGTCGCACAAGGGCATGTATCCGGTCCTGGCCGAACAGCTCGATGCGCACGATACCGTGCGCGAGTTCCTGGTCGCCAAGGGACGCACGCGGCATCGCGCCGACGCGCGGCTCGCCGAGCAGTTCTTCGCCGCATTCAGGGTGCCGCTGGCGCGCTTGCTCGTGATCGACGGGGCGAGCGGCCTGCGTCTGGCCGCGGCGCTGCCGGTGCTGCATGCTCGCCGCGTGGCGATGCACGATGCCGCCGCCGAGCAGGCGCTGCAGCCCGCCTCGGCACCGCCCTTCGCCGTACGCGCGCGGCTCACCCGCGCCGTGCGGATGTGAGGCAGGACCATGGCGAAGCTGGCCGTATTCGTCGAGCGTTACACGCTCAAGACCGCGTCCGAGCTGAACGCGCTGCTGCGCTTTCGCGAGGCGGCCGATGCGCTCGGCCACGAGCTCGACTTCCTGTTCCGCCTCGAGCTGCACCGGCTCCCGCGCTACGACGGCATCCTGCTGCGGGCGCTGACCGACCCGATGAACACGACCTACGTCGCGGCGCGCAGCGCGCAGCTGCTCGGCAAGCGCGTGATCGACGATCCCGAGTCGATCCTGATCTGCTGTGACAAGGTGCACATGTATCGCCGCCTGCTGCGCCACGGCGTGCGCATCCCGGCAACGCAATTCGTCGATCGCGCCGACGTGACCGCCGAGACCGGCGCGCGCCTGCTCGACGAGCTCGGCTGCCCGCTGGTGCTGAAGGCGCCGAACTCGTCGTTCTCCAAGTACGTCGAGAAGGTGGCCGATCCCGCAGCGTTCGTGCGCGTCGGCACGCGCTTCCTGCGCCGCGCCGATCGCATCGTCGTGCAGGAGTTCGTGCCGTCGAAGTTCGACTGGCGCGTGACCACGCTCGGCGGCCGCGTGCTGTTCTGCTGCCGCTACGTGATGGCGCAGAACTGCTGGCGCATCCGCGAGCGGGACGCGGCCGGACACGTGATCGAATGCCAGGTGCAAGCCGTCGAGCTGGATCAGGCGCCGCCGAAGCTGCTCGAGGTCGCGCTCGACGCATCGCGTGCCATCGGCGGCGGCCTCTACGGCGTCGACCTGAAGCAGATCGGCAGCGAGTTCGTGGTGATCGAGGTGAACGACAACCCCAACATCGATGCCGGCTACGAGGACCTGCAGAACCCGCGCGTGTACCGGGACGTGCTCGGGTTCCTCGCCGGCGAGTGGGGCGCTGCCGCGCGGCCCAGCCCGGAGCTGATCGCGAGCCCATGATCCGCCGCGGCAGCGTGGCCGATCTCGAGCAGATCCTGGCGGTCGAGAACGCGTGCTTCGCGACCGACCGCATGGACGCCGCCGAGTACCGGCGCTACCTCGCCCGCGGCGCCAGCGAGGTGTGGGTGATCGCGCGCCGGCGGCGCATCGCCGCGACCCTGGTGCTGGCGCGCCGCGCGCGCGCACACAGCCTGCGCGTGTACAGCATCGCCGTGCATCCCGACCACCGCGGCCACGGTCTCGCGCGCCGCCTCATGCAGCAGGCGATCGCGCGCGCCAGGACGCTCGGCATGGACCGCCTGACGCTCGAGGTGCGGCCCGACAACGCCGCGGCGATGGCGCTCTACGCGAGCCTCGGCATGCGCCGCGTGCGCGAGCTCGCCGGCTACTACGAGGACGGCGCCAGCGCGCTCAAGCTCGCACTCTCGCTCAGGCGAGGTGGTCGAGGAACTGGTCGAGCCACTTCGGCGCGACGATGACCATCGACTTCTGCACGTCGGTGCCGTAGCGCTTCATGCGGCGGAACTCGGCGCGCTCGATCGCGAGATGCCGGCCGGCGAGCGGATGCTCGCCCTCCTCGTGGTACGGGTCGTGCACGTAGATGTACTTGCGGCTGAACCCGGTCACCAGCACCCAGTGCGGCTCCTTCGTGCCGCGCAGGCGATACAGGCTCACCAGCACGATCGCCAGCCCGCCGTGCGTCAGCACCGCCTCGACCTCGCGCAGGTCGAAGTCCGCGCACTGGAACTCGACCCCCAGGCGCGCCGCGCGGCTCATCAGCTCCTTGTGGCACTGGCGGATCACCGCGCGCTTCTTCGGCTGGCGCACGGACGCGACGACCGGCGTGTCCTTGCGCTTCAGCACCACGCGCACCGTCAGCCCGCGCGCCGCCCCGGCCGCGGCGATGCCCTCCGGACCGCAGCCGCCGATGCCCGACGTCATGAAGATCACGGTCGACTCGCGCCACAGCTGCAGCTCGAGCGAGCGGTTCAGCTCCCAGCTCGGGTCGAAGTACTTGAGCGCCATCATCAGCGCCGCCGGCCCACAGGTGAAGTCGAACTTCTGACTGTAGTAGGGCACCGGCAGCTTGATGCGCAGCGGCGGCAGCCGCTCGGCGGCGAGCGGCCTGCGAGCTGTGGTTCGGGACGTCATGCGGATCGGGGTTGTGGCACGTGAGCGACCGTGCGCGAGCAACCCGCTGCTCGCGCATGGAGCTCATGCTAACATGAGTGGCTCTCGTTGCAGCCAGGTGAAGCATGATCCCAGAGCGCAGGACGCGCACCATCCGCATTCGCAAGCTCTCGATCGGCGGCTGCGCGCCGATCGCCGTGCAGAGCATGGCTGCCACGCGCACCCAGGACATCGCCGCGACCGTGCGCCAGGTGCACCTGCTCGAGCAAGCCGGCGCAGATCTCGTGCGCATCGCCGTCGACAGCCTGGCGGACGTGCGCGCGCTCGAGCAGATCCGCGGCCAGACCCGAGCCTTGCTGTCGGTCGACCTGCAGGAGAACTACCGGCTCGCCGCCGAGGTCGCCCCGCACGTGGACAAGATCCGCTACAACCCAGGGCACCTGCACCATCACCAGCCCGAGAAGCCGATCAAGGACAAGGTCGCGTTCCTGGTCGAGGTCGCCGCCAGGCACGGCCTCGCCCTGCGCATCGGCGTGAACGCCGGCTCGATCGCGCCCGAGCAGCGCGCGCGATTCCAGGACGACCACGCCGCCGCCATCGTGCAGTCAGCGCTCGATCACTGCGAGCTCGTCGATCAGCTCGGCTTCCGGGACTACTGCGTGTCGATCAAGGACTCCGACCCCAGGCTGGTGGTCGCAGCCAATGCGCGGTTCGCTGCCGAGCGCCCCGACGTGCCGCTGCACCTCGGCGTCACCGAAGCCGGCCTGCCGCCCGACGGCATCATCAAGACGCGCATCGCCTTCGAGCAGCTGCTCGCGCGCGGCATCGGCGACACCATCCGCGTCTCGCTCACCCTGCCGTTCGACGACAAAGGCCAGGAGATCCACGTCGGTCGCCAGCTGATCCGCGACATCGAAGCCGGCCGCTTCCGCTCGGTCCCGCCCAACTTCGGCGACGGCCTGAACATCATCGCCTGCCCCTCGTGCTCGCGGGTCGAGAACGAGCGCTTCATCGAGCTCGCGCAGCAGGTGAAGGCGATGACCGCGTACGCCGCGCAGCACAGGATCACCATCGCCGTCATGGGCTGCCGCGTGAACGGTCCCGGCGAGACCGACGACGCCGACCTCGGCTTGTGGTGCGGCCCCACGCACGTGAATCTGAAGCGCGGCCCGAAGGAGCTCGGCGCGTTCGGGTACGATCAGATCCTCGCGCGGTTGCGTGGCGCGCTCGATGAGCTGATCGCCGAGCGAGGGCGGTGAGGAGGGTGAGGGGAGGCGATCTTCAGGCGATGCACGGAGGTCATCGACGATCGTGGCCCCAGCGGTGTTCGCGTCGACCCAGGTGTGGTCGCTGCTCGTGCCCCACGCCGGTGTCCGCGCTTGACTCCCCCGCACCGTCCCGCGAGACTGGCACCTCCTCGCGCCCGTAGCTCAGGTGGATAGAGCGGCGGTTTCCTAAACCGCAGGCCACAGGTTCGAGTCCTGTCGGGCGTATCTCGCAAGGCGTCGCATCTGGTTGCATTTCCTTGCGTGACCTTCGTTTACGCTTCGAATCCCTATCGTTGCTCAATCGGAACACTTCGCACGTACTCGCACCGTTTGGCACGATTTCGTGCGCTGACTGCTGGCCATTCTGCTGGCCGCCCTTTTGCCCTCCAGCGGCCTCATCGTCTGCAGCCGAGGCCACTGCAGGCAGACTCCGCACAGCGCTCTCCGAGTCGACGAGATCGAGAGCCGTGTAGTGTTTGAGGGTCGTCTTGTAGTCGGCGTGCCGCATGATCTGCCTGCCGACCTGAGGGGGCACGCCCTTCCGGGCGAGCATCGTTCCAAGCGTCGCTCGGAGAGCGTGGAGGTCGGCGTAGCGCCCTTGCTCGTCAGCGACCGGAGGATCTTCGCGCGCTCGAAGAGTCTCGCTGCCTCGTCCGGTTCGTGACCGCCCTGGCAAAGAGCGGAGTAGCCGAAGCGACGTTCTCGGGTCAGATCTTCCGCAGCTCCTGAACGAGCTCGGATGCATGGCTGTTATCCGCTCGATGGGCTTTCCCCTGGCGAATAGTCAGAACCCCCGCTCGATCTCCACATCACCCCAGGTGATTCTCGTGAGCTCCGAGTCTCCAGCCCGCCCCAAAGAGCCATCAGATACCAGGCTTTGCGGCCACGAGCAGTCGCGACATCGAGCAGTCTCTTCAGCTCTTCCCCGGTGAGCGCACGGCGGATCCTTCGGCGATCGCGGGCTTCGTCGAATTGGGGACGACGAGCGGGTTGGCGCCGGCGTCCACCGTCTTCCGCACCAGTTGATGAAAGCCACCACGATTTCCCGGTAGTGATTCGCGGTCCGAGCCGCTCTTCCGCCTCTCGAAGGCGCCCCAGAAAAGCGGCCAGCGGCGCTCTGCGGCGGGGTCGCTCAGTCGAGTCGCATCGATTTCGTCGACGAGGGCCTTTAGCCCCGCTTCCTTATCTCGAATCGTGTGCTTCCCACGCCCCACGGCGTCTCGAAGGTGCTGAGTAGCTTTGGAGTTGCTGCGAGAGCGCGGTAGTATCTTCCGCAAGTCTCGTCACCTCGCGTCCACGACTCCCGCGCGCTGCAGCGCGACGTCGGCCGCGAGCTTGTTCGCGATCCGCTCCGCAGTCCGACGGTCTGTCGTTCCGGTGGCAAGCTCCCTGCGGCGACCCTGCCCGTCGAAGTATTGGATCCTCCAGCCAGGCCTGCCCTTCTTTCTGAAGATGGTTGCCATCCTGCGTTTCTCGTGTGGGCGCTGCAGCTTTCTCGACCGACATCGTACCGCTTTTCGAGCCTTACGGATCACCTCGCGGGCCAGGCCCTCTCCGGCGATTCTGCTCGATCCAGCTTTCGAGATCCTCCCGAGAGTACCGAACCGCTCTACCAATTCGAACGTGCGGGATCTCCCCGCGCGCCATGAGCTCCACGGCGCTTTCGGACAGATCCCGAACTCCCCCGCCGCCTCCTCGGATGTGAGAAGCAGCGGACCGCGGGATTCTGAGTTTGCGGAAGAAAGGGCTGGTCATCGGGCAACTCCTTGATGCTAGGTGGAGTCGCCGGAGGAAGGGGCGAAGCGCGCAAAACGCGATCCTACGCACCCGCGCCTCAAATGCAACGGCCCTGGACGGGACTACTCAACCTCGGTCAGATGCAGGAAGCACTCGACGGCCAAATGCACGAACGTTGCTGGTCCGCGCATGGGAGCGAAGAGGTCGAAGAAGGCCTGCTTGGCAGGCCGTGGTTCACCTCTGAGGAAGAGCATCGGATGTTCCTCGCCGCTCACGCAAAGGTTCCAGCGTCAGCGGTCAACCGACCCGAGTACGGAGATTCTCCTTCTGGTGGACCAAATCATCAAAGGCGCCGAGAGCCGACCACCTTTTCGCCTACTGCGCGCGGTCTTGCCGAGGACATTCTGGGGCACGCGAAGAGCGTCCCAAGATATCTGAGGAACCTCGAAGGCCACGACTAGACTCGACACGTTCAGGGTACGTTCGGCCATCGAGCGTGATTTCATCCGCTCGTTCGGCGGCTTCTGTGCCGCACGGCGATCCATCCGCCTCTCCGCGTCCCCAACCCTGTGGTAGAGAGCAAGCTCCTCCGCTCGTTCCTTCCTCCCTCGAGTAGACGCAAGACCACGCGAAGTCTCGCAGAGCGCGCGCAGCGCCGTTCTCCGAGGCGCCGCCGTGGTGCCCATATTCGGTTCTGCTTGCAGGAAGGAGGCCCACGTGCCCCCAAAGAAAGCGCTGCGGTTTGTCACCATCGAGATGTCGAGCCGAGTTTCAGAGAAAGCGCGTGAGGTTAAGGATTCTGAAGCCTCCGGGAAGTTTCTTGCCGAGCTCATCGGAACAGAAGGATCGCGAGCACTTCGTGGTACTACATCTCGACGGCAGGAACCGCGTGATCTCCGTTGAGACCGTCTCGGTGGGAACGCTGAACGCTGCTCTTGTTCATCCCCGCGAGGTGTGGAAGGGCGCGTATCTCGCGAACGCCAACGCGATCGTCTGCGGCCACAATCATCCATCCGGAGACCTCACGCCATCATTTGAAGACGCACAGCTGCTCGAACGCCTCAAGAAAGCCGGCGAGCTGCTTGGTGTTGCCATCGTCGACTTCCTGATCGTCTCGGGAACCAGCTTCCGCTCGATGATGTTTTGATCGGTTCTCTTTAGGGCACCACACGTGGCGCCCATCCATCGCGCCAGCTATTATTTCCGTTGTCAAAACCGTCTTACGCAACAGGGTGCCTCATGCCAGACAGGACCAACGCTGCCGATGTCATCGCCATACTCGTCAAAGGAGGGCTCGGGGCGGCTCCGTTCGTTGGCGCCCTCGTTGCTGAAGTCGTTGGAAGCCTGATCCCGAACCAGCGAGTCGATCGCATCGCGCGTCTGCTCAAGGCGCTCGAGGAGAAGCTTCAGGATCTTGAGCGAGATCGCGTGAAGCAGCGGAAGTTCACTGAACCCGGTTTCGTGGATCTCCTTGAGGACGGGATGATCCAAGCCTCGCGCGCCTTGAGCGAGGAACGTGTGTCGTACATTGCTTCGCTCCTGAAGAACGGCCTTCCAGGCAGAGGATGCCTGCGAGGTGCTTGAGCTTCAGCTTACCTTCTCTCGATTCTCGGCAGGCGCAACAACGCCGAGATCATCATCCTCGGGGCCTACGGCGAACACCCGGCGTTGAACAAGGAGTTCTACGCAACGCACGACGCCATTCTCAGGCCGCGCTCGTCGTCCATGGGACCTCAGGGAAACAGATTGACGAGCAGCAATCCACGAAAGCTACCGCAACCACTTGCTGCGGTTGGGTCTCCTGGACGACACCGGAAGATCGAAGCAACTCACCACGCTTGAACGACTTCTGCTCCGCACGATCGACTTTGCTGTCACGCTAGCCGACCTTGAATAGACTCCAAGAGCGTAGTTGGAACGGTTCAAGGGAAGGCAAGCTGCGCGCCGGGCCGCCCAAGATCGGGCTGCGCACTTCTTGCCCGGCATGCAGCATTGCAGATGAGGCCCTCGGTGCCCGCACACCTCACGGAGGGGCGAAAGAACCAACCTGCTCACCACAGCGGATTCACTCGGGCCTGGGGCTGTGAAGGCCCGAGGCCGGGCCGCAGACTCAGACGGAGGATTGAAAAAACCGCGCGGGAGGGGAGCGCGCCGACAGAGGCGACAACGTCACCCGGTGTCGTGCTGCACACGGTTGTAGGATGAGCCGGTGAACTACACGAGCATCCCTGTCGAGGAACTTCTTGGACCATTGAGCGCGGTCGGAAAAGTATGCGCCTGCGGAGTTCTGTTTTCTTGGTCCGATCGCTTTTCCAGCGAGGACCCCGCGTGTCGGTCATCGGTACACGGAAGGCGTCACGCGAAGGCATGAGGCGAGCAGCGGTTCTCGCAGGGATGCTTGCGAGGAGCGGTGTTGTCGTTGTGAGCGGGCTAGCTGAAGGGATCGATACGGCGGCGCATGAGACGGCGATGAGCGAGGGTGGGCACACGATCGCGGTTCTTGGAACGTCGCTCGACAAGCCGTACCCGAGCAAGAACCTTGCGCTCTTTCGGGCCATCACTTGAAGGAGCATCTCGCGATCTCGCAGTTTGCCCCCGAACGCTCCTCGCACGCCGGCAACTTTCCGATGCGAAACCGAACGATGGCCCTTCTGTCAGATGCGACCGTGATCATCGAAGCGGGTGAGGGGGCGGGACGCAGTATCAAGGCAGGAAGCGGCAGCTTCGGCTCGGCCGGCCCGCTCTTCCTTCGCGGAAGTCCCTCACGTTGAACCGAGCGCTCTCCTTCCCGGAGAAGATGCTTCTTGCAGGCGCAAGGGTGCTCACCCGCGAGAACGTGGTGAGGCTGCTTGAGATGCTGCCGGAGAGGCCGCAAGGTGGGGAGATGTTTGCTTCGGCCCACGACAGTGAACCTTGACGCCTTACGCAATGAGCGTATAATCGTACGCATGAAGCGTAAGATGCGTGCCATTCAGGTCTTGTTCCTAAGACCGGGAAAGAACTCCTCACACGGCTCTTTCGAACGCCGGGACAAGAGTTTTATCTCTCGCAGCTCGCACGGGAACTCCAACGTTCGACCCTCCAGTCTCCAGCGAGAGCTTGCCGCGCTCACCGAGGCTGAAGTCCTCAAGGCGAGCGCGAAGGCAACCGCCTCTATTTCTCGGCAGAAGAAAGTCGGTCATCTTCCCCGAGCTTCACGGCCTCATCGTGAAAACGGCAGGCGTTGTCGACACTCTCCGATCAGCGCTTTCGTCATTGCACCGCGCATCCGGAGCGCGTTTGTGTATGGTTCCGTTGCGCGAGGCGAGAGCTTCGGAAAGCGACATCGACCTCCTCGTCATCGGAGAGGTCGGGCTGTCGGATGTCGCTGCACTCGCCCAAACGCGGACCTCGGGCGTCCGATCAACCCTACCGTCTTGAGTGTTGCGGAGCTTCGAAAGCGAGCGAGCGCGGGAGATCGCTTCGTGCAGGCGCTCGTTGAGGGGCAGAAGCTCTTTGTGCTAGGAAGGGAGGACGACCTGGGCCAAGCCCTTGAAGCAAAACCGAGTCGAGCAGCGCAAGGGAACGCGCGCGGAGCTGGACGAGCTTCGCGCCATCGTCGCGCGAAGCCTAAAGGACGCCTCCCTACCTGAGCTCTCCGCCGAAGGCCGTTTTTCGATGGCCTACAACGCGGTGCGATCGCTAGCCACGATGACGATTCGGGCCTCCGACTGTCGGGTGAAAGCTCAGAGCGCACCGCAACACGTTCGTCGCGCTCGGGGAGCGGCATGGCAAGCTCCATCGAGAAGCTCGCTGCGTACTTTGACACCTGTCGGGATGGCGAAACGGAATTCAGCTATGAAGTCGGAAGTGTCGTAATGGACACGGAGGCAGAGGAGCTCTTTCGTATCGCCTGGCCTTTCGCGACCAGGTCGAGGCCTGGATCACAGATCTCCATCCGGAGTTCTCGCCCCAAGCGTTGGGTTAGGCCATCGTGATGAAGAAGGTGACCTCGGGCCTCGAGCTGTGAAGGCCCGAGGTGAAACCGCACACTCAGGCGGAAAAATGAAGACCCCGCGGCAGGAGAGCGAAGGCTAAACGCGAGCGAACGCCTGGCGCGCTCGCTGGCTCTTGGATGTAGCCGACGTGCCGCCTTACATGCGTAAGTTCTTTGCGGGCGAGGGTGAGCCGGCCGGTGTGATGACGAGCGTATCGATCAGGCCGCCAACAGTCAGGGAGCGCAGCTCCGAACCGCATCTGATCGATCGTCGATCGGATCGGGTGGCGCGAGTAATCGACGGCGTCTTGGACCGCTCATCAGGTTCCAGAGCGGATGAAACTGCGGTTCGCTGAGCAACCGGTTGACGACGAGCGTGTCCCCGCCCCGCACGATTCCGTAGTTTACGGCACCTGTCGCAGCATCAATGTTGAGCCTCACAGTTGTGTTCTTCTCGGGGTTGGCAATGGCCGACCCAGGGCGTGCCCCCGTCGTAGCCTGCAACAACGAACCCGCGTTGAGGCGGAGCTCACGTTCTGAAAGAACGAGAGAAGCTTGGTCTCGACTTCGACCGTGGTGCCGGGCGCTTCAGACGCCACTCCGACCTCGAACTGCTCCACGTAGTGAGCGACCGGTAGGTTGTTGATGATCGCTGCTCCCCACGTCGCGATGCCGAACTGTTTATGAACCAGGAACACTTTGTCCGTCGAATCAGATAACACGACCTGTGTTTGCACGGAGATCTTTGCATTCGGGTCGGTCGGCGTGGGTTGCGCCTGCTCATGAGCAAGTGTGCCCGTCGTACGAAAGCTATCACCTGAAATGACGTTCCGTGGGCACGTAGACTGCGATGATCAGCGACATGGTCGTTTCACTCTGTCTCGAAGCCGTGTGAAGTAAACTTCCAGGGTGCGGCTGTTTTTCGGTCACGGTGCGAACGACCTGGTCTGGAGTACGCTGTGGGCCTCGACTTCGAGGGTCACCGTGACGCTCGCTCCAACAAGACCAGCAAGATGAGCGATGACCTCGTCTGCGATGCGGCCTGCGTCTCGGCCGACACGCGCGGGGTCAAGAGCGACGCTACCGTGGAACCGTCGCGGCTTGGCTGGGTCAACCGCGGCACTCGTTCCGGATGCCGTACTTGTGGAGCCAGCTGTACCTGGGCTGGTCGGGACGCTGGTTGATGCACCCCCTTGTGTGGACGCACTCGCTGTCTCAGCGGCAAGCTGCTTGCGCGCAACCTCCGGGCGAACAAGTAGGCCGGGATCGTCGGTGTCGGTGACAGGAACGAGGCGACCAGCACGCAGGCCTTGGTATCGCCTAGCCGCATCATCGTAGCTATCGGCGTATGCGAACGAGTCCTGCGTCCACGTGAGCAGCGCGACACCGTCACGAACCGCGGCGATGAGCACGGACGGGTCTTTGAGCCGTGACAAGTAGAGGTAGCGCGCGAAGTCCTCGACCAGCTGCTTGATGGCGACGTGGTCGCCGCGCCAGAGCGGTACCCGATCAAGATCCATCCGGAGTCGCGACGCCGCGAAGGAGGTGACGAGAAGCTCGTCGTTCCGAAGCTTCTTGCTGGCTCGTACGGCGAGAGCCTCCTGGCCAGTGAGACGTACGATCTGCCACTGGATCGTGGCTTGCGCTGTCCCCTGTGTAGGAACGAGTATCCACTGGTACGCTTCAGGCAATCGGGCCGTCACCACCGAGTCCGCCGCCTCATGCTGCGTCTGCGCTTGCTTAACTTGATGGGGAGAGAGGTCGAGCTGATCCTTCTCGTTCAGGATCGATTCCCAAGCCAGGAACTTCCGAATCGCTTCGTCCAAGTCCTGAAGGCGAGTCTTGTCGATGGCGAGGAAGACGAGCGTATTCCGATAGAGCCTGGGAGCCGTACCGCGCGACTCAAGGATGGCCTTCGCCGCAGCCTCGGCCGCGGTCCCGGCCTCCTTCGAGCACGGTTGATCGATGCCGAGGACGACGAGGCGAGCGTCAAGATCGTCAGGGACGTCTTGCGCGCCCTGGGGCAGGGCATGCACGCGGCTGAAGTCGCCCACCTTGCGCACGTCCTCTCGAACGCGCTTCTCGAGTTCTCGCGCGACGGCGTCCGGGTTGCGCTTGTTCTGCTCGGCCCGATCCTCGGCAAGGCTCGTTACCGAAGGCTGTGTCGAGTACCAAAAGCGCGAGCCATCTTGGTAGAGGTAGGTCGCAGCCCCGGCAAGGCGTCGCAGAGCGTCGCCGAATACGGCAGGCGACTCGCCTGGCATGACGCATCCGAGCTTCACGCGACGATCCTCAAGGCCGCGGTTGGCCGCGGTCGCGGTCGGCGCAGAACCGAGGTAAATGGTTCGCGCGACGCGCCGGCATGCGGCGAACTTACCGAGATTTGGGACCTCACCGTCCAGCCGCAGCGGAAGCGAGGCTTGGGCCATCGACATCCTTCTCAATGACCGGTGGCCAGTTGTCCGCGAGGTAGCGCGTGAGTTCGAACTGCGCGCCGGTCGTCAATCGGGACCGTCGAAGGCAGGATGGCCGTTCCGATCGCCCTTCTCCTGGGCTGTGGATTACGGCGGCCATCAGGCGTAACACGCCGCGCGTTCGCCTGAGCACCACCAGCGTTGACCAGTCTCCGTGAAGTCAGTCAAAGATCTCAGGATGGATCGGGTACGCGGCTTCCCAAGCCGCTTCTCATCGATCACCGGCACGGCGCTCGGTTGGGAACTCCTCGGCCTGCGTCCGGTAGAGATTCGCGAATTCGCGTGCGACGCTGTCCGCGAGCAACGAACACCGCTCTTCTCCACGAGCAGTTCGAAAAGACGACGGCGAACTGATCTACGACCCTCCTCAGCACTGGCGAGTCGCCAAGGACAGCTCGACTCGACCGATGACGTTTCCGCAACCGCTCGAGCGCTACGTCCACGCTGGCCGCCGACTTCAAGATCCGCTCGGCTTGCGTATGGGGTGACCGGCGGTGTCGAAGCCGGCAAGCTGATCATGTACAGGCGAGTTCTTGGCAGCTTCGCCGATTCGGTGAGCCTGGGCGAAGCTGAACTGCGTCTCGAAGCTTCCTGCCGGCAGGTCGCGCGATCGTGGAGCTGTCGCGCGTAGGCGACCCACTCGTCGATCAGGACGAGGCAGGGTACGTAGGCATTGTAGAGCGCACGGATTGTCGCCTGGGCTTGTCGCCTTCTCGTCGTCGGCCTTCATGGCGAGGGCTTCCTTGCCACCGAGCTGCCGGCGAGCTCACCCCAAGGGTACGGACAACCGTACCGTCCGCCTTAGTCGACGGGTTGCCGGGGAGATCTTATTCCCGACGAAAACGACGCGCTTGGCGCGAAGGGCTTCGAAGTTTCAGCCTGTTTCGGCACGTCGTCGATGCCTGCAAGCTCATGGCGCGGTTCCCGAGAAGAGGTGGTAGAGCGCGAGCATCGGAGATGCGTCTTCACCACCACCGAAATTGGTCTGGAGCTGCACAACGGGGTCGCCACCCCGCTTACCAGACGCCGGACAGCACTTTACAGCGAGGAGCTTGCTTCGTCTCCGTGAGGTACGTGCAGCGGAAAAACTCAACCGGACTCTTGCTCGTCGGTCCCTTCTCCGATGTAGACCTGCCACAGGTCAGCGAATTCGGCCTGCTGATAGCGGCCGCGCATCTTTGTGCGGACTCACAACCTCGCGCCAGAAGTGACGACCTGTTGCTTGCGTCTCGATCGCCGTTCCCGTGGACTTCCGTTTCTCCGTCCGCATCTGCTCGTCGAACCGGACGCGAAGAAGCTCCATCTTCATCTTTTCGACTTCTTCGCCCTCCTTCGCTGACACGGCGGTGAGGAGGCGCCCAGTAGAGTCGAGTGCCCGATAGGCATCGTCGCCCGAGAACGGTTCCTGATGAGCCCACTTGTTCCGAACATCGCGTAGCTCGCTCACCAGCGTGCGCTCTGCCTGACCAAGGATCTTTCGGAAGACGTCGTTCCAGCCGTCCCACATCAGTCGCAGGAGTGCGGCAACATCCCAGGAAGCTAGCGGGCGACTCACGTCAAGTCGCTCACTCGTCATGAGTTTCTGCGCTTCGGCAAGCGCAGCGTTCTTGTAGAGGTTCTTGAACTCACGCTCGATGAAGGGGCCGAGCCCTGATTTCAAGAACTCCATAGCCTTGCCGACTCGTTCGTGGTTGCTCAATGCCATCGCTTATGTTTCCTCCCCAAACAGCCCGCGTTGGCGTGGTTGGACTCTCGTGGGTTCGCGGGCGAGGCGCGAGATCTCAGGCCAACTCTGAACAAGCGCGTTGTATGAGAGCGCTTCCTGCGCGCGCTTCTTCCGCTCGCAGATCGAGTACAGCCGATACGCAAGCTCACGGGCAACCTCCGCCTTGGTTCCGAGCTTCGCAACAAGTTCCGCCGCAGTGCTCTCCCCGCCACTGGCAAGATCGCGCACGAGGTGATGGACGACCTCCCACGCAGTGAGGCGAGAGTCGGCGGCAGGGTTCCAATCATCGGGCAGATCATCGGGCTTGAGCAGCCGCACCTTTCCTCGCTTCGATTCCAGGATGCCGGCCTCGACCATGCCGGCAACGCTTGTGTTCTTTGCTTTGCTGAGCGTTTCGGCAACGCCGTACTCACCTTCTGCGAAACCGTGCTGCTCGAACCAGGCGAGCGCCCAACGGCTGTCGGCATCGAAGTCGCCCTCCTGCTCGGCGAGCACCTCGTCGAGGACCTGGTTGATCAGCGCAAGCGCCTCGCGGACTTGGAGTGGCCTCCCCTCGGCGTCGAGCACTTTCGCGTAGCGCGTGTAGACCGCCATGCCAGGACCGATCGCCGCCTGGGCTAGGTCCACCGGCGCGATGTTCGCTTTCTGGAGCTGCGCGAGCCCGACCGGCAGCTCGGCCTTCAGAGCAGCGAGGAAGTCGCGGCGTGTTGCTGTAGCGGCGTTGGCCGGACACGGGCGGCAGACGAGGACGATGCTGGAGGCGAGGGCATTGGAATCGATGCCTCGACTGCGTGCCTCACGTTCGGTGTGCATCGGCCATGTGCCCGTGATGGCGAATCCGGCACGGATCACCGCATCTAGAAATGTCTCCCAGCCAGTGCTCGACGTGCCGCCATCATCACTGCTCTCGGCCTGCTTGAATGCGTAGTAGATCGTGACGGGGAAGACTGGGTGTGCCTGCTCGACCAAGCGATTCATGGCCTGTGACATGCCATCGAGAAAGAAAACTTCCGCCTTCTCTTTCCCCCCGTGCCGATTTGGTGTTGCCACCAGTTCTTCCGCTTTTGGCACGGCTACCGTGGCGAAGATGTCAGGAAAGACCAGGCGCAAGGAAGGTCGAAGCCAGACATAGAAGAAGTCCGACAGGTCGGCGTACCCGACGTTGTCGTAATAGGGCGGATCGGTGGAAATCACCTTTCCTGCGGAGACCTGTTGCTTTCGCGCATCGTCTTGAGTGACTAGTCCCACGGTCG
>JAXMBY010000030.1:0-74122 GCA_046349655.1 Planctomycetota bacterium
CCGCGCCGGTGCCTCCGCGAAGGCGTGCGGCTCGGCGTCGTCGAGAGCCGCCTGCTCGAGCAGCGCCGGCACGCTCAGCAGAGACAGCTCGTTCAGACACAGCGCGAAGATGCCTTCCTCACGCGTCTCCGACGCCGCCCGGTAGTGCGCATGCAAGACGAGGTAGCTCGCCGACGTCTCGACCGCGCTCTGCACCGCCAGCTTCGCATTGGGAAAGCTCATCGTGCGTGCCAGCGCATCGGCGAGTCCTTGGCGCTTGAGATAGATTCCCTGCAGGCGCAGCCTGGTAGCGCCACCTCGCTCGCGCAGCAGCGTGCTCAGCCGCTCGAGGAATGGGCTGCCGAACGTCGCGGGCACGGCAGCCGATGGCGCACCGTCGACCCTGCCGAACGCGAGCGTCGTGCTCTCCGGGACCGCGAGTCGTTGCGCGAGCTCGCTCGGGACCACGGTGTCCAGGGCGCCACCGTTCTCTTCGACCAGCGCTCCGGCGTGGAGCAGCGCTCTGGTCACGAACTCCTTCGTCAGGTCGCACGTGGTGCTGGCGGCGCGCGCGATCACGATTCGAAGTCCTCCGCGAACAGTGCGCGATCGAGTGCCTTGGTGCGGTCGTACGCGCGGCGTGCTTGAACCAGATCCTCTCCCAGGCGGTCGAGAGCCTCGCCAGCCGCCCGGTCGTCCGGGTTCCCGGCCCAGGCATCCAGCACTTGCTCGCTGAACTCGCGCTCGTCGCGCAGGTTGCCGAGGATCATGTCGAGCTCCCCGATCACGAGCTCGAAGAGGTTGATCTTGCGATCCAGGATGGTGAGCAGGTGATCCTCCACCGTGCCGGTTGCGGCGAGATTGTAGATCGCGACCCTGCGCGTCTGACCGATGCGGTGCACGCGGCCGATGCGCTGCTCGATGCGCATCGGATTCCACGGGATGTCGTAGTTCACGATCGCGCTCGCGACCTGCAGATTGCGCCCTTCGCTTCCCATCTCGCTCGAGAGCAGCAAGTCTGCCTCGCGCTCGAAGCGGAGCACGCTCTGCTCTTTCTCGAGGCGCGTGAGACCGCCATGAAAGACGGCGAACGGCACACCGGCGCTCTCGAGCTGGCGCGCCAGGAAGTCGAGGGTGGCGCGGAACTCGGTGAACACGACCAGTTTCTCGCCGTGCTCGCGCGCGATCTGCAGCAGCGCCTGTGCCTTGCGGCTCGAGTGAAGCGCGGATGCCATTGCCTCGAGCCTTGCGCGCATCGACTCGGCAGGAGCTGGCAGTCGTCCGGGCTCGCCCAGCGCACGCAAGGTCGACACCAGCGCCTGGGGGCTCGAGGCCGCCTCGCGCTGCAGGATGTGGAGCGTGAAGCGGTCCAGCGAACCCTGCATGGCGAACTGCTGCCTGACGAACGCCGTGAGGTCGCAGTAGAGCTGGCGTTCCTCGATCGTCGGCTGCACGCAGCGCGTCTCCGCATGACGCGGCGGCAAGGCGATGTCGACCGTTGCCCGGGTGTTGCGCACCATCACCTCGCCGAGCAGCTGGCGCAGCTTCTCGCGCTGCCGCGGCGAACACGGATCACCGCGCTCGACGTAGTCGCGCTTGAACTGGGCCGGGGTCTTCAAGTGGCCGGGCTTGAGCAGCGTCACGAGGCTGTACAGCTCAAGCAGGTCGTTCTGGATCGGCGTGGCGGTGAGCAGCAGCAAGTAGCGTGAGCGCAGCGCGTCCACGAGCCTCCATGCCGCCGAGGTCCGCCGGCGCAGGCGATGCGCCTCGTCGACGATCACCAGGTCGAACTCGAGCGCGGCGAGGAGCCGCTGATTGCGCTCCGACTTGGCGGTGTCGAGCGACGCGAGAATGCGGGCTTGCGTGCCGAAGAACGCCTCCGCGTCGCTGCGGTAGAGCGCGCTGTCGGTGGTCTCGAAGTCGAGGCCGAACTTGTCCCGCAGCTCACCCAGCCACTGGCCGACGAGCGACGGTGGCACCAGGATCAAGACGCGCTCCGCCAGGCCGCGCAGCACGTACTCCTTCAGCACCAGTCCGGCCTCGATGGTCTTGCCGAGCCCCACCTCGTCCGCCAGGAGCGCGCGGCCGCGGTACGAGCACAGAACCTTGCGCACGGTCTCGATCTGGTGGCGCATGTGCGTGACGCCCTGCAACCCATCGAGAGCGAGCAACGCATCGAATCCATCGAACAGCGCGAGCCGTTCGGCCGCGAGCCTGAGCGCGTGATCATCGGGCGAGTCGTAGTGCGACTGCTCCAGCACGCGCACCACCTCGGCGAAGTCGAACTCGAATCGGAGCGGCAGCTGCTCGATCGTCGGCACGCTGCCCGCCACCGGCGCTGGCGGCGAGGGAACGGGTGGCGCCACCGGCAGCTCCGGCGCAGGGTGCGGCGGCTCTCGTGCGGGCGCGCGCGCAATGCGCCCCGCGGTGCGGCGTCGTGACGCAGCGATCGCTGGGGTCGCCGTGAGCAGCCGGCGCGGGCGGAACCAGCGATTCCCGCCGTGACCCTGCATGATCTGCACCAGCTGCGCTGCCAGCTCGGAATCGCCGGCATCCGCGAACGCATGCGCCAGGTCGACGAGCAGACGTGCATCGGGCGTACCTGTGTGCTCGAGATAGCGCCTGGTGTGCGCGGCGGCGCGGGCGGCATCGATCGGGACCAGCAGGCTGGCGAGGATCAGGTGTGCATCCGCGAACGACGGATCCACGCGCAACGTCTTCTCGCACAAAGCGATGGCCAAAGGGGCATCGCCATGCTCGAATGCGTCGCGGGCGAACAGGAAATGCTCCGCCGCCCGCCCGTGCGCTTCGTGCTCCAGCCGCCGGCGCCGGATCTCGACCTTCCGCCTCTGTTGCTTCTGCTGCTTGCGCGCGCTCACCGCTCGTCCCGGTCACGCTCGTGGAGGGGCGATCCGAGAGACAGGCTAGCCTGGATGGCGGCCCGAGTCTCACACGAATTCGAGCCGTGGGCGGAACAGCTCGCGGGTGCGAGTGCTCCCCATGCAGAGCAGCATCCTCGCCGAGCTAGCGTTGCTCGGCGACATGTCGAGGGTTGTGCAGGCTGGCCGAACGCTCGTGCTGGCACGTTGTCGCACGCGCCGGGGCTGCGATTGCGCGCGGGTCGCGCTCCGGTATCCGGCGCGCGACCCGCCTCGCACGCGCTCACGATCCGAGCACGAGCTCGAGCCCGCGGGTGAACGAGACGCCGCGCGACGCGCCGGGATCGATCTCGAGCGCCTGCAGGTCGATCGCCAGCCCGCTGAGCGCGCCATCGCACGGGATCGCGCCAGCGAGCGGCAGGCCGCCGGCGGGCAGGCTCAGCATCATCGCCGTGATTGGCAGCAGCAGCACGTGGCCGCCGTAGACGGTGGGGAGGTCGGCGCGCGTGAGGCCGATGAGCAGCGCGGCGACCGTGCTGGCGCCGAGCGAGTTGGCAAGGTCGAGCGTGGAGCGTGCTGCACAGCACGGATTGCCGCTCGCAACGAACGCCGGGACGCCGTGCGTGCCCGCCCAGCCGGATCCGTAGTTGGTCCACGATGCCGAGGGCGCCGGCGTCACCGTCATGTTGTCGGCCATGAAGATCGTGCCGTAGTCCTGGCAGGTCGGCGGTCGCTGGTCGTAGTGCACGACGACGTTGTTGAACGGGTTGGTCGAGGTGAACGTGAGCAGCCCCGTGGGCCAGGTGCCCGGGTTGGGAGCGGTGGTGGTGCTGGTGCCCACGTAGGTCGCGTCCATGTAGGCGGTGACGCGCATCGTCGCGGAATCATCGCAGCCGAGCTCCTGCGGCGCATACATGATGGCGAAGTCCACCATCGGCACCGAGAAGCTGATCAGCAGGTCGGCGAGGTACACGCTGCTCGGGTAGATGCAGCGGCCGCCGAATCCCTGCGGCGTGAATCCCATGACGTCGGCGTTCTGGATCGAGTAGCCCTGTCCGGTTGCCGAGAGACGGGCGGTGATGCCGCTCACCGTCACGTCGAGCGGCGGCGGGATCGGCGTGTAGAGCGGCGCGTTGTCGAAGTCGAACAGCACGCCCTGCGCGCTGGATTGGCTGCCGAGCACGCCGGCGGCCAGGAGGATCGTTGCGATTCGCTGGTGCATGTTGGTGCTTCCACGAGGAGGGACGTTCGTCTGGTGTGAGGACGCTGCACCGCGCAGCGCGCTCACGCGACGGTGCGTCGCACGCAAAGCAGAGACCGGCATGCTTGCGGCGGCGCCGTGAAGGCTGGTCCACGAGGCGCGCGTTGGTGCGCGATCGACGAGCCCAGCCGGCGCCGCTGCCGATCGGGCGAGCGCGCTCGTGGGTGCGCCTGGTTGCGCGCCGGTGCGCACGTTCGGACGCCGACATGGTGGCACGCGAGCGCGACGCGAGGCGACGGGTTGGCGCGCGCGGTCCTGCGCGGCTGCGCGGCCGTCACGCCTCGGGCAGCGGCGATGGCTTGAGCAGGTTGCGCACGTGCTCCATCAACAGCTTCATGTCGACCGGCTTGGGCAAGAAGTCATCGGCGCCGGCACTCCTGGCCGCCGCCTGCAGCTCCTGGTCCGCGGCGGCGCTCAGCATCATGACCGGGATGCCGCGCGTGGCCGCGTCGCACTTGAGGAACTTGCACACCTTGAGGCCGTCGAGGTTGGGCAGCATGAAGTCGAGCAGGATCAGCGCCGGCTTGAGCGAGCGCGCAGCACGCAGACCCTCGTTGCCCTCCTTGCGCAGCTCGACCGAGTAGCCGGCCTTCTCCAGCACGCGGCGCAGCACCTCGGCAGTCAGCGCGTCATCTTCGACCAGCAGGATCTTGGCACCGTTTCTCATGCATCTTCTGTGTCGTCATCCGCATCACAATAAGTCAAGAAGCTCCGGCAATCTCACGATGAATGATGCGGTGGGGGTCGTGCCATGGGACGCCGGCAGATACTTGACCAGATCCTGAACAAGCTCCGCGGCCAGGGCGCCCAGCTCGCCGGCGTCGAGGATCAGCTGTCGAATCAGGATCTCGAGCGGCCGATCGGCTCCGTGCTGCTCACGCTCGGCGTGCCGCGCGATGCCGTGTCGGATGCGCTCGCGGATCACTACCATGTCCCGTTCCTCGATCTCAGCACGTTTCAGCTCGACCAGTCGCTCGCCGGCCTGATCCCGAACGAGGTGGCGCGCACGCTCAAGATCGTGCCGCTGTTTCGCACCGGCGACTCGCTCATGCTCGCTTGCGCCGACCCGTTCGACGACCTGGCGCTGCAGGATCTGGAGGCGCAGCTCAAGATGCGGCTCGAGCTGTGTCTCGCGTTCGAAGAGGACATCGTGCCGGCGCTGACCCGGCTGTACGGCGCGAGCTCGAACATCCAGAGCGACATCGACCAGACGCTGAACAAGGGCGGCGCGCGCCGCAGCGGTGACGCGCCCGCGGTGCGGATCCTCGATCTGATCCTGGAGGATGCGATCGCGCGCGGCGCGAGCGACGTGCACATGGAGCCGGAGAAGGATGGCGTGAAGGTGCGACTGCGGGTCGATGGCGTGCTGGAGCCGGGAGCGAGCCTGCCGCGCGACCTGCATGCGCCGCTGGTGGCCCGCCTCAAGGTGCTCGCCGAACTCGACCTGTCCGAGAGCCGCCGGCCCCAGGACGGGCACCTGCACCACGCCAGCGACAGCGGCGACGTCGACCTGCGTCTGTCGATCATCCCGACGGTGCTGGGCGAGAACGTGGTGCTGCGGGTGGTTCCGCTCAACCGCAAGATCGGCGATCTCGGCCAGCTCGGGCTGGCCGAGGCCGAGGTCAAGCGCTTCCAGCAGAGCTTGAAGTCTCCGCATGGCTTGATCCTGGTCACGGGTCCGACCGGCAGCGGCAAGACCACGACGCTGTATGCGGCGCTGCAGATGGTGCGCTCGCCGACGCGGCACATCGTCACCATCGAGGATCCGGTGGAGTCTTTGATCCCGGGAGTGCGGCAGATCCAGGTGAGCCCGCGCGCCGGGCTCGACTTTGCCGATGGCCTGCGGGCAATCCTGCGCCACGATCCCGACGTGATCATGGTGGGTGAGATTCGCGATGCCAAGAGCGCCGTGGTTGCGTTGCAGGCCTCGCTCACCGGCCATCTGGTGCTCGCCAGCTTGCACACCAACGACGCTGCCAGCGCGGTCGCTCGCCTGCTCGATCTCGGCGTCGAGCCGTTCCTGGTCTCGGCGTCGCTGCGCGCGGTGATCGCCCAGCGCCTGGTGAAGAAGCTGTGCGTTGCCTGCCGCGAGCCGCACGCGCCGCCCGAGGCGACGCTCGCTCAGCTGGGGATCGCCGAGGCGGCGCACGTGTTCCGGCCGCGCGGCTGTGATCTCTGCCGATTCACGGGCTACCGCGGCCGCGTCGGCGTGTTCGAGGTGCTGATCGTCGACGACGCGATCAGCGAAGGCATCGTCGGCCAGCCATCGCCGGAGCAGCTGCGGGTGCTGGCGCAGGCGACCGGCATGCGCACCATTGCCGAGGACGCCGCGCACAAGCTGCGGCAAGGCGTCACCAGCATCGAAGAGGTGCTCGGCGTCACACTCTTGACGCACGCGTCATGAGCACCGCCACCAGATCTCGCGCGCGCGACCACGCCGAGCCCGCGGCGCCCGCTGGCGCGAGCAAGGGAACGCCGCTCAGCTCGCGCCAGGTGCTCGAGTTCGGGCGCTACCTGCGCACCTTCCAGCGGGCCGGATTCTCGATGGCGCAAGGGCTCGCCATCATCGCCCAGCAGACGCGCAGCCGGCGGCTGCGCGAGGTCTGTCAGACCGCGCGCGGCCACATCCTGGCGGGCACGCCGCTGTCCTGCGCGCTCGAGCATTATCACCGCGATTTTCCGCCGCTGTTCCTCGGCGCGCTGGTCGCAGGCGAGGAGTCCGGGGCGCTCGACGAGACGCTCGCCAACGTGCTCGAGTGGCTGAAGCAGGAGGAACAGGTGCGCCGGGGGATCGCAGCGTCGCTGCGCTACCCGAAGATGCTCGCGATCGTCATCGGTGCCGCGCTGCTGGTCGTGCTGCTCTTGATCGTGCCGCGCTTCGAACCGCTGTTCCGCAGCTACAAGAACGGACTGCCTGCACCCACGCGCGTGCTGTTGTGGCTGGGCGACACCGTGAGAAGCCACGGGGTCGACCTGGTGATCGCCGGCGCGGTGCTGGCGGCGATCGTGCAGGCGCTGCTGCGCGGGCCGCGGCTACGCGCGCGCTTCGAGCGCTGGCGTCACCGCTGGCCGCTGTTCGGCGCCAATGCGCGCGATTCGCAGGTGGCTCGCATCAGCGCCACGCTGGCGTTGCTGCATCGTGCGGGCCTGCCCATGCTGAAGGCGCTCGCGGGTGGCTGCGTCGGCCGACGCGGCGTTCGTCGACGAGCTGGTGCGCGTCAAGGACGCGATCGCTGCGGGCACCACCTTGCACGAGGCCGCGGGCCAGGGCCGGCTGTTCTCGCCGCTGTTCGTGCAGATGGCCGCGGTGGGTGAAGCCACCGGCAACTTCGACGAGCTGATGCGCGAGTGCCTGCGCAGGGCGCCACCGAGGCGCGCGAGGGGATCGAGATCGCCGTGCAGTTGATCCGGAGCCCTCGCGCCTACGCTGCTCGCGGGTCTGATCATGTGGCTCGCACTGGCCATCTTCCTCCCGTACTGGAACATGTTCGCGCTCAGCGGCCAGTCGTGATTCGAGGCGCTGCTGCCTCGTCGCAAGCGCGGTGAGAATCGAGCCGCACGAATTGACCGATCCTCGTTCACGGGATAGGGTTTCGCAGACACAGCTGTCGGTCGTCACCACCGCCACACCCCGCGGGCTCGATCCCGGGCGACCACCGAGAAATGAAACCACCCTCCCCTGATGGAGATGCACCGATGGTCCGTTCCAGAGCCAATGCCGGCTTCGCGCTGATCGAGGTCGTGATCATGGTGATCGTGCTCGGCATCCTGTCTGCTGTCGCGGTGCCGGCGTACGTCAACTTGCAGCAGGGCGCCAAGCAGTCGGCCGAAGACGCGGTGGTGGCCAACGTGCGCACCGGCATCTCGCTGGTGTTCGCGCAGGCGGCCATCAACGGCCAGCCGGCCTACCTGGCCGCGCCTGGGATGCTGAGCAACGGTCAGGCGAGCGACCAGAACTCCTGCGTTCTCCTCCTTCACTTGCCTGCGCGGCAGTGGACGGGGTCATGCGTGACTGGTCGAAGAGCGGTGTACGGTGTACACTGGCCTGACCGGCGCGCACTTCCAGTACGACCGGCCAATTACCGGCAAGCTCCGTAAAGCAGATCCAGCAGTAGCTCCCATCGTTGTCCCACTCCAGCGACGGCGGCGCGCGCGCCGAGCGCGTGCCGCCGCTCGTTTGCTGCGTGAGCCTGCCGGCGGGCTGCGCATGTCGCATGCTCAGCGCGTGCGCCGCCTGATGCGATTGTCTCTATGCTGCTGACCGGCGCCCGGAGAAAACGAGCAAAGCGGTGATCGTTGACCAGCGTGACTCCTAGGCCAGGTCCGATGCCGGCGAGCACCAAGCTATCTACGAACGGCCACGGCCGGTGGGCAGCGCAGTGGGCCGCGCTGCTCAAGCCGGTGGCGGTCGGCCGCAGCCTGAGGGTGGTCGGCCTCGAGCTGCGCGACAACCTGGCACGCGGCGTCGTGCTGGAGCGGCGCAAGGAACGGCAAGCTGCAGGTGGCGCCGGTGTCGTTCTCTGAGCGAACCTGGAGCGGCGAGCGAGTCGCCGCCATGGCATCGGTTGCGTGCAAGCCGCGTTCCCGCCGCCGATGCGGCGCGCCGGTGGAGAAGTCTTCGCGGACGACGGCGCTGACGACCAGGCGAGGATCGCCGATGCGATCCGGAGCTACGAGGACGCCGGCACACCGGTCGACGCCGTGCTGATCGGCGACGTGCGAAGCGCATCCTCGCGGTGCTGCCGGCGCGGGCGCGCACCGCCGCGCTCGCTTCCGCGCTCGCCAGGAAGGAGCTGCGCTACCGCATCACGTCCGAGCTGTTCATGATCGAAGCGCTGGTGCGCGCCGCCACCGACGTGATGCTGCAACTGGCGCCGCACGTGGGCCAGAAGACCTCGTGCCTATCCAGCTGCTCAACGAGCGCGAGCGCGTGCTTCTACGCCCGCGAGATCCAGATCGGCGACGACGACCTGGTCGAGGCATTGACCTGCTGGCCGGCGTCTACGACTGCCGAAGGCCAGCGTGGGTAGCCGCGCCGGACGAGGGCAGCGCTACGTCCGGCGCGAGTTCCGTGTGTACGGCACCGGGGGGAGGGTCTGCTCAAGACCAGCGCGCAGGTGAGGTTCTCGTCGTCGGTGCTGTTTGCCCTCATGTGGCCGCTGCCCGAGCGGTTGCTCGCCGAAGCCTGCAAGGCGACCAAGCGCGCTACGTCGATACCTCGGGTGCGCCGCGCTGCATGGTGCTCGGGCGAGGGCGCGAGGATCCACGGCATCAACCGCTACTTACAGCGGCGCTGTCGATCGACGTGATCGTCGCCAATCCTCTGCTCAGCGTGCAGCCTGCGTGCCGCGCCGAGCAGGTGGTGCCCGCCAACGTGCGCCATCGTCGGCGTGGCGATGGCCTCAGCTCGATCCGCGCACCGAGATCGATCTGACGCCAGCGCGCGTGCGGCTGCGGCGGCCGCTCCTGGTGCTGAAGTGGTCGCTGCGGAGCGTGGCGCTCCTGCTCGCGTTCTTGCTCGTGCTGAAGGCACGCCAGCTCGGCGTCCAGGCGTCGCTGCTCGAGCAGAGCCGGGCGTCGCTCGAGCGAGCGGTCGCCGAGCTCGCGCCGCTCGCCGGGCGGGCGCTGGCCGCGGCCGAGGAAGAGCGGGGCCTCGACCGCGATCGACGGCTCTGGCAATCGCGGGCGATCCCGTCCTTCCTGCCGTGGCTCGTCGACCTGGTGAACGCGCTGCCGCCCGACGTGTACTTCGACCAGGTGCTCGTGCAGGCGGCGCCGCCGCGGCTCGAGCTGAGCGGGCGCATCGTCCCGACGGCCGGCCAGCGCGCCGATCAAGCGGGCCTCTATCTGGCGCGCGACCTGGAGCAGTCGACTCAGCTCCTGCGCCACGCCTTCGAGGTGAAGCCCGCGAGCGATGGCTGGCTCGAGTTCTCGGCGACGTTGCGGGGTGGCGAAGAGCCCCAGGCCACGGAGCACCGGCGATGAAGTGGCTCGCATACGAGACCCTCGCCTGGCTCGCGCTGCTGCTGGTGATCGGCTTCGCCGGGCTGCTGCCGCAGCTGGCGCGGGTCCACAGGATCCGCGAGCAGAACGATCGGCTGCAGCAGGTGGTCGAGCAGGACCGCGCGCTCCTGGCGAAATTGGTGCCGGCCGAGGTGGTGGCGGCGCAGCAGCGTGAGCGCGAGCAGATCGCGAGCTGGCTCTGCGACGGTGAGGAGCGGCTGAAGCGGCTCTCACGCAACGTGCTCGCCGCATTCGGCGGCGCGCAGCTCTCGGTGGTGTCCGAGGGCGCCTGGGAATCGAGCGGGGCAGCATCGCCGGAGCCGCAGCTGCTCGTGCTGCGCAAGGAGTACCTCGTGGAGGGCGGCTTCCCGGCCATGATCGAGGCCATTGCGTCGATCGAATCGCAATCACCGCGCAGCACCGTGAGCGAGGCGGCATTGCAGCGCATCGAGCAGGGCGGCAGCCGCGTGCGGGCGCGGCTGGTGATGAATGCCCTGCAGCACGCACCGATCAGCGGGAGCGGCTCGTCATGAATCGCCGCATCATCGCCTACGTGGTGCTCGCGGTGCTGGCGCTCGCCTACAAGCTCGCAACGCTGCCGGGCGGAGATCACGCGCCTCGCGCCGCCGACCCTGCGCCCCCTGGCGCGAACGCGACGCTGCTCGCGAGCAGCTCTCTCAAAGAGCCGCCCTGGCTCGTGCAGCGGAGCACCGCCGCCCTGGTGCGCGACCCGTTTGCCCCGCTCGTGCGAGCGGAGTCTCAAGCGCCGCAGCCGGCGGCGGTGGCGGAGCGGCCGATGCCGACCTTCTTGCTCCAGGGGATCGTGCTCGGCGCCGGGGCACCCTACGCCCTGATCAACGGCGTGGTCGTCGAGCTCGGCGACGTCCTGGACGGCTGGCGCGTGGCGGACATCTCGGCGCCGGGAGTCGCGATCCTGGCCGGCGGGCAACGCGTCCTGCTCGACTGGAATGGCGCCGTGCGCGACGACGGCGGGGGACGGCGATGAGCCGTGCACGCGCCAGCCGCCAGCGAGTCTTGCGCGCCGCCCTCGCCGGCCTCCTGACCTGGCCGTGCGCCTGGTCGCGGGCCGACGACGTGGCGGCAACGGCCGCGGCGGACCACACCGTCACGATGGAGCTGAAAGACGCGCCGCTCGAAGCGGTGCTGCGCACGCTCGCGCGCAAGGAGAAGCTCAACCTGGTTCTGGCTCCCGGGCTGCATGGTCAGGTCACGCTGCACGTCGAGAACGCGCCCTGGCGCGAGGTGCTCGACTCGGTGCTGAAGATGCACGGGCTCTCGGTGCGCAGCGAGGGCGGTGTGCTCGAGGTGTTCGAGCTGCCGCGCGAAGTGGCGGCGGCGCCAGCGCCGGCGGCGCCGCCGGCGCCCACGTCCATCACGCGCGTCTTCGAGCTGCACGTACGCGCGCCAAGGTGGTGGCCCAGACCCTGGCCCAGGTGCTGGATCCCAAGGAGATCGCGGCGGCAGAGAACAGCCGCGTGATCTCCGTGACCGGCTCCCCGGCGAGCCTCGATCGTGGCCGAGCTGATCAAGGCCGCGGACCGTGCCGTGCCGCAGGTGCGCATCGAGGCGCGGCTGGTGGAGACCACGATCGGCGACCGCGATGCGCTCGGCATCGACTGGCAGCTCGTGGGCGGCGTGCGCGGTGCGAGCCGGCCCACGACCTTTTCCCCTTCGACTCGCGCCACCAGGGCGGCGTGTTGTTCCCCAACAACAACACCGAGGGCTCGCAGATCACGCAGGATACACCCACGACGACCACCACCACCACGAACGGCTCCGCGTTCGATCCTGGCGACTCGTTCCCGCTCGCGCAGCGCCCCGACTTCGTGTTCGGCAGCCTGGACTTCACGCAGTTCCAGGCGATGCTCGAGATCCTGCAGGCCAAGGGCAACGCCAAGCTGGTCGCCAGCCCGCAGATCACCGCGCTCGATGGCGTGGAGGCGCGCATCCACATCGGCGAGACCATCCCGGTGCCCACCTACTCGCGCAACGAGCAGTACAACGTCACCTACGTCACCGGCTACCAGGACCGCGACGTCGGCACGACGATGCTGGTGACGCCGCATGTCAACGACGATCGCACGGTGACCCTGGACGTGCGCCCCGAGGTCTCGGTGATCACCGGCTACGTCGGCCAGTTCCACGAGGTGCCGATCGTCGCCAAGCGCCGCGCCGAGACGCAGGTGCGGCTGGTGTACGGGCGCACGCTCGTGATCGGCGGCCTGGTGCGCGACAAGGAGATCACGCGCGAATCCAAGGTGCCGCTGCTGGGCGACATTCCGCTGCTCGGCTACCTGTTCCGCTACCAGAGCACCGAGACCGAGAAGACCGACCTGCTGATCTTCGTCACGCCCACGATCGTCGACCAGGATCAGGAGGAGCAGCAGTCCAGCGGCAAGCAGGAATTCCACGGCGCCTGGATCCCGACCGAGGATGCGCAGCGCTACGAGCGCATCCTGGCGACGGCATGTCACCGCGATGCCCTGCAGCGCATGCAGGCAGCCCGCGATCTCGGCTTGCTGCGCACCGATGCAGAGCGCGCCCTGATCCAGCCGGCCGACGTGCTGGCGCGCATGCTGCTCGCCGATCCGGACGAGCAGGTACGGATCGCGGCGGGGCGCGCGCTGATGCGTTGTGATCCGCGCGCGTTCGTGGGCGCGATCACCGAGATTCGCGAGCGCCGCGACACCGGTCAGATCCAGACGCTCCTGCTCCTGGCGCTGAACGAGGAGGTGATCGACCTGCGGCGCGCCACGTTCGCGACGGCGATCGCGATCGATGCCGACGCGACCGTGCGCAGCCTGGGCGCAGCGCTCGGCGTCGAGGGCGCGGCCCGCGCGCGCGCCGCCGAGGCGCTGGGCTGGTATCCAAGCGACGCTGCTCGGGCCGCGCTCGAGCGCGGGTGGCAGGCCACGAGCGTGGTGCCGCGCGAGCCGCTGCGCGCGCTGCAGAGGTCGGGCATCGCGATCGAACGCGCCGAGCTGCTCCGCGGCGAAGGCGCGGCGACCGAGCCTTCGGCCTGGTCGAGCAGTGCCGGAGCGCGGCGGTGGAGCCGATCGATCCTGGCTCGACGGCAGCCGCCGGTTCGCGCGCGCGGATCCACTCGACGGGCCGCTCTGCATCGGCGCTCGCGACCCGCGCGATGCCGGCGTGCGCGAGCGCATCGACAGCGCGCTCGACCGCCGCGCCGCGCCGCGCCGAAGCACTACGTTCGTGCGCGCCGCAGCCTGCGCCCGGCGCATCACCGTCGATGATCACCTACGTCTCGGTCAGCGCCGGCGGCCTTCATTTGAGCGCGGGCCGACGCGCGCGACTGGCCGCGCTGATCTCGCTCATCAGCTGGTGCACTTCGCCACGCCGGCTCGCCGATGCGGCATCGCCGGTGCCCGGGTGAGCGACGAGCTGACCGCGATGCGGGAACAGCATGCGCTGCGCGCTGGCGGGCGATCCGGATCCTGCGTCCCGAGTCCCGAGTCGTTCCTGGCAGCGATGGAATCGATCGTTCTGCGCCGGGCTGGCAGCATCGGAGGTCTATGAGATGAGCGCAACGCGTGGGCAGGCCTGGATCGGCGCGCTGCTGGTGAGCCTCGGCGGCGCCGGGTGCGTGAGCGAACCCGAGGTTCCGGTCTGCGCTCCGGCAGCGGCCGCTCCGGCCGGCGAGCAGGATCGATCCGGCGGTGGAGCGCCGCGTGCTGCGGGTGCCGCGTGGATCATCGAGCGGTGGCAGCATCGTGCTCGTGCCGTGCCGGCAGGTCCGGCCGCGACTGCGAGCGCCGAGCTGCCGCGCGAGTGAAATCAGTCGCGGCCGAGCGTGCCGACGACGGCGGTGAGCTCGAGGTCGCCCGGGATCCCCTCCGCCCACACGTCGATGCGCTTCAGGTCGGTGGCACCCGGAGTGATTCCGGCAACGGCGTCGAGGTTGGTGAAGCTCACCGATCGCACGGCGACGCGGATGACGCCGGTGCTGTTCGCGATCTTCTGCACCAGGCCATCGTAATCATCCACGTCATCGAAGCGGTTGCGCTGCGATTCCTCGCGACCGAAGGAGCCGGGCGGCAGCTGCGGATCCTCGAACGATCGGCTCTCGATCTCGCCCATCAGCGTCCACATGTCGCGCAACGCGCGCTGCTGCAGCACGCGGATCGTGGCCAGGCTGGCCACCCGTCCCAGAGCGGAGAGGGTCGCGGGCACCGCGATCACGACCAGCAGGATCGCCACCGCCGCCTCGAGCAGGCTGAACCCGCGCTGGCGCCTGGAGCAGAACCTCATCGCGGCACCGGGATGCTGACCTCGGCGTCGCCGGCGGTGGTCTCCAGCACCAGCCTGAGACCGATCGACGCCACCGAGTGCTTCTGCTGCGAGCCGGTGGCCCTGCTGCTCACGCCAATGCGCCACGCGGCCGCGGCGCCGAAGCCCAGCGCGTACGCCTGGTCGAGCGCCACGCGGTCGCCGAAGCGAGGACGCACGCGGTCGCCGAAGTCGGCGAGCGTGCGGTAGTCCGCATCGCCGGCGCCGCGCACCGCCACGTCCTCGACGAACAGCTGGTCGAGTGGCCCCTCGATCCTCAGCGCCACCACCGACGCGGCGCCGATCCCGAACCAGCGTAGCGTGAACGCGACCAGGCCCCGCGCGTCGTCGCGGCTCTGCGACACGTACCCGAGCGCATTCGCCGTCTGCAGCTGCGCGACCGCCGGACCGCTCGAGCCGACGACCGTCACGTGATTGCCGGTGCGCTCGACACGGATCAGCCCGTTGCCAAGGCCGATGTCCTCGCCCAGACGGCGCGCCTTGAGGCCGAGCAGGAGGCCGCACTCGGCGTTGAGCTCGGCCTGCAGGCGGTCGCGATCCCGGGCGAGCCGCGCCTCGGGTCGTGCGAGCGCGCCGCTCAACAGCGCGAGCAGCGTGCTCATCGCCGCGAGCACGATGATGAGCGCCACCAGGATCGCACCGGCCTGCCGGCGCCTCATGCCGAGCTCACGCCGCACAGCCATCGCAAGCACCGCGGTGCGAACCGGCCGCGCGTGGTGGGCGCCGCACCGCTCGCTTGCCACGTGATGGTGACCTCGATGCTCTCGACCGCGCCGGCTGTCCTGACGACCCTGGATCGCGTTCCCAGGTAGCGCACCCGGAACGACGCGACGTTGTCGGCCAGCGGCTCGCCGTTGCACACGAGGCGCGTTCCCGAGAGCTCGACCTGCACCCGCGTGCCATCGCCCCTCACGAACGACAGTCGATCGGCATCCAGGTCGAGGTCGATCGGGCTGAGCGAGCGCAGCTCGCGGAACTGTCGTTCGATGTCGCCGAGCGTCCGCTCGGCCTGGGTGTAGGTGCAGGTCAATGTCGTCAGCTGCAGCAGGACCTGCGTGCGCTGGGTGATGCCGAGGGCGATCACGTAGCCGATCGTGCCGACGAGGACGATGGCGATGACGGTCTCGAGCAGGAAGAAGCCGGAACGAGCGCTCATTCGATGCTGACCAGCCCGGTGCGATACAGCCTGACGGTGCGGGTGCCGCCACCCCCGACCGACAGCTCGATCGTGCCCGCTTCGACCGGCGTGCCCTGCACGTCGAAGCGGATGCCGTTGGCACCGAAGCTCGACGATGCGACGGTTGCCCCGAATGCCGAGCTCGAGAGCTCCAGCTCCAGCCACTCGCCACTCCACGGGTCGTTCAGCCTGGCGCCGCTGCCATCGACGGCGCGCGCCGTGCTCTGCGTCAACACCACGCTCACCGCTCGATGCGAGGTGAGCGCGAGACACCGGCTGTCCTCTACCAGCAGCGCCAGCCGCTGTGCCGCCGCGCGCAGACGCTCGTCCTGCAGCGCCCTGATCGCTGGCACGGCCGAGATGGCGAGCGCGCTCAGCAGGCCAAGCCCCACGACCACTTCCATCAGGGCGAAGCCCAGGTCGCGCGCACGTCTCATGATCCGTCTTCGATGTCCCGCGGCCGCGGGCTTTAGCGAGTGCGCACCGGTGCGATCCACGGCGCGCCGCGCGCGCCGCGAGTTTCAGCGCTGCACACCCGTGTTCGGCGGGCGCGCAACCGGCGCGCCGCTTCAGCGCCGTGCGGTCACGTCGATGCTGCGGCTGCCAGCCTCGCCGCCGGCGGCACCTGCCTCGGCAGGTGCCTCGATCTCCCAGCCGCCGCCGAGCGCCTTGTACAGCTGCACCAGATCGCTCGAGACGGAACGATCGCTCGTGACCAGCGCATCCTCGGCAGCGTACAGGTCGCGCTGTGCCTGCAGCACGCTGAGGAAATCGGTGCTGCCCTGCTGGTACAGCTCGTTGGCGAGCTCTGCCGCGCGCCGGTCGGAATCCGCGGCGCGCGCCAGCGTCTGGCGGCGCTGCTGCTCGCGCGTGAACGCGACCAGCGCGTCCTCGACTTCCCGCAAGCTGTTCAGCACGGTCCGCTGGTACGCGAAGAGAGCCTGTTCCTCGCGCGCATCGGCGGCGGCGATGTGGCTCTTGGTCCGGCCGAAGTCGAGCACCGGCCAGCTGACGCCCGGCACCAGCGACCAGAAGCGGCTGTCGAGGTCGCCGGAGCTCTTGAACCGCTGGCTCTGCAGGCCGAGCGAGCCGGTGAGCGAGAAGCGCGGGAACAGGTCGGCGGTGGCGACGCCGATGCGCGCGGTCGCCGCCGCCAGCTCTCGTTCCGCGCGGCGCACGTCCGGACGCCGGCGCAAGAGCGCCGCCGGCAGGCCGACCGGCACTTGCGGCGGTGCCGCCGGGATCGGCGTCGGCGGCTCGAGCTCGCGCGCGAGCGCGTTCGGCGCCTGCGCCAGCAGCAAGCTAAGCAGGTGCATCGATTGATGCGCAGCGGCCTCGAGCGATGGGATCTGCGCCGCCGTGGTCGCCACCTGCGCCTCGGCGCGAGCCACGTCCAGATCGCTCGCGAGGCCGGCGGCCAGCCTCGTGCGCGTGATGCCGAGCGTCTCCTGCTGGACGGCGAGGTTGGCGCGGGCGATCGCGCTGCGGTGCTGCGTGCCGCGCAGCTCGATGTAGTTGCGGGCGACCTCGGCGAGCAGCGAGACCAGCACGTCGCGCCGGTCCTCGATGCCAGCCATGAGATCGGCATCCGCGGCCTCGATGGCGCGGCGCACGCCGCCGAACACGTCGACCTCCCACGCGGCGTCGAAGCCGGCCTGGTAGAGATTGGTGACCTCGCCCGGGCGGAAGCCTCCGGGCGCTGCGGTGCCGCTGCCGGCCGGAAACGCGTTCTCGCTGGTGCGGCTGCGCGTGTAGGACAGCGAGGCATCCACCGCCGGCAGGAGATCCGCCGCGGCCGCGCCGCGCTCGGCGCGCGCCTCGCGCACGCGGGCCTGCGCCACGTGCAGGTCGGGATTCGCGCGCACGGCACGCTCCACGAGCGAGTCGAGCAGCGGGTCCTGGAACGCGGTCCACCAGGTCGTGAGCGGCGGATCCGCGCTCGGCGTGCTGGCCGGCGGCGCCGCCGAAGCGAGCTCGCCCCATCCCGCCGGCACCGTCACCTGGGCGGGCTGATAGTCCGGCCCGACCGTGCAGCTCGCGAGGCCGAGCACGACGGCGCCGGCGAGCAGGCGAGGGCGCAGGAAGTGGCTCAAGCGGCTCGTGATCATGGTCAGCGACTCCTGGACGGCGGGTGCTCGTCGAAGCCGTGATCGGCGCCGTTGCCGCCGACCGCGCGGGCGGCGCCGAATGCCATGGCCGGCGCCGCGGCGCCGCGGCCGACCGGCGCTGGCACCGAGCGGAAGAACGGCAGGCGATCGAGCACGCGCTCCTGGAGCTGCTCGAGGTACAGGTAGATCACCGGCGTGATGTAGAGGGTGATGAACTGCGACACCACCATGCCGCCGACGATCACCAGCCCGAGCGGCCGGCGCGACGCGCCGTCGGCGCCGAAGCCGAGTGCGATCGGCACCGCGCCGATGACCGCGGCCAGCGTGGTCATGATGATCGGCCGGAAGCGGTCCATGCTGGCATCGTGGATCGCGCGTGCCGCCGGTTGGCCAGCGCCGACGCGCTGGCGTGCGAAGTCCACGATCATGATGCCGTTCTTCTTGACGATGCCCATCAGCATGAACATGCCGACGAACGCGTAGAGCGAGGCTTGCTCGCCGCAGAGATGCAGCGTCAGGAGTCCACCCACCAGCGCCACCGGCAACGTCGATAGCACGGTGAGCGGGTGCACGTAGCTCTCGTACAGGATGGCGAGGATCACGTACATCACGAACACCGCGAGCACCATCAAGACGCTCAGGTCCTTGACCGTGTCGCGGAACGTGAGCGCCTCGCCCTGCAGGCTGGCGCGCACCGTCGGCGGCACCAGCTCCGCGGCCGCGCTGCCGATGAAGTCGGTGGCGTCGCCGATCGCCACGCCCGGCTTGAGATTGAAGAACAGCGTGGCGCTGGTGAACTGGTTCAGGTGGTTCACGGCCTGCGGTCCGACTGCTGGTCGCCACGTGACCAGCGCATCGAGCGGCACGAGCTGCCGGCCATCGTCCGACCGGATGTAGAGCTGCGCGAGATCGTCCGCGTGCGAGCGCGCCGCGTCCGCGACCTCGAGGATCACCTGGTACTGGTCCTCGGGCTTCTTGGTGAGGTACAGGTAGTTCTGCGCGTACGCGTTCTTGAGCAGGTTCAAGATGCGCGCCGCCGATACGCCGTAGGTCCTGGCCTGATCGCGGCGGATGTCGACGTCGACGGCCGGCGTGTCGTGGAAGTAGTCCGAGGACAGCGTGGCAAACCCGGGATACTGGCCGAGCCTCGCCATCAGCCTGGTGGTCACGTCGTACACCTGCGACGGGTCCACGCCCGACAGCGCGAACGCGTACTGGCCCTGGTTCTGGTTGGTCGCGCCGGTGCTGATCTCGAGCACCGGGAACGCGCGCAGGAACGGCGCCACGCCAGGGATCGTTGCGAGCTTGCCCATCAGCTGCCCGGTCACCAGCTCGATCGGCGCGCGCTGATCGCTGGGCTCGAGGAACGCGAGCAGCAGACCCTGGTTGGACGACAGGAACTGGCTGTTGCCGGTCATGGTGAAGGTCGCGCGCACGCTCGGGTCGGCGCGCAGCACGTCGTCCGCGCGATCCTGCAGCGCGCGCATCTGCTCTGGCGAAGCGCCCCCGCGGCCGAGCATGACGCCCCAGATGAAGCTGCTGTCGCCGACCGGCAGGAACGCCTTGGGGACGATCGCGAGCAGCCAGATCGTGCCAGCGAGGCACAGCACCCAGGTGAGCGCGGACACCCAGCGGTGCTTGAGGAACCACCACAGCGATGCGCCGTAGATGCCGAGCACGCGCTGCTCGACCGCGCCCATGGTGCGCTCCATCCAGGTGCGCCTGGCGCCGCCGCCGCGCTCCTTGAGCAAGCGCGCGCACATGAGCGGCGTGAGCGTCAGCGAGACCAGACCGGAGGCGCAGATCGCGACCACGATCGTGACCGCGAACTCGCGAAAGATGCGGCCCACCAGGCCCGACATGAACACCAGCGGGATGAACACCGCGGCGAGCGAGATGGTCATCGACAGGATCGTGAAGCTGATCTCGCGCGCGCTGCCGAGCACGGCCTCCATCGCCCGTTCGCCGTGCTCCATGCGCCGCACCGTGTTCTCGAGGAACACGATTGCATCATCCACGAGGAAGCCGATCGCCAGCGTCAGCGCCATCAGCGACAGGTTGTCCAGGCTGTAGCCCAGCAGCCGCATCGCCACGAATGTGATCAAGAGCGACAGCGGCAGCGCCACCGCCGGGATCAACGTGTCGGTGGCTCGCCCCAGGAACACGAAGATCACGACCACCACCAGCACGAACGCCAGGAACAGGGTCGCCTGCACGTCCTGCGCGGAGTGCACGATCGAGCGCGATCGGTCGTAGATGGGCGTGATGCGAACCGAACCGGGCAGCTCGGCACCCACCACCGGCAGCAGCGTGCGCACGCTCTTCGCCACCTCCACCGCATTGGCACCGGCTTGCCGGTAGACAGCGACCACCACGGTGGCGGACGGGGCCGGGTAGCCGCGTAGCCAGAACCGCATGTTGATGCGCTCGTCCTGCACCGAGTCGCGCGCCTGCGCGACGTCGCGCAGATACACCGGCGCGCCGCCCTTGCTGCTGACGATCAGGTTGGCATACGCCTCGGCACCCTCGAGCTGACCGCGCGGCCGCAGCAGCGCCGTGCCGGCGGTGCCGTCGAGCTGGCCGGCGCCGGTGTCGCTCGTGCCGTTCTTGATGGCCGCGGCCAGATCGTCGATGGTGATGCCGCGCGCCCACATGGCCGATGGGTTGGCCTTGATGCGCACCGCCGACTTGGTGCCGAACACGTTCACCCGGCTCACGCCTGGCAGGATGCTGATGTGCTGGCCCACGTGCGTGCTCGCATGGTCGTACAGCTGTCCGGCCGTGACCGACTCGCTGGTGAGCGCGATGTACAGGATCGGCTGGTCGTTCGGGTTGGTCTTGGCGAACGTCGGTGGCGACGGCAGATCGACCGGCAAGCTGCCGGTGGCTTGCGAGATCGCGGTCTGCACGTCGGTCGCCGCGGCGTCGATGCTCTTCTCGAGCGCGAACTGGAGCGTGAGGCTGGTGTGGCCCTGGGTGCTCTTCGAGGTGACCAGCTCGAGGCCGTTGATCTGCATGAACTGTCGCTCGAGCGGCGTGGCGATGTTGCTCGCCATCGTGTCCGGGCTCGCGCCCGGATAGTCGACCTGCACCTGGATCACCGGGTAGTCCACCGCCGGCAGATCGTTGACCGGCAGCTCGGAGTAGCTGAGCGCTCCGAACAGGATCACCGACACGGTGAGCACCGCGGTCATCACCGGGCGGCGGATGAAGGGCTCGGAGAGGTTCACGACTTGCCTTCCTTCGGCGCGCCTTGCGGCTGCCTTGGCGTCGCCGCCTGCTCGACGATCACCTTGCCGCCCGGCGTGATGCCGAGCTGGCCGGCGACCACGACGCGCTCGCCGGGCGCGACGCTGCCATCGACCACGATCTGGTCGCCCTGGCGCTGCCCGAGCGTGACCGGGCGCAGCTCGGCGGTGGAGTCCTGCTTGGCGACGTACACGAACGAACTGCTGGCCGCGGTCTGGGTGGCGCCGCCGGCACCAGCACTGCAGCGCGCAGCACGTCGAGCACCAGCGGATCTTCACGAACCGACCCGGCCAGAAGCGCCGGTCGCCGTTGTCGATGGTGGCGCGCAGCTTGACCGTGCCGGTCGCGTCCTGCACGGCATTGTCGACGAACGTGAGCTCGCCCGTGCGCGCCGCATCGCTGTCGTCGGGCAGGCGCACCTCGACGCACGTCGTGCCGCGCGCCATGTAGCGCTGCACCTGCTCAGCTCGCCCTCGGTCACGGTGAAGTCGGCGTAGATCGGATCGAGGCGCTGGATGACCAGGAGCGAGCCGGTGCTGGCGGCGACGACGTTGCCGAGGTCGATCAGCCGTGTTCCCGTGCGGCCGTCGATCGGCGAGCGGATCGAGCAGTACTCGAGGTTGAGCCGGGCGGTCGCGAGTGCCGCCCGGCTCTGGCTCACCTGCGCTTGTGCCACGGCCACCGCGTTCTGGCGCGCGTCGTAGTCCGACCGCGAGATCGCCTTGGTATCGACCAGGTTCGCGACCCGGGCAAACTCGGTCTGCGCCAGCTCGAGCACGGCCTGCGCCTGCGCCAGGCTGGCCTCGCCGGCCAGGTCGAGCTGCGCGCGATACGGCCGTGGATCGATCGTGAACAAGAGGTCGTTCGCCTTGACGTCGGCGCCGTCCTCGAAATGGATGCCGGTGATGCGCCTGGAGACCTGCGGCTCGATCGAGACCACCTCGCGCGCGGCGCACTTGCCGATCTCGTCGAGAGCGGCACGTCCTCGCTCACCGCGGCCACCACCGACACGGGTGCCGGTGGGCGCTCGAAGCTCTGCGGTGCCACCTTCGCGCAGCCGTGGAAGAGCGCTGCCGCGAGCCCCGCGCCGGCCAGGCTCGCGCGGCTCATCGCTCGGCTCCGCAACGCTGCTGCCGCGCATCGAGCGGGCGCAGCGCGACGCGCTCCGCGGTGAGCTTGGCGGCGCGCTACCCGCGTTGCAGCGCCATCGCCAGCTGCGCGAGCAGCGCGAACAACCCGACGTACAGCACGCCGCCGGCGGCGAACATCAGCGCCACGAGCGCGCGCGCTCCGGGATACCGTCCATGAGATCCTCCTCGGCCAGGCTGCTTCGCTCGCGGAGCGAGCTGCGGATCAGCGAGCCGAGGGAAGAGGCAAGCGCTGTGCCGGTCGTCGAATGGCCCGCCGACCATGGCCGGTGTCGATCGATCAGCCCAGTGTCGATTTCCAGGCACCCTGCCGATCGATCGCCAGCTGTGGGCATCGAGCTGGGCGTCAACCTCGGTCCTGATCGAGCCAGGACTGGAGCGAGAGCGCCGCAGGCGAGCAGCGCGTACAGCCAGAGGCAGAGCATCGGCGTCTCCCTTGCATTCAGGACTTCGGCGCACCAGGACGGCGCGCGAGCAAAGGGCATACCCCGCAGGCAGAGGTTCCTTGCCGGGTCGGCCGCTCTCAGCCCTCGACGGCGAACGACTGCAGCGCGTGGCCATCGATGCCGAAGCGTTTCAGGCGCGTGTAGAGCTGCGAGCGCGACAGGCCGAGCAGCGCGGCCGCGCTCGACTTGTTGCCGTTCGCCTTCTTCAGCGCCTCGATCACCAGGCGCCGCTCCCAGTCGGACAGCGTCCTGGCTGGCGTGTCGGCAACGGGCCCCTCGACGGGCGCGCTCGCGGCGGCGGCGAGCACGCCGCCGGCCCGCTTGCTCGCATCGATGCCGAGCTGCGCCACGGTGAGCAGCCCGCCATCGGACAGGATCAGCGCACGCTCGATCGCGTTCTGCAGCTCGCGGATGTTGCCGCCACGAATAGCCGAGCAGAGCGCTGCGCGCCTCGCGGCTGATGCCCGGCACGCTCGCCCATGCGTTCCTCGAGGTCTTGCACGAACTGCTCGGTGCTGGCGAGCACGTCGTCGCCGCGCGCGCGCAGCGGTGGCAGATGCACCGTGAACACGTTCAGCCGGTAGTAGAGATCCTGACGGAAGCTGCCGTGCGCGACCGCTTGCTCGAGGTCGCGGTTGGTGGCGGTGACGAGCCGCACGTCGGCGCGGATGGTCGTGGTGCCGCCGACCCGCTGGAACTCCTGCTCTTGCAGCACCCGGCAGGAGCTTGGCCTGGACTCCGGCGCCAGCTCGCCCACCTCATCGAGGAACAGCGTGCCGCCCGCGGCCAGCTCGAACCGGCCGAGCTTCTGGCGATCGGCGCCGGTGAACGCGCCCTTCTCGTGGCCGAACAGCCCGACTGAGCAAGCTCTCCGGCAGCGCCGCGCAGTTGATGGCCACGAACGGCCAGTCCGCGCGCGGGCTGGTGTAGTGAATGGCGCGCGCCACGAGCTCCTTGCCGGTGCCGCTCTCGCCGCTGACCAGCACGGTCGTGCCGGTGGCGGCGACCTTGGCGGCCCGTTCGAGCGGCTCGCGCAGTGCGCGCGAGCGGCCGATGATGCGGTCGAAGCCGTAGCGCTCCCCGAGCTCGTGGCGCAGCGTGGCGACCCGCGCCTCGAGCCGGCGCGCGCGTCTCGGCCACCGCCAGGCGCCGCTGCTGGCGAGGTGCTGGTGCTGGATCGCCAGGTCACGTGCACGGCGATCTCGCTGCCGATCTCGACGTCCGCGCTGTCGTACCAGTACGAGCGTTGCTTGCAGAAGTGGAGCACGCCGCCGAAGCGCTCGCCGAAGAACAGCGGCACGCAGATCGACGAGCGCGCGCCGGCATCGATCAGCTCGCGATCGCCCGGGCGGTTCGGATCGAGTCGGTCGGCGCATCGCGGATCAACACCCGTTCGCCTGCGGCGACGCGGTCGGCAAACGACAGGCTGTCGAGCGGGATGCGCCGGGTCGGGTCCTCGGCGCACTTGTGCTGGTCATCCACCACGGCGAGCAGCTCGAGATCGCGGCCGCTCGGCGCCACCAGCGTCACGCCCATCACGTCGAAGTCGAGGATCGGGCGCATGATCTGCCGAGCGCCCCGGAAGATGCCGCGCAGATCGAGGCTCGAGCCGAGCTCCTGGGCGAGCTTGTGCAGGGCCACCATGCGGTCGCGGCGCTGCCGCTCGCGCTGCACCAGGAACGCGTTCTCGACGATGGGCGCGATCAGCCGGGCGAGCGCGTGCGCGGCGGTCGCGTGCGCGTCCGTGTAGCGCGCCGGCGTCCTGCTGGTCACGCCGAAGGCGGCCACGGTTCCGCCGCGGCCGCGCAGCGGCACCACCAGCCCGGCGCGCACGCCGGCGTCGACGACCCGGCGCTCGAACGGTCCGAGATCGGTGAACACGAGCGCGTCGTCGAACCGGACTTCCTGGCCTTCGAACACCGCGCCGACATGCGGCCAGTCCTTGATCAGGAAGCGCGCTTCCGGGTCGAACGCGGTGGTCCAGAAACCGGCGTACAGATCGCGGCCGTCGAGGTCGTGCTCGGCAAATACCGTGAAGGTCTGGTCGTCCTCGGAGCGGCGAAACACCACCACTCGATCATGCGGGAGCAGCGCCTGGATGCGCGAGGAGAACTGCTCGAGGAAACGGCGCGGGTCGAACGCCTGTTCCATCGATTGCGCAAGCGCGGCCACCGACGCGAGCAGCTCATCGACGGCGGAGGTGATGGCGGTCATTGCGGGCTCCATGGCACTTGAGCCCATTCTAGCCTGGCTTCTGCGACTTGCCCGAACGCGGCTCGCTCAAGCCGATTCAGACGATGATCAGGCTCGCCATCGCCACCGCGAGCAGCGCCATCGCCGCCAGGACGATCCGGCGCCGGTTCATGATGGCTCTTCCGGCGGGCGGGGGGCGATCGGCACGCACAGCCGACGGATCCGGTCCGCGAGGCAGTCGGCGAACGCCGTGATCGCCTCGAACGGAATGGCCCACACCGCGCGCAGCTCGTCCGGCGACAGCTCGAGACCCGCGCAGAAGCAGGTCCGCTCCGGCGCGTCGAAGAACGCCGCGCGGAACCGGTCGTCCGTCACCAGCTTGCCGATGATCTGCTCGACAGCTCTTTGACTCATGACCAGCTGAGAGGCAAGGCGTGTGCCGTCCGGCGAGCGCGGCGGGTCGTGATCGGCGTGGCGATCGCTCGACAGTATTGTCGATCGCTGGACAGCGGATGACGAACGATCGACAGCCGCCTCGACCCTCGCCCCCCGACACCAGCGACGCGCTAGGTCTCGGCGCCGCCCGCGCCGCACCATTTCTCGATCGCCGCGCGCAGGTCGCTCGGCCGCAGCGGCTTGGCGATGAAGTCGTCCATGCCGGCCGCATTGCAGGCGACACGGTCGCTCTCCATGGCGCTGGCCGTGACGGCGATGATGGGCACGTGCGCGAGCGTGTGTCCTGGGGCGGGCAGCCCCGACCGCAACGCGCCTTCCGCGCGCCGGATCTCGGCGGTGGCCTCGAAGCCGTCCATGTCGGGCATGTGGCAGTCCATCAAGATCATGTCGTACGGCAGACGTGTGGCCATGGCGATGGCCTCGCGGCCGTTGGCGGCCAGATCGACGCGGCAGCACAGCTTCTCGAGCAGCCGCACCACGAGCTTCTGGTTGGTGGCGTTGTCCTCGGCCAGCAGCACGCGATAGCGCGCCTCGCACAGCGACGGCCTGTCCGCCGGCGCTGGCGCCGCCGGGTGATCGAGGGCAGCCTCGCGCGCGTGCGCGCCGACCGCGAGCGCGAGCGCGTCCAGCAGGTGTGTCGGTCGAGCGAGCGGCTTGAGCAGGAACGCCGCGAAGCCCGCCGCCAGGAACTGCTTCGCCTCGGCACGCTGGCTGCCGGAGGTGAGCATCACCAGGGCCGTGTCGCGGAGGTCGGGGTCGTTCTTGATCGCCGCCCCGAGCTGCTTGCCGTCCATCTCCGGCATGAGGTGATCGAGCACCGCGACGCGGAATGGGCGGCCCTGCGCGCGGGCGGCCCTGAGCAAGGTGAGCGCCTCGGCGCCCGAGCTCGCGCAAGCGTGCTCGATGTGCCACGCCTCGAGGTGGCCGTGCAAGAGCTGCCGGTTGACCTCGTGGTCGTCCACCACCAGCACGCGCACGCCGGCAAGGCTCGGCGGACGCTCGCACGCTGGCGGCGGCGGCGCGTCGGCCGGCAGCGGCAGGGTGAACCAGAACGTGGAGCCAACCCCCGGCTTGCTCGTGAGGCCGATCTCGCCGCCCATCAGCTCGACCAGGCACCTGGAGATGGCGAGGCCGAGGCCGGTGCCGCCGAATCGCCTGGTGGTGGAGGTGTCGGCCTGCGAGAACTTCTGGAACAGCTGATCCACCTTGTCCGCGTCAATGCCGATCCCGGTGTCGGTCACGGCGACCTGCACCAAGGGCTGCCCCCGCGGCGCCAGACCGGTGTTCGCGCCGGTCACCTCCACCACCACGTGGCCGCGGTCCGTGAACTTGATGGCGTTGCCCATCAGGTTGAGCAGCACCTGGCGCACGCGGCCGGGATCGCCGTCGAGCTGGCGCGGCAGCTCTGCGGCGTAGCGCACGGCCAGCTCGACCCCCTTCTCGGCGGCCCGCGGCGCGAGCAGGTCGGCCACCTCCTCCACCGCTTGCTCGAGATCGTAGCGCAGGTGCTCGATCACGAGCTTGCCGGCCTCGATCTTGGAGAAGTCGAGGATGTCGTTGATCAGCGTCAGCAGCGCCTCGCCGCAGCCCTTGATGGTCTCTGCGAACTCGTGCTGATCGGCGTTCAGCGGCGTGTCGAGCAACAGGTTGGTGAAGCCGATGACGCCGTTCATCGGCGTGCGGATCTCGTGGCTCATGGTGGCGAGGAAGTCGCTCTTCGCCCGGTTGGCGGCCTGCGCCTCGTTGCTCAGCTGCTCCGCCGATGCCAGCGCTTCCTGCAGCCGCCGATTGGCCGACTCGGCCGACTCCTTCGCCCGCCGCAGCTCTTCCTCGCTGCGCTTGCGCTCGGTCACGTCCACCATCACGCCGCGCAGCCGGGTCGGCTTGCCCGCAGCGGTCTCGACGGTGACCAGATCGTGCAGCCAGACGTCCTGTCCCTTCGCCGACACCATGCGGTACTCGAAGTCGTGCGCCTCGCCGCGGCTCGTGGCGTCCATGCAGTAGCGCACCGCCCGCTCGCGATCGTCGGCATGAATGTGGTCGCGCCAGAACGTGGGCTCGCTGGTCCAGCGTTCGAGCGGATAGCCGAGCAGGCGCTCCGCCTGCTGGCTGACGAACGTGAACATGAAGGTGCGCGCGTCGACTTCCCAGACGATGCCGTTGATGTGGTTCAGCAGGTTTGCCAGCCGCTCCTCGATCAGCTTGCGCTCGGTGATGTCGACCAGCACGTTGACGGCGCCGGTCACCCGGCCGCTCGCATCCCGCAGCGGATTGGCGTGCGCCAGCACCTGGCGCCGCGAGCCATCTGGCTGCTCGATCACCATCTCGCCGGCATCCACCGCGCGGCCGTCGCGCAGCGCCTCCGCCATCCAGCAGCGGTCGTGCGGCACAGGCGTGCCGTCCGGCCGGTAGAGCTTGAGCGCGCCGCAGTAGAGATCGTCCGCGGAGTCGAGCTTCGGCGTGCGTCCCCACACCGCGACCGCGCGCTGGTTGAAGTAAGCGATGCGGCCGAGAGCGTCGCACGTATTCGCGGCTGCGGGCAGCGAGTCGAGCACGTGCCGGAGGCGCGCCTCGCTGGCCTGGAGGTCGGCGGTGCGCCGGCGCACGATCTGCTCGATCTGCGCCGTGCGCGTGCGCAGGGTGAACACGTAGCCAGCCACCACCAGCACCAGCAACAGCCCGCCGGCCAGCACGATCCACGCGGTGCCGCGCTGATGCGTGGCGAGGAACTGCGGTGCGGGCACGAACCGGATCGGCCAGCGGCTGCCGGCGACGTCGAGCGAGCCGCAGTAGTCGAGGCTCGAATGCGGCAGGTCGCCAGCGTCCGCGCTATCGCCTCTGGGATCCAGGCGCGAGCGATGCAGATGCACCCGCGCTGCGGTGCTGGTGCTGCCATCGTCCAGGATCTCGAAGCACGAGCCCGAGGGTGGCAGGTGGCTGAGCGCCTGGCTCACCACGTCGGCCACATCGAAGATGCCGAGGACGAATCCCTGCAGGTTCGCGCGCCGCGCCTCCTCGGTGTCGTGCGGCACGCCGTTGCGGTACACCGGCAGCGCCATCACGACATCCTCCAGCCGGGTCTCGAGCGCCGCCAGTCCGCGCCGCGGCAGCGCCACCGGCTGATCGCGATCGCGCGCGCGATGCAGGGCGGCGACGTAGTCCATGTCGACGGCGAGGTCCAGCCCCACGATCGGCGCGATGCCGCTGCTGGGCTCGACGAACACCACCGGCAGGTGCTCCGCCCGCGCCTCGAGCGGCGCCCATTCGCCGCCGGTGGTGAGCTCGCGGATCTGAAAGCTCGGCGCGTTGTCCTTGCGCGTCGCCGTCTCGAACGCCGCCTGCTCGGCTGGCAGCACGCGCGCGATCCAGCGCAGCGAGCGAATCTCCGGCCGGCGCGGCCGGTTCTCCGCCACCGCCGCGCGAAACTCGTGGCGCTCGACGCTGGTGCTCGCCGCGTACAGCTCGCGCAGCGCGTAGAGCGTTTCCAGGCAGGCGTGCAGGTCGGCCTGGATGGCAGCAGTGCGGTCGCGCGCCAGGATCTCCATGTCCGCCTGCAGGCGCTTCTCCTCGGTCGATCGCGCCAGCGTGAACAGGCCGAGCGTGACGAGCAGGCCGATGCCGAGCGTGAACAGCGACGGCGTGAGTGGATTGCGCCCGCGCGTCCTCTGCAGCTTCTGCCTCGGCGTGCGCGCCGTTGCGCGGACGATCTCCAGATGGCGCTTCATTGGTAACCGACCCGGGAGGCCAAGCAGCTGGCGCAGGACCGCGACTCGTGCACAGGCACGCTCATGGATCGGCAGATCACTGGCCACGGATGAACCGCCGCGCCTGTGCGGCCTCCGGACAATCGATCCGGGCCGCACGCAAATGCCGCGGGCCTTGAAGTCGGCGCGAATTGCCAGAGAATCGGGCATCACCCGGAACGCCGCCCGCCGTCGCGCCGCTCGGCCTGGCGCCGCCGGCGTTCCCGGAGCGCATCCAGTCATGAGCGAAGCCCCGTGCGACATCATCGTTCCGGTGTACGGCGCATACGACCACGTCGTCCGCTGCATCGCGCGCCTGCGCGAGCACACCCAGGTTCCCTACCGGCTGCTCCTGGTCGATGACGCCAACACCGACCCGCGCCTGCTCGCGTGGTTCGCCGCACAAGGGCGCGAGCCCGGCACGCTCGTGCTGCAGAACGACGTGAACCAGGGCTTCGTCGCCAGCTGCAACCGCGCGCTGCGCGAGAGCCGCGGCCACGTCGTGCTCTTGAACAGCGACGTCGACGTCACCGAGCGCTGGCTCGAGAAGCTGCTGCGCGTGCTGCAGCAGCACGCGCGCGTCGCCACCGTGTCGCCGCTCACCAACAACGCCGACCTGTGCTCGGTGCCGGTGTTCTTCGGCGCCAACCGCCTGCCCGACGGCTTCTCGCTCGAGCAGTTCGCGCAGCTGGTCGAGGACGCGTTTGCCGGCGACTATCCCGAGCTGCCGACCACGGTCGGCTTCTGCATGCTGATCCGGCGCGAGGCGCTCGCCGAGATCGGGCCGTTCGACGAGGCGACGTTCGGCCGTGGCTACGGCGAGGAGAATGACTTCTGCCTGCGCGCCGCGGCCCGCGGCTGGACGCATCGGCTCGATCCCGCCACCTACGTCTACCACCACGGCGGCGCCTCGTTCGGCTGGGAGACGAGCGAGCAGTCGCGCCGCAACTACAAGAAGCTGTGCCAGCGCCATCCGCACTACGATCGCACCATCCAGGCGTTCCGCCGGCTGAACCCACTCAAGCCGATCCACGAGCGCATCCGCGATCGCCTGCGCGCGCACTACCGCGAGCTGCGCCGGCCGCGCGTGCTGTTCCTCGTGCATCAGCCGGTGTTCGGCGAGATCATCGGTGGCACCACGCTGCTGGTGCGCGACCTGATGAACCACGTGACCGGCATCGACTTCTTCACGCTGCACACCGAGCGCGAGGCGCTGGTGCTGAACGAGGTGGTCGCCGGCGTGCCGGCGCGCAAGGAGTACTTCCTGCCGACGCTCGGCAGCGACGATCGTGCGCCGATCTACGCGAGCGAGCTCTGCCGCATCCTCAAGGAGTTCCGCTTCGATCTGATCCACGTCCAGCACTTGATGGACCATGAGCCCGCCGGGATGCGCGTGATCGCCGAGAGCGAGATCCCGCTCGTGGTCTCGATCAACGACTATCACGTGCTGTGCCCGGAGCCCTTGCTGATGAACCACGTCGGCAGCTACTGCGGCGTACCGAGCGACCTCAAGGTGTGCGACACCTGCCTCGGCGTGCGCCGCGAGTTCCTCGGCATCGACATCCGCACGCACCGCTCGCAGATGCGCCGCTTCCTCGCCCACGCGCAGCGCATCTTCTTCCCCTCGGTTTCGGCGCGCGACCTGGTGCTGGCTCAGTACCCGGAGCTGAGCGAGGCGGCGCTGGTGATCGAGCACGGCACCGCGCTGCCCGCGCGGGCGGCGGAGCTGCCGCGGCGCGCCACGGCTGCGGACGAGCCGCGCACGCTGCGCGTGGCGATGATGGGCTCGCTCGCCGCGCACAAGGGTCGCTACGTCGTGAAGAATCTGATCACCTACAACCGCAACCCGTACGTCGAGTGGCACCTGCTCGGCGGCCAGGTCGAGGATCTGGTACTGCCGCGCGAGATCTTCGGCAAGGTGGTGGCTCATGGGCTCTACCAGCGCGAGCGCGTGCTCGCGCTGCTGCGCGAGAATCACATCGACGTCACGCTGATGCCCTCGGTGTGCTCGGAGACCTTCTCGTTCACGCTGAGCGAATCGTGGCTCGCCGGCATCCCGGCGATCGTGAGCCACTTCGGCGCGCTCGCCGAGCGCGTGCGCGCCACCGGCGCCGGCTGGGTGGTGGATCCCTATCACTACCGCGACCTGCTCGATCTCGTGTCCTCGCTGCAGGGCGACCGCAGCCTGATCGAGGCCAGGGCCGAGCTCGCGCGCCGGATAAAGATCCGATCGGCGGAGGAGTGCGCGGCCGAGTACGCTGCCCATTACCGCGACGTGCTGCTGGCGCATCACGGTGGCGCGGTCGCGACGCCCGGAGAGAAGAGCGTCGCATGAGCGATTCCGAGTACCATCGCCTCGCTGCCGCGCTCGGCGAGGAACGCGCCGCCGCCGCGCGGCTGCGCCAGCAGGTTCTGCATCTCGAGAGCTTGCTGCTCGCCGCGCGGCGCACCGACCAGGAGCTCACGGTGCAAGAGACGCGCGTGCGCGAGCGCGACCTGGCCCTCAAGGAGGCGCAGGCCACGATCGCCGAGCTGGAGCAGCGCATCAAGCGCCTGGAGCGCAAGCTGCCATGGTGGCGGCGATGGCGAGCGAGGCGGTGATGGCGAGCGAGCATCGTCCTGCCGGCCCGGTGCACGGCACGCGCGTGCTGACGCAGGAGATCTTCGCCTACTTCGATGGCCTGTGCGGCATCGAGCTGGTCGCCGCGAGCTACCGCCGGCCGTTCCTCGGCCCGGTGCAGCTCGACCTGCGCACCAACCGCGGCCAGCTCGTGCGCAGCACGCTGCTCGACGGCATTCACGACAACCGCACGCAGGCGATCTTCTGGCATCCGCTCGCGCGCTCGCGCGGTCGCCGCTTCACGATCGAGCTCGCGGCTCCCACGCTCGACCGCCACGCGCCCATCACCGCGTGGATCGACGTGCCCGATCAGAACGATCACTTCGTGCTGCACGGTCGCCTGGGCGGCGAGCTCTTGCCGGGCGGCTTGCGGCGGCGGCTGTTCTACTCGTGGGCGGGCGAGTCGCCGAGGCAGTTCGACCGCCGGGCGTTCGACCCGCGCGTGCAGGGCGTGATGGTGGATGCGACGATCTCGGAGAAGCTGCTCGCCGAGCGGCAGAAGCTGCTCGGCGTCGAGCTCGACGAGCAGCTCGAGCTGATCGATGCCGGCGATCGCTGCCTCGAGCTCGGCGCCGGGCTCGGCGATTTCGCGCACGAGCTCGCCGCTCGTGCCGGCGAGTGGATCGGTCTCGAGCCGTGTGCCAGCGTGCGGCGCGTGCTGCGCCGGCGCATGGCGGTGTTCCCCAACGCCCACGTCGTGCCGCACGGCAAGATCGGCGATCTGCAGCTCGGCACCATCGACGTGATCGTGTGGCACGCCGGCACGCTGCGCGCGCCCGCGAGCGCCGTCATGACCATGCTGAAGCGCCTGCGCGAGCACCTCGTGCCTGGCGGCCGCATCCTCGTCGACGACCTCGACCAGGGCGATGCGCTCGCCTGGTCGCGCTACGTGGCGAAGGAGACGCGCGAGGAGTACGTGCCGCTGCGCCCCGGCGTCGAGGACCCGCTGAAGCGCCGCCTGCTGCGCCAGCTCGAGTGCGCTGGCTCTGTGCTGCGCCGCGTCGAGTGGCACGCACACCGCCTGCGCATCACGGGCACGACCTGAACGCCGGTCCAGAGGCGCGCGTTGGGGCGAGCATGTCCCGCGGTCTCCACCGCGGCGAGCGCTTGTCAGCTGCCAAGCCAATGACGGAGACGGATCTCGGCGAGCTGGGCGCCGCCCAGCTCGATCGTCTTCTCGCAGCCGGGGTCGATCGCGAAGCCGATGGACGCATAGAAGGCGAGGGCCGGCTCGTTTTCCTTGAGCACCCACAGCGTGACTCGGTCGTAGCCGGCGGACTCGAGGTACGCCTCCGCCTCGGTCCACAGCCGTCGTGCCACGCCTCGCCGCCAGTGCTGCGGGTGGACGTAGATCGCCCATACCTCGCCGCTGCTCGAGTCGGCGTCGGGGTCCCGGCACCTTGCGACTCTGATCCAGCCGCGGACGGAGTCGGCCTCGACGGCGACCCACGTGTGGGTCGTGTCCTTCTCGAGCGAGTCCCGCCAGGCGATTTCGCGCCGGTCGACGGACAAGGAATCCAGGTACGCTTGCGGGACGATCCCACGGTACGCGACCTGCCACGATCCAACGTGGATCGCGGCGATCTCGCGAGCGTCCGCGGGCGTGGCGCGGCGAACCACCATCCGCATTTCAGACGATTCGACGCCAATCACCGGTCAGTCTCATCATCGCGTCTTCCTGGACCGAGCAGCTCGTCGAGCAAGCTGTCGCGGTCGAGGTTGCAGCGAACGCTGCCTCGGCTCGATCGTCGTCGGCCTGGATTCTTCGCCATCGCGGTTCGCCCTCGTCGCTGGCTGCGGAAGATCCGGAACGTCCTCGTCTTCCAGCTTCTGCTCGCCGAGCGGCCGCTCGGCGAAGTGCTGGCGATCCGCGGCGGGCAGGATCAACCAGCGCGAGATGTGGTCGGGTGCATCGAGCGAGCCGACCTGCCGCCGGGTGAGGTAGGTGAACATGCCGCGGTACACGTAGGCCCACTCGGGGTGCGAGGTGAGCACGGCGATCGTGTCATCGCGGCGCGTGTGCTCGCCGAGGAACCTGGCGACGCGCACGGCATCGTCGGGCATGCCGTTGTGTGCCTCGCGGGCAGCGCGCGACTGGCGCGGCGCGGCCGCCTGCGCGAGGCTGGTCGCGCCTGCCTCGACCGCGAGGTCGGCCCCGTACCCACGGTGGGTGAGCACCCGACCGGGAGCGAGCCACACTCCCGACTCGAGGGTCGTGCTGGTAGCGCCCGGCTGCTGACCAGGCGCACGCCCCGAGCACGATCGCGCTCGTGCATGATGCTGCGCGCGAGCGGCCGCTTGATGCGGCGCATGCAAGCCGTCACGCCGACGGCGGCAAGCAGCACGCACGGCTGTCCCCAGTAGAGCAGGAAGCGGTTGTCGCGCCACTCGTACATGAGCGCGAAGAAGGCTGCCAGGAGCAGCGCGGCAAACAGCCAGTAGGCCGTGAACCACCGCGGTCTACCGCGCCACCCCGAGGCGATGCCGAGCACGGCGAGCGCGAGCACCGCGGGCGAGAAGCGGCACAGCTGGCCGGCGAGGTAGTACGGGACCGCATCGAGGTGCACGCGCAGATACTCGACGTGCTGCACGGTCGAGTGCGCGAGGCTGCCGATGCGAGCCCACTTGAACGCGTAGTACGGAGCGAGCGCGAGCGCCAGCGCCGCCGCGGCGACGGCGAGCAGACGCACGCTCGCGCGCCGCATGCGCACCGCGAGCACCACCAGGGCGAAGCCGATCGCGAGCACGGCGACGCCGCCGGCGAGGAAGGCTGCGCCGCAGGTGAGCCCGAGCAGCGCCGCGCGGCGCGGCGAGCAGTCGGGTCGCGCGGCGAGCGCGAGCGCGGCGAACGTGAGCGTCGAGGCGGCGAGGTCGTTGCCGACGTACAGCGCGTTGCCGAAGTAGAGGTGGCTCGCGAGATACAGGCTCGCGGCGATCGCACCGGCCTCGACGCCGACCGCCGCGCCTGCGGCGGCGATGGCAATCGCCCCGAGCAGGAAGAACAAGGGCGACAGCAGCAAGATCAACCGTTCGTGATCGAGCACCGCCGCCTGCAGCAGCGCGGTGAGCGGCGGGCGCCACGAGCAGTCGACCGGACGGCCGGCGTAGTATGCCGCGTTCATGAGCCAGTCCCACGTGTCGGGGAACGTGAAGGGATAGTGCGCGAGGTCGATGTGCCGCGTGACTCGCGCGATCGCCGCCACATCGAACGCGAGCCAGGCAGCGGCGATCACGAGCAGTGAAGCCGCCGTGGAATTGCCGCGGAGCCGCGCGGCGAGCAGGTCAACGGCATGCAGATTCCTGCGAGTGGCCGAGCTGCGCGCGCATCGATCGGCGCCAGCACGGCCGCACGCGCCTGCGGGTGGACATAGCGCTTCAGGCAATCGGCGAGCGCAGCGCTGCCGACCGCGGCGCGGCGGCGGCGATCGGCGCATGCGTCGCGCAGCTTCGCCAGCACATTCGTTGCGCTGGCCGGCGCCCACCAGCCAGCCGCTCTTGCCGTCGTGGATGGCGGTCGCGAAGGCTTCGGTGGCGGTGGCGATGGTCGGTACGCCCACCAGTCCCGACTCGAGGTACTTGACCTCGCTCTTGCACTGCGTGAAGCGGTTGTCGCTCTCCAGCGGCGCGAGCACGAGGTCGAGGCGGCGCATCAGCTCGGGCAGCAAGCGCCAGTCCTGGAACGGCACGTGCAGCAGGCGCACGCGCACGTCTTCCGCGAACGCGCTGGCGCTCGCGAACCCGACCAGGGCAACCACGACGTCGGGCCGCTCGCGCAGCAGCTGCGTCACGCCCGGGATCGCCTCGGCGAGGTCGCGGTCGTGCGTGGGCGTGCCGCTCAGGTAGCCGATCAGCGTGCAGGCGTGGCCGCCGAGCGGCTGCTGGCCACGCGCGTGCTCGCTCAGCCGCACGGTCTCCTCGGCGGCCGCGTTGCGCACCACGTGCACGGGCTTGGCGGTCGCGTGCCGCACCTCCTGCGCGAGCGTCTCGGTCGAGGTGAGCACCTGATCGCACGCGGTGAGCGTGCGAAAGTACCGCGCGGCCAGCTCACGATGCTCCATGGCATCGTGTTCCGCCCGCTCGCCGCTGAACGTCAAGTGGCTCACGTGCTCGGGCCGGAACAGCAGGTCGTCGAGGTTGAACCAGCAGGCGCCGCCGCGCTGGTGCACCGAATCGATCAGCTGCTGCACGTCGGGGCTCCACGGCACGCGATGCATGATCGCCGCGTTGGCAATGGCGCGGGCGCTCTGCAGATCGTCGTGCTCGAGCTCCACCACCCGCGCGTCGAGGCCGGCGAGCCGCAGCTGCTCGGCCAGGTTCTCGCAGCGATAGCGGCGTGCGGCGCCGACGGTGCCGGACAGCACCACGACCGGGCCCGATGGCGGCGCCGGCTTGCGGAACAGGCTCAGCACGGCTTGCGTCGCGCCGCGCTTCGCCGCGACCGGGAACAGACCGCTCTGCGGCGAGGCGGTGGTGGGCTCGGCGAGCGACACCTTGTCGACGGTCACCGGGCCAATGGACGCCGCTGCAACGGTTGCGGGCTTGCCGGCGGTTACAGGCGCTGCGGGGCCCGTGAGAAAACACCCGAGCCTGTGCTGAGCCTCGCGGATCGCGGCCTGAGATTCAGTGCCGGACATGGCTATCAGCTCACCTCGCCGGTGCAAAAAAAGCAAAGCGAAAAAAAGTCGACCGCCGACAGGACGAGCGTCACCGCGAGAACGGCACGGTTTCGATTGCGATCGGCGCAAGCGCCGGCGCGGCGCCGCGACCGCAGGAGCTCGCTTGCGGCTCGACATTGCCTGGCGCCGCCGCTAGTCTGGCGCGGTCGATGAAACGAGCACTGATCACCGGCATCACCGGACAAGATGGGTCGTACCTTGCCGACTTCCTGTTGCGCGAGGGCTACGAGGTGCACGGCACGATCCGGCGCTCCAGCTCGTTCAACACCGATCGCATCGATCATCTCTACCGCGACCCGCACACTGCCGACGCGCGACTGTACCTGCACTATGCCGATCTGTCGGATGCGAGCTCGCTGCTGCAGACGATCCTCGAGGTGAAGCCCGACGAGATCTATCACCTCGGCGCCCAGAGCCACGTGCGGGTGAGCTTCGACCTGCCGGAGTACACGCTCGACATCGGTGCCACCGGCACGCTGCGCTTGCTCGAGGGGCTGCGCCGCAGCGGGCTGCCGGCGCGATTCTATCAGGCCTCCAGCTCGGAGATGTTCGGCAAGGTCGCGCACACGCCGCAGGACGAGCAGACGCCGTTCTACCCGCGCAGCCCGTACGGCGTCGCCAAGGTGGCCGCGTACTGGCTGGCGGTCAACTATCGCGAGGCCTACCAGCTGTTCGCATGCAACGGCATCCTGTTCAACCACGAGTCGCCGCGGCGGGGCGAGACATTCGTCACGCGCAAGATCACCCGCGCGGCCACGCGCATCAAGCTCGGCTTGCAGGACAAGCTCTACCTCGGCAATCTCGACGCGCGCCGCGACTGGGGTCATGCGCGCGACTACGTGCGCGCGATGTGGTTGATGCTGCAGCAAGCGCGCGCCCAGGACTACGTGATCGCCACCGGCGAGGTGCACAGCGTGCGCGAATTCGTCGAGCACACCTTTGCACTGCTCGATCTCGACTGGCGGCGCCACGTCGAGATCGACCCGCGCTACTTGCGACCGACGGAGGTCGACCTCCTGTGCGGCAACGCGGACAAGGCACGGCGCGAGCTCGACTGGCAGCCGCAGCACAACTTCGCGGAGCTGGTGGAAGAAATGGTCGAGGCCGACCTCAAGCTCGCGCAGCGCGAGCTGATCGCCACGCGCCCGGTGCCGGCGATCCCGATCCAATCACTGCGCGAGCGCGAGCATGGCGCCTGAGAGCCGGTTCGAGCAGAGCCGCATCGCGATCACCGGCGGCACGGGCTTCCTCGGCGCGCACGTGGTGCGCGAGCTCGAGCGCCACGCCTATCGCCGCCTGATGGTGGTGCGGCACGCGGACTTCGACCTGACGCGCGAGGCCGACGTGGCGCGGATGTACGCAGAGCTGCGCCCCGACGTCGTGATCCATCTGGCCGCCAACGTGGGCGGCATCGGCGCGAACCAGAAGAACCCGGGTCGCTACTTCTACGCCAACCTGAAGATGGGGCTCGAGCTGATCGAGCAAGGCCGCCAGCACGGCGTCACGAAGCTCGTGATTGCCGGCACCGTGTGCGCCTATCCCAAGCATGCGCCCGTGCCGTTCCGCGAGCTGGATCTCTGGAATGGCTACCCGGAGGAGACCAATGCCCCGTACGGCATCGCCAAGAAGGCATTGCTGGTTCAGGCGCAAGCCTACCGCGAGCAGTACGGCCTGGACGCGATCTACCTGTTGCCGGTGAACCTGTACGGTCCGCACGACAACTTCGACCTGGACAGCTCGCACGTGATCCCGGCGCTGATCCGCAAGATCGACCAGGCGATGCAGCGCGGCGAGCGCGTCGTCAAGCTGTGGGGCACCGGTCAGGCGACGAGAGAGTTCCTGTACGTCGAGGACGCGGCGAACGCGATGCGGCTCGCGCTCGAGCGCTACGATGGCAAGGAGCCGGTGAACCTCGGCTCGGGCGAGGAGATCCGCATCGACGAGCTGGCCGAGCTGATCGGCCGGCTGTCGGGATTCAGCGGCCGCTTCGAGTACGATCCGGCGCGTCCCGACGGCCAGCCGCGCCGGCGGCTCGACACGACGCGCGCGCGTGAGTGGCTCGGGTTCGTGCCGACCGTCGGCCTCGAGGAGGGGCTGCGGCGCACGATCGCGTTCTACCGCCAGGCGCGTGCCTGAGCGCGCGCTCGGCGGTCAGCGGCGGCACGAGCGCGGCGCACGCTCGCGTTCGGCGCCGTGCCCGGCTACCATCGTGGCCATCAGCCCCCGAGTTCGCCAGAAAGAAAGGAGCACCATGCGATCGTCGATCATCGCCTGTCTCGTGACGCCCTGGCTCGCCGCGGCAGCGGTCGGGCAGACAGGCGGCGCGGGAACACCGCAAGGGACGAGCGCGCGGCTCGCCCAGGTGAATGCGATCACTGCCGAGTTCGATCAGGCGCAGGACGCGTTCTACAAGCAGCTGAGCACGCTCAAGACCGATGACGAGCGCAGCGCATTCTTCAAGTCCGGTCAGCCATCCGAGGCCAGTTTCGCCGCGCGGCTGTGGCCGATCATCGACGCCGACGCTCGGGACGAGGCCGCGCTACAGGCGCTCTCCTGGATCGCGACCCGCGCGCGCGGCGCGGATCAGCAGCGGGCGCTGCCGATCCTGATGCAGCACCACGTCGCGGCGGAATCGATCGGCGAGGTGTGCTTGACGCTCGAGAGCAGCTCGAAGCCGGAGGTGCACGCGTTCCTGCGGCGGGTGATCGACGAGAACCCGAGCGCGACCGCGCAGGGCAAGGCGTGCTTCGCGCTGGCGAAGTCGCTGCAGGGCATCGCCCAGGCGGCGGGGCGCAGCAAGAAGCTCACCGGCGTGGTAGGTGAGTCGGGCGAGCAGCTCGATGCGAGCACGGTGATGGCGCAGGCCGAAGAGCTGTTCACGCGCTGTGCCGAGGAGTACAACGACATCGAGCTGTACAGTCCTCAGTACACCATCGGCGATGCCTCGCGCGGCGTGCTGTTCGAGGCGAAGCACCTGCAGCTCGGCATGGTGGCGCCCGACATCCATGGCAAGGATGCCGAGGGCGTGGAGTTCAAGACCTCGGACTATCGCGGCAAGGTCGTGGTGGTCGACTTCTGGGGATACTGGTGAGGCCCGTGCCGGGCGATGATCCCGCACGAGCGGTCGCTCGTGAAGCGTTTGCAGGACAAGCCGTTCGCACTCATCGGCGTGAACAGTGATCAGTCGGTGGACGAGCTCAAGTCGGTGGCGAAGAAGGAGAACATGACCTGGCGCTCGTTCTTCGATGGCCCAGGCACGTTCGGCCCGATCGCGAAGACCTGGAACGTCCAGGGCTGGCCCACGATCTACGTGCTCGATCACAAGGGCGTGATCCGCTACCGCGACGTGCGCGAGAAGGCGATGGACGATGCGGTCGACGCCTTGCTCGCGGAGCTGGAGAAGGAGGCCGCGGCGAAGTAGCCCGGCCGAGCACGACTTCCTGCCGGCGGCAGCGCCGTGATCGAGCCGCTGCCGCCGGCTGGGCGCGTTCTGGCGCCCTTGCTCGTGGCGTGCCGCCGGCGGCTCTCGCAGCCGTGCCGTTGCGGATCGCCGATCGCTCCGTTTGTGGCTGTGTCATCCAGATTGGCAATCCCGACACAGTCAATGATCGAACAGGAGCGAACCCATCATGTCCTCGATGTTCAAGCAATCCGTTCCGGTCCTGGTGCTGACGCTGGTCGCGGCCGGCGCCACGCCCGCCCGCGCCGTGCCGCAGCAAGGCGCCGCCGTGCGAGCGGCGGAAGAGTCGTTGCTGCGCGACCTCGGCACGACCGCGCGCGAACGCGTCGCGCTGCGCAGCAAGACGGCGTTCGTCAGCCTGCGCATCACCAATTCGGCCGTGGCGCACTACCCGGCGCTGGGCCTCACGATGTATGCCTACAAGATGGTCGACGATGACAGCGGCGAGCTGCACAAGATCATGCTCGACCGCTCCGGGGCCGAGGTCGATCCAGAGCTGCTCGCCCAGGGCGAGCTCGAGGCAGCGGCCGAGCGGCATGGCACGCTCGAACCCGAGCTGTTCGAGCGCATCCTGCGCCAGCGCGGCGAGGAACCGATCCCGGTGATCCTGTGGTTGAAGGACGTCGTGTCGTTCTCGCCCGAGCGCCCCGATGCCGAGCTCGCGCTCACTGCCGAGCAAGTGCGCGCGGTGCTGGATCGCAACGACGCCGCGCGGCGCGAGATCGTGGCCGCCACGATCGAGCCGGTGGTGCGCGATCTGCGCGCCCGCGGGCTCGACGTCGACAGCGACCCGCTCGTGCCGGTTGTCTACGTCGCGCTCTCGCCGCGCATGATCGACGAGGTGTCGCAGTGGGTCGAGGTCGAGCGCGTGTATCTCGCGCGCCGCTCCGAGCCCGCGCTGGACGTGTCGCGAGTGGTGACCGGCATGGCGCTCGCGCAGAACAGCTATGGCGCGAACGGCCAGGGCATCAAGGTCGGCGAGATCGAGGTGGGCGGCGACGTGAACACGCTGAACCCGTTCCTGCCGAACGTGTTCCGCAACACCACCTGCGGCTTCTTCGACAACCACGGCACCGGCGTCGCCGGCGTGATCCAGAGCTCGCATGCGACGCACCGCGGCTACGCGCCGAGCTGCGCGCTGTTCGCGGGCAGCGACTGCTTCGGCGGCTGGGCGCCGCTGCAGACGCAGGCCACCGCTGCGGTCAACTGGGGCGCGCAGGCGCTCAACCTGAGCTTCGGCGCCGACATCGGCAGCGTGCCTGGCCAGCAGGACCGCTTCTACGACACGATCGTCTACAACAACCTGCGCTCGGTGGTGGTGGCGGCCGGCAACACCGGCAACGGCACCGGCAACATCATCAGCCCGGCGATGGGCTACAACGTGATCGCGGTCGGCAACTTCAACGACAACGGCACCAACAGCACCAGCGTGAACAACTACGCCGCGACGTGGGGCGACGACGCGATGTCGAGCAGCTCGAGCTGGCGCGATCCGAGCTCGGTGTTCATGGATCGCGAGAAGCCGGAGCTGGCCGCGCCGGGCAGCAACATCACCATGACCAGCATCGCCTATCCGTGGGTGAGCTACACCGACTCGGGCACCAGCTTCGCCGCGCCAGCGGTGACCGGAACCGTGGCGGCGATGCTGAGCCAGAACGTCAACCTGCCGGGCTGGCCGGAGGCGGTGAAGGCGATCCTGATGGCGACCGCGCTGCACAACGTCGAGGGCAGCGCGCGGCTGTCCGAGAAGGACGGCGCCGGCGCGCTCGACGCGTACGCGGCCGTGCGCTGCGCGCGCCGCACCGCCGGCAACTGGGGCGGCTACAGCTACAGCTGCTCGAAGCGCCAACGTCATCGACATCCCGATCTACGTGGTGGGGGCGCGGCGCACGCGCGTGGCGATCGCCTGGCAAACCAACCCGAGCTACGCCAACTACGCGAACGAGCCGAGCGCGGACCTCGATCTGCGCGTGCGCAATCCGTCCGGTGTCGAGGTGGGCCTGTCGAACAGCTACGACAACACGTACGAGCTGATCGACTTCACGCCCGCGACCACCGGCTGGTACACGCTACGCGTGAACAAGGAGTGGTGCGCCGGCAGCCCGCGTGCGTTCGGCTGGGCCTGGTACCAGTGATGCACGGGACCGTCACGGCGATGATCGGGAGCGGGCGAGGGCTGCCGCGAAGCTGCGGCGGCCCTCGGCCGCCGCGCCCGTGGCGAGCCGCGGCCGAGTCGCTCATGGCGCGGCAGAATCCCACCTGATGGTCGTGCTGGAACGACGGCGGCGACTGGCACCGAGCGGGGAAGGTCACCAGCCCATTGCGACAGCGTCGGAGCCAGCAGGCAGACGCCTCAGCGCTTCGGGCGGATCTCGAACCGAGCGGACGCAGGCGGACCAACGCAGTCCTCGCCCGTCTCGCGAGAACGGGCCTGCAGGCGCGCCTTGAGCGTCACCGTCCGCGACACGGACTCGGCGGCGATCGTGATCGGCTCGCCGCGGTAGAGCATGGCTTCCTCGCAGCACGGAACCGCATCCTGGGAGGAGTCCATGCAATACCAGATGCGCACTTGGTCCCACCTCTTCGCATCGAGCTCGGGCGGGATGAGCTTCACCTCGAGCTCGCCATCGTGAGCACCATTGCTGGGATCGAAGGCCGGTCGCGGAAGCGCGGCATGCACGAACTGATACCTGGCGATGGCGAGGTCGCTGGCGTGCCAGTCGCCGCCAACCGGCACGAGCCGTGCCTTGACCATCGCGGCGTGATCGAGCGAGAACGATCCTCCGGAACGAGCATCGAACCGCGCCGAGGTCTCGCTGGGGTCCGATCCGTCGATCGTGTAGCGGATGACCGCACCGCCCGGAACGTTCGGTGCAGCCACCGAGAGCGTGACCTGGATCGGGCCGTCGAAGACCGCATCGTCGGTGGGCTCGATGCGAGGTGATGGCAGAGCAGCGCGCGATCCGGCGATCTCTCTTTCGGCATCGCCCTCGAGGGCGCCCAGCTCGGGGGATTCCTCGATCGTGGCCGGGCTCTGCTCTGTGGAGCCCTGCTTCTCGACGGCCGGCGCGACGCTCACGTCGGCTCGACGGTCCTCCTGCTCGCCTCGACCAGCGTCAGCCACGGAGCGCAGGATCTCTGCGGCCCCGTCCGTGAGAACGAGCGGCAGGTGAAGATGCACGAGCCTGAGCGCGCCGTCCTCGTCTCCGAGAAGAACCTCGGAACCTGCCGCCGACTTCACCAGCTTCATTTCGCCCACCGGACGAAGCGCATGGCTCCTGCGATCGTAGGTCGCACCCTGCGCGTGCCTGTCCTCGAGCACGATGACGGCGCAGACTTCGTGCTGGCCAGTGGCCATGTACAATCCGGCATCGCTGCCTTGAGCCACGGCGTGCGCGGTCCACGAGTGCCTGCGGCTCCGGTCTCCAATCAGCGTTCCCGCCGCCTCCTCGCCGTGCACCTCGCCTCGCAGCCGTTCCTGTCCCTTGCTGCCGGTCGGCACGTCGAATGCCGTGCCCGCTCTCTGACCGAGGAACCAGGTGGTCAGCGTGCCGACGGTTTCCTTGCCTCCACAAACGTACGCCGTCACGTTCTCATCATCGACGATGAGCGCAAGTGCGGCGTCGCTCTCCGCAACCTCGCCGACGTACGTCCTCGAAGCGGACGTTGTGCTGGCCGGGACGACCGAGCGCTGCGGCTCACCCGGCGTTCGCGCCGGCACGCGCGAGGCAGGAGGCTGGTGAAAGGGTTCCTTCTCGGCTTCCGTCGTGCAGCCGACGGTGAGAAGGAAAGCGGCGATCGGAGCGAGAGAATGTGCCGGCCGGACAAGCGAAGCATGCATCGTCGTCTCCTGCTGAGTACGTCCTGAAGCTGCGAGGAGATGTCCATCGCTCTCACGGCTTCTTGTCTTCGTCCTTCTTCTGTACCTCTTCCTTCACCTTCTTGTAGGTCTCGCCCGCTATCGCTGGGACCTTCTTGACGAGCGCTTTTCTGACCGCCTCCTCGCCACCAACGACTGCTCTGAAGAAGCTGAGGAACGACCAGGTTTCCTTCGCTGCCTTGGCTGCGCCGGCGATGCCGTCGCCCATGTCCTTGTTCAGCGTGCGCTGGTCGTCACGCGCGTAGTACTCGAACTGTCCGGCTCCCTGCTCCCTCGTTTGCTCACGTCGCGTTTCCCTGCCGGCGGCCCTCGAGCCCCAGTCGCCAACCTTCTCCCCGACCATGTTCTTGACGCCTTCGCCGATCTCCTTGAGGGAGAACTTCTTGGCCGTCTCGATGTACCTCTGCGCCGCGGTCTGCTTCTTCGCGGCCTTCGTCCCGCCATCCGGATCCGAGCTCGGCTCGTCGGCTGCCTGCAACCCCGACGGATCGGTTCTCCTCAGAGGGTTGTTCGCAGCATACGAGTAGAGGTTGAGCTGCAGGCCCTGTCCAGCCTCCAGCTCCGGCCGCGACCACAGGAAAGGATCGGGGGAGAGGAAGCGGCGCAGCGAGGGATCGTAGAGGCGCGGTCCGAGCTGGTAGCAGCCGCTCACCGGATCGCGATCCGCACCGAGGAAGGCATGCTCCGGCGCGGTGAGCGAGCCGAAGGCGACGAGATCGCCCCAGGGCTCGTAGTCGGCAGCCTGCGCGATCTGCCCGCCGCTGGCGAACGGGGAGAGGGCGACCACGCTGCCACGCAGATCGGTGTGCAGGTAGAACGACCGGTCCGGAACCCTCGTCCCGTTCTGCAGCGAGCGTGCGTCCTCCAGGAACGCGACCCCCTGCGCACGCAGCTCGAACCGGACGATGCCGCGCTCGGGGAGGATTTCCGCGACGTCCTCAATTGCGATGACGTGCTCGACGGTCTGCGCAAGGCGGTCGCTCGTCCGGCGCACGATGCGCCGTCCGGTGTGATCGGTGAAGAACGTGAGCGCCGCATCCGCGGTCACCGTGCCGCTCTCGGTCCGGCGCGCCGCCATCTGCTGTGCGATGCCCATGGAATCGTAGCGGATCTCCCGCCTGAACTGGACGTTCGCGCCGGCTGGCGTGTGCTGGTCGGTGATCACGCGCCCGTCATCGTTGTAGGCGATCGTGCGCGTCTCGACCTCGGTCGAGAGAAAGCGCGTGACCGCTTGCGCGAAGCGCGGGTCGTCATAGACGTAGCTCTCGCCCGCGGCGCTCAAGAGGTTCCCGGCAGGCGAGTACCCGTACGTTGCGGACTGCGAGGCGCCGGCCGCGCTGATCGTCGCCGAGCTCAGGCGATCGAGCGCATCGTACCCGTACTGTTTGTCGCGGCTCGCCTGGCCCGCCAGAGAGACGACCTCGTGCTCGGGGTTCCCGTTCGGATCGTACTGGTAGTCGAGCCTGGTGATGTCCGCAGTGCCCTGCCGGTACGAGATCTGCTGCAGGCGATCGCTCGGCGCATCGTAGGTGAAGCTCGAGACGATCCCGTTCGCGAAGGTGATCTCGCTCAGGCGATCCTCCGCATCGAGCTTCACGCTCGTGCCCACCGCGCTGCCGCTCGCCCCCGTCTCGTCGGTCACGCTCGTGAGCCGCCCCAGACCGTCGCGCGAGCAGCCGTACCTGCCGAGGACCGTTTCCTCGTCGTGCCCGTTCACGGCCTTGAGCGTCAGCTGGAAGAGATGATCCGCAGGCCCGATCCTCGACTCGAGCACGTAGCGCGGGGCGAGCGCGGGCAGGCGCAGCTCCGGCGCCGGCGCGTATGCGATCGACGTGCGATGGCCGAGCTCGTCGTAGCCGTAGACGTGAACGCCGCTCGCGTCGCGCATGCGCGCGAGCCGACCCATCGCCAGGGACTCGGGAGCATCGTACTCGAGCAGGTGCACCACCGGACCGTCGGCGCCCGATGCGACGTACTGCACGGCTCTCCCGACTTCGTCGCGCGCGATCGTGACGAGACGCCCCATCGGCGTGCGCATCTCGACCAGCTCGTCGTTCAGATCGTAGCGCATCTCGAAGATCGCCCCGCCGGAGGTCGGCGCATGCGGCAAGTCCGCGCGCACGATGCGTCCGCCGCGGTCGCGCTCGAGCCGATGCACGCTTCCATCGGCGTCGACGATGCGCACGATGTGACCCTCCCCGTCGCGCACGTAGTCGTAATGCGCCACGGTCTGGCCCGAGGAATCCTGGCGGGTCAAGGCGATGAGGCCGCCGCGGCAGTCGAGCTCGCGCCGCGTGATGTTGCCCTTCGCATCAGTCTCGATCTCGAGGAACGGCTCGTACGAATGGCGGATCACACGCCCGTCGGGAAAGCGCACGGCGAGAGTGCGGTCCATGCCATCGAACGTCGTCACCGTGCGCGGCTCCTGCGTCCCCGGCGTCCGATCATCGAGGCCGGTGACGAAGGCTGGCCGGTACGTCTTCACCTCCCTGCCGAAGGCATCGAAGACGCGCCACGTGCGGCGTATCGTGGGGCCGTCATCGGCGCTCTCGAGCACCGCAAGCTCGTGCCCCTCGGCATCCACGTACTGCACGCGCCGGAACTTCGCCTGACCCCCCGTGCGGATCTGGCTCCGGATCTTCCGCGGGTAGTGATCGTGATAGGCGTGGGCCTCGAGCGGCCCTCCGGGACTCTGCTGCTTCAGGATCCGGCCCTTGCTGTCCCAGGCGTTCTTCCAGATCTTGCCCTGGAAATCGGTGAGCTTCTCCACGCGACCGGTGCGCAGATCCGTCCGGTACAGCTCGGCGAGCGGGACGCGCGAGCGCGGGCGGCCTTCCCGAAACTGCGTCACGTCCACTTCGCGACGGGACGGATAGAGGAAGGGATCCTGGTACTCGAGCGTCATCTGCAGGGAGTCCGGCTCCTGCGCGTTGTTCTGCATGAGCGTCGGCAGGCCGAAGGTGTTGTACCGGTACGTCAGCACCTCGTCCTCGGGAACTTGCAGGCGCGAGGCATCCTCCGCCGGCGTGATCCTGAGGCGATGCTGCTCGAGCAAGAGGCCCTTCTCGTCGTGAACCCATGTGTGATCCGAGAGGAGCGCGGCAGGGTCCGACTGTCCCTGCACGTCCTCGCGGTAGCCGATCAGCTTCTCCTCGCTCTTGAGACCGACGATCCAGAACGGCTGCGTGCGGTTCTCGAAGGTGCGTTCCACGCGCACCCTGTGCTGATCATCGGTGACGCTCGTTCCGTCGCTGAACCCGCGCAGCTCGGTGGTCGGATTTCCGAGCGCGTCGAAGTCGAGCACCTGGGTCTGCGTCCAGCGGCACGCCTCGGCGCTGCCCGGACCGAGCAGGCAGGTCCCGGTGAGCGCGCCGAGCGGCCGGATGCGCGCAGCGCTCTCCCCGAGCGGGGTCACCGCCTGGTCCTGACGGGTGTGCACGCGGTCCGTTCCCGATTCCACGACCGTCTCCCGCAGCAGCGAGCGCAAGGGATGGCGCACCGTGATCCCGTCGAGCGTCGGCCGCACATCGAAGATGCGTTTCTCGCTGATCACGCTCGGCGGCGTGCCGTCTGCCTCGGCGGCGATCCCCGGAGGCAGCGCGTTCTGGAATTGCGCCTTCACCTCCTCGAATCCGATCGACTCCGAGGTGGCCATGTCGCGCACGTAGTTGCGGAACGCGAGCGTCATCGTCTGCACGGCGAAGTTGTGAGCCCCTTGCGCGACCGCGGCCGGCTCGGGCCCCGCCGAGCTCCGCACGCGCTGCACGACCATGTGGCCACCCGGCAGCACGTCGCTGGTGACGATCGCCCGCCCCGCGGCCGAGGTCGAGGCGACGTAATCGATCGCCGTCCACGAGCCCGCGCTCGACTCCATCTTGACCAGCAGGTCGGGCACGACCCCTCGTTGCGATGCCAGCGCGGCGGCAGCGGAGACGAGGTGGCCCGGACCGCCCTGGACGAGACCCGGGATGATGAGGTCCTGGAGACCGTCATCGTCGAGGTCGACGAAGCGACCCATGTCCGAGAGCGTCCTGCTGTGCGGATTGTCGAAACCCTCGTCGGGCTCGACCGCGAGCGCGAAGATCTGAGGGAACTGATAGCGGGTCGTCTCGGCAAAGCCGCGGCCGGTGTTCAGGAAGACGCGGCTCACGCGCTCGCCGGTCGCCGACTTGAAGACGAACACGCAGTCCACTCTTCCATCGGCGTTGATGTCGACGAGCGCCATCGTGCACGAGGGCAGCGTGGACCCGCTCTCGATGTCCGGGTTCAGGAGATCGACGGGCAGGATCGCGAGCTCGCGGTTGCGCAGGATCTCGAACGGATGCCGCGAGGCGCGCGGGAGTCTCCCTGCGTCCGGCCTTCCCTCGCGCGGGAAGGTCTCGAAGGTGGACCCGGGCACGTCGACGTGATCGAAGCGGTAGCCTCGGTTCAGGAAGACCAGGTGGCCGTTGGGCTGGAGCCGCTGCCCGCCTTTCCGTGACGGTTTCTCCGGCGCGCGCGCCACGACGAGATCAGGCAGCCCATCGGCGTTCACGTCCACGAGCATCGCGTTGTAGTTCACGATCAAGGGATACGGCCGCCCGATGTCAGCGGGCTGGCGGCACTCTTCGAACACGCCGCCGTCCAGGATCTCGACGAGGGAGCTCGTGAAGCGCGAGGTGTGCTCCCCCTCTCTCAGGTCCAGCTCGTAGTGATCGCCGGTGCCGAGGTAGACGCGCGGGACGAAGCGGAACTCGGGCGGCGCGCCGATCACGCGGTTCGTCGATTTGAGCAGCGCGATGTCCGCCCTGCCGTCGCCGTTCAGATCGCTCACCGGCGCGAGGAAGTCGGAGATCACCTGCACCTTGAACTGCTCGACGAGCTGGCGGTTGTTGATCTTGTCGATGATCTCGCGCTGCACGGCAAAGCGCGGCCAGTCTTTCAAGACCTGCTGCTGCGCCACCGCCTGGAAGGCCGGGATCGATTGATTGCTGAGCACGAGCAGCGGCATGTCGATCACGCTCACCCCGCGGCAGCTCGGCCCCAGGTCGGCGTCGTGGACGGAATAACCTTCGATGGGGCCGAGCATCACGTCGGGCTGCATGGCCGGATCCACGCCGCCCACGAGCTCTCCGCCGAAGCCGGCCTGGAGGTCGATGCACGCCTCGACCTGGTGGATGCAATCGACCGGGAACGGCTCGATGCCGCCGGGCTGCCGGCCTCCGCCGCCCGGACCAGGATCAGGTCCCGGAGTCGGGCTGTCGCCTCCCCAGCGAACCGCTCCGGCGCGCACGTCGAGATCGATCGGCTCTTCCCCCTTCCCGGGTCCGATGTCCTCGCCGGACGGCACGCGCCCGTCCGCCCTCGGGCCGAGCGCCGGGTGTCCACCCGAACGATCAGCGAACAGCGGCGGGAGCTTCGCCGCCTGGGTGCGCAGCTCCTTCGGCGGATGGACCAGGACCAGCATCGGCCGCTTCTTCGGCGAGCCGGGGAGGATGCCGGCGACCACGATCGGTCCCTCGGGGTTGCGAAGATCGACGCGCGTGTAGCCGGCCTGCTTCAGCGAACGATCCCACCCCGGCGGCATCGGGTCCACGAACCCGCAGCGGTTCCAGAAGTTGTCGTCCGAGCAGAGGCTCTCGTTGACGATGAAGTCCGCCGGCCGGCCCCTGCTCGGGCTACCCACCGCGGCCTCCGAGTAGAACGTGAGCGCATCGGTGTCGAAGTCTCCGTCCACGTCAGCGAGCTCGGAGATGTACGTCCTTCCCGGGATGCCGAACTGCTCGAGGGTGTCCTGCACGCGCTGCCACGTTCCGTTCGGCCGCCGGATGAAGGAGAACGCATCGAGGATGAAGCTCGCCGTCGTGCCGAGGCCCGCCGGGTGATAGATGATGTCGGCGAGGCCATCGCCGTCGAAATCGAGGAAGTGTGTGGCGGATCTCAGGTCGGGCGGGCTCATCGCCAGCTCCGGCGTGCTGGCGTCGAGGTTGAAGTCGGCAAGAGCGGTCTTCTGCGTATAGACACCGGCGAGATTCGAGGGGAGATCCTGCGCGGGTCCCCAGGAGAAGGACGTGTTGCGCCCGTAGCTGAACGTGGTCACGTCATCGGTCTCGTGAGGAGCCCTGCGCGTGATCCGGCTCAGCAGGAGGCGCCCGGTGTCCTCGCTCGTCACGTAGTCGAGGTCGTACGTCCAGTGAGGGTCCGCACCGCTGTCGGCAGGCCCGATCGCGATCTGATCGATGCGGCCGTCCAGCAGGGTGTCGCCGCTCATCATGCTGAGCGGGCCGGTCGCGAGGTGGCTGACCTTCGTCTGCGCGACGAACACCGCGGGCCGGTTCTGCTCCCGGTTGCCGCCCCATGAGATCCTGGCGATGATCGGCTGCTTCTGCGGCTTGCTCGGGTCGGTCCGGTCCTGCTCGGCGATGTCGTGGTACTCGTAGGTGATCGTGTTCCCATGCGGGTCCTCCTCGAGGACAAGCAGCCACGAGAAAGTCCCGAGCTCGTTGCGCACCTGAGCGCGGCGCGGCGGCGTCGCGGCGGACTCGGGCGCGGCACCGAAGTAGCGGCGGACCCCCGAGGGATCGTGCTCGATCCACATCCCGCCCTTCGGCCCGGCGCTCAATCGCCCCTGGAGGTAGGACGGCGTCGGGCTCCCCTCCGCGAGAAACTCGTAGCGAAAGGGCTGCTGCTCGCGGAGCGGCGCATAGAGCGAGCCCGTCGCACCCGCGGCCCATCGGTCACCGGCGCCGAGCCTCCCTTGCGGGCCGTCGAACTCGCACTGATCATCGTACGCGAGGCTCGACGCCGACGCCTCGAGCGGCGGATAGCCTCGAAGGGTCGAGCGGGGTGATCGCTCCAATGTCGAGAGAGAACTCCGGTGCCGACCGCTGACTCGGACCGGAGAGCGCCCGCTCGCATACGAGAGCAGGAGCCTGGGGGTCATCGCCAGCCGTCCTGGCGGCAGATCCAGGGCATGTCATGGGTGAACTCGCCGGACGAGCTCACCGACGCTCTTGAGCTTGAGCCGTTCTCCTTGACCGTGTCGCCGGTCACGGCCGAGAGGCTGCGCGCCAGCTCGGAGAACGTGAACCGCTCGGGATCGGGCGGTGGTGCCCCTGCGAGAAGACGGTGACGGCGAGGAGGAGCAGCGCGGAGGGAACGGCGATCGTGTGCCGGGGAATCGCGTGAGAGAGGGGCGAAGCGGCTCATGGGTCTTCCTTCCAGCTTGGGATCTGTCGACCCGGCGGACTCGCGGCCGCGGGCGATGATGGCGATCATGGCAAGGGATGGTCGACCCCATCGTTCACTCGCGGGAGCAGCCCACGAGATTACCGCAGGAAGCGCATCCATCGCAAGTCTTCGAGACCCCGTCTCCGCTTTCGCCTCGACCGAACCACGCCGGCCGCTCCGCGCGATCCGCAGGCCATCTTGCGGAGAGCCACGTCCGCCGAGAAGAATCGCCGGGCGCATGGCCCCAGAACTAATGGACGTGCTGAACGACGGCGGCGACTGGCACCGGGAGCGGGGAAGATGACCAGCCCATTGGTTCCGTCCGCGAGGTACACGAGGCCCGCGGCCAGCGTGATGCCGCGGGCCTGGCCTGGCGAGAAGGTGCTGCCGATCCAGCGCGGCGGGCTGGGTGCGTGGGGCACGAGAGCATCATGCCGCACCGCGACGTGCGCGACTCTGATGCGGTCGTCGTACGGATAGCCGCAGACGTAGGCGTGCTCACCCGCGACCAGGCGAGGTCGCTGCCTTCGAGTGCGGCGTCCAGCGTCGCCACGAGACGCGGCGCGGCGCCCTGAGATCGATGATGCGCAACGCCGCGCCGCCGACGTAGGCGTTGCTGCCGGTCACCGCGATGCCGAACCCCGCCCGATCGAGATCCAACCGGTTGACGAGAACCGGCGGCTCGCTCGCGACGTCGATCACGAGCAGCCCGCGTACGGGGCCAGCACGTAGCATGGCCACCGGTCACCGCGACCTCATCGACGTACGCGAATAGCCGAGCGGCACGTACCACGTGACGATGCCCGATTCGCGCGGGTGGCCGGGATCGCGGACGTCGATCACCTGCAGTCCACCCTGCAGGCAGTTGTCGGCCTCGGAGTAGAACGTCACGAACGCGCGATCCTCGGCCAAGGTGAGCGTCGTGCAGTACTCGCCGCACATCGGTGAGCCGACGTAGCTGACCCACTGCGGCGCCGTCGGGTCGGACACGTCGAGCACATCCATGCCGGTTCCCTCGTTGAGCACCAGGGCATAGTGATCGACGAGCTCGACGTCGACGACCCCGTGCCACCCTGGAGCATCGAAGCCACCTGCCAGGACCGGTTGCCGCGGGTCGTGGACATCGACGACCTGCAGTCCGGCGCTGCCAGCCGCGACGAAGGCGAAGCCGCCCGCCACCGCGACGTTCTCTGCGGATCCAGGAGTGGCGAGCGCGGCGATGGGCGCGGGCGATTCGGGCCGGCTCGCATCGAACACCTCGAGGCTGCCTGGGTCGGCGCTGGCCACCAGCAGCAGGCTGCCGCCGAGCGCCAAGCCGTGCGCATCGTTGGCCGCGCCCACGGTGCCCACGCGCGTCGCCTGGCCAGGCACGCTGATGTCGAACACCTCGACGCCGATGGTCACGTCGCAGACGAACGCGTGATGGTCGCCGAGCGCGACGGTGCCGCCCGTGGTCCACAGCAACGTGCTGTCGGTGATCGTTCCCTGCGCCAGGTCGATGACCTGAACGGCATCGCCATCGACGAGATAGGCGAACCCGGCCCGGACCGCGACTGCCGTGGCCACGCCAGGCGTGTCGATGGTGGTCACGATCGCTCCCGCGTCGAGATCGATCACGAGCAGACCCGCGGCGTTCGCGGCGACGTAGGCGAGCGAGCCCTCGATCGCCACTCCGAGTGCGAGGTCTGGCGTCGGGATGATCGCCATGACCTTCGGCAACGCCTGGTCGGACACGTCGCAGACCAGGAGGCCGGCCGCACCGCCCGCCAGCAGCACCCGGTTGCCCGCCACCGCCACGTCGTGCACGGTGGCGGCCTCGACGTGCAACCAGCCCTCCACGAAGGGTGCCTCCGGGTTGGCGATGTTGACGGTCTGCAAGGTGGGCACGCCGCCCACGTACACGTGGTCGGCGTCGCCGGTGATCACGCTGGGCGTCCCGACCGGAAGCCGCGTCACGAGGCGCGGTTCGGTGGGCTGCGCGAGATCGATGACGTGGAGATCGGACGCGAAGGCGTGGTGGCCGGATGCCGTCACATCGTGGGCGGCACCGGCGGTGGCGATGCTGCCCACGCGCCGGATGTACGACGCATAGTCGACGCAGTCCACGGCCGATCGTGCCTGCCTTCCCGTGACCCAGACAACGGCGAGCAGGATCGCCGCGCGTCGGCAAGATGCCATCAGACTGCTCCTGGCGATTCACGCCCGTGGTGCCGGGTGTCGTCATCCCTGGCTGGCCACGCGCCTGGCCCGGGTGACACCGTGGAGCATGATCGGCAACGCCACGGGGCTGTGACGCTTGGAATCGAAAACCGGTGCGTGGTGGGCGAGCCTCGTGCCATGGCGGCCTCAGGCGTGCTCGGCCCGCGGCGCCGGCGGCTGCTTGCCCAGCTGCAGCAACAGCTTGGCCGCAGCGCGAGAGGCCACCTTGCGCACCGCGGTCTCGCCGCGTCCCCAGCGCGCAGCGATCTCGGCATAGGAGAGACCGAGAAACCGGTTGAGGATCAAGACCTCCTGATGCTCCGCAGGCAGGCGATCGAATGCTCGCTCGATGCTCTCCAGCGCTTCGCGCGCGATCAGCTGGGCGCTCGGCGAGAAGGCTTGCTGGTAGGTGCGCACGAGTTCGGTGTCGCGCAGGTGCGTGGCCGAGTCATCCAGGCTCAGCTCGCGCGCCACGGCACGGCGCTGTGCGAGATAGTACCGCTGGCGATCCACGATCTTGCGCAGCGCCGTGGTGTACAACCATTCCCGGAATGCGCCCTCCGCCTGGAACTCGAAGCGATCCAGCCCCTCGATCAGCTCCCGGCAGACCGACTGCACGAGATCGGACGCCGACTCCTTGGCCCGGATCACGGGGCCGGCGCGCAGGCGCACGAATGCCCGCAAGCTGGGAAGATGCTGGGAGAGCAGTTGCTCGAGTTCAGGCAGTGGCATGGCTCCCCGAAATCAGTTGCCCGGTGACCCAAGGCAACGCCGATTGTAAGCTCTGCTCCGACCACTGGACAATGGCGTGGAGCGAGATGGAGCGGACGTCACCACGAGCGGGCGATCGGGACTCGAACCTCGAGGAGCTGCTCGCGGCTTGCCTGGAACGCATCGAGAGCGACGGACCGCAGGCGGTCGAGTCGTTCTGCCGGGAGCACCCGCGCCACGAAAACGAGCTGCGCGAGTGGGTCGCGGCGTCCTACGCGTGGGGTGTCCTGGCGGCCGACCGGCGGCAGGCGAGCCACCCCGAGCGGCTGGGGGAGTATCGGCTGCTCGCGAACCTGGGCGGCGGCGGCATGGGCGTCGTCTACCTGGCCGAGCAGGAACCGCTTGCCCGGCGTGTGGCGCTCAAGTTGATCAGACCCGAGTACCTTCTGTTCCCGGGCGCCAAGGATCGCTTCCTGCGCGAAGTGCACGCCATCGCCCAGCTCAAGCATCCCAACATCGTCCCGCTCTACAGCTTCGGCGAACAGTCCGGCCTGCCCTACTATGCCATGGAGCACATCGAGGGCTGCTCCCTCGCACACGTGCTGCACCTGTGCCACGGCCGCACTGCGGCGGCACTGCGCGGCGAGGATTTCTGGGGCGCGATCGAAGCGGCTTGCGGGCGCAGCACCGTGGTGCCACGCGCCTCGAGCCTGAGCGGCGGGCGCACCTGGGAGGAGACCTGCCTGCGCGTGATGCAGTGTGTGGCCGAGGCGCTCGAGCACGCGCACGCCCGAGGCGTCGTGCATCGGGACGTGAAGCCGTCCAACATCATGATCACGCCCGAGGGGCGTGTGCTGCTGCTCGACTTCGGCCTGGCGTACGAACGAGGCGTGAGCCGGATGACCCGGAGCGGCTCGCAGCTGGGTTCGCTCGTGTACATGTCCCCCGAGCAGCTGCGGGGCGAGGCGAGCACGATCGACGAGCGCACCGACGTCTACGCGTTCGGCGTCACGCTCTACGAGTTGCTCGCGTTGCGCGCGCCGTTCGAGGGTGCCTCCAGCGAGGTCATCGCCCAGCGCATCATTGCCGGCGACTCTGCGCCGCTGCGCCAGCTCAATCGGTCCCTGTCCTGGGAAGTCGAGACCGTGTGTGCCACCGCCATGGAACGCGATCGGTCGCGGCGCTATGCCAGCGCGCGCCAGCTGGCGCACGACCTGGAGAACATCCTGGAGCGCCGTCCCATCGCCGCGCGGCGACCTGGCTTGCTGCGCCGAGCATGGCGCTGGGCCGAGCGCCATCCCGTGTCGAGCGTGGCGATGGTGTTCGCTTCGCTCTTGCTCGTGAGCTCGGCCTGGTTCGGCCTCGAGCGGTCGGCCGCGGCGGCGCGCGCCGAGTCGCGCCGGCTGATCGCCGAGTCGCGCGCCGCGCTCGCTGCCGACACCGCCCAGGCACTGCTGCTGGGCATTGCCGCCGCAAGGCAGCACCCGAGCGCGGAAGCCAACAGCGCGTTGATGGCAGCTCTGTCGGACCTGAACGAGGTCCGTACCCTCGTGCACGGCGACCACGTCGTGGACGTCGATTTCAGCAACGATGGCCGCCTGATCGTCACGGCCGGCCAGCAGCGTGCCATCCTGTGGCAGGTGCCGGCAGGAAAGCAGTGGCGCGAGCTGCTTCACCCCGCTGCCGTCCGGAGCGCGCGCTTCTCACCCGGTGGCGAGCTCGTGGTGACGGTGTGCGCGGATGGCAGCGTGCGCGCGTGGGATCTCGGCTCGGGAAGCGCGCGTGTTCTGGCGGCGGCGTGTGTGGCGGCGTTCATCGTCGATGACGCGCGGCTGGTGGTCTGGAACACCGATGGCGGTGCTGCCGTGCTCGCCATCACCGATGGTGCGCCGCTCGCGGTCCTGCCTGCAGCGCCCCGGTCCTCGCTCAAGTCGGCGGCCGCTGGCCAGCAACCCGACGCTCGCTGTGTGTCGGCCGCATCGGCGCGGCCGCTGCTCGCGGCGCGCGCGTTCGGCAGCCGCTGTCAGCTCTGGGACGTCGAGCGCGGCCGGGCCGAGTGGCTCGATCACCCGTCCCCGCTCACTCACCTGACGTTCAGCTCCGACGGCGAGCGGCTCCTCACCGGCTGTGCCGATTCCACGGTCCGCTTGTGGTCGCGTGCCGGCGGACTGCTCGAGCAGCATCGTGGCCCAGGTTCCGCGGTGCTCGCCGGTGCATTCAGCCATGACGGCCGGCGGTTTGGCTTCAGCTGCGACGATGGTGGGGCTTTCCTTCACGACCAGCGCAGCGCCACGCGCATCTCGCTGTCTGGCCACGAGGGATCGGTGTCGGGTGTGTGGTTCGCGCCCGATGATGCGACCGTGCTCACCATCTCGGGCGATCACGCGGCGCGCTTGTGGGATGCGGGCACGGGTGCGGCGTGTGCCGTCCTTCGAGGGCACCGTCGCAGCCTGCTCTCGGCCAGGTTCAGCGGTGATGGCAACTACCTCGTGACCGGCTCGGAGGATGGCACGGCGCGGCTGTGGCGCAACCCGGTCGCCGTGGGTCGGGAAGAGACTGCGGCCTTCGAACAGCTGGTGCGGTTGCCGCACTGGACGCGCGCGTGCCAGAGCGCGCGGGACAATCAGGCGAGCCAGCGGTTCAACGAGCAGGTCTGGCGCGTGCTTGGCAAGCATGCGCCGCTCGCCGAAGCTGCCGCGTAGCACGCCACCGCCGGCCGTGGCCGCGAGCGCGGACGGACGCCGAGCGATCGCCATGCTGCGTGGCGTCGCGGGCGCGTTGTTCGACTCGGCCACCGGCGAGCGGCTCGTGGCGCTGGATGCGAGCGCCCACCAGGTGGCGTTTGCCCAGGACGGTCGCTTCCTGCTCGCGTGCGACGAGCAGCTCGTGGTTGCCGAGAGCGAGCGCGGCGCCACGCTGCTCACCATCCCGGCGCCGATCGGCACCACCTTCGTGGCAGGCACGTTCGCTCCCGGCGGTGCGGCGGTGCTGGCCCCCTGCCGCGACGCCATGGTGCGCCTCTACGATGCTGCCGACGGCAGGCTGCTGCAGGCGCTCGGTCCGCATCCGGACATGCCCTACTTCGCCGACTACAGCGCCGACGGCGAGCACATCGTCGTGGCAGCCGGACGCCTGCTGGTCGTCTGGGATGCGCGCAACGGCAAGCAGCTGAGGACGCTGGCCGGCCACGACGAAGGCATCACGGCGGCGGCATTCAGCCGCGATGGCCGCTTCCTCCTGAGCAGCGCGTTCGACGCGACGGCGCGACTGTGGCGCTGGGAGAGCGCGGTGGAGGAGTATCGCCTCGCCGCATGTCTGGCGTTGAGCATCGCACCGGCATCCGACGCGGACTTCGTCGCCGTGCTGTGGAATGGCCGCGTGCTGCGGCTGCCCATCGACCCGCTCGCCGAGGCGCTCGTGCGCAAGCCGCGCGAGCTCAGTGCCGACGAGAGCGCCGGGCTGGCAAGCCGATAGGTCCCGGCCAGACTTCCACGAGATTGTCGGTCACACCGGCGCGCCGTCGCCGATCCCTCCTGCGTGTGAAACGAAGGTCGAGCATGCCTGGAGGGAAGTCATGTCACGCTGGCTCTCGAATGGACGCTGCGAGGTCGCGCTGCGTCAGTCTCTGATCGGTTGCAGGCGAGCGCTCGCGGGCGTGCTGCTGAGCCTCGGCATCGGCAGCCGCGCCGGTGCGGCGGCGGCGGGCGACCCGGTCAACGTCGATCCATTCTTCGGTGCGCCCTCGGTCGCATATCCGATCGAGGTTGCTCCAGGAACTCGCGGCATGCAGCCGCAGCTCGCGCTCACGTACCGCCCGGGGCTGGGCGAGCAAGGGCTGGGTTGGGACTGGACCATGTCGGGTCTCGACTACATCGAGCTCAGCACCCGCCAGGGCGTGCCGCGGTACGATGGCACCGACGCGCTCGAGCTCTCCGGCGAGCAGCTGGTCACCGACCCAGATGGTTCCGTCCACACACGCATCGAGAGCCACCTGCGCATCGACCAAGTGGGCTTCGGCGATACCCACTGGATCGTGCGGCAGAAGGACGGCAAGGCGCTCACGTTCGGCCATGCCGATGACGACAGCTCGGAGATCCGGCTGCCTGGCTCGACCGCGACGTTCCGATGGAACCTGGACGAGGTGGTCGATCCGATCGGCAACTCGGTGCGCTTCGCGTACGACGATCTCGACGACCCGGGCGTGCTGTACCCGGCGAGCATCACCTACACCTATCACGACGGCGTCCTGATCGGCGGGGCGCGCAGCGTCGAGTTCGAGTGGGAGAATCGCCCCGACGTGTGGTCGACGTTCGGCGCCGGGTTCGAGCAATCGTATCGCCACCGATTGAAAGCCATTCACGTCAAGGTGGGTGGTGCTCTGGTGCGTCGCTACCAACTGACCTATGACCAGGATCCCACCAATGGTCGCTCGCGGCTGGTACGCATCGCTCAACTCGGCAGCGACGGTGTGCAGTCCCTGCCGGCAACCGAGTTCCTGTACCACGACGAGGTGCTCGGCTTCGACGTTGCGGTGGCGTGGCCCAACGTGCAAGGTCAAGGCGATACCGGTCCGAACTGGAATGCCATTGCGGCAGGTTCCGGGCCGATGTACGTCGAGATGCTCGATCTCGATCGTGATGGTCGCCCGGATCGGATCATGCGCGGGCGCAACAACTTCATCGACTGGGTGTGGCAACGCAACAACGGTTCGGGGTTCGACGATGCGAGGCCGTTGCCCGGTGCCTGGTCGCCCCAGCCGGGCAGTGATTTCTGGGATACGTTCCGCGCTGGCGGCGCGGGGCTGAACGTCGAGCTTGCCGACCTCGATGGGGATCTCCTGCCGGATCGCATCCTGCGCGGTTTCCAGAGTCCCTACCTGCCATGGACGGTCCAGTGGGGTGGCGGCGGGTCACTGTCGCCGCCGGTCGGCTGGGCGGCCGAGACACCGGTCAGCAACGACACGTGGACTGCGCCTCGCGCCTATCAGAGCGACGGTACCCAGCTGACGACGCACGTGGACCTGCGCGACCTGAACGGCGATGGCCGCGCCGATCGTCTGTGGATCGGCCCGGGGCAGCCGCACACCAGCTGGCGCGTGCAATGGAACGCGGGCGGGGCATTCCAGCCGTCGGTGCCGTGGCCGGGCGCTTGGTCCTACAACAACAGCTTCGAATGGTCGGGCATCGAAGCGACCTACCTGATCGACGGCGGCCACGACTTCATCGTCCTCACCGACATGAACGGCGACGGCCTTGCCGACCGCGTCCTCCGCAACTACCAGCAGCCATACGGCGCATGGACCGTGCAGTACAATACCGGACGCGGCTTCCTCACCACCACCACGGGCGCCATCGACCTGCGGCCCTTTCCTGGAGTCTGCGCTCCCGACTGCGGCCCGTCGCCGCCTGCCGAGTGGGTGTCGCCGGCCTACCATCCGGGCGGCACCGGCAATGCCGACCTGATCGACATGAACGGCGACGGTCTGCCAGATCGGGTGATGCGTCCCTACAGTCCACCGTTTAACCAGTGGCTGGTGCAGTTCAATACCGGAGCCGGGTTCCTTCCGCCGCGCGCGTGGCCTGGCGTCGAGAACCAGGGCGACGGCTCGGTGGAGTGGAATGCGCTGTACGCCGGTGGCGACAGCGTCTACGTGCGCCTCATCGACATGGATGGCGACGGGTTGGTCGACCGTGTCATGCGGCGCCATGATCCGCCGTACGATCGTTTCATCGTGCAGCGCAATCGCTCGCGGCCCACGCACCTCCTGCGCGAAGTGCGGATGCCGACCGGGGCGCGGGTCGCGCTCGAGTACCGGCCCGCCGCGTGGTTCGACAACACCGGCGCCGATCAGCTGTCCGACCTGGCGGCAGCGATCCCGGTCGTGGTGCGCAAGTCCGTCGACGATGGCCTCGGCCACACCGACGTGTGGACCTATGCCTACCGCGACGGCCTGTTCGATGCCGCGAGCCACGAGTTCCGTGGCTTCGCGCACGTCGACGTCGTCGACCCCGGTGCCGCGCGCACCAGCACCACCTATCTCCAGGATGACGTCTTCAAGGGGCGCCAGGCCGTCTCGGAGCGCTTTGACGCTGGTGGCAACCTGCTCCGCCAGACCACCAACAGCTGGTCGTTCACGCGGCCGTTCGGGGGTGTGGCGCTCTACGATGTCCGCCTGGACGCGACCGAGGAGCGCGACTTCGACGGCAACGCCAACTCGCGCAAGCGCCGCACCGAGTTCACCTACGACGCCCATGGCAACGTGACGTCGCGCCGCGAGCAGGGCGATCCCGACATCGCCGACGACGACATCGAGCATCGCTTCACGTATCTGATCGACGAGCAGCGCTGGATCGTCGAGCTGCCGACGCTGAAGGAGGTCCGCGACGCCCAGGGCAACGTCGTTTCTGCCACCGCCTACGCCTACGATGCCGCGGGCCAGCTGCTCGAGCAGGTTGAGCTCGGGCCGGAGAATCCCACCACCGAGTTCAGCTACGACGCCTGGGGCAATCTGACCTCCGCCTGCGATCCGCTGGGCAGCTGCACCACCATCACCTACGACGCCGTCTACCACACGTTCGCGGCCACGCTCACCAACGCGCTCGGACACGTGCAGACCACGTCGTACGACCCCGGTCACGGTCAGTTGTTGTGGTCCCAGGATGCCAATGGCGTCCCTACCAGTCATGTGTACGACGTCTTCGGTCGCATCACCGAGACGTACGGTCCCGAGGATCCACCTGGCCTGCCGCTCGTGCGCGTGAGCTACCAGGATGCGACGGTGCCCAATCGCGTGCGAACCGAGCTGCGCCAGGTGCACGGCAGCACGCTTGCGTCCGATCTGCTGATTGCCGATAGCTACCGCGATGGTCTGGGACGCGAGGTGCAGCTGCGCGAGCCCACGGCGTCGCCGTCGCAGCAGACGGTCACGGATTTCGCCCTGGACTTCGAGGGGCGCCCGGTCAGGCAGAGCCAGCCGTATGAATCCAGCTGGTCGGATGCCTACCAGCCGCCCACCTGGACGGCGTACCGCAGCACGACCTACGACGCGCTCGACCGCACGCTCGTGGTCGAGCATGCCGATGGCGCGCGCGTCGAGCACGCGTACGACGACTGGAGGACCACGACCACCGACGAGAACGGCCACGTGACGATGTCCGAGAGCGATGCTCACGGGCGTACCATCAAGGTCTACGAAGGCGGCGCCGGCGGACCGCTGACCCTCTACCAGTACGATGCGGCCGGCAGGTTGACGCGGGTGGTGGATGCCCATGCCAACGAATGGCAATTCGAATACGACGCGTTCGGGCGCAAGGTCCGATCCATCGATCCCGATCTCGGGGCCTGGACGTTTGCATACGACGCCGCGGGCGACCTGATCCGCCGCGTCGATGCGCGCGGCAATGCGATCACGTTCGCGTACGACGCCCTCAACCGGCTGGTGAGCAAGGCGCTGCCGGGCGGCGCCACCGTGGATTACTCCTACGACCACTATCCAGAGGGAGGCGGCGGCGGCTACGCGATCGGGCGGCGCACCCGCGTGCGAGACGGGTCGGGAAGCACCACCTTCCGCTACGACCACGCCGGCAATGTCGTCGGCGAGGACAAGGACGTCGCCGGCCATGGCGTGTTCACGATTGCCAAGACGTACGATGCGCTCGGCAAGATCCGCTCGGTGACCTATCCGCTGGGCGACACGGTGGTCTACGACTACGACGCTGCGGGCCGCGTGGCGCGCATTCACGGACCGACGCTGCTCACGCTCTACGTGGATGCGATCACCTACACCGCCACCAACCAGATCCAGGAGATTCGCTTCGGCAACGGGGTCGAGACGGTGCTGGCGTACGATCCCTTGACGGCGCGGCGAACCGGCGTTCGAACCACCAACACCGCGGCGAACGTGCTCCAGGATCTCGCGTACTCCTACGATGCCAAGGGCAACGTCACCCTGATCCAGGACCTGCGCTCGGTGCCGGTGCGCGAAACGCAGTCGTTCACCTACGATCACCTCGATCGGCTCACGCGCGCCGTCGCGGACGGTTATGGGGATCTGGTGCTCGGGTACGACGAGGTCGGCAACCTGACCAGGTACGGAGCGGAGACCTTCACCTATGGCGGCGCGGGTGCGCCGGTGCACGGCGTGGTGGCGAGCGACCGTGGCTTTGCGGCCCGCTACGATGCCAATGGCAACATGATTGGCGCGCGAAGCTCGCGCTACACGTACGACGCCGAGAACCGCCTGGTGCGCGTGAGTCCCGAACTGGTGGGCGCCGCCCACCTCTCTGGTGCCGGGTCCGGGTTGCGCGCGGGGAGCGTCGCATTCACGTACGACGGCGATGGGGGACGCGTTCTCAAGCAGCCGCACGGCGGTCCACCCACCATCTATGTTGGCTCCCTGTTCGAGCAGACCGGCAAGACCTCTCGCAAGTACATCTTCCTCGGTGACCAGCGCATCGTCACCAGGACCTCGCAGCCCGGTGGCTCGACGCTGCGGTTCCATCATGCCGACCACTTGAACTCCATGAACGTCGTCACGGACGAGGCTGGCAGCGAGGTCGATCGCGGCTGGTATCGGCCCTATGGCGGCGATGCCGCGACCGGCTCGCAGCACGCAACGCCCTATCTGTTCACCGGTCACGAGTGGGACGCGGAGTCCAGGCTGTACTTCATGGAAATGCGCTACTACGACCCCTCGCTGGGTCGTTTCATCAGCCCGGACGTCGTGGTTCACGACCCGCAAGACCCGCAGACCCTCAATCGCTTCGCCTATGCGCGCAACAACCCGGTGCGGTATGCCGACCCCACCGGAGCCGATTTCTGGGACGTGGTGAAGGACATCGTCGAGGCGGTGCCCGACATCGCCAGGTTCGCGCGCCAGACCGAGAAGCACTTCTCGCGGCCGCTCGTTCACAACCCCAAGCGATTCCTGCGGGAGCACCGAGCTCAGATCCGCAGTGCATTGACGTCGGGCGGCGTGGCCGTGGCTACGTCGATCTTCACCGGTGGGACTTCCCTGGTGGTGTACGCGGCGAGCGCTGCGGGCGCATCGCTCGTGCTCGACACGCCGGCCGGCCAGGACGCCGTTCAAGGCCTGGCGTCCGGGCTGCAGAAGGGCCTGGGTCTCAGCCCCAAGATCTCGTACATCGCCGCCGGCGCGATCCTGGGCAGCGTGGCGCAGGCCGGCCTCACCTGGGGCATCAACCAGGCGGTTGGGTCCAGTGCGGCAGCAGCGAGCGTCGAGGTGACCACGCCCAAGGACGTGCCCAAGCCGTTCGAGATCTCGCGCCAGGGGATCCTGTTCAACCATGAAGTCAACGTCGAGCGAATCGTCTCGCCGATGGTTGCCAGCTTGCCGCCTGCATTGCAGGGAATTGGCCAGTCACTGGTGGGCAAGATCGCGGGGAAGCTGCCCAGCATCGTCATCACCGCCAGGTTGAACTGGGTGCACGTGGCCACCGCCGCCACCTACGGTCACAAGGGATATCGCCTGGGCCAGAGGACTTCGGACGCGGCGCGGAACGATGCCTCGCTCTGGGATCAACTCGGGAAGGACTGGGGAAGACGGGACGACTGACGACCGCGTGACTGAACACACACCGCAACCGAGGCCGACGGCCCAGCCGGAGAATCGCCATGCAATCGACGCTGTGGATCGCTTTCGCAAGCACCCTTGCCATCCCCGCACATGCGCAGGAGACCATCGCCATCAGTGTTGCCCCGGGCAGGAGCACGGCCAACGCCGTGAGCTGGTCGCCCTCGGTCTCCGCCGACGGACGTCACGTCGTGTTCAACAGCATTGCCGATGATCTGGTGCCATTCGACCACCCGGACACGTGGGACATCTTCGTTCACGACCGCGATGTGGACGGCAACGGTGTCTTCGACGAGCCCGGCCGAACCAGGATCGTTCGCATCGCGCCAGCCACACCCTACACCGGGACGCCCGACATCAGCTCGCACGCGTTCATTTCCGGCAACGGGCGCTGGGTGACGTTCAGCGCCACCGATCCCAGCCTGATCGTGGGCGACACCAACGGCGTCATGGACGTCCTGGTGCACGACCGCGATGCCGATGGCAACGGCGTGTTCGACGAGCCTGGCGGCACGGCGCTGGTGCGGGTCAGCGTCTCCTCGACCGGCGCCGAGGCAAACGGTGACAGCGGCGACTACTCACGATGGATCTCCGCCGATGGACGATTCGTGGCATTCGACAGCCACGCCAGCAATCTCGTCGCCGGCGACACCAATGGTCTCCCCGATCTGTTCGTTCACGACCGCGATCTCGATCAAGACGGGATCTTCGACGAGCCGGACGCCATCGCCACCGTGCGCGTGAGCATCAGCGCGACCGGCGAGCAGGGCAACAACGGCAGCGGCTGGGATCCATCCATGTCGGATGACGGACGCTACGTTGCATTCTCCAGCTGGGCGAGCAATCTCCTGCCCAACGGCCAGGACAGCAATGGCCGCATCGACCTGTTCGTGTTCGACCGCGATGCCGATCGCGACCGCGTGTTCGACGAGCCCGACGCGATCAACATCGTGCGCGTCAGCGTCGGTTCGGGAGGCGAGCAAGGAAACGACTCCACCGACGGCGGACACATGTCCGCCGATGGGCGGTTCGTGGCGTTCTGGACCAGGGCCACGAACTTCGACCCGCAGGGGGATGTCAACGGCGGCGCTGGAGACGTGTTCGTCCACGACCGCGACTTCGACGGCGATGGCATCTACGATGAGCAATCCCAGCCCGGCGGAGTGCGGACCGTGCTCGTGAGCAAGTCCACGGCGGGCGAGCAAGGCAACGGCGATTCAGCCGATCCGAAGCTCTCTGCCGACGCGCGGTTCGTCGTGTTCAGCAGCGCAGCGAGCAACCTCGTCGGCGGGGACAGCGAGGGTTTCACCGACTGCTTCCTGCATGATCGTGATGTCGATCAGGACGGCATCTACGATGAACCCGACGCGGTCGAGACCGTGCGCGTGAGCACGGCGGTCAACGGCGGCGGCGGCAACGCCGACAGCCGGCACCGCACCGGCATCTCGGCCAACGGCAAGCACGTGGTCTTCGACAGCTACGCCTCGGATCTCGTGGCTGCGGACGACAACGGCCAGATGGACGTGTTCCTGCGCGCCTTCGGCTGCGCCTCGGCCAGCTGGTCGGTCTATGGCGCGGGCTGGCCCGGCAGCCTGGGCATTCCCGATCTGGCGATGAGCGATCCACCGGTGCTCTGCGCCACGCCGGCCATGCACATCGGCAATTCGCGCGGCAACCCGGTGCAAGCTGTGCTGTTCCTGGGCTTCGCGAGCGCCGACCTGCCAACCGCATGGCAAGGGACGCTGCTGGTCCTGCCGTCGATCACGATTCCGCTCGGTCTCCCGTCGAACGGCGTGGACCTTCCCGTGTCGATCCCGTGCGACGAGGCATTGTGCGGCGCCGCGATCTACCTGCAGGTGCTCGAGCACGACCTCGGCGCGTCGCGCGGCGTTGCCTTCACCCCGGGGCTGGTCATCGTCCTGGGCGACGGCTGACCTGCGTGCGAACAGCTACCCCGCGACGTGATCGCGACGTGGGGTGACGATGCGATGTCGAGCAGACAGCTACAGCTGCTCGAAGCGCCAACGTCATCGACATCCCGATCTAGCTGGTGGGGGCGCCGCGCGTCGCGATCGCCTGGCAAGCCAACCCGAGCTACGCCACGCGAACGAGCCGCGCGGACCTCGATCTGTGCGTGCGCAATCCGTCCGGTGTCGAAATGGGCTGTCGAACAGCTACGACAACACGTACGAGCTGATCGACTTCACGCGGCGACCACCGGCTGGTACACGCTGCGCGTGAACAGGGAGTGGTGCGCTGGCAGCCCGCAGCGTTCGGCTGGGCCTGGTACCAGTGACACACAGGACCGTCACGGCGATGATCGTAAGTGGGCGAGGGCTGCCACGAAGCTGCCGCGGCCCTCGGCCGCCGCGCCCGTGACGAGCCGCGGCGGGAAGGCCGAGTCTCGATGGCGGCAGAATCCCAACCAGTCACGCCCAGGACCTCGAGCGCTCCGCATTGTGATCGTGACATCCGTCAGTCATCGTCGTTACACTGAAGCTGAGTCGCCATCTGATTGTTCGTCGCGGGATGAGGTTCTCGCTTGTCCAATGTATAGCTGGATGACGATGCGCCGGGCAGTAGCTCGCGGCGGCGCACGAGAGCTTGCTGGGCATGGTCGGTGACTCTGGCAGACTCTCGCGCCTGGCAGCGAACACGATCGGCGTTCAAAGACGTCCGCTACGAAGAGTTCATCCGGCGGACGGGAAGGGGTGAACGCCCGAAGAAGCAAGGCCAATCCCAGGACCATACCGTGTCACACCGCATAGGGTTCTCCCTGCGTCGGTTGTCAAGACTGCCCCTGCTTCCCCTGCTTCCTTGGGCTGCCAGCTCCCGGAGGTCGAGTTGACCCGTCTGCGCACTCTCTGGCGTTGCCTGAAGGCATCGCCGCGATGGTCGACGGTTGCCTTCTTCATCATGCTACTCGTTCTTTGCGCTGCGATCTTCCTCATCGTCCTACCCATCGGTCCATCACCATCAGACGATCTCTTCTACATCGACGCAGCCCACAGACTTCAAGCAAGAACATATCAGGCGCCTTCGGAGCAGTTTCCCTACCATCATTATCTGCGCTGGCCCGTGACTCTGCCTCTGGCGCTATTGTTTGCCCTGTTCGGACTCTCCGGAAAGACCATCGCTGCGTTCACAGCCTTCCACCTCTTTGGCGTCTGCGCCCTCACCTATTCGATCGCACTCAGGCTTTACGGCCGACGCATCCTCGCCATGCTTGCTGCTTTGGCTCCGTTCATGATCCCCGAGTCGCTCCTGCCCTGGCTCGTCCGGGCCGAACCACCGTGCCTCCTCTGGGCACTTGTGGCGCTACAGCTCACGCTCAGCGGTGGTGGCCTGCTCCGCACGTTCGCTGCCGGCCTCTGCATGGCTGTTGCAGCGAATGCGCAACAAGTTGCACTTTTCGCCGTTCCAGGCATTGCCTTGCTGACGTTGCGCCAGACATCGTCGGCGAACCGGCGGGCCGCTCGCACCGTCTCCCTGCTTGCCGGCGTCACCGCGGGAGTACTCGGCATCATGTGCCTGGAGTGGCTGTTGCTAGGTGACTTTTGGATCGAGCTCAAGTCAATGAAGTGGTGGCACTTGCGACCAATCTACAGAACCAGCGCTTCAGACGGGCTCGCCGGGTTTCTCGATCCATCGGATGAGAGGCGATTCGTGTTGGGTTTTCTCAAGAACCTGAGCCATGCGTTCCCCCTCATGTCGGCGGCCTTTTGTGGCGGCGTTGTCCTGCGGATCCTCGCGTGGCGGAGGGTGCTGACGCCGTCGCGAGACATGATCCTCGCTGCCGGCCTGACAATTGGTCTATTGGAAATGCTTGGACCTCTGGCCGTGGAGAAGACTTACATTCGCTTCCTAGTCATTCCGCTCTATCTGATTTGCATCGAGTTCATCGCGCTCGTTTATGAAACCGCTATTGCCAAGCCGGCACGCTGGTGGTCGAGGCTCCCAACATTGGCTCTTGCGGTGGCCGCGATTCCTCACCTCAAGGACAATCTGGAGCGGTTAACGCGTGTTCCTGAACACATGAGGTACTACGCCGATCCAGTGAGGCTCATAGCAGCAGACATCAGACAAAGAAGGGTGCTACCCAGGAAAGTATTACTTTTGTTCCAGGACAAGGGACTTCCAGGCCTAATCGACTGGTCATGGGCTGTCCAGTGCTATTCCGACTATCGTCTCGCGGACGCGAAGATCAGAGAGCGCATACGGGTTCCACCGAGGGATCATGCTCGCGTTACGTATTTCGTTGGGACGGAACCTGGTCCATTTGAGAGCGCCGGTTTCAAGGTCATCACATACCCTCATGGGCAACAGGAGGCATCCCGGCCCCAGGTTCTCGTACACGAAACCAGCCAGGATCCGGTACCGTCCAAATGATATCGCGGCACCGGCTCGGTGACCGGGTTGGGCGTCGGTGCGCAGGCAAGGTCCACTACTTCTTCTGCTTCACGACGTTCACCTTGTCGATCGCCACCTGTGCGGTCACGTCTTCTTCGGCGCCGCCGATCCAGCGCACCGTCGCGTGCGTGAGGCTGGCGGCGTCACCGAGGCCGAAGTACAGCCGGTGCGTCGACTGCTCGAGATAGCCGGTGGCGCTGTCGACCATTGCCGTCTGCTTCTTGCCGCCGGCCTCGATCGTCACCACCGAGCCGACGGCGTCGCGGCAGGTCTTGCCGCCGCCGCCGACCAGGTCGAGGGCGACCCAGTGGCGCGCCGGCGACTCGTTCGCGTACACGTAGGGCACGTCGTTGAAGTTGTTGACCACGAGGTCGAGGTCGCCATCCTCGTCGAGATCGAGCACTGCCGCGGTGCGCGAGCTGCGCGCCCACTTCACGTTCTTGATCGTCAGGTCGAGCTCGTTGCCACCCGGCCGCGGCTCGAGGCCAGCGTCCCTGGTCAGATCGGTGAAGTGCAGGTTGCCGTCGTTGCGCAGCAGGCTGTTCGGCCAGTAGAAGTACGGGTAGCTCATGCCGGCCGTGACGAACACGTCCTTCCAGCCGTCGCGATCGAAGTCGGCGACGGTGATCGCCCATGGCCAGTACGTTTCCAGGCCGGCGCGGTCGGACATCTCCTCGAACTTGCCGCCGAGGTTGTGGAAGAACGAGTTGCCGAACAGCACCTTGCCGGTGAGCTTCTCCAGCTGGCCGGTGACCGGGTAGCCGAGCTCGCCTTCAGCGACGGCCCGTACGGCGCATGCGGTACTTAGCCCTGGGGTTGATCTCGCTGCGCGTCGCCTCGTCGCGCTTCTTGACCCGTGTCCGGTACGTATCGACCACGTACAGGAGTCGAGGCCGCCCGTCGTTGTCCGCATCGAAGCGGCAGCCGATCGCGCCCCAGGTGGTCTTGCCGAGCAGCTCTCGGTCACGTCGTGGAAGGTGCCGTCGCCGTTGTTCTGGTACAGGCTGTTGGGGCCGAACATGTTGGCCACGTAGTACAGGTCGAGGTCGCCGTCGCCGTCGTAGTCAGCCACGGCGTCCTCGACGGCGACCCGACGCCCGCCTTCGCGGTCACGTCCTCGAACGTGCCGTCGCCCTTGTTGCGCCTGGCGTTGTTCTCGCCCGGCGTCGAGCCGCGGTGTTGTCGTCGGCCACCTTCTGGAAGTCGAGCGCGACGCCGACGTAGTTGCCGACCTGCTCGTTGATGGTGTCGGTGGTGAACGAGCCGATGTTGGTGAGGTAGAGATCGAGATTGCCGTCGAGGTCGTAATCGAAGAACGTGTACGAGTTGGAGTGGCCGACATGGCTCACGTTGGCCTGCTTGGAAATTCACGTCCCCTCCCGGTGGCGCGTCGCCGCAGTTGCGGGTAGACGAACTGCTCTGCTTTGGTGGACACGTGCAGGTCTGCTCGCCATGGTCATCGCGTAGTCGCCGAAGCAGCCGCCGACGTTGATGGACCGCGGCATCGCCAGACCCGACTTCTCGGTCTGGTCCTTGAACGTGCCGTTGCCCTGGCCCAGGTAGAGGCCGTTGGTGCCAACGAAGTTGAGGAGCAGGAGATCGTCGTGGCCGTCGCCGTTTGCGTCGGCGATCAGCACGCCCGAGCCATGGTCGTACGGGTTGAGCTTGTAGCTCGTGCCGCTCTCGGAGTCGAGGAACGTGTGCTTCCACGCGATGCCGCTCTGGGCGCGGATGTCGCGGAACGCGATCGGCGCGCCGGGTGCCGGCTTCGCCGCGGACGCGGCGGGCGGGCTCGCCGGCGGCTGGTTCTCGCCGCCGGTGCCGCGCGGCTCATCGCCGCACGCGGCCAGCACCAGCGACACCAGAAGGACCATCACGCAGACGCTCGAATTCGACCCGCGCATGTTCACTTCTCCCGAGCTCGGTTCGCGAGCACCCGTGGGTACGGGGGCTCACCGTTTGAAAGGATTCCGGATGAGCTCGCCGCCCAGCGCTTCCTGCTGGGCGAGAGCCTTCACCCAATCGCGAAACACGTGCACGCCATCGTAAGGAGGACCGCCACTCGGTGCACCGGCGGGGCCCCGTCCGCGAACGAAATACGCACGCTCGGCGCTCACGGGCTCGCCCGAGATCTGGTCTCGCACCTCGACGCTCGCAGTGCGCTCGTCCGCAGCGAGGCAGGACGCCGCGCAGCGCACCGAGCAGAAGACCTTGACCGTGCCGTCAGGAAAGCGCGCCGTCACCGCGTAGATCCACTCGATCCTCCTACCATCCATGGCACATCGCGTCGAGAGGGGAGCCGTCAGAATCTGCCCGACGGCCGCGAGCGCGGCCAGCGCCGCGAGCCAGACCGCGAGCTTCACGCCCCGGCTCACGCGTGGAACCTCGCCACCACGAGGTGCGCGGCGAACATCACCATCACCCCCGCGCTCGACCACGACGCGACCCGCAGCGACTCACCCGCGACGCGGCTCACCGCGGCACGCGCCGCGCCGCCCGACCCGGACCAGCACAGCAAGAGGGTGCTCGCCGGCAGCAGCGCGCCGCACAGGAGCAGGCCGAGCATCGCCGGCCCATCGAGCGGTTCGGTCCACACTTCCACCGCGCAGTGGTGATGGGGACGGTGCAGGACCACCGGCGACAGCGCGTCGATCGCGGCGAGCAGCCCGGCGAACAGCATCGCCATCCCGGCCACGGTCGCCAGGCCCACGCGCCGGGTGCGCACCGCGGCGCCTGCCGGCCCGGCGGCAAGGCGGAACGCAAGCAAGGCGAGCAGCGCGGTGCCGAGGTAGATCGCCATGCTCGGCAGCGGCAGCGCGCGCCGCCACCGCCAGTCGAGCGGGCCGGCTGCCGCGGGCGCGCCGAGGTCGCGCAGCGTGACGCAGCATGCGACCTCGGCGAGCGGGCGATCGACGAACACGAACGCCACGTCGAGCGCCGCGTCCACGGCGGCGAGCAGGCAGGCCGCGAGCGCCGTCCGCGCCAGCGCGCGATCGAGCGTCGCCGGCGGCGCGAAGCGCTGGGCGCGCGCCACCAGCGCGGCCGCTGCCAGGGCGGCGAGGCTCGCCACCTTGGCGAGCACGAGCGCGAGCGCGAGCGACGGCGTGGCATTCAGCACGCCGAAGGCGCACATGGCTCCCGGCACGCAGGCGACCAGGCTGCGCGCGAACAGCACGATGCTCGGCCAGCTGAGCGCGCGGCTGACGAGCAGGTTGAGCACGACGATCCTGGCCAGGACCGAGCGCTGCTCGAGCGTGGCAGCGCTGGCGCCGCCGCCGCGCTCGACGCGCAAGCCGCGCCGTGCAAGCAGCGCGCCGGCGACCGCGACCGCGGCCGGATCGAGAGGAGCCAGCACGGGGTGGGGATCGCGAACGGGCTGATCAGCATCTGGCGCGGTCCTGATCGGCGGCCGGTGCCAGCCGGCCAGCGCGCACCAGCCAGGTGGCATCGGCAGCGCCACTTCACTCGCTCGCGTGCGAGGCGATCACCACGGCGATGCCGCGCTGGCTCAGCGTCTTGAAGCCCGCCATGATCAGCGCCGCGGTGTCCTCGTCCACTTGCGAGGTGGGCTCATCGGCGATCAGGATCGATGGTGCGTGCACCAGCGCGCGCGCGATCGCCACCGCTGCTGCTCGCGCCGCTCAGCCGCGACGGCCGCTCGTCGATGGTGTGCGCGAGCTGCCGACTCGAGCGCGAGCAGCGCGCGCCGGCGACACGCTCGGATGCGGACACGCCATCGGCGACGAGCGCCACCGCCACGTTCTCCCACACCGGAAAGCGCGGGATCAGCGCCCAGTCCTGGTAGACGACGCCGATCTGGCGGCGGCGCAGCAGCGCCACCTCGTCGCTGCTCATCGTTGCCACGTCGCGGCCATGGATCAGGATGCGGCCGCGATCCGGCCGATCGATGGTGGCGAGCAGATGCAGCAGCGTGGTCTTGCCGGCACCTGATGGGCCGTGCACCAGCGCGATGGTGCCGCGCGCGACCGCCATGCTGGCGCCGGACAGCACTTCGCGCCAGCCGCCGTCGGCGGTGCGGTAGCCGCGGTGCACGCCCTCGCAGGCGACGGCGGCCGGGGTTGGCGTGTGGTCGAGCATCTCCGGCGTGGACAAACCGATCGGCCTCCGGGCTGGTTCGTGGGCGGCGCAGCCAGTGTCGCACGGGTGCGGCACGATCTCAACGACGCATCGCCACCGCAGGTGCCACGGTCGTCGATCGGAACACCGAGGAAGGGATGCCGCCGGTCAGCGTGACCAGGAGAGCCGATCGCCGCGCCGATCGCGACCGGCAACGGCGAGAAGCGCCATGGCAGCACCGTGACATGGGCGGCGGCCGGCGCCGGCGATGAACAGCACGTGCGCAGCAGCGGTGCATCCAGCACGGCGACCCGTAGCTCGCAGCGCCGCCAGCAGGGCGCCGCCGGCACCGATCAGCAGATTCGTCCAGCACCATCTCGAGCACGTCCCAGTTGGTCCAGCCGCTCGCCTTCAGGATCGCGAGCTCGCGCCGCCGCGAGCGACAGCCCCAGGTCGGAGATCATGGGGAACAGCGGCACGAGCAGCGTGAGCGTGGCGGCGAACATCGCCATCAGCACGCCGGGCGCAAGGTATACGCGCGGTCGAGATCAGCTCATACCAGGCTGCTCGTCTGCACGCGCAAGCCAGCATCGGTCGCGATCAGCTCGGCAAGCTGCTCGGCGTAGCCGAGCCGGCAACCCAGCAGCAGATCGGATACGTCGCCGGTGCGAGCGAACAGGCTTACGCATCATCGAATGCCATCAGCACGGTGTTGGCGCTGCCGAGGCCCGCGGCCGCGTCGAACACGCGCGCCACCTCGAACACCCTCGCCTGCACGACCTCGAGCACGAGGCGCGTGCCGACCCGCGCGTGCAGCGCTGCCGCGAGCTCGGCCCCGAGCGCGACCATCCCGGACGCGGGCAGCGCCGGCTGGCGCTCGGGCGGGAGCATGTTGGCGGCGATCGGATCGAGCGCGGCGATCACCACCCAGCGGTCGGCCACGCGCGCGCGACCGAGGATGCGCGGCACCACGGCCTCGACCCCGGGCAGCGCTGCGAGCTGCTGCGCGCGATCGATGCCAATGGGCGCGTCCAGGCCGAAGGCGTCGGCGCCGATGAACAGATCGGCACCGCCTCGCAGCGCGGCGCGCGCCTGCGCTCGCAGCCCCTCGGAGAGCGCGAGGCCGCTGATCAGCCAGAACAGGCTGAACGCGATGGTGAGCACGGCGAGCACGCCGCGGCCGGGTGCGGCGAGCAGCCCATCGGCGGCCCAGCCGAGGAGGTTTCGCCATCGAGCCATGTCACCCTCCAGGTGAGCGCTTGATCAGCGCGCTGCGCCGGGATCGAGCCCGGCAGGGTCTGGCATGCAGGACAGCGTCAGGGTCTCGCGCGGGCAGTACGGCACCAGGCCGGGCACGGGCCGGAACGCCGTGGGGCAGGTGGATTCGCGGCGCGGGTCGAGCGCGTGCAGGCACCAGCTCGGCTCCGAGCTCGCACCGAGTCCGAACCCGCCGGTTGCGGTCTGGAACTCGAGCGCCGGCTCGATCGTGAGCACCGGCTGGACCATCCACAGGAGCACCGTGAGCGTCGCGAGCAGGACGAGCGCGAGCAGGCACACGCGGCGCCGCCTGGCGTGCGGCACATCAGGGGATGCTGCCATGCCTAGAGGCTAGCAATTCGACCAGCGGGTCGAGGTCGAAAAAACACGGCGCTGCTGGAGTTCGCCGCGCCTGCGCACCGGCGGACCGGCAGCCGATGGCTGCACGCGCGGGGCGGTTTGTCGGTTGATTCAGGCAGGGACGAGGCCATGCTATCGAGCGTCATGGTTGCTCCGCATCCTTCCCTGCGCGATCAGCGGCACGCAGCGCCAGCGGCGAGCGCGCGCGGCGTGCCCGCGCCCGAGCGCGCTGCGCGCGCGCGTCCGCCAGCGCGCCCGGCGTCGCGGTGGCTCGCGCTGATGCGCCGGCTGTTCACCGAGCGCGAGGGCCGCGGTCCCTACGTGCGCGAGATGGCGCGCTTCCTCGAGCTCACCGTGCCCGCCGGCAAGCGCGTGCTGATGTTCGGCGCCGGCACCGGCGAGCTGCTCGCGCAGCTCCGGCCGCGCCATGGGCTGGGCCTCGATCAGGACCAGGCCAGCGTCGAGCGGGCGCGCGTGCGCTATCCGCAGCTCGCGTTCGAGCTGGGCGGCCTCGGCGCCGCGCTGGCGTCGCCGCAGCCGTTCGACTACATCATCCTGAACGGTGTGCTCGGCTATACCGACGACATCCAGAGCGCGATCGCATCGCTGCGACCGCTGTGCTCGCGCCACACGCGCATCGTGCTCACGGCCTACAGCTACCTGTGGGAAGTGCCGGTGCGATTGGCGGAGGCGATCGGGC
>JAXMBY010000031.1:0-72424 GCA_046349655.1 Planctomycetota bacterium
TGCGACCCGACAGGAGCGGGTTCGCGTCGTCTCTCTTCTTGTTGGCCTCGGTGCTCAGCGCACTGCGCAGCGGATTGCGATCGGCAGGAGTGCGGCTCGCACTCGACTCGATCTCGACGCGCCAGTGGCCGAGCTCGCCGCACGCGCGCTTGTCCAGGTGGGCCGGACAAGCGCACGCGTCGGCCGGCGCGTGCGCCACGCGCATCACGATCGCTGCATCGCTTGCAGCCGCGCGGGGCTCGACCACACGCACGATGCGATCGGTCGATAGCTTCGCGGCGCGCAGCTCGTTGGCGAAGGCAACCTCGGCCATGCGCAGCTCGACCGCAGCGCCTCGTTCCTGGCACGTGCGCAGGACGCTCAGCACGTCGTTCCACGGGACAGCCGTCGTCGCCTCGATCATGACTCGCGCGTGCGCCTCCTCGGCCCGGGATGGTGATAACTTCGCCGCGAGATCGGCGCGCTCGATGCGTCGGTGGTCGAGCTCCAACACCGTCCCAGCATCGCTGGCCCAACGCAGCGCGATCACGAGCTCACCACCCTCGGGGGATTGCGTGCGAGGTGAGGCGTTGAGCGTCACCAGCAACGACAGCAGTTGCGCGAGAGCCATCCAAACCTCCTTGCGGCGCATCGCCCGCAGCACCGGGATCTCCGCCTGCTTCGCGGGCGCGAGTGCGACCACAGGGTACCGCGCGGCCGCGACCACGTGCGGGTGCGAGAGCAAGCTTCGTCCGGGGTGCCGATCCAGTCCAGCGCGAAGTCGTGCGCCGCAAGCAGTTCGATGGGGACACGGCGAGCGCCGCCCACCGCTCCGTGCGGCCGGTGGGTGAATCGCTCGCACGTGCGCGGCGTGCCGAGCTCGCAGACGACTGCGCGCGTCCCGAGCGACGGATACACGCGGCACGCGGCGCGCACGAGGTCCGCGCCGGCAGCGCGCTTCTTCTCCGCATACGCTTCTGGGCAGCGAGCCACCACCAGGCGTTTCGCCAGAGTGAGCAAACCCCGAGCTGGCGTACGAAGGCAATCCCTTGCCATCGCTCGGATCCAGCTCAGAAACTGCCCTTGCCGAACCGCTTCCCGCTGGAGGCAACACAGGTTTACGAGTCTGACACGCCGATCACGATCTCCCAACCAGGGTGAACGAGATCCCCTGGCCGCGCCCGCGTCGATCTCGAGCACCTGCAGATCCACCAGCGCACCGGTCAGCGTGCTCAGGCAGGGGACCGTGACCTGCAGGCTCAGGCCAAACGCCGGCAGAGCGAGTGGCAGCACGAACAGCGGGGCGACGAGCAGATGTCCTTCCCAGGCGGTGGGAACGTCCGCTCTGCCGACGCCGACGAACAGCACCGCGGCGGTGCCTTGCAAGCTCGAGTTCGTGAGCGTCAAGGACGTGGTCGAGCAAAGGATGGGGTCACCCACGGTGACCTCCGGGGTGCCGAAGGTGCCGGGCAAGCCAGTGCCGTACTCTGCGCTGGAGGTCGGGTATTCCTGCGACAGCTCCAGATAGACCTGGTTGGCCGGCGCCGAGGAATTGAATGCAGCAACGAGCACGTCCGCCAGGCCGTCATGGTTGACGTCCCCGACTGCCGCGACGATCGCACCAAACGAGTCTGCCGGTTGATGAGTCATGAGGAACAGGAGGCTGCCGTCGGATCCCGAACGGACCTCCGCGTACTGCGGCCCGCCACCCGTGCTCGGAGACCCAACGATCGTATCCGGGATGCCGTCGCCATTCACATCGCCCGCGCCGGCGACCGAGGCTCCGAACCGATTCTCGTCGTTCGAGCCGACCCAGCTGTGGATGGGGGTGGTGCCGTCCTTTCCGGAGAGAACTTTCACGCTCCCAATGTTGGACGCAAACGGATCGCCGATCGCGAAGTCGGCAAAGCCATCCTGGTTGACGTCGCCGACACCTGCCAGGCTCGTTTGCTTCAACGCTCCTCCGTCGAGGAGGAACATCTCGGCGCCATCCTTGCCGGAGCGCACGTGAACGAGATCGATCCCCACCCCTGAACTTGGAAGACTCACGAACATCAGATCCGGGACTCCGTCGCCATTGACGTCGCCAGCACTCGCGATGCGAAAGCCCCATCTCTCCTCGCTCTGCTGACCCTGGAAATCGAACAGCAGGCTGCCGTCCAATCCGGAGACCAGCCGCACGGATCCGCAATTGATGTTGGTGCCATCGAAGGTGGGAGCGGCAATCATCAAGTCCGGGAAACCATCTCCGTTGACATCGCCCGGCCCGAGGACCGACTGGCCAAAGGAATCGCGGTCTTGATCGCCGACGAGCGTGCGCAAAGTACTCCCGTCCTTGCCGGAGAACAGCGTCACGTAGCCGCGATAGGTCATGCTGGTCTCTGCCCCGGCCAGGATGTCCGGGTAGCCGTCCCCATTGACATCGCCCGGTCCGGCCACCGACACACCGAGATTGTCGAACGGTGCCGTACCCTGGAACCGATACAGGAGCGAGCTGTCTCTTCCCGACTCCACGTGCACACGCCCGAAGCTCGAGCCCGGGCTGTAGTCAGGCTGGCCGATGAGAACGTCGGGAAACCCGTCGAGATTCACGTCCCCTGCGCCGGCCACACCAGACGCGAACCGATACGGACCAGCCCAGGTGTAGATGGTCCGCTGGGCGAAAGCCTGGCTGGAGATGACGACGGTCAGGCCGATCGCTTGGAGAGCGAGGCGACGCCTCATTGCGAACCTCCGGTTGCTGGCTCGGGATGGAATCTGCGAGATCTCGCGCGTGGACGCGTCTCGGGAGGCTGAAGGAATCAGAACATCGGCCGAGTGGTGCGTCAAGGGCGAGGGCCGAGTGTCGACGACGCTGAGCGAACATGTCATACATCCCCAGCACTGGCGACACGAGGGACCAGCCGGTCGACTCGTCGCTGTTGGTGTTGGAGACCACTGGCTGCGCCGAGGAGCGTCTGGCGAGCAGCTGTGCGCTCACACCCGGATCGTGGAGGGACCTTTCTCCAGGATGCTGTCGCGCCAATCCCGAGCAGGCACGCGCACTCTCCTTCGTGCGAGCCCGGCAGGCGCAGGTGGTCCTTCACCTCCGGCTTGTGGAAGATCAGATCGCGCAGCATGTCGTTGGTGGCCTGCACCACCGCGAGCGCGCAAGGCGGCCTGACGACTCACCGGTCGCCAGGTGCCGAGCCAGCCGGAGCTCCGGCCTCTTGCGCCTTGCCGCTGCCGGATCTACTCTAACCGCGCGCTTGACTTGATCCGCCAACGCCGCGGAGCCGCGTCGAGCGCCCCACCTCGCTGCAAGGTTCGCGGATTGGTTTTCGGAACGGACAGACGGATATCATGAGCAGCTCTTCTCCCGGTCGGGCGCACACGCCTTCGCTGATCGTCGCGTTCCTCTCGCTGGCAATGGCATCTCGGGATGCAAACGCCCAGGTGCCCAATGCGCTCTGGCGTTTCACCGGCACCAACAGCCTGGGACGTTCGGTCGCCGATGTCGGGGACCTGGATGGCGACGGAGCATCCGATTTCCTTGCCGCGGGGTACCACTTCGGATACGCGGACGTTCGATCCGGTTCCGACGGGACGCTGCTCTTCCACATCTCCACTGGTGCGCAGTATTTCGGTGAGTATGCCGCGGGAGGCGGAGATGTGAATGCCGATGGCATCCCGGACTTCGCCCTGAGCAGCCGGAAGAACGGGTATCCCAGCATCCAGGTGTATTCCGGCCGTGATGCGTCCCTCTTGCTCGACGTTCTCGCTGTTGGATTTGGCAGTCATCCTCAAGGGCTCGCCTTCCTCGGCGACCTCGACGGCGATGGTCACGACGATCTGATCGTCGGCTGTCCGTACAATGGTGATGCCGGCTACTTCGTTGGCGAGGTCTTCGTGTTCTCGGGCCGCGACGGATCACGGCTGTATGAGGATGCTGGTACGGCCTACGACGAGGAGCTCGGGACCGGGGTCGCGGCGCTCGGTGACGTCGACGGCGATCAGGTTCCCGATTTCGCGTACACGTCACTCCATGGAGCCGAGCTCCTGCGCGTCATCTCGGGCCGTACGTTCGTGAAATTATTCGAGGGCAGCGTTTGCGACTCCCCTGGGTGGGCAGGACTTCATACATCGGGCGACATCGATGGGGACGGCATCCCGGATCTCGTGGTGGGTTGCCTCAGCGCCTATCCAACCAGTGCGCTCGTGCTCTCGGGAAGCGATTTCAGCACGCTGCGCTCGCTTTCCGGCACGAGCTTCGTCTCGAGCACTGGCGGCAAAGACCTGGATCTAGATGGAGTCCCCGACATTGCCTTCGGTGGGACCATCGGGAACATCGGGCTAGTGTCTGCCTACTCTGGCAAGACAGGAGGGCTCCTGTGGACAGTCTACGGCCTGCAGAGCTATCCCTATGACCAGCTCGGGTTCTCCATCGATATGTCGGGCGATGCGAACCGGGACGGCTTCGCCGATGTCATCGCCGGCGCTCCCGTAGGGCAGTACGTCGAAGTCATTTCCGGAAACCCATCCCCGTGGGCGGTGCTGGGGGGCGGCCGCTCCGGAACCAAGGGAGAGCCTCGCCTGCGTGGTCTGGGGTTTCCAGCGATCGGGTACACGGTAACGATCACCCTTACGCACTGTCTCGAGGACAGCCTCGTGGTGTTCATCGCCGCGCTTGCACCCCTGAGCGCCCCTCTCGCCGGCGGCGGCACGTTCATCCCCTCGCTTCCCTTCCTGCTCGTGAGCACGAGGAGCGATGCCAGCGGGCTCGTCCAGTTCGACGTCCCGTGGCCGAACGAGCCACCCGCAGTGACGCACTGGATCCAGGCATTCGTCATGGATCCAACAGCGCCAGGCCGGTGGGCGGTCAGTAACGGTTTGACAGTAACGAGTCAGTGACGGGGACCCGCGCCTGAAGCCCTGAACGATGGCACGGCCGCTTCAGCGACGCGACCGATCGGCTTCCGGTGCTCCGTGGTTACTGGTCGCGGTGCACGCTCTCCGTCGCGGTCGGGCTCTACTTCAACGACGGCACCGGGCGCCACAGCGACACCACTGCTCAGCTGCCCCAGCACAAGGACAAGACGATGGCGCTCGCTCCCATGCCATCGCCGTCTGCAGCGGGCGTCGTGGGTGGCACGGCGCGGTAGGACCGGGCCGCGCTCGCCGATCGCCGGCATTGACGGGCTTGGCCGCGTCGCGGTTCATTTCGCTGAACCGCTTTTGCCGATGGCGAGATCTATCTTGTTGTGCCGCCGATGAGCTTTTCCGATCACGATCCCGAACTGCTGCTGGTGCACGACCGGTTCGTGCGACGGCTGGCGCGACAGCTGTTGATCGACGAGCACGTGATCGAGGATGTCGTGCAGCAGACCTGGGTGGCCGCGCTCGAGCGCGGGCCGCGCCAGTCGAGCTCGGTGCGCGCCTGGCTCACCACCGTGGTGCGCCACTTCGCACTTCGGATGCGGATCACCGAGCGGCGGCGGTTGGCGCGCGAGCAACGCGGCGCACGGCCTGAGCGCGTGCCGTCGACCGAGGAGATCCTCGAGCGCGAGGCGGTGCGCAAGAGCGTGGTGCATGCGGTGCTGGAGCTGCCCGAGCCGTACCGCGAAGTCATGGTGCTGCGCTACTTCGAGGACTTGCCGCCGCGGCGCATCGGGAAGCAGCTCGACCTGCCGGTCGAGACCGTGCGCACGCGCATCAAGCGTGCGCTCGATCAGCTGCGCGAGCGGCTCGATCGCGAGCACCCGCAAGATCGTGGCGCGTGGTGGTCGAGCCTGGCTGCGCTCGCCGCCATCAAGTCTTCATCGTCGCTGGCGACCGTGGTGACCAGCCTCGCTGCGGGTATCCCAGGAGCCCTCGTGATGAGCGCGAAGGTCAAGGCCGCGGTCGCGGCCAGCGTGTTGATCGTGTCCTCCATCGTCGCCTGGCAGCTCACCCGCGAGCCCAGCAGCTCGGCGCCGGCCGGCGCCGGTACCCGCACCGATGATCAAGCCAGCGTCGAGCTGCCGTCGCTGCGAGATCGCGCGGAACCCGCCACCAACGACGCTGCTCTGCCGCAGCGCTCCCCGGTCGCGGCTGCGACGTCCGAGCCGCCAGCCGCCGAGCCGACGCTCGGCTCGCTCAAGGTGCGGACGCTCTCGACGGACAAGACCGCGGCCGGGCAGGTCGGCGTCTACATCATCCCGTGGAGCCAGCCTAACCCGTTCTTCTCGGAGCGGCGCATGCTGACCGGCGCCGACGGCTGCTGCGTGTTCACCGACCTCGAGCCCGGGCACTTCGGCGTTTACGCCGGCGGCAACGAGCGCGCCGAGGTCGACGTGGTGGCCGGCCAGCAGGCCGAGGCGACGCTCGAGATCCCGGTCGGCATCGCCGTCGATGGCGTGGTGGTGAACGCCGCCCGAGAGCCCGTGGCCAACGCCGACATCTGGGTGTCCACCGTCGGCAACTGGGACGACGGATGGATCCTCGCTGCCACCGATGCGAGTGGCAAGTTCAAGCTGACCGGGGTGCACTCGGGCAGCTGGCTGGGTGCACGAGCCCCAGGGTACACGCCGACGCCGATGCTCACGATGATGGGCAGTCCGGGCGGGTCCATGTCGGTCAAGCTCGTGTTCCAATCGACCGGCGGCGAGGTCACCGGCACGGTGCTCGATCCCGACGGCGAGCGCGTGGCTGGGGCCGTGGTGCGCGTGGGCTCGAACGACACTGCAAACTGGGTGACCGTCGAGGGCGGTTCATCAGCCCTCGAGGTCCCGAGCCTGCGCGGGCGCACGGATGCGCGGGGCGATTTCCGATTTCGCGGCGTTCGTACCGGCAACATCGAGGTCGCGGTGCGAGCGCCGGGCTTCGCGCCGTGGCGCGGCCATGTCGTGGTCTTGCCGGGTGAACCGGCGTCGCTCGACGTCCAGCTCGAGGAACCGGCGACGGTCACCGGCACGGTCAAGACCGCGGATCAGAAGCCGGCCGCGCGCGTGCAGGTGCTGATCGGCCGCTACGGCGACTTCATGGCCTCGTCGACCAGCACGCGCGCCGATGGCAGCTTCGAGCTCGCCGAGGTCGCGGTGGGAACGGTCACCATCGAGGCCGATGGCGACGACCGCGGCAAGGTGGCCGCCGACCTCACCACAATCGCCGGCCGCAACACGGAATGGAATGCGGTACTCGATGCGGGCCTCTCGATCGCCGGTCGGGTGCAGGACGAGCGCGATCAACCACTGTCGCAATGGTGGCTGGTGCTCGAGCCGCGCGACCTCAGCCAGGGGTACTACGATGGCCGTGCCACGACCGATCGCCAGGGCCGCTTCCTGTTCAAGAACGTGAAGGACGTCGTGCACCTGATCAGCGTGCATGCGCCGGGCGGCTACTTCTTCCCGACCGCGATGCGCGACGATGTGCGGCCTGGCCACGGTGACGTCGTGTTCCGCATTCGCGATCGCGAGCTGCCAACCGCCTATGTCTGCGGAGCGGTGGTGGACACGCTCGGCAAGCCGGTGAGCAGCGCCACCGTCAGCCCATGCAGCTCGAAGAGCCCCACGACGCCGATCATCACCACCGATGCCGCGACCGGCAGGTTCCGCATTGGCCCCATCACGCCGGGCGAGTACAGCCTGATCATCCGGCCCGCGGGCCATGCCGAGGTCGAGATTCCGGTGCACGACGTGAAGCCGCAGGAAACCTGGGACCTGGGTGACATCCAGGTCGCGACGCCGGGGTCCGTCGTGGTGCACGTGCGGCGTCCACCGGGCGGTCCGCAGTCGCAGGCGTTCTTCACCGTGGTGCCGGTTGCCGAGGTCGATCGTGCGTATCGCAAGACCGGCGAGCAGCTCGCGGCGAGCGGCGACGTCGCGCGCTCGCCGCCGCTCAATCCCGGTGCTTACTTCCTGGAGGTGGGCGGCGCCGACATCGCGCACAAGCAGTACTCGGTGCAGGTGCGTTCGGGCGAGGACACCGAGATCAGCGTCACGCTCATGCCCGGCTACGGCAAGACCCTGCACTTTGACCTCGAGGGATCGCCCCGCAAAGTCCAGCTGCGCTACTCCATTCAGGACGCCGCTGACGGAGCGATCGTGGCGAGGGGCCAGTTCACCCCGAGCGACCCCGGCGCGAGTGGCGCCTTTGACATCGCACCGGTGCTCGCCGCAGGTCAGTATCGCGTGCTGGCCAGCACCGACGATGGCCTGCAGGGCGAGTGCCCATTCGGCATCACCGACGGGTCGACTGCTGCGGAGACCGTGACGGTGTCGCTGCGCTGAAGAAGCCGGCGCCGCCGAGGACCCGGTGCGTCGTTGGCGTGCTCGCACAAAATCTACGAAAGAATTCGTTGACAGAAGTACGAAGTTCGTCGTAGATGGGGCAGTCAAGCACCGAGGAACTCGAGACCATGGCTCGCAAGTCGACCCCACATCCCACCGACGCCGAGCTCGCCATCTTGCGCGTGCTGTGGCGGCTGCACGAAGCGACTGTACGGCAGGTGTTCCTCGCGCTCGACCGCCGGCCCCGCATCGGCTACACGACGGTGCTCAAGGTGCTGCAGATCATGACGGAGAAGGGGCTGGTGACGCGCGACGAATCGGAACGCAGCCACGTGTACCGAGCCAACGTGAGCGAGCAGCACGCCCAGCAGCAGCTGGTGAGCGATTTGCTCGAGAAGGCGTTCGGCGGCTCGGCGTCGCAGCTGGTGATGCGCGCGCTGGCGGCCAAGCCCGCCACGGTCGCGGAGCTCGGCGAGATCCGCCGGCTGCTCCGCCAGATCGAGGAGGAGCGCCGGCCATGATCCCAGCCTGGTTCGCTTCCTCGTCGACCCTGGATTCGATCGCGCAGGCCTTGCTGCACTTCATCTGGCAGGGAACCGTGATCGCGATCCTGTACGCCGCCGTGCGAACGGCAGCCAAGGGTCGGACGCCGCAGGTTCGCTACCTGCTGGGCTGCCTCGCGCTGGGCTGCATGGCCATGGCGCCCATCGTCACGTGGTGCTGGATCGCGAGCAGCACCCACCCGTCGATCGCGACCGGCGTCGGGCCGCTGGTCCCATGGGATGCTCCCTTGATGACGCCGCGGCGCTGGCTGGTCGCGGGCTGGGCGGCTGGAGTGCTGGTCCTGCTGGCACGCATGGGTGGCGGTGTCCTGCTCGCGCGCGGCTGGCGTGCGTCGGCACGGGAGCTCGACGAGCGCTGGCAGCAGGTCTGCGTGCGGCTCGGCCGTCGCCTGGGAATCGAGCAGCTGATCCCGCTGGTGTCGGCGCCGCGCGTGTCGGTGCCGACCACGTTCGGCTGGCTGCAGCCGGTGATCGCGCTTTCCCACCGCGGCCATCACCGGGCTCAGCATCGAGCAGGTCGAATCGATCCTCGCCCACGAGCTCGCCCACATTTGCCGCCACGACTACCTGGTCAACCTGATGCAGGTCGCGGTCGAGACCTTGCTCTTCTATCACCCGGCCGTGTGGTGGGTGTCGCAGCACATCCGGCTGGAGCGCGAGTACTGCTGCGACGACATCGCGGTGTCGCTGTGCGGCAGCCGCATGGTGTACGCCCACGCGCTCACCGCGCTCGAAGAGCGCCGCGTCGCGATGATCCCACTCGCTCAATCTTCAGCAGGAGGCTCGCTCATGAATCGCATTCGACGTCTCGTTGGTTTGCCGCTGGTGCCGGCTCGCCGTCCCGTCAGGGCAGCGGTGCTGGTTGCCTCGCTCCTGGCTCTCACGGTGTGGTCCGGGCACGATCTGGTCGCATCGGCGCAGCCAGCGCCTGCCACCAACACGGATGGCACCGCGTACGCGAGCCCGATGCAGCCCGCCGTTCCCGCTCGTTCGTTCGAGATCTACGCGACCGTCCCCTACTTCGTCGACGGCAGCACCAGCTTCACGTGGGTGCCGATCTCGAACGAGGGTGACGATCCCAGCAAGTGCGACTGCTGTCAGCAATGTGAGAAGAACCAGAGTCATGGCGGCAAGGTCGAGGTCAAAGGCAAGCAGAAGAAGGGCGCCGGATGGTACACGGTCTCGCCGCCCTCTGCGACCAAGCCCACGTGGCGCGCCTTCACACCCGGTGAATCGCCATGGGTGCAGCCGGCACGGGACCAGCCCAAGGGCTTCTGGTTTCAGGGCCAGACGCAACCAGGCTCCGACCCAACCACCAAGAAGAAGTCGAAGACCCCCGCCAGCCCAAGGTGGTTCACCTACGACTCGAAGGGCGAAGCACCCGTCTTCGCGCAGCCCGACTTCAAGACGTTCACATTCCCCAAGTTCGACGCCAAGGCGTTCACGTGGCCCAAGGAGTTCACGTGGCCCAAGGAGTATCGGCAACCCAACTTGCCGAGATTCGACGGCAAGATGCCGCAGTGGAGATACCAGTACCAGTACCCAGCCAAGCCCGACGACGCCGACGGTGAGAAGGTCGTCGTCAAGAAGAAGGCCAAGGCGGTGATCGTGTAGCAGATCTCGCGTTCGCCAACGGCACGGCTCCGGCCCGCGTCACCGCTTCGGTTCCGCGGGCCGGTTCTTGTTTCCTGGGGTGCGGTGAGCGGCAGCATCGTCGGCGAGGTGGTCACGTTCTCGCTCGCTCGGCGCCACTTCGACGCGCTCGGTCGGATGATCATCGGCGACCACGCGAGGCAGCGCGTCGATGTGGGCTGGCAGCCCTGGGGCCGGGCACTCGTCGGATCGCCAGGTTCGCCTCCGCTCGCAGGCCGGACGGCAGCCACGATCCGACCATCACGAGCACTGGGCTGCATCGCCACCTGGGCAGGACCTCCGGCGCGACTGTAGCCGGATCATCGCTGCGTCGCTACCGTATGCCGTGTGCCTCGCGAAGGATTCGTCGTGCAGAAAGGAGTCGCATGGACCGTGCGCCATACGCGATCAACCGCGACGTCAAGTTCGGATTCTTGCGCCTGATCGACGTCGACCGGCTGCAGCGAGAGGTGGAGGAGCCGTGGTTCAACCAGACCCTGTGCGAGGTGAACGACTGCGTCGTGCGGCTGGGCGTGGTGCAGGGCGAGTTCCACTGGCACAAGCACGACAAAGAGGACGAGTTCTTCTACGTCGTGGATGGCAAGCTGCTGATCGACCTCGAAAACGGCACCGTGGAGCTGCACCCCAAGCAGGGCTTCACCGTGCCGAAGGGCGTGCTGCACCGCACGCGCGCTCCGGTGCGCACGGCGATGCTGATGATCGAGGGCAAGACGGTGCAGCCGATCGGGGATTGACGGCGACCGCACGCCACCGCGAAGCGCACGAGCGCGATCTCGTGTGCGCGGACGACACCATCGCGTTGCGCGCAGAAACCGAGCATGGGCACCAGGGCGCCGGGCTTTCCAGGCAACGGCCCGCCATCGTCGTGGCCGGCGGACGTCTGCAGGTGCGCCCCGCCTCGGCGTCCAGCCTGCTTTGCCCATGTGCCAGGCAACCCGGGCCGTCGCGACCACCCTTCGTCTCGGACCTTGCGTCAACACCGGGGGTCGTCTAGCCTGCACCCTCCGACGTGAAGGTGAGTCCCGCCGGCAGATCCATGTCAGGCTCGCCCATGAGCGAAGAAGGTGCACTCTCCGCAGTCCGGTTCCTTCCGGTTTCCAGCGTCCGTCCGGTCGCGCGGGTCCTGCTTGGCGCAATCCTGATGCTCACCTCTGCGGCGCGGAGTCGTGGCCAGCATACGCCCGAGACCGGCGGCGAACCAACGCCGCGCGATCCGCAGGCTTTTCGAGCAGCCTTCGACGCGGCGTTCGACCGTGGCGACAAGGAAGCCGTCGCGCACCTTCTCAGGCTGAACCCGACGCGGTTCATCCCGCTGTTCGAGGGTCTTGCGCGGGTATGGATCGAGCGCACCGAGGAGGTCGGTGAGCGAGAGCAACACGCGCTGGCGCGTGCGAGGGCGATCGCGGAGGCAGCGGATGAGGCCCTCGACGCGCCGGGTTTGCTCGAGACGCTCGAGGCGCTGGAGGGCTGGAGCGATGCCGATCGTGTGGAATGGTCTGCCGCGCGGCGCGCCTTGTCACGAGGCGAAGGATTGGATAGCTCGCGCCGCTGGCAGGAAGCCACGGAAGTGCTTGCCGGACCCTGCGAACAGCTCGAGCGCCTGGGCGACGCCAACGGACTAGCTCGCAGCCTTTTTCATCTCGGCCACTGCTTCGATTCCCTCGGACATTACGAGAAAGCGATCGACGACCACGAGCAGGCGCTCGCCCTCCGAGGGAAGCTTGGCAACCCGCAAGACATCGCCGCCTCGCTCGACAACCTCGGCGGTTGCTACCTTTCTCTCGGACGATACCCGAAGGCGATCGACGACCACGAGCGGGCGCTCGCCCTCTTTGAGAAGATCGGGGACCCGCAAGGAATGTCCAACGCGCTCAACAACCTCGGCATCTGCTGCTATTCCCTCGGGCAATACCCGAAGGCGATCGACCACCACGAGCGGGCGCTCCGGCTCCGGGAAGAGATCGGCAACCCACAAGCCATCGCCGCGTCGCTCAACAATCTCGGCGCCTGCCACCATCGCCTGGGCCAGTATGACAAGGCGATCGACCACCACCGGCAGGCGCTCGCGCTGCGAGAGAAGATCGGCAACCCGCAAGACATCGCCACGTCGCTCGACAACCTCGGCATCTGCTGTTCTTCCCTCGGACGGTACGAGGAGGCGATCGACCACCACGAGCGCGCGCTCACGCTGCGGGAAAAGAGCAGCAACCAGCAAGAGATTGCTTCCTCGCTCGACAACCTGGGCTTGGACTACGCGTCCCTCGGGCAATACGAGAAGGCGATCGACCGGCACGAGCGGGCGCTTGCACTGCGCGAGAAGATCGGCAACCGGCAGGACATCGCCCATTCGCTCGAGAACCTCGGCAGCTGCTACAACTCACTTGGGCAATCCGAGAGGGCGATCGACTTCCACGAGCGCGCGCTACCTCTCTTTGAAGCGATCGGCAACCTTCTGGAGCTGGCCTACTCGCTCGACAACCTCGGCAACTGCTACCATTCCCTCGGCCAATACCAGAAGGCGATCGACCACCATGAGCGGGCGCTCGCGCTCAAAGAGAAGGTCGGCAGCCCGCAAGACATCGCCAAGTCGCTCAACAACCTCGGCGCCTGCTACCATCATCTCGGCCAATATGACAAGGCGATCGACTACGATCAGCGGGCGCTCGAGCTGAAGGAGAAGATCGGCAACCGGCGAGACATCGCCACGTCGCTCGACAACCTCGGCAACTGCGCCTATTCGCTGGGGCACTACGAGAATGCGATCGACTACTTCCAGCGGGCGCTCGAGCTGAAGGAGAAGATCGGCAACCGGCAGGACATCGCCAGTTCGCTCGACCACCTCGCCGGCTGCTTGCATGCGCTGGGGCAGTACGAGAAGACGCTGAGCCTTTTCGAGCGCCTGTGTTGCGGAGCTCGAGCAGCTCAAGCTTCGCCGGCTGCCCGAGGCGAGCCGAGCGGCGTTCTTCGGCACTTGGTCGGACATGCCTCTGCTCGTCTCCAGGACGCTGTTTGCGATGGGGCCGCGTGGAGCAGCCGAGCGAATGCTCGCTCGAGGCTTTCCGTTATGCGACTTCTTCTTTGCCAGGACGCTCGTCGAGGGTCTGCAGGAGAGATCGGAAGCGGTCCTGGCCGCCGGCGATCCTGCAGCTCGCGGCGGAGCACATCCGCCACCTCGACCGCATGGTCGAGCTGCGGCTGCAGCTCGAGCGAGAGGCCAACAAGCAGACCAGCGATGAAGACGAGCTCGCGCGTTTGCAGGAGGAGCTCGGAGCTCGCGGCGCAGATCTGGAAGAGATCGAGCGACGTCTGCGCGCGAAGAACCCCGGGCTCGCCGAGATCGTCGCGCCAGAGAGCGCCTCGCTGGCGGATGTGAAGAACGCTCTCGGCCCCGTTGAAGTCTTGCTCTGGTACGTGCTCGGACAGCAGGAATCATTCGTGTGGGTGATCACGCGTGAGGGCGCCTCGATCGTCAAGCTTCCCGCGAGTGTGGACATCGAGGCAAGAGTCAAGGGCTTGATCGGGTCGCTCGCCAGCGGGTCGAAGTCGCTCGAGTTCGTGCCACCCGCACGCGAGCTGTACGAGATGCTGCTCGCCAAGCCGCTCGCATGCTGCCCAGAGAAGGGGCAGCTCATCATCGTTCCCAACGGGCTGCTCGGATTCTTGCCATTCGAGGTGCTGCTCGGAAGGGAGGTTCCTCAGGAAGAGCGGCAGAGAGGGAGGCTTCCCTACCTCCTGCGGGAGAAGACAATCCGCTATGCGCCGTCCCCTTCGCTGTTCGTGTTTCTCCACAGACACAGGCGGCCTGAAGGCGGATGGGCCAAGGACCTGCTGCTGTTTGGTGATCCGGTCTATGCGGGAGAAGCGCGCGCGACCGCGGCGTTTGCCAACAGAGCAAGCCGATCGCTGCTGCCCGAGAGTTTTTCCCGCCTGAGCAAGACGCGCGACGAAGTGAAGACACTGGCTGAATCGCTGGTGCAGGACGACGAGAGCAAGCTTTTCCTCCAGCTCCGTGATCTGAAGCGGAGCGGATGTGTGAGCGGCAAACGGTTCGATCTGTTCGTGGGCGAGAAGGCGAGCAAGAGTCAACTCAAAGGGGACCTCTCTCGATACCGCATCGTCCACCTCGCCACCCACGGATACTTCGACACCCGGTACCCTTGGTTCTCGGGGTTGGTGCTGAGCGATGTGCCAGACGATCTAGCCGGCGGATTCTTGAGCCTATCCGAGATCGGCGAGCTCAAGCTCGACGCGGACGTCGTCTTTCTCTCCGCTTGCGAGACGGCGAAGGGCTCCCTCGCACACTGCGAAGGGATTCTCAACACCGCGCGGTACTTCTTGCTGGCCGGCGCGCGCTCGGTGGTGGCGACGCAATGGGATGTACTCGACTACGCAGCGCCGATCGTCGCGCGGGTCTTCTACGAGCACCTGTTCGCTGGCGAAGCGCCAGGGGAAGCTTTGCGTGAGGCAAAGCTCGCGCTCATCGATGAGCGTGCGGATATCCGCGGTGCCCGATCTCTCGGCGAGGGTGCGACCAATGATGCGCCTTCGTTCTCGCACCCGTCGGTTTGGGCGCCGTTCGTGATCTTCGGCAAGTGAACCGGCGAGCCCAGAACTCGAGCCAACGGCGCCGGATGCTAGAGCTAGAACGGGATGGCGAGGCTCAGCGACACGCCATCGTCGTCGAAGCCGGGGATCAGTTGCACGGAGGACATGGTGCCGCAGATGCCCGCGCTCGAGTCAGTGCCGAAGTGAAGTGTGTCGACCAGGTGCACTGCGAGGACACCGATCGCGGCACCGGCCAAGACGTCGGAAGGAAAATGCTTTCCGACCTCGACTCTGGAAAACGCAGTGACCGTGGCGAGACCGTAGGCAGGGATGCCGTAGGCAATACCCAAGTTTCTTTCGATCAAGGTGGCGGCCGTGAACGCACCGGCCGTGTGTCCCGACGGAAAAGACGCGTGGTCGTTGCCGATGGGACGCGTGCGCCGAACGAACACGTTGGTCAACGAAGCGGTGCCGTAGGCGAGAGCGAACGACTCGGCAGAATTCCAGAATTGATCGACGGCGCTGTGGTCGCGCGGGGCCAGGAATGTCGACCCCAGCATGCCCAGCAAGAGGACACCGGTTGCCGCATCGCCGATCTCGGGCCGATCGCCCCATTGTCCGTCAAAGGACTCCTGCAAGTCCTTGTCGAACGGGCGGACGGCCAGAGCGCTCACTGCCAAGCTCGCGGGTAGGATCCAGTTGGATGATTCGAGATAGCTGGGCCAGGTGTCATGGAGCCAGGTGTGGCTCGAGAAATGGGAGTCCACGTAGTTGCCAAGGGAGCTGTGCGGGGTGTCCGGAGCCGAACAACCGCAGGTCCAGCTGACGAGCAGCAACACGGACCCCATCAGGCGACGAGGAAGTTTGTCAGAGCGTGGCATCATGCGCGCCGTTCACCTGGCGAGTTCGAATCGATCGAGAGTCCCAGTCTACCGGTGACGAGCGACAGGAGCTAACACCGTGCCGATGGTCTGGATGGAACGGGCGCGCGTGGAGATGCCGCTCGCGCACCGCGAGCGCGCCCTGCGGCGCGAGCCCGAGCCGGGGCACCGGCAGTGTGTAGGATTTCCACCTGCAGAGTCGAAGTTGCTGCTCGAATGACACGCCGCCCGCGGCCTCCGGCCGTGGCTGCGATCGGAATCGAGTTGCCAGTCGCCGGCCGCCATTCGACTGGACTGAAGTGGGAGGCGCCGAGGAAGGTGTACGTGAGGCTGATGGCTCCGAGCGACTGCTGCCGGTCGGGCTCGTTGGAATACTGGGCATCGCGCCACGAAGCCACGTACCCGAGCGCCAGGGCATGACGGCCCCACAGGCGCACCGTCAGCGCAATCTGCGCCTGGGCGACGCTCTCGCTTCCGCCGCGGTCGTCGGAGCCGATGCCAATCACGTAGAAGTCGCGGCCGGTGAGATCGAGCATGGCCGCGTCATCGAGGATCAGGCGCAGCTGGCACTGCGCCTGAGGAGTGCCGCCATAATGGTAGTCGCGATCGTTCAGGTCGTTCGCGACCGTTCCAGCGGCGCCGAAACCGACGCCGCCGAGAGCGGTGCCCTGGAGTGCCAGGGTGCGCGCGAGCCAGCACTGTCCGGTGGTGCCGAGAGAGAGCGACGTGGCGGCGAGCCGGAAGATCCCCGGCGACAGGTAATCGTAGCTGCCGTACAGGCCCCACACTCCACGATAGTCGTTGCCCGCGTCATACTCCTCGCCGAGGAGCAGCCCGCGGGCGTTGAGGTGATCGATGACGTTGTCGGGATCGGAAGCGACGGCCCCCTCGAAATGGAAGTAGTCGAACGGCCGCGTGTAGTGATAACCAGGCTGTCCTGGCAGGCCGTAATCCATCGCGAAGTCGGCGATTGCCTTCTGTTGATGATCAAGGCTCGAAGCCGCGGCGTCCGAGGGCACCGTGTAGGCGCTGGCACCGAGCCCGATGCGCGCGAACACCGCCGGCTGGTTGCTCGGAAAGATGTCGCCAAAGCGGTTGCCGAAGGCGAGCCGGTTGAGGCCAACCGGCGGGCAGATCACGGCGGCGCCCAGCTCGCGCGCGAAGCCTGGCTGTTCGCCGTCCTCCAGAAACCAGTTTGCGGTTCGAAACAGCGCCTCGCCGAAGAAGCTGCCGCCAATGCTGGTGGTGATCTGGTCGTTCATGGAGGGCGGCAGGGTCTCGCCCGCAGTCTCCCAGAGAGCGCTGCCGAGGAACCCATAGGCGAGCGACTCCCAGTAGCCGAGGCCGGCCGAGCGCGCGAACCCGTGGTAGAGCGCGCCCGAGTAGGGGTGCTCGATCTGATTCACGCCGAACGGGTCCTGGTCGATGACCCATCCGTGCCGCAGATTGTCCTTGAAGGTCGAGAAGTTGCTGCCGTAGTCATCCGCATCGATGACGTTGCGATCGAACTGATTCAGCAGGAACTCGAACGCCACGACCTCGGCGGCCGGTATGAAGTAGCTCTTGCGTGCTCCAGGGGAATCGTCAGGCGAGCTGTCGGTGCTCGCCGCGCGCGCCTCTGCTGTCGGAGCCGGGGCACTGTCGCCGAGGCTCGCCGGGGCCGACCCATCGGTCGGCTCCGCCACACATCCGGCCAACGCCGAGAGAGCCGCGACGGCGCACCGCAAATGCTGCATTGCCTGCTCCGGGAGCAAGGGGTTCCGTGATGGACCCAGCAGATGGCGATCCGCAAGTCACTGACCACTTGCAACCGGAATCCAAGAATGCAGACGCGGGCCCCGGGCGTGCTGATTGGCGAGCGTTCGTGCGGAGAAATGACAAGGCACTTCGTGCTTTTTGCCAGCCTGGGGTCGGGCGGCAATCGTGTGCGTGGCGAGTTCGGACCGCGCCGGCCCTGAGGCAGCGCATGCTCGCGGCTTTGGCACTACCCATGCTAGTCCCAGCTTGCCGGTGCGCAGATGATTCGATGGAGGTCATGGGCATGAACCGGATGCTGCCATGCAGCGTGTTCCTGGTGCTCGCCGGCTGCAACAAGCTCAGCGATGAGATGGTGACGAGCGGTGTTGCCGTGCTGATCGGCGACACGCCCCAGAACGACCTGTCCTCCCTCGAGCTGATGGTGACGGATATCGAGCTGGTTGCTGGCGACCGTGCCGAGCCACTGCTGAGCAAGCCGGTCGAGGTCGAGCTGATCGACCTCGAGACGCGACGTTCCCTCATCGCCCTGCTGGAGATTCCGCGTGGCAGTTACGACCGGGTGCGCGTGACCATCGATCCGGCCTCGGTGCGGGCTCGCGATCGGTTCGGTGTTCCCGTGACGTTGAACGTGGGCCGTTCGAGCGACGCGTTCGTCGTGAAGAACGACATCGACGTGGAGCGAAGCCAGGTGACGCAGGTCGCCATCGACGTGCTGCTGAACGAATCCCTGCACGAGCGCAAGGACGGGTTCGATTTCGAGCTGACGATCGAGGCGGCAGGGATGAACCGCGAAATCGAGCTGGCCGAACTGCGCGGTCGTGTCGTGGGCGTCGACGCCGCCGTCCAGCGCGTCGATGTGGAGATCCTGGCGAGCGATGAGGACGCGCTCTCGCGCGGGCAGATCCAGGTGGACGTCGGCAGCAGCATTTTGCTGGGAGACAGAGGCGATCGCTTGCCGGCGGACGACTTCCTTGACGAGCTGCAGGACGGGGACATCGTCGAGGTGTATGCCAGCCTGACCGAGGAGCACTTCCTGATTGCCGACGCCGTCGAGATCCAAGCAAAGAAAGCGGCGGCGGCGCGCATCGAGGGAACCGTGATCTCGGTCGACACCCAAGGCAACACGCTCGGGCTGCGCATTCGCGACGTGCGCAGCGGTGAGGACGTCGTGCATGACAAGATCGGCAACCAGCCTGACATCGTGGTCAGCTGGAGCGAGGGTACCGTCATGGTCGTGCACGACGATCGGCGCGACGGCCGCAGCGACGACCAGGATGATGGTGGCGAGGAACACGGTTCTGCCGGCGAGAATGATCTGGCGGTGGGTCAGGAGGTGGACATCGAGTTTCGCGAGTTCGAGACCAGCCCTTCGCATCACGGGAGATCGAGATCCAGGACCAGCGTCCCGTGTTCGAAGGCCGGCTCGTCGCCATCGACGGCTTGCCGAAGAACCTCGTCATGCGGCTCGAACCGTTCTCTCCAGCAGTCGTGTCGGGCCTCGTGGAATCGAGCGACACGGACGTCTCGGTATCCGTCAAGCAGCTCCGTACAGGACTTCCTCGACCTGCCGGACGAGCCGCTCATCGACAAGCGCGAGCTGGAACCGAACCTCCGCGTGGCCTTCCGCGGCGAGCTGTCAAGGTCCACCGGATGCGCCTGTGATCAAGGCGGACATCCTCAAGGTCACCCCGGGCATGCTGCGCGGCGAGCTGAGCTCGTTCGATGCCGAGAGCGGCACGGGCACCGTCGCGATCAGCGAACAGGACGACCCGTTCGGCGACGTCGATCTCGACGGGTCCTTTCATTTCGACCAGGACGTTCGCTTCGAGGGTGACATCGACAGCGAGGCGCTCTCGAGCAGTTGTGGGTCGAGCGCCGGCAAGGCGAGCACGTGCTCGTCACCATCGCCGGTCTCGCGGACCCGACCGGCAGCATCAACGTCTACCTGTTGCGCGCCTCGCGCGGGAGGCGACTGACCGTGGCGCAGGACGGCGCGCTATGCCTGCCACGCACGAGCCTCACGATCCGGCGGGCGCGGCGCTCGGCGCGGCCTCCTTCTTCTCCGCCGGCTTCGGCTTGGGTTCGTCCCGCGGCATCGGCTTGCGCGGGAACAGCTCGTCGCGCATGGCGGCGTGGTACGCAAACGATGCCATGATCACCGCGGCTTGCATCATGTCCTCGCGCTGCAAGCGATCGTACACGTCGATGTTGGTGTGATGGGTGCGCGACGAGTAGTCGAGCTCATCCTGGATGAACTGGAAGCCCGGCAGGCCGACGCGATCGAACGAGCCATGATCGGTGCCGCCGGTGTTGTTCATGGTCACGGTGCTGGCGCCGAGATCCTTGAAGGGCGCCAGCCAGGCTTCGAAGATCGGCACCGCGGCCGCGTTCTCCTGTGCGTACACGCCGCGGATCTTGCCGCTGCCGTTGTCGAGGTTGAAGTACACGGAGAAGTTCGGGTGCTCGGGCTTGACGGTGAGCGGCCCTTGCTCCTCGCGCAGATACGACGGCAGCTTCTTCTGCTCGGGATCATCGGGCTCGGGCCGCGATGCGAAGTGCTCGGCCACGTACGCGCGCGGGCCGAGCAGGCCTTGCTCCTCGCCGCTCCAAAGGCCGATGCGGACGGTGCGCCGCGGCTTCACGCCCACCGCCTTCAGGATGCGCATCGCCTCCATCGCCACCGCGCAGCCGACCGCGTTGTCGGTGGCACCGGTGCCGCTGTGCCACGAGTCCATGTGCCCGCCATCATCACGATCTCGTTGGCGCGATCGCCGCCCTTGATCTCGGCGACCGTGTTGTAGGCCATCGGGTCCTGGTCGTGGAAGGCGGCGCGCACGTCGATCTCGAGCTCCACCTCCGCGTCCTTCATCAGGCGGGTGATCCAGTTGTAGTGCTCCGCCATCATCACCAGATCGGGCACGCCCGGATTCTCGCCGATGCGGTAGGTGCCGCCGCCCTGCGGCCGGACGATGCCGCTGTCGCGCGCGCTGGTCGACACGAGCGCGACCGCACCTCGCTCACCAGGAACTCGTTCACCTGCTGCGCGTTCTTGAAGCGCTTGAGCGCCCGCTCGCGCCAGTCGCCGTCGCGGCCCTGGCCGCGCTCGGCGGGGATGTCGTAGCGCGCGATCTTGTCCAGGCCCTCCTCGGTCTCGCGCTCGAACGGCACCTTGTCCTGCGGCTTCATCTCGCTCGGCTCGTCCACCAGCAGGATCTTGCCGCGCAGCTTGCGCGCAGCTTGTCGAAGTCGTCCGGCGATTCCACCTTGGCGCGCATCGCCGTGCCGCGCACCGCGCCGCTCGTCGCGGGCGTCCACGCCTTCGGGTACGCGACCAGCGTGGTCTGATGCGGGCTCACCATGTCGACGCTGCAGTGGCTGTAGGTCCAGCCGCGGCCGAACGGTCCCCAGGCTTCGAGGTGGGCGTTGTCGAGCCCCCACTCGGCCAGCTGGTCGCGGGTCCACTCGTTGGCGCGCTTGAGCTGCGGCGAGCCGGTGAGCCGCGGACCGATCACGTCGGTCAGCTGCCGCGCGGTCTTCATCACCTCCGAGTGCCGCAGTCCCTCGTCGCGCAGCCGGGTGACCATCGACCAGTCGACCTGCTCCTGAGGGGTGGCGAGCAGGAACGCGAGCGAAAAGGCATGGACGACCGCTAGCATGACGGGCTCCTCTGGTTGCACGAGTGGGCGTTGGCTCGTTCAACTACCAGACGTTGCCGCGATGTGCAAGGCTAGCGCGCGATGGTCGCCGCGAGGAAGGCGGCCACGGCCTCGATGCACTCCTCGAGGTTCTCTCTCTCGCTCTGTCCCGATCCGCGCGGCGGCTTGAAGCTGTGATCGCCGTGCGCGAGCCAGTGCACGCGGATCGCGGGCGAGAGCGGGTAGCGCCCGACCTCGTCCTGCGTGCCGAACGCATCGCGCGTGCCCTGCACGATCAGCGTGGGCGTGGCGAGCGCGCGCAGGTGCTCGACCCGCAGCTGCTCGGGCCTGCCAGGCGGATGGAAGGGATAGCCAAGGCACACGAGCGCCGCGACCTGCGCGGCATCGGCGATCATGCTCGCCATGCGTCCGCCCATCGACTTGCCGCCGATGGCGAGCTGTTGCTTCGGTGCGCCCACCTCGGCGAGGACCTCGTGCCAGGTGCGCAGCAGGACGGGCTGTGGGTCGGGCGGCTTGCGACTTGCCGATGATCGCCGCGCGGCCATGTAGGGGAATTCGAACCGGACCACCCGCACGCCGCGCGCGGCGAGGCCCTCGGCGATCGCGTTCATGAAGCCGCTGTCCATGGCCGCGCCCGCGCCGTGTGCCAGCACCAGGGTCGCGCGCGCCTCGCCGGTGCCGTTCTTCAGGAGTTCCATGATCGCAGGAGAATAACCGATCGAACGGCGCGCGTGCACGGCAACCTTGCGCGCAAGGGAGCGACCGATCAGCGTGCGGCGCCGTGGCGCAGCACGAGCGCGCGCGCCGCGCTCGGGAAGGCCACGTCGATCGTGTGCGCGGCGCCGCTGGCGAGGCGCCAGCGCTGCAGGGCATCGTGCAGCACCCGCAGATAGGCGCTCGCCTCGCGCGGGTGCCGGGCGAGCGGCAGGTCGTCGTGCGCGATCACGATGTGGCGCGCCGCGAGCCAGCCGAGATCGGACAGGCAGTCGCGGAGCGCGTCCCAGTTGCGGCCGAAGTGCGCCGGGAATGCGAGCGCGCGCGCGTACCACTCGAACAGTTTCGACTTGTCGTCGATGCCTGCGCTCACCACCACCAGGAGATCGCCCGTGGGCGGTGCTGCGTCGAAGAACGTGAACGGCGTGGGCGTCATCTCTCGGTCACGCGCTGGAAGGTCTGGTAGTGATCGGGTGTGTAGTAGACCTCGTCCTTTGCACCGAGGATCACGCGCTGCGCACCGGGGCCGTCGACGCCTTCGGTCGGGTGCACGTACTCGTGGTAGTAGCCGCTCGCGCGCGCGGGCAAGCGCCCCTCGAGATTCAGGAACACCGCGCCATCGTTGTGGTGGGCGCGGCGCTGGCCGCGGCGGATGCGCTCCAGCGTCGGGCCGATGTCGACGCGCATGCCCGCGGGCCCATCGACAAAGCGCGCGGCAGGAGCCGCCGGCATCGCCGGTGGCGCGCGCCCCCGGGCGCCCTCGCGGTGACAGCCAGGGAGCGCGGCGAGCACGAGGCTCAGGAACAAGAAGACGGTCTTCATGACGATGCGATCCGCGCGCGCAGCAGAGGGTCCTGACCGAGCGACTCGAGGTTACGCGGCGCGCCGCGGCAGCACAAGCGCCGCGGTCGCGCGCAAGAGAGATGGCAGAACCCACACGGCGGGCGGTAAGAACTCGAGCAGCGTTCCCCGCTCCGCGCGCTGGCCGGGGCACGAGTGCGCGCGACCGCGCTGGCTGCGGTGCGGCGCGCCAGTTGCACGCATGATCGAGGATCCGCCCCGACAGCCGTCAACCCATGGAGGCGCTCATGCCCAAGTACATCTTGCCCGACCTGCCCTACGATCATGCCGCGCTCGAGCCCCACATCTCCGGCAAGATCCTGGAGCTGCATCATGACCAGCATCATGCGGCCTACGTCGCCGGCGCGAACCAGGCGCTCGAACGGCTGGCGGAGGCGCGCGCCAAGGAGGACTTCACGCGCATCGCCGCCACCGAGCGCATGCTCGCGTTCCATCTCTCGGGGCACGTGCTGCACTCGCTGTTCTGGCAGAACCTCACCCCGGACGCGGCGCGCACGCCCGCCGGCGCGCTCGCCGCGCAGATCGAGCGCGACTTCGGCGGCATCGACAAGCTGAAGCGGCAGATGAACGAGGCCGCCGCGAGCATCATGGGCTCGGGCTGGGCCGCGCTCGTGTGGGAGCCGCTCGGGCGGGTGCTCCTGGTGACGCAGATCTACGATCACCAGTCCAATCTGGATCAGAGCGGCGTGCCGCTCATGGTGATCGACGCGTGGGAGCACGCCTACTACTTGCAGTACCAGACGCGCAAGACGGACTACTTCGCCGCGCTGTGGAACCTTTGGCACTGGGAGGACATCGAGGCGCGGTTCGAGTCGGCGCGCACGCTCGACCTCGGGCTGGTGGGCACGGCGAGCGGCTGAGCGCGCTTCGGTCAATCCTCGGCGGCGCCAGCGTCGCAGCGCTGCAGCGCCCGGCTCGCCGCCGGCGGCACCTGGTCGGCGGGTGCGCTGTCCTTGAGGGCGTACAGGACCGGCTCGAGGAAGCGCAGCTCGTGCCGGTTGGCGAGCACTCGCAGCACGCGGAACGCCGCCTCGTACAGCGCGGTCGACCGGCCGCGCTGCGCGAGCGCGTCGAGCAGCGGCCGCACCGCGCGCGGGCCGAGCGCGATCAACGCGTCGCCGTTCAGCGTGCGGACGCGGTCGCGCGGGTCCTCGAGCGCGACCACCAGGGCCGGTCCCGCCGTGGCGTGCGCGACCACGCCCGGAGGCGTGATCGACGCTTTCCTCTCACGCTCGCTTTCGAGCAGTCTCTCGAACATTGGCTGCCTCCCGGGTCGATTGCGTGTCTCGACCGCTAGCGACTGTCATGCCGAGGCTCAGACGGCCTCCGGCCCGCATGGTGCCGCGCTCGTCTCGGAGCGGGCGACCGCGCAGTTGCAAATCGGACCGGTACTCCTGCAACTCGGTGCAAGCCATGCCTCGCAGGGGCGACGGGCGAGACCCTCGCGGGGAGGGCGGGCGATCGTCGTGAGACAGCCGATCCGATGGGCGGTCGAAACGAGACGCGCCGGCGCGGCGCGGCCGCGCAATCCGGCCGCCGGCGGGCCGCCCGGATTGGCACGGGGACTTGCTCTGTGTGCTTCGCATGAGCACGGGAAGAAGCATCCTCCTGCTGTTGGTCCTGGCCTCGCTCGGCGGCTTCTGCCTGGTCTGCCTGGGCGAGGGCAACGAGCGCCTGCCGCGCACTGCGACCGGCGAGCTCGTGGCGGCGGCGCCCGCCGTGGCCGGGACGCACACGACGCAGTACCAGCGCGAGGCACTGGGCGAGCCCTTGGCCGCGCTCGAGATCGAGCCGGCGAGCCAGGCCGTGCTGCCGCTCGAGGAGAGCATGGACGAGAGCCCGCCGGGGGAAGCGCTGCCGCAGGGCACCGCCACGATCGAGGGGGTGGTGCGTGATGCGCGCGGCGAGCCGATCGAGGATGCGCACGTCTGGGCGTTTGCCGCCGATGCGCCGAGCGACGCCGATCTGATCGAGGTGCGCACCGATGACCATGGTGGCTACGAGCTCGCCATCACCGATGCGCCGCGGCGGCGCCTGTTCGTCGCCGGTCAAATGGAGCCGCTGCAGGCCGACGTGGCCGGTCCATTCGACGTGCGGATCGGCGAGCGCCGCCACCTCGATCTCACGCTCGCTGCCGCGCCCGTCATTCACGGCGTGGTGGTCGACGCGTGGTCGGAGCAGCCGGTCGCGGGTGCGAGCGTGGAGCTCGCCAGCAAGCTCGCTGGCTTCGGCGATGGCAGCCGCACCACCACCGGCGCCGACGGCTCGTTCACGCTCGCGAGCACGGGTCTGCCTGCCGTGGGTCTCCTGGTGCACGTGCTCGGCGATGCCACGCATGGCTGTGCGCAGGTGGAGCTGACCTCGCCCGAATGCGTGCTCGTCCGCGTCGGTGCGCCGGTCGATGTCGAGGGCGTGGTGGTGGATGCGGTGTCGCAGGCGCCGCTGTTCAACGTGCCGGTGCGCCTCGTCGGCGCCGGCGCGGATCCTCTGGACGGCGCGGCACAGGACGAGGCGTTCACCGCCCGCGACGGCAGCTTCGCCATCGGCCTGCGGCGGGTGACGTTCGAGGCCGCCGTCCTGGTGGTGGCGGCGCCCCATCACGAGCTGCTGCGCGTGGCGCTCGCCGACGTCGCCCGTGGCATCCGCGGCAGCGATCGCCACTTCACCGTGCGCCTGCCGCTGCGGCCGCTGACGTGCGACCACCCGCGCCCGAAAAAACGGCGGCACGCGCCGCCGGCGGTGTTGCGTATCATGGGCACGCCCCGGATCAGGAGTGCACCATTGACCGTGCCCGCCCCTCTGCGCCGCCCGCGTCTCCTGCAGGCGCTTTCGCTCGCGCTCGTGTCGAGCGCCCCCCTGGCGATGCCGCAGCAGCCGCTCAAGATCACGTCGTGCTTCGAGCTGCACCTGGCAGTCGAGGAGTTCCTCGCCGCCGAGGACGACGCCGCGTGCCGCACCGCGTTCACGAGCGTGGCGGATCACTGGAAGCACGCGATCCCGAAGGACTTCGACGAGCTGGACGAGGGACCGGCCATCGCCGCGCGGCAGGCGACCATGCGAGGGATCATGCTGCGGCCGGACTTGGTCGAGTTCCTGCGCCAGCTCGTGCGCCAGCCGTCGGGCCAGGGCGCCGAGCCGCTCGCGCTCGCGGCGGCGTTGCTCGGCGATCGCGGGCACGGCGAGGACGTGCAGGCGCTGCTCGAGGGATTCGCGGCGAGCGATCCGTCGGCGAGCGTCTTGCCCGCGCTCGGACGCAACCTGGGGCGCGCGGTGGTTCTTGCCCGGCAATCGAGCGCCGACGACACGGTGATCGGCGGCGCGCTGCAGACGCTGCGCGACACGCTGACCGTGCCCGGCGCGTTCACCCTCGCCGCGGCCATCGAGGGCTTGTTTCGCGCCGACCAGATCGAGGATTCGCTGCCGCCGCTCGAGCGCGTGCTGTTCGACGAGCACGTCGATGCGTTGAAGGCGCTCAAGCTGCTGGATGGTTGCTTGCATCTGCTCAAGCAGCCAAGCCTGGATCCGGCGATCGTCCGCAGGGCGAACGAGCTCGCGCGTCAGGCCGTGAGCGACGTGCTCGCCGGCAAGGCCGCGGTCAGCGCGACGGCGGTGGCGGGGTTCTCGCACGCCGGCAATCTGCTGGATGCCGCGGTGAACGTGTTCCGCGTCACCGCCGGCATGGCCGAATGGGACTTGCTCGTTCGCTGCTACCGCAGCGAGGCGGCGCTCGATCTGCTCGGCATCGACGCGCTGCAGCACCTGCGGCTCGTCTTGCAGCGCCTGCGCAAGAGCGCGACCAAGGAGCAGCGCGCCGACCTCGACTCGCTGTTCTTCACCATCCTGGCGAGCGCCGGCGAACGGTTGTTCCAGCTCGAGGAGTCGCCCATGGACAGCGCCGAGTACCAGCGCTTCATGGCGAAGCGCAACCTGCGCTACAACGGCGCCGCCTACTTCACCTCGCAATGGAGCGACGAGCCGAGCGTGCGCGAGGCGTGGCTGCACGAAGCGGACGCGCCCAACCTGCTGGCGATGCTGGTGCGGGCCGCCGACGAGCAGGCCGAGAAGGACGGCACGGCGATGCACTATCGCGCCGTGAAAGACAAGCTCGAGACGCGCGTGCTGTGTGCGCGGCTGCTGGCGAAGCTCGAGCTCTCGAGCAAGGAACGCGCGAGCGATCTCGACCTGAAGAGCTACTTCCTGCGCACCATGGCCGAAGAGATCGGCGCGGCCATGCCGCCGGTGCTGGAGGCGATGGCCGCGCTCGATGCGGCGCACGCGTCGTGCCTGAAGGTGGCGATGAAGAAGACGCGCGAGCCGCCCGACACCTACGTGCGCGACTGCGCGTCGCTCGGTCTCGAGGATCTGGGCTACCGCGTCCACATCACCAGCCACGGGCTCGAGATCACCAAGCGCGACGCCGCGGCGCCGGCCGAGGATTGACCGCGCGCGCCTTGCGGTGACCTCACCGTAGCACGAGCTCGATCTCCTGCACCGCGTCGCTCGGGCTGACCTCGATCTCACGCTCGGGCACGGTGAGCACGAAGCTGTCGCCGCGCAGCCGGTACCTGCCTGGCGCGAGCCGCCACTCGTAGGTGCGGATGCCGGCGCTCTCGTCCGCCGGCGTGGCTGGGCTGGCGCTCGCACGGGCGACGTGGTCGTTTGCGTCGCGCACCTCGAAATCGAGATACGCCTCGCGGTATTCGTCCGGAATGCCCGTCACGCGAACGCGCACGCGATACGTCCGCGGCAGGCGGACCTCGATCACGCGCTCATCGGGCATGCGGCTGAATCGCATGCTGCATGATGTCGCGCCCCGCATCAGCACCGTGATCGTGAAGGGCGCCTTGATGTCGCCGGGGAACAGATAGCGTCCGTCGTTGCTGCGAATGCGGGGATAGTACTCTGTCTCGTGCGCGCCGTCGGCGAGTCGCACCTCGAACGGCTGCGGGTCGGGCACCGATCCGTCGCAGTCCACCACGCTCACCTCGAGCTGCGGCTGCGGCATGAGCGCGAACGTGCCGAGATCGATGCGCTTCCCTGGCTCGACCACACACGGCGACTCGGCGCGGTCGTACCCGTCGGCCGACACGATCGCCCGGTAGCTGCCCGGCGTCACCACCGGAACGAGACAGAGCCCGTCGGCGTCGGCCCGTGGTGTGAATCCAGGCCCGTCCTCGAACTCGGGCGCCTGGCGCAGCTCGAGCGCAACGCGCGTGAGCGCGACATGGGTCTTCGCGTCGATCGCGCGCAGCGCGACGCTGCCCGCATCGAGGCGCGCGACCTCTTCGCGGGGCACCTCCTTGGGACGCTCGTCGCTCTTCTGCACTTCGAACTCGAGCGGCGGCAGCACGATCGCGTGCGCCTCCTCACCTGGCAGGAACGGCCCGAATACGAGCGGCTTGGGCCAGCCGGTGAGCGTGCTCGGGACCTGCACGTAGATCCAGTAGGGCAACGTCGTCTTCACCTCGAGCACCTGCTGCACCGGCAAATCGGTGAGCTTGACCCACGACGGATCTGCCCCGAGCCCGCAGCAGTGTTGCTTCTGCTCGCGCTGCTCGGGTGAGGCAAGGCAGGCGCTGAGGAACAGGCTGCCATGCGGGGGCAGAGGCGCGCGGTCGGCGGGATCGCGCGCGATGGCGAGGCGCAGCTCGTAGCGCTTGCGTCGCTCGAGCGTGACCTCGATGCGCTGCCCGTTCTCGAGCTTGCCGTCGGCCAGGTACTCCAACGGCTCGCATCCGTGGGCGCGGAGGCGCAGCGCGCGGATCGCGCTCGGCAGGCACGCAAACCGCAGCACGTGGGGCGAATCGAAGAAGATGGCGTCGCCCACTGGACACCGCTCATCGCCGGTGCTCGTGATCGCCGTGACCGCCTGCAGGAGCGGCCACTCCCCCGGCCTGCGCTCGGCGAGCTCGTTCGTGATGACGAGCTCGAGCACGGTCTGCGGCTCGAGCTTGAACACGAGCGCCTCGCACGCGCCGCCCGGCTCGATCTCGGGCACCGGGAATTGCTGCAGGATGCCATCCCGCGTGAGCACGAGGCAGCTCGCGAGATTGGTCTCCTGATGCAGCACGAATTCGCCGTCCTGCTCGGTCAGACATTCTTCCGGCAGAAGCGTGAACTCCTGCTTGCCGGGTGGCGCGCACAGCTGCTGTCTGTCGTTCGCACCGAACCACGTGTGGCCGAGACTGTCCCGGCGAACGCTTGGCCACAGGCGATTCGCGGTCGCGCGGCGGTAGCTCGCGCTCACCAGCGCGCCCGCGACCGGATGCTGCTCCGCATCGAGCACGCGCCCGCGCAGCTCGACCGCGCGCGGGAACACGACGTCCTCGACCTCTTTCGTCTCGCTCTCGCGCAAGGAGACCTGGCGCGTGTCCGACAGCGCGCCCGAGCGCACCTGGATCGTGACCGGCTCGCACCGCTCCGGTCGCGGTGCATCGTTCACGACCCACACCCCACGCGGGCGATCGATCAGCGCGCCCACCTGGTAGCGACCGCTCGCGTCCGTGGTCGCGCTCACGACCCACGGATCCTGGAGCAGCTCGCCCTTCTCGCGCGGTGCCCACGCCGATGGGATCGAGCCCGCAGCGTTGATCACGAGCACGCTCACGCCGGCGAGCGGCTCGCGGCGATCGTTGATCACGCGACCGCGCACGGTGCCGCCGCGTCCCACCCGCAGCACCAGGTGCTTGCTCGCTCCGGACGCGAGCCACACGGCGCCGAGCGCCGAGCAGTTCGGCGGCCGACGCTCGGTCTCGACGAGAAGCACATCCTCCGGAAGACGCGTGAGAGTCGCCTCGCCGTGCGCGTCCGTCGCCCTTCGTGCCAGCACGTGGCTCGTCGGCCGTTCACTGAACACCTCGAGGCGCAGGCCGGCGAGCGGCTCGGCCGTGAGCGCGTCCACGACGGTCAGGTGCAGCGTGCCTCGCCCGTCGGTCACCGGCCGATCGCCGCCCGCAGTCGCTGTCGCGCCAGTGGGGGCAGGCACTTCGACCTCGACCGTCTCGCGCGCCGGTGACCGTGCGTGCGCCTCGGCAGGCCCGGGTGCGCTCGCCCCGTCCTCGTCGCGCGCGCTCCCGCTCCCGGGCGCGACACGGTGCTCGGTGGGGCGGTGCTCGTCCATGACGGCGATCCACCACCCGGCGGCGACCAGCACGATCCCCGCCGCGGCCACGATCGCGAGCAGCGAGCTGCTGCGCATTTCAGCGTGAGTCCTTCTTGAACGGCCGCCAGCGGTCGAGGCGCATCACGTACTTGCCCTGCGCGATGTCGAAGTTCGCCTCGAGCACTCCTCTGGTCGTGCCATCCGCGGCGATCGCCAGGAACGCCACCTCGTCCAGCCGCACGCGCAGCTCATCATGATCGAGGGCCGCAACCGTCGCGCACGTCTGCGCAAAGCGTTTCCGGCTCTGTTCGATCGACCAGCGGTTCGTGCTGGCGTATTCTTCGCACGCCACGCGCGTTGCGATTCTCTCGGCGTCGGCGAATGGAATCGCCGCCTCGTTCCTCGACTTGATCGCGGCGATCACCGCGCGCGCGGCCTCGGCGAACGCACCGTCGAGCTCTCGCAGCGGCAGCCCTCGTGCTTGGGCATTCAACGGCTCGTAACGAAAGTCGGCGAAGCCAACTTGTTCGCGATCCATGGCGACGATCGTGCGCAGCCAGCCGACCGATCTCTCGGCCTTCACGAACACGAGCGAGAACTCGAAGCCCATGTGGGACAGCCGCGTGACGCCGGCGGCCTTCAGTGCGTCGCGCAGGTCGGATGTCTGCCTGGCGTCCTCCTTCACCGTCCAGGCCTTGAACGCCGCGGCGGCCGATGCCCCCTTCAGGAACTCGGACGCACTCGCATCCATCTTGGCGCCAACCTGCAACAGCGGTTCGAGCGGTGATGCCTGCATCACGAGAAGCGCGCAGAGGAGAGACGTCATGGAACTCCATCCAGATCCGTGACGGACAAGAAGCACCAACTCGCTCGGGAGCATACCTCACCGCCGCATCGTGGCAATGGCCGGCCCGCGGCGCCCGCATCGAACGCCAATGGCGGCATCTCACCTCCACGCCTGCCACCGACCATGACCTCGCCGATGCGCCACCGCTGCTCAGGTTCGGCGGACCCGATCGAGGTGGCGCGCTCGAGCATCGCTGGAGCTGGGCTCGCGTGGTGCGTGCCCCGAGAGCTCTTGCAGCAGCGCATCATCTCGCATGCCGAGCGAGCGTAGCCACGCGATCCGTTCCGCCGTGATTGGCGTGCCGGACCTGCGATCGATCCACGCCAGCTGGAACGCGGCCTGGACACGGCGTGGATCGTCCAGCAGCGCCAGTGCGTAGCCGCCGTAGGCACCGGTGTCGACCAGCTTGCCATGTGGGGATCGATCCGGTTCGATCCTGCCGGCGATGAAATCCGCGTCAGCACGCGCGAGCCAGGGCGGCGGCGTGAACGTCGCGAGCTTGCCTTCGAGATTGGTCAGGCTCGCGAGCAGCCGGCCGGTTGCCTCGCGCCGCACCGCTGCGATCGCCTCGCGCGCCGCTTCGCCGAACGCGTGGCATGCCGCCAGAACCGGATCATCGTCGTTGCCGGCGAAGTGATACTCGAGCATCCTCGGCAGCTCGCGCATGGCCTCGACGTCCATGGTCTCGCGTACCACCCGCGCATAGGCCGGGACGCTGGAGTAGGGCGACATCCTCCGAGCGTTGGCCAGCGCCGGCCGGCAATCGATCGCAGCGTTCGAGAGGCCGGCGCAGCGCCGGCGGCGGAGCAGCTCGTGAAGATCGTTCAGCGACAAGGCGCTGGCGTGACGCTCGCTGCCTGGGAGAGGTGCGAGCCATTCGACGTGGCCCGCAAGGTCCTCGATGGCATCGAGGACGAGGAAGGCATCGTCCGGATCACGCCTCCGCGCCAGCACCTGGACCGCCGCGTCTCGGATGCGCTTCTGCGGATGCCGAGCATGGGTGCGCACCAGCTGCACCGGGACGAGATCGGGTCGCTCGGCCGCCACGTCCTTCAAGCTGGGGATCGAGCAAGCACCGCCCGCGAACGCGAGCGCGACGAGCCTCGGATCAGGATCTGCGAGCAGCTCCGCCGCGATGCGGACGAACATCTCGTAGCCATGCGGGTAACCATGGCCGAACAGGATCGGGAACGTCTCCGGGTTTCGATGCAAGCCCATCGCCAGCGCACGCTCTGGATCCACAAGGAACAACGTGCGCGCACTCCAGTCGTGGGTCGCGACGCGTTGCGCGAGCGCGTCGCTGGCTGCCCTGGCTACCGGGCCCATTGCCTCGAGCGCGACCAGCGCCCAGCGCGTCTCCTCGCGTTCTTCCCTGATCATCTCGATCAGATACGGAACTGCAGACTCGCCGAGCTCGACGAACCTCGCCGCGACGTCCTCCGGCGAGAACGGGCTCGCGCTGTAGTTGCCCATCGCTTGCAAGTCGTCAAAACGCTGTGCCTCGGCGAGCACTTCAGCCATGAGCTCTTCGGGCGTCATTGGTTCAGCATCCGTGCCGTGTCGACCGCAACGCCACTCGCGATCCCAGAACATGTGATCGAGCGCCTGCATCGCGTCGCGCAGCGCGGTGCAGGGCCGCCGAGAGGTCACTTGCACTTGCCTCCGGCGCCCGCCAAGAACACCGCGTTCACCTCCGCCGCAGAGAGTGCAGAGTGATAGAGCGTCACCTCGTCGATGTCCCCCAGGAACCGGTTCATGGCCTGGTCCCGATGACCGCCGAGCAGCAGGTTGACCGAGTTGCTGATGTCCACGTTCATGGGCCGCGGATCGAACGTCCACACGCTCTTGCCGTTGATGTACAGCTGACCGCCGCTGGCGCTTGCGCGCGACACGGTGACGGCCACGTGGTGCCAGTAATCGAACGGCACCGCGCCCGGCGCGATCCAGTTGATGAAGGTGCCGCCGAACGCGATCTGGAGTCCGGGCCTGCCGCCGAACAGGAACCAGTGGTAACCCTTCGTGGCATCGCGCTTGTCGAGGATCGACTGGATCCCGAACGGGCTGCCGGTGGGGCGTACCCACGCCTCGAGCGAGAAGTCCGAGGTGCCGATGTCGAGGCAGTCCGCGTCGGGAACTTCGACCCAGCCCTTGCGGTCGAACCCGAGCGCGCCGGAGCTCACCCCGGCCACGTGGCGAGTGGTTCCGGTGAGCATGCCGTTGCTGCAGCCAGCGAGATCGCTCGCCTGCGTCCCGGCCTCGTCGAATGGCCACCATGCCGCGAAGGTGGGATCAGGGGGAGTGCACGGCGGGCGGCACGTCCCGGATGCACCGGCCGCGTAGATGGCCGCCACTTCCGCATTGCTCAGGTTGCGCGCGAACAGCTGCACCTCGTCGATCGAGCCGCGGAACGACGTCGGCGAGGCCGCGTACGCACCGATCAGGAGCTGCGTGCTGTTGCTCGTGCTGTTCGGGTGCGCCGTGACGTTGCCGGCCACGTCGAGCTCGCCGTCGACGTACAGCTTCGCGCCCGCAGCGTCATCGCGATCGATCGTGGCGGCGACGAGATGCCAGCAGCCGTCCGCCACCGACCTGGTGCCGCGGATGGTGACCGTGCTCCCGTCGCCGAGCGTCACGCTCATCACGCCGTCGGAAGTTTGCAGGCTGTATCCGAGGGTGGCTGGCCAGCGCTTGCTGACCACCGGCAGCGCGCCCTTGACCTCGGTGGTCTTGATCCAGGCGACGATCGAGAAGTCCCCGGTGCCGAAATCGAGCGGCGCCAGCTTGCGAGGCAGGACCAGCACCGCATCGAAGCTGCCGTCGAACGAGAGGCAACCGCCGACCACGCCAGCGCCAGGGACCGCGCCGGACCGCATGCCGCCGTTCTGGATCGCCAGATCGTTGACCCACTCGCCGGCGGTGTCATCGAGCGGCCACCACCCCACCAGGCCGAGCGGCCGTGCCAGACACCCATCGCCCTGCGGTGGTTCGCACGTCACGCGCCGCAAGAAGACATCGGACACCTGATTGGTGTCACCCGCCACCAGATTGGTGGCGTAGCTGAAGAACGCGACCTGCTGCCCATCGCCGGAGACACAGGTGGTCATCCCGGCCTGGCTGGCGTCATCGCCTTGAACGCCCGTCGAGCCGACGCTGACGCGCGTGAACGTGGCAGCGAGACGGTCATAGAGAAACACGTCGTTCTTGCCATTGGTGTCTTCCGGGACGAGCGGTGCCGAGGACGCGAACGCAACGAAGGCGCCGTCGAACGAGATCGTCGGGCGATCGCCGGATGCCACCGGCGTGGTCACACCAGAGTGGGCGTCGTAGAGCAGCACGCCGCCGGGACCCGGGAACGTGACGAAGCGGCCGTCGCCCGACAAGCTCGGCACGAGGCTGTCGCCGTTGAGCTGATTGCCTTGCGAGTCGACGCTGACGCGCGTCGTCAGGCCCGTGAATCGATCGTGCACGAACGTGTCGATGTGACCGTTGGTGTCGCCCGATACGAGGTTGGTTGCATAGCTGTAGAACCCGACCACCAGCCCGTCGGCGGAGATGACCGCGAAGTCGCTCTCGCCGTTTGCCTGGTTGCCTTGCGAATCGACGCTGACCCGAGTGGTCTCCTGCGAAAAGAGATCGTGCACGAACACATCGATGCGCCCGTTGGTGTCGCCCGCCACCAGGTTGCTCGCCGCGCTCTGGAAGGCTGCGAGCCGGCCATCCGCCGAGATCGTGGCGTAAGCACTTTCGCCGAGCCCCTGCTGCCCGGAGGAATCGACGCTGACGAGCGTGGTCTCTCCGGTCTCGAGGTCGTGCACGAACGCATCGAAGGTGCCGTTGGTGTCGCCGGCCACGAGGTTGCTCGCCAGGCTCGTGAACGCGACGAACCGTCCGTCGGCCGAGACGCTCGGATAGAAGCTGTAGCCGTTGCCCTGGTTGCCGTTCGAGTCGACGCTCGCGCGCACGATGGTGCCGCCGCGGAGGACGAACACGTCCGAGGTGGCGTTGGTGTCACCCGCAACCAGATTGTCGGCGATGCTCTCGAACGCTGCCACCTGGCCGTCCGCGGAGATCGAGACGTTGCCGCTGTGATTGTCTCCCTGCACTCCCTGCGCATTGACGCTGAGCCGTGTGGTGAGCTGGGCCACCGCCGGTCCGGAGAACGGCATCGCAGCGAGCCCGATCGATGCCCATCCGAAGCGTAGCATGCCTCTGCCTGCGTGCACGGGATCGCTCCTTTCTTCGAGGGCGTGCGTTGGGGGGGAGATCCCTGACCGGAAACAGCAGACCCGAGAACACGCGGAATGTCCAGGATGGACTGCCCGCGCGGTCGAGCAAGCGCACGCGCAACCAGCGAGCACTCTGTGGTCGCTCAGGTCTGGATTGCAGCTTGTGCATCGAGCGCCGGCAGCTCCATCGCATCACCAGGCGCCTCGGCATCGATCCGAAGACGGTTCGGCGGGCGCCGAGAAGCGAGGCGCCGCCGGCGCGTGCGCACGCGCAAGCGTGGCAGTGACCTTGATCCACTTGATGTGATGCGCTTGCCGCTCAGCGTTCCAGCCGGACGCAGACCCCAGTCGCCGCCGCCCTGGTTGACCTTGTTGGCGCGAGCTTGCCCGCGCGCAGCGTGACGGGTACCTGGTCCTCGTCCACGGTAATGCCGCGCGCGAGCCCTCGGCCAGCACCAGCGTGCCGTTCAGCCACACCGCCACGCCGTCGTCGCTGCCCACCTTGAGCGTGGCGGCTCGCTCCGCCGGCGAGTCGATCTCCGCCCAGGCATACGCGCAGGCATGCTCGCTCGGCGAACACGTGGGCGAGATCGACGATGCCATCGATGTCGGCAGTGTGATGCGCTGCCGTTGTGCGCAGCTCGCCGCCGCTGCTCGCGACCGCAGCCGCGAGTGCGATGGCATCCGTGCCGAACGGCTGCTGCTCGAAGTCGCCTGCGGCCGCCGGGGAAGAAGCGCCGATCAGATGTCGAGGCAGCCGCGGCTGCGGCCGAGGCTGTCGTTCACGCCCAGCGCCGCGAGCTTCGCCGCCGCCCGTTGCCGATCGCGACGCGAGCTGGCTTCGGCAGTGAGCGCCTCGAGCGTGGCGATGGCGTGGCGATCGGTGGCAGCGAGCGAACCGGCATCAGTGAACCGCGCGCGCGAGCTCGTCCCGGCACCGCCGCGCGCGGCGAGCGGTGCGAGCAGCGCGAGCGAGGTCGGGCTGGCGATCATCGCCACGCCGCGCAGCGCACGGCGATCACCGAGGCTGGCGCCCGCATCGCCAGCACGCGATGCAGCATCTTGAGCGCGGCGCCGCATCGCCCGCGCGCAAAGTGGCCTCGGCTGGGCAGATAGCCGTCGAGCGCGATCGGGCGCTCGTCCGAGTTGCGCTTCGGCACACTGGAAAGCAGCAACGCCGCCACCGAGCGATCGGCCACGGTGCCGAGCAGTTGCAGCGCCTCGACGCGCACGCCGAAGCCGCGTGTCGCCCACCGCTGCCCGAGCAGGCCCGCGGCGCGGCCGGTGCGGCGTTGCACGAGCAGGCGCGCGCCGATGCGAGAGCGGCGGCGGGACCGAACTCGAGCGCCGCTGCAGCCGCGCCTCCAGATCGGGATCCGCCGATGCGACCAGCGCGCTCTCCGGCGGCGGTGGCACGCACGCCGGGCGCGGCCGGCAAGCCCGCGACCAGACGGTGGCGTCCTGGCTGGCGACCGCGCCCAGCCCGAGGATCGCCGCCGTGCGCACGGACGATGGCCGGGGCGTCGAGCAGCGCGGGAGGTAGATCGCCCGCGCGCTTTTCGTGATCACCGGCGCGCGCGGTGTTCGGCGAGCGCGAGCAGATCATCGGTAGCCGCTCGCCGCCGTTCGCAGCGCGCGAGAGCAGCTCGCGAGCGCCCGGCTCGCCGAGGCGTGCGAGTCCATGGCGGGCGATGCGCGCGAGCTCGGCATCGCCCTCCTGGGCCACCTCCAGCAGCACCGCTTGCCGCCGCGCCCGACTTCGCCGGCGAGCGCCGCGACTGCGCGGGCGCGATGGGGTGCTGAGCGATCTCGCGCGATCGCCGCGAGCAGCTCCTGCAGCCGGATGCGGATGCGTTCGAGCGCGCGGACCACGGCCTCGCCGATCTCGGCTGCGCCGCATGAGCCGCGAGCCGCTCGACGCTCCACGGTTGATCGGCGAGCACACCGAGCATCGCCACCAGCACCAGCTGGTCGTACGCGCGGCGGTTGCTGGGCGAGCAGCTGCAGGCAAGCGGCGGACGCCGCGTCGCGGTCGTCGCCCGCGTCCGCGCGGCAAGAGTGGTGGGCGATGCACCACAGCGCCAGCTCGGCGCAGCGCGCCAGCCTGCGGCGCACTGCTCGCGAGCTGCGGCGCGATCGAACGATGGCCGCCGGACCGATGGTGCCGGCGGTGGCCACGCCCGCACGCACGCCGGCATCGTCGCTCGCCAGCAGCTCGCCGAGCTCGAGCGCGTCGGTGCCGGGCTCCGGCACCGTGGCGGGGCTCGCGCAGCCGAGGGCGATCGCAGTGAGCAGCACGGGAAGCGAACGGAACGCGTGCGGGCATGGCAAGCGCCTTCAATCACAGGCTCCACGGATGGCGCATGGGCCGCATGAGGAAGCGGTTGGCTTCCTCGTCGCCGAGGAATTGCTCGCTGCCGGTATCCCAGCGCAGCTTGCGGCCCAGCCGCATCGCGATGTTGCCGAGGTGGCACACGGTCGCCGAGCGGGTGCCTCGATCTCGACGTCGCAGATCGGCAGCTTGCGCGAGCGCAGGCAGTCGAGCCAGTTGCGGCGGTGGTCGTCGTCGCCGTGCTCACCGCGCCGGTGCCGGGTTCGGTGTCGAGGATCTCGGTCGGGCTGGCGAAGGACAGGCTGCGCGACACGAAGATCTCGCCGTTGCTGCCAGTGAAGGTCACGCCGTTCTCGCCGCTGCTGGTGCAGTGCAGACGCCGTGATCGTAGCGATAGTCGATGGCGAACGTCACGGCGGTGTCGTACAGGCCGCTCAGCGGCAGGACGGCGCGGCCCTCGATCTCGCGCGGGCCCGAGAGGTCGGTGCCGAGCGCCCATTGTGCGATGTCCAGGTGGTGGGCGCCCCAGTCGGTGACCTTGCCGCCCGAGTAGTCGTAGAACCAGCGGAACGTAGCGGCAACGCTTCGGCGTGTACGGCACGAATGGCGCCGGGCCGAGCCAGAAGTTCCAGTCGAGATGTGCGGGCGGCTCCTGGTTGGCCTCGTGGTCGCACGTCGGCCCCTCGCCGATGCACGCCGTCACGCTCTGCAGTGTGCCGATGCGGCCGTTGCGCACCAGCTCGCACGCCCAGCGGAAGTCGAACGATGAGCGCTGCTGGCTGCCGGTCTGCAGCACGCGCCCGTAGCGGCGTGCCGCGCTCACCATGGCGCGACCTTCGGCGATCGAGTACGAGAGCGCATTTCTCGCAGTACACGTCCTTGGCCTGCCATGCAGGCATGGATCGCGTTGAGCGTACGCCAGTGATCGGCGTCACGATCATCACCGCATCCACGCCGCGGTCCTCGAGCAGGGTCTTCGCAGTTCGCGGTACGCCTGCGCCTTGCCGCCGGTCGTGCCACCTCGCCTCGCCAGGTGCTCGGCGTCCACGTCGCCACCGCGCGCACGTCGAGGTCGGGCTGCTCCACTGCCCAGCGCAGGTGGTGGTTGCGACCGAGGTCGCCGGTGCCGATGACACCCAGGCCGATGCGCTCGCTCGGCGCCGCGCGTGCCGTGCTGCTCGACCAGGCCGGCCATGCGGAGCAGGCCGGCGCCGTAGCGGCAGAACTCCCGCCGTCGATCCGCCTCATGAGTGGGCCTCCGCGATCGGCAGGAGAAGGGCAGCTTTGCAGCGGGCGGCGCGCGCGACTGCGGGCGCCCTCGTACAGCTCCACGCAACGCGGGCAGATGCCGCGCGCTCGGGTCCAGCCCGGGAAATCCTGTCGATTTCAGCTCGGCCACCAAGTCGGACAGCTTGGCGGCTGGTTCGAGGCTGCTGCATCCCGCAGCTGCACACCGGACAGATCGCATCACGCACCTGGCCACGAGGCCGCACGTTGCCACGGTCGGGTTGCGGGCGAAGCTCATCAGCGCGGAATGCGCTGGGTGGTCGCCTGCGAACCAGCGAGCGAAGGCCTCATCGAGCCGTGGCGCGAGCATCGGGAATGCGGCGGCAATCCGCGCCTGCAGAACATATGCAGGGTGGGGGAATCATGCCCGCGCCGCGACAGCCGTCCATCGATGGTCACGTTCCACAGCACGCGAAGCGCGCGAGCACGAGGTTGATCCTGGCCGGGTCCAGTTCGTCGGGCAGGGCTGGATCATAGCCAAACCCGGGATCCAGCATGTCGGCGATGTGGTACAGCTCGTGGCGCAGGAACGGCAAGAGACACGGCTGCTCCACGAGAGTGGCCGCACGCAGCCTGATCAGCACCGAACGCTTGGCTGCGGCTCGATCCGCGCCGGTGGCAACCAGCAAGTCGGCACCTTCGTGCCCCGCGGCGGCGGCGTCGACCACGCGAACGCTCGCCGTCTTCGGTGGTGATCACGGGCAGCTCACGCAGTGCCGTGAACAAGGGCTCGCTCAGGCGCAGCGAGTCGAACTGGTCTCGATGCAGGAGGCCAAATCGAGCGGCGCGTTGGTCGGGATCCTGGCACTGATAGATCGCGTCGCGCGCGCGCCAGTAGGGATGATGCAGGCGGCCATGCAGGCGAAGCAGCACGGCCTTCTCCACCAGATCGGCATCGAACTCGATCATCAGCGGCAGCTCACTCATGGTCTTCGAGCGTGCACGAGGAACAGGCCATGGGCACCTCCAGCTCACGCTGCGCGGCGAGGGCAATGAACTCGGGGCCGGGCGGAACATCGAGGAAGGCGCATTCAGCGGTCAGGAACTCGAAGCACAGCTGGCCCGCGTGGCGATGAAACGGGTGGCTGGCAGCCTTGGCCAGCGCGCGAGCAAACGAGCGCCCGAAGCGACCCAGATGATCGCGCAAGAACAGCTTCTGCGCCTTGCGCACTTCGGTACAGCACGCTGCGTCGCCGGACTGCAGCTCACGAGCTTCCTTGCAGCAGAGAAACGACAGGAACTCACACTCCACGCTGACGTGATCGATCCGTTCGCGCCGAGCCGGCTCGAGCGTCAAGCCGAACGCGCGATAGAAGCCGGCGATGTCGGCGAGATCCTGTGATTGTTGAAAAGCCTCCGCATGCCCGTACTCGGTCTCGTAGGGCGGGACCGCTCCGTGTGCGGTATGACCAAAGAGCCGTTGGTGGGCAACCACGAGATCCTTCCAGCCGGACAGCGAGGCGACCAGTTCCTGCACCAGGAGCGTCAACCCGGGTCGTCCGGCACGGCCATCGATGGCGCGCGCGGCATCGAGCAGGAGCGGGCGGCTGCCCTCTAGCCGCTCGCCGCCTTCCACCGTCGGCGGACGAAACGCCGCGGCGAGCGTCGCATACATCACGCTGCGGCACAGGGCCTGGTCGCCGGCTTCTGCTGTTGGGTCGCACATGAGACGTGCTCCTCAAATCGAGTTGGCGTGCTTGGGCGGCCGCACGTGCACCGGCTCCTCGAGCGTGGTGCGGAAGATCTCCTTGCCATCGCGGCCAAACGCGATCACGGTGTCGTTGTAGAGGGCGAACGGCTTGCCGTCGCGGGTGCCCTCGAAGATCTTCCTACCCTCTTCGATCTGGTAGCGGAAGATGATCTGGTTCGAACGGCGGAAGAGCTGCAGCACCGCCAGCAGCTCGCGGTCCGGCGTCGTGTAGCGCTCGATCGCAAGGTCGACGCCGGGCCCGAACATCTGCCGCAGGTATGCTCTCGGCACCCAGCGCGGCGGGATGTAGTAGCCGTTGGGCTGCGTGCCGAACTGCGGGTACAAGGGCAGCGCGACCTTGGCCACGTGCACGAGGTAGTAGAGCGGATGGTAGCGGTCCTCGGCCCACGATCCGTCGGCGCTCACCTTCACCAGCCCCTGCATGCGGATCTGCCCAATGCACGCTGCCATGCAGCGTGTTTCCATGGGCTGTCCGTGGCTCTCGGGATCGGTCCCCTCGACGCGCGGATAACAGGCCACGCACTTCTCGCTCACCCGCGTGTTGCCGCGATACATGGACTTCTTGTAAGGGCATGCCTCCACGCACTTGCGATAGCCGCGGCACTCGCTCTGGTTGATCAGCACGATGCCGTCTTCGGGGCGCTTGTAGATTGCCTTGCGTGGACAGGCTGCGAGGCACGCTGGGTACGAGCAGTGGTTGCAGATGCGCGCGAGGTAGAAGAACCAGGTCTTGTGCGCGGGCAGCTGGGCGCCGACCTTGTCGAACTCGCCGCGCTTGCCGCGCTCGCCGACCGGGTTGTCCTCGTAGATGTTGGGCGAGATCCACTCGTCGTCGGCGGGCAGGTAGCCGAGCACCCGCGAGCTTTCCGGCACCAGCGTACGCTCGGCGGCCTCGAAGATCGTCTGGCCGTCGAACTTCCCGTAGGCAGCTCGGGTGCTCGTCGCGTCGCTCTTCGACCACGCTTGACCGTCGGGGTTGGCCTGCTCGAGCAGCTGCAGGATCTTCATGTCCCAGAATTTCGGGTAGCCGCCGTAAGGCTTGCTCTCGACGTTCGCCCACCACATGTGCTCCTGGCCCTTGCTGAAGGTCCAGGTGGACTTGCAAGCCATCGTGCAGCTCTGGCAGGCGATGCAGCGGTTGATGTTGAAGACGAACGCGAACTGCTCCTTGGGATAGCGGGCCTCGTAGGGATAGGACATCTCGCGGCCGAGCTGCCAGTTGGGAACGCTAGGCATGAGATCGCTCCTGCTCATCAGCCTGGGACTTCGGGTCGGGGGTGCGCTCGACCGTGCGCACCCGACTCCAAATACCCGCCGCCTCGCGCACCATGCCGCGCACCGCGGGTTCACCGAGCGCCTGGTATGCACGGTGGGCGCCGGCGTAGAACGGGTCGCGGAACAGAGCCATCACCGCGTCCTCGTCGAATCCAAGCCTCGCGAACTCCTCGGCGAAGACCCGGCAGATGACAGCAAACGACTCCAGATCCGCCGGCAGCTCGACGCCGACGAGCATCATCGGATCGCTGGCATCGGGATCGTCGTATGGCATGGAGGCCTTCTCCTCTCGGCTCAGGTGGCGCGGTACAACTCGCCGGCCAGGTACCTGCGCATGAAATCGCTCTCGTTGTCGGGTGTGTATCCGGTCGTGGCCGGAGCCCAGATGCCCTTGCCGCCGAGGCCGCCGTCCTCTGCCTTGGTGATCCGCACGAGCGTCTCCTTGGGCACCGTGTTGACGGCGTGATTGTCCGCCTCGCCGCCGAAGATGAATGCCATCGTGGCCTTCGCCTTGTGGAACAGCGAATCGGTCTGGTGCATCGGCATGTGCCAGTTGCGGGTGAGCGACTGCTGCGAGCCATAGCGCAGATTGGCCTGATAGCCGGTGTTGTCCGACAGCGCTCGGCCATCGGCTCGGGTCTCGTGCGCCTTCACGCTCTTCTCGGTGGCGATGAATGGCGCGTGCTTCATCATCACGATGTTGTACGGATACGCGTGATTGTACTTCACGCGCAGCATGCACCGCGCCACCCGGTAGAACGGATCGTCGGGGCGGGCGTTCAGGTAGGGGCGGTCGGCGGGATTGGCGTCGACGTAGACGTAATCGCCGTCGTTGATGTCGAGGTCCCGCCCCGCGGCAGGGTTGATGTGCAGCTGGTGCTCGCCGACGCACGGCGCGCGCCGGTCCAGACGGTAGGGATCGCCGAAGTTCGAATCGTACAGCATGTGCCAGTCGACGTTCGACCAGCCCGAGTGCACGCGATGCCGGGTCTTGGGCGTGAGACAGTAGAACTGATAGCCGCGCTCCCAGAGGAAGTTCTTGGTTTGCTTGACCTCCTGCCACGGCAGCTTGATGTTGCGGATCGTGCGGTGATCCCAGTGTTCGTCGTCGGCACCGATGCCGTAGTCCTCGGGGCGGATGAATGGATTGGAGCTGACGATCACGTTGGGCAGATACGGCGTCGCCTCCGTGCCCTCCCGATGCACGATGAAGTTCTCGCCGTACTCGATCGCCTCGGGCACGTCGGCGTACGCATGCAGCCGGCCGGTGTCGGTATGGAACGGCTCGCTGTCGTGCACCTGCTCGTAGAACGGGATGCGCGGATAGGTGCGGAAGTTCATCAGGCAGCCGCCCGGCGGCCCGTACTTTCCCGCCATGATGTCCTGGAGGCGATACCCTTGCGTCGTCGTGCAGGTGTCGAGCAGTCTCTGGATGTACACCGAGCGCTTGCCTTGCAGCTCGAACTTGAAGTAGTCGCGGAATCGCTGGTCGCCGGTGACTTCGGCGAGAGCGCTGGCGATGCCGGCCAGGATCGCGAGATCGTCCTTCGAATCGAACACCGGCGCGATGCCGCCTTTCCAGATCTGCAGGAACGGATTCGAGCAGCTGGCGGTGATCTCCAGATCCTCGAACTCGAGCCACGAGTTGGCCGGCAGCGCGAGATCGGAATACTCGATCGAGGCCGTCATCTGGATGTCGATCGAGACGATCATCTCGACGTTCGGATTGACGTTCTTGATCATGCCGTACGCCCACTTGGCGTTGTTGATCAAGTTCACGTTGTTGAACAGGATCGCCTTGGTGGGGGTGGGCATATGCGTCTTGCCGGTGAAGTTCTTGCGGCCCAGCTTCGGCGTATCCACGATCAGCGCCAGGTCGCCATGGTTCCAGTACGCGGGCTCCTCGTCCTTGGTGAAGGCATGCGCCTTGATGTCCTTCCCCGCGGCGTTCTCGTCCAGGCTGGCATGGAACGGATCCTCGGCCACCCAGCCCTTGAATCCGGGCCCAGTCCAGGGCGATCCCTGGAACAAGGCGGCCTTGTAGTTGCCTGCCCAGGTATGGCAGCCGGTGCCCGGCTTGCCGATGTTGCCGGTGAGCATGAGCGGCAGGTAGGCCGCGCGGTTCATCTCGGTTCCGTGGAACCAGTGGTTGATTCCCTCGCCCTGGTGGATGGCAGCGGGCTTGATGGTGGCGAGGTCCTGCGCCAGCTGCTCGATCAGCTCGCGCGGGGCGTGCGTGATGTCGCACACGGTGTCGAGGTCGTAATCCTTCAGATGAGTCTGGTAGAGGCTCCACAAGGTCTGCGCCGTCACCTTCGAGCCATCGACCAGCGTCAGCTCAAAAGTGCCGTCGAGCGCCGGCGACACACCTCGCTTCGCCATGGTCGCACCGACCTCGTCGCGGGTCAGCGCAGCGGGCGCCTTCTGGTTCTCGTCCCAGATCACGAAATCACCGAGCTTCTGATGCTGCTCGCTGGTGAGACCCTGCACCCTCATCGACGGTCCATCGGGTGCGAGCGCCGACTGATAGTTGGGGAACAACTCGTGTGCTCTGAGGCGGCGCAGGCTATCGGTCCGCACGAGCAGCGGGAAATCCGTGAACTGCTTCACGAACTCCAGGTCGTACAGCTTGCGGTCGATCAGGATCCTGGTGATACCGAGCCACAGCGCGGCATCGGTGCCCGGGCGAATTGGCATCCAGTAGTCCGCCTTGGTCGACGGTGGGCCATACTCCGGTGCAATCACCACGATCTTGCCGCCGCGCTCCATGCACTCGATGAACCAGTGCGAATCGGTGAGCTTGTTCTCGACCAGGTTCTTGCCGTCCATGATGATGAGCTTGGAGAACCTGAGGTCGTTGAAGTCGCAGTCCGAGGCCTGCAGCCCATGCACCCACGGATGACCCGGAGCTTGATCGCCGTGCCACGTGTAGTTGGAGAAGTTGCGGCCGGCGAGAGCCTCCTCGGGGCCGACGCCCCGGATCTTGCTGTCGAGCAGCGCGAGCGAGTTGTTGAGCCGGTACATGCCGTACTTGCCCATCACTCCCAGGAGCCCCATGCCGCCGCGCATCTTGATGCAGCGCGTGCCAGCGCCATGGGTCTCGTCCACCATCTCCGGCTGGTAGCCCTGCGCGAGCAGTCGCTGCTTGCCTTCGGCGCCGCTGTAGCGCCGCGCGATCGCGTCGAGGCCGCGCGCGATATAGGTGAAGGCATCTTCCCAGGGCAGCTGCACGAACTCGTCCTGGCCGCGGCTGTCGAACAGGTACTTCGCCTTGATCTCGGGAGTCAGCTCCGGAAAGTCCGCGTCCGCCCAGGCCTTCCAGCCCTTGCGCACGATCGGATGGCGCAATCGATACGGCCCATAGATGACGCGGTGGAAGGTGTAACCCTTGGCGCACTGCCGCGGGTTCCAGTTGCGCGTGGCATGGTTGCCGTAGAGATCGGCGTAGTTCTGATAGTCGTAGGTGGCACCGCTGCGAGTGACGATGCCGTTGCGCACGTAGGCCCGCACCCGGCAGGCATGTGTGTCGTTCGGAGAGCACACCCAGTCGAAGGTGGAGTCATAGTGGTACTGGTCGCGGTAGATCCGTTCCCAGTCGCGCCCCACCGATCGCGAGAGCGGGTTGTCGCTCGGGTCGATGGCTGCCAGCAGCCGAGTCGGCAGGCCCAGCGTGAGCGCGCTTGCCCCCGCACCCGCTCCCAGCCAGCGCAGGAACTCGCGCCGATCGATCATGAAGTGGTCGGGCTTCGCTTGGTCGCTCATGGCCGCCTCTCTCTGCCCACGGTTTGATTCCAGCCGTTCACGGATCCAGCTCCAGGATCTGCCAGATGGTCACCGACTTCTTGCCATCGCGATCGCCGGCGCTGCCATTCCAGACCGCGAACGACACCGGCGTCGAGTCGCCTGGTCTCAGCGCCACCGAGTGCTCGCCCCGTGCTTCGAGCGAGCGATGGAACACCACCCGGTAGGTGCCGGTGGTGTAGACGCCACGGGCGTCGATTCGCTGCTCGATCTTTGGCCGTGCGGACAGCGTGCCAAAGCCCTGCGCGGCGAGGTCCTCGCTCGCGCTGGCGCGCGTGGGGTCTGACACGATGTTGCCCGCGCCCCACCCGGTCACGAAGGTCGGATCCGACTGCAGCGTGAGAGCATGGCGCGTCGGTTGCTCCAGCGCCGAGCGCTTCGGGTTCGGATAGGAATCGATGCCGAGGTTGGGATAGACCTTTTCGAGATCCTGGAAGGCTGGCTCGAGGTCGGCTTGACGCTCGGATTTCCACATCCAGATGTTCACGAACTCGTGCGCCTGACCCATGGCGAAGAACGGCGGGTCCGGCGTGAGCGAGAACTCGATCGCGGCTGCGTCCCGGAAGTCTTGTGGTCGCATGGCCGTGTGGTCGTGAGTGTCGTCTGCCCAGGTGAGCAGCAGCGCGATGTCGGTGCCATCGTGCAACGCCTGAACCGTCAGCTCCTCGGGACGCTGCAGCCGCCACCACAACGGCATCAGGTGGAGGTTGACTCGCGGGGCTTTCTGCCATGCGCCATCATCGGGGTGCGTTGGCAGCTCCTGGATCCGGCGCGCTGCGATGTGGAACTGCTTCATCTCCACGCGCTCGCGCTGTTTCTCGCTCGACAGGCTCATGATGTAGTGGACCAGCGCCCACGCGTCGTCACCTTGCAAGTAGGAGCTGCTCGGCATCGGCGTGCCGGGCAGACCCAGCACGATGCGCCGGTACACGTGCTCGACCTGAGGGGGTCCCTTGAACACGCCGGCGGTCAGATCGCGAGGGCGGGTGGCAAAGCCCTCGTTGTCGACTTGCTTCTGGGCGCCGTCGCCCTTGCCAGACTCGCCGTGGCACGGGGCACACCCTTTCTTGTACAGCTCGATCGCTCGGTTGCGCGCCTGCGCGCTGTCAGGCGGTTCGGGTGGGACTGACACCACGCCGTGCTCCGGCTCGGCCGCACTCGGTGCGCCGATTTGCATCGGCTGCGCCGCGAGCGATTTCACGTAATGGACTAGACCCCAGCGCGTCTGTTCCGGCAGGTGAGCCCACGAGGGCATCGCCGATCCTGGCATGCCACGCGAGATCGTGCGAAACAGATCCTGATCGGTTGGTACGTGCTCCCAGGTGGAAACCAGCCGATAGTTGGCTGCCACGAAGTCGCGCGGCTTGGGATAGAGGAGATAGGCGGCCTCGCCGTCGCCTTTGCCTTCGCGGCCATGACAGGCGATGCACTGTTTCTCGAACGTGGCCTTGCCGAGCTCGATGCTGGCGGGCGAAGCGGGAACCGTGCTCGTGGGCTCGACGTTGCCGACGGCGCCATTCCCCTCTGCTGCGCGCCGGGAAGCGGGTCCGGGAATGTGACGCAGCAACCACATCGCGCCCACCGCCACCAGCACGGCGGCAGCCAGCATCAGTGCTCGATGAGCCTTCATCCGTCTTCCTCCCAGCTGGCGCGGCGCAGTAAGGCCATTTCTCCATCGCCATATGGTCTTTTGGATCGAACCAAGAGCAATGTTCGTGGTCGAGATTCAACTGGCCCGCTTGCCGCCCGCCTTCTTCTGCACCGCCACGTCCCACAGCGAGGTCTTTTGCAGGAACTCGTGCAGAACGTCCTTGATCTTCTTCCACTGCGAATGAGCCAGGCACGGCGAATGATCGCTGCACTTCTGATTGCCAAACGGGCAGCGCATTCGCTGCAGCTGCTCGAAGGGTGCCACGACATCCCAGAGCGGAGTGGCCTTCGACGACTTCACCAGACGGAAGCCGCCGCTTTTCCCGCGCGTGGACTCCAGCACGCCCGTGCGCACCAGCTCGCTCAGGATCATGGACAGGTACTTGGCCGGGACGCCAGCTCGGGCAGCGATCTCCTTGCCTGGGACCGGCCACCGCTTCTCGTTCTGGGCGAGGAAGATCAAGGCCCGCAGCGCGTATTCTCCGGTCAAGCTGAGCATCGGCCGCTCGTGCTCCCGAACATTCGCCACTTGTCCATATCCATATGGACTATTACGCACCAGACGGTGCGCCGTCAAGGGTCTTGTCGGCGACATTCGTGTCAGCCGCGGCGACGGCCGCGGGCGCCCGCGCACGATGTCAGCGCTCCCTCGCGGCCGACCGCATACAGACGCAAGGCGACGCGTTGCTCGCGGCCGCCGCTCGCTCGCACGAGCGTCACGCCGTGCGAGTCCACGCTGGCGCGCAGACCCTGAAAGAGTTCGATCTCCTGAGGCGTGAGGGCTCGGTGGTTCTTGCTCTCGTGATCAATGCGCCATCACCGTCTCGCCGCCTCACCCGGCTTCGGCATGGTCTTGGCGATGAACTCGCGCAGGTCGTCGTTGGCGCGCGCGAGGTCTTCCTTGCGCAGGTACATCATGTGGCCGCTGCGGTAGCCCTTGAACGTCATGCGGTCCTGGAAGCGTCCCGCCGGGTCCATGTTCCACATGGTGTACTTGGCGTTGAAGTAGTCGGTGCCGCCGTCGAAGTAGCCTGACTGCACCATCACGTGCAGGTAGGGATTCTCGGCCATCGCCTGGCGCAAGCTCTCGCCAGTCGTCTCGCCGCTCTGGTTCCACGGGTGCACCGAGCCGAACAGCCAGTACTCGAGGTCGGTCTGGTACTTCAGCACGTCGCGCAGGTAGTGGTTGATGGCGGGCGCGAACGCGTGGTTCCACGACGTGAGCGCGGGATCGTAATCGGGCCGCAGTCCGGCGTCGCCGCGATCCAAGCCGCGATAGCGCGAGTCGAGCCTGCCGATGGTGAGCCCGCGGTCGCGCAGCAGCTCCTTCCAGAAGAACGACGTCGGCACGGCGAGGTTGTAGTCGAGCACCGCCTGCGGCGATAGCCCGGAGTAGTGCGCCACCTGCTGCGCGAGCTCCGTGCGCCGTGCGGCGGGCAACGAGCCACCGCGGGCCAGCGCCGGCAGCAGCTGATCGATCGTGAACGCCTCCACCTCGGGCAGCAGCGCCTCCAGGTCGCGCGCCTGCAGGTCGGCAGCGAGCGCATGGTGGTACCACGCGGTCGCCGTGAAGTACGGCAGCGTCAGCGCGTTGCCGACCGGACCGTCGCGCTCGATGCCGAGCCCGGTGGGCGAGACCATGATCACGCCGTTCAGGAACATCCAGTGCGAGCCCTGCAGCCGTCCGGCGAGTCCGGCGACGCGCGTGGTCCCGTAGCTCTCGCCGATCAGGTACTTGGGCGACGTCCAGCGGCCGTTGCGCGTGACGAACGCGTCCACCCAGCGCGCCAGATACTGGATGTCCTCGTTCACGCCGAAGAACTGCTCGCGCTTGGCGTCGCCGAGGATGCGCGAGAAGCCGGTGTTCACCGGATCGACGTAAACGATGTCCGCCACGTCGAGGATGGAATGCGGGTTCTCCTGCACGCCGTAGGGCTGCACCGGAAAACCCTCGTCGTCGATGCGCAGCAAGCGCGGCCCGGTGTACGCCATGTGCATCCACACCGAAGCCGAGCCAGGCCCGCCGTTGAACGAGACCACCAGCGGGCGCGTGGTGCGGTCGCTGACGTCGGTGCGCTGATAGAACACGTAGAACATCGATGCGATCGGCTTGTTGTCCGCATCCCACACCGGCTGCGTGCCCGTGGCGACGCGGTACGGTACCGTCACCCCCTTGATGGTGACGGTGTCGTCCGTGGTGATCGACTGGTCCGGCGGCACCTTCACCTGCGCCGATTGCGCATCCGCGGGCGCGGACGCTGCGGGCTCGCTGGCGTCGCGCGCGCGATCACCACGACGCTCCTGCGCCGTGGCAGAGACGATGAAACCGAGCGAAAGGGCAACGGTGCGAGCAAGGCGAAAGCAAGGCGTCACGATGAGATCCCGTCTGCAGTGGAACGGCGAATTGCAGGGTGGAGCACGATGCGGGCGGGGATCGTATCACGCCGCAGGGGAGCAGCGCGAGCGGCGTGCGAACACCGCGGCGGCGCGTTCGTGGCGGAAGGCAATCGACCCGCATGACGCCGGCGGTCCGATGCGCGCCTGCAAGCACTGCTGCCGAGTGAACGCCGAGCCCCCCGATCGTCGCGCTTGACACCGCGAGCCGCGGCAAGTCAGATGGTGATCGTCGGTTCGACGGTCTCTTCAGGGAACGACGCACATGGCACCGACCCATCGGGGAGTCCTGCTGGTTTTGGTGCTCGCGCTGGCAGCGATCGCCACGCTGTTCTGGTTGGTTGGCAGCGGCGCCACGGAGAGTTCCGGCCCGGGCTCATCACCGCCGTCCACGGGCAAACGCGACGAGGTGGGTCGCCCGGATGTCGGCCGCGAGCCACCGGCCGATGCCTCGAGCAGCGTGCGCTCCGAGGTCGCCGCTCCCGCGCCGGCACCGGCGATCGCCGCCGGCACCGAGCCGCTAAACAGCGAGCTCGCGAGCGTCAAGGGGCAGGTGGTCGACGAGGAGGACGCCGCGATCGCCGGCGTCGCGGTCGAGGTCTGGGCCAGCGATGTGATCGATCTGATCCCGGGCACGTTCGAGCAGCGCTCGCTGCACGCGACCACCGGTCCTGACGGCGCCTTCACGGTCGCCGCGCTGAACCCAGAGCACCAGCTCTGCCTGCGCGTGCGCCTCACGCGACACGACGACATCGAGCTGGATCTGCCGCGACTCAGGCCGGGAGCCAATGAACTCGGCAAGCTGGTCGCCAAGCTGGGTGGTGTGCTCGTGGGCCGGCTGGTCGACGAGCACGGGGCCCAGGTCGCAGGAGCGAAGATCACGGCGCGCATGCACCTGCGCGAGGGAAGCGTGCCCGACGTGTTTCCGCACGAGCGAACCGCGAACACCGACGAGCGCGGTGAGTTCCGCATCGAGGGTCTGCGCCCCGGCATGTGCTCGGTGACCGCATCGACCGGCTCCAACGCCGTGAGCCAGGACCAGATCACGATCGTGAAGGGCAAGCCCACCGATCCCATCGAGCTTCGCTTGCAGTCCGGTCTCAAGCTCGAGGGCACGGTGCGCGATTCTCGCGGCGAGCCGGTCGCGGGCGCGCGGCTCTCTCTGTACCCGATCTTCAAGGGCACCCAAGCACCACGCGGGGGCGCCGATCGCAAGGCTGAGACCGGCACCGACGGTCGGTTCGAGTTCCAGGACCTGCTGGAGGTGTCATACCGGCTCTTCCTCTACGCAGACGGTTTTCTGGATCTCAAGGACATCCTGCGACCATCGCAGGATCCGATCGAGATCGTGGTGCACCGGCCGGGGCTCGTGGTCGGTCGCGTTCGCGCTGCGGAGAGTGCAGCGCCGGTCTCCCAGTTCGGCGTCACGTTCTATCAGCGCGGCGGCGACGGGATCCTGGCGGTGAACAGGAGCATCAAGGCGCTCACCGGCCAACCAGCTTTGGAGCATGCCGGAACCACCGACACGGCCGGCCTGTTCGTGATCAAGGCGCCGCCCAGCACCAACGTGGCGGTCAAGATCAGCGCCGACGGCTTCGCCGACACCACCCACGGCCCGTTCGACGTGCCGGCCGAGCAGCGCGTCGACGTCACCATCGATCTGAAGCGGGAGACCACGGTGGCGGGAGTGGTTCTCGATGCGAACGACGAGGGCGTCGCGGAAGCACAGGTCACGATCCGGCCCAAAGGAGATCAGAGGGCGCGCTTCCGGCCGGGTACGATTCCACACGGCGCGAACGAGAAGAGCGTCACGAGCCAGGCGGGCGGTCTCTTCAAGATCGGCGGCCTGAGCGCGGGCGACGTGACCCTCGAAGCCTCACACGAGGGCTCGGTCGCAAGCGAACCGGTCGAGCTCCGGCTGAGACCGCAGTCGACCGTGAGCGGCGTCGAGCTCAAGTTGCGAGCGGCCGGCGCGCTCGAGGGTCAGGCGCTCGACGCCGACTCGAAGCCGCTGCCCCGCGGCAACGTGGTGTTGACGCCCGAGGGCGCAGGGTCAGCCTCGGAGCTCACCGCCAAGACGAGCGTCGACGGTCGCTTCACCTTCCGCGGGCTCGCGCCCGGCCGCTACTATGCCGAGCTCAAGAGCCCGTCCGACTCCGGCGCGATCCCCTTGATCGTGGCGAGCCCTCCCGGGCCAGACGGACGGCCCATCGGCACGCTCGTGACCATCGAGCCGGACGAGACCACCGAGGTCACGCTCACGCTCGCGCGCAAGGCGTCACTGAGCGGCGTCGTGACCGCTGCAGGACGACCGCTCGAGGGCGCCGTGGTCTCGGTCCCGGTCAGTGTCTTCGCCCCCTCCACGGTGCAGACGAAAGCCGACGGGCGCTTCGCGTTCGGCGAGCTCGAGCCGCACGAGTGGACGGTCTCGGTGCGCGCACCAGGCGCCGCGCTCACGATCGAACGCGCCGCGTCATGTTGCGACCCGGCGAAGAAGCGCACCTCGACGTCGCCATATCCCAAGGCGCCATCTCGGGTCGGGTAGGCGAGAACGGCGAGCCGCTGGCCGGTGTCGAAGTGCAGTTCACCAGCAGCGGTGAGCCGATGGCGACCGATCGGCAGCGCGGCCCGCGATCACCGACGAGGACGGCCGCTACAAGCTCACCGGGTTCGTGGAGCCCGGTCGCCACCGCGTGTCGCTCGCCGGTCGCGGCGTCGCGCGGACGTATCGAGATCCGATCGAGGCTGCTCTCGATCAACACGTCGCCGCGATCGACTTCAAGGCCGTACCGGGTGCGACCCTCATCGCCACCGTGATCCTACCGCACGGCGAAGCAACGGCATCCTTCAGCGTGGACGCAACCCGGCGTGGACGACGAGGCAGAAAACTACCGGGCGTCGGCGCCGGTCGCGAGCCCGCTCGCCTGGAGGGTCTGCCGCCCGGGCGCTATCGCATCGATGCGCGCCACTTCACCATGGTCGCCGAGGCCACGGTCGAGATCGTCGGCCGCGAGGAGAAGCGCATCACGTCGAGCTGCGCTAGCGCTGGCGTCGACCCGCAGCCTCAGGCCAGGCGACTGCGAAACACCAGCAACGCAGCCTGCACGAGGCTGAGCACCGTGCCGAAGGGAAGAAACCACAGCTCCGAGCGCGGCTCCCAGCATGGCGCTCCAGGACCAGGTCGCACCGCACACGAACGCCACGCCGAGCAACAGCCAACCGCAGCCATACAGGGCAAAGACCAGCTTGATCGGTGTGCCGTTCGGATCGAGGCCGACTCCTGCGCGACAAGGTGCCGCCACGGGCCCAGTTGTCCCGCATGCGGCCCAGACGATGGGGTGATGAAGTTGCCGACCATGAGCGCACGGCACCTGTCGAACGCCATCCAGCCGGCCTCGATGACAGTGCATACCACGATGAGGATCCGCGCCCAGTGCATTCCTCGTCTCCGATCCAGCAGCCTCCCTTGACATGACGCGCGCTGATCACGCTGCCGCCAGCTGCGCTCCGTGAAAATCCGGGGCGAACCCGCAACTCGCGCTAAACGAGAACAAGATGGCGTCGCCTTTTCGCGTGTAACTCCGACGTGCCCCACCTCGACTTCTGTTTGTGCGGGGTAGCAAGGTACGCATGACGAGGCTATCATGGCACCCCACGGACCGTTCACTTCCGGTGCTGCCTTGAACTTCATTGACGCCAGCTTGGACAGCCTCCCAATCACGCATCGTGTTGCGTGATGTCCTGGGGCGACGTTCGAGGCTTTGCTCCAGAGCCTGGACGCGGAAAGCAGCACCTGCGCGTTGCTTCGAGGAATGTGGACGCTCGAGCTGATGACCAACCTCGCGCGAACACGAGCCGCGAAGTCGATTCTCGCGTATGCTCGAGCTGCTGACGTTTGAGCGCTGACACATCTCTATCGCGAGCCATGGCTCGACCACGCTCAAGCGTAGACCTCGCTGTCGAACCCTGACGAGGCGTTACTACATCAAGGAACTCCGCGCAAGGCCGTCCGCAAGCACCGACTGCAATCTGTTACGCGACCCGCCGCCCGACCTGGCCCTGAAGTGGACATCACATCGACCTCGTTTCGGCGTCTGCGGGTCTATGCGAAGCTTGGTGTCGGTGAGGTTTGGCGGTGGACCAGCGGTAAGATCACCGTGTACCTGCGCCAGCCAAACGGTGAATATCACGAGGGTGACGAGCCGCTTGTTCCCGTGGTTGCCGATGACACAGCTCGCGACGCGCTTGAAGCGGCGCACCGAGGTTGACGAGATCGGCCTGATGCACGAGTTTTCTGCTGGCGCCGCGCGCTGCCACCGGCATGACCGGCCCAAGCTCTGGTCGCGGCAGGACGCGCTGATCACGCCAGACCAGGCGCGCCTTGAAAGAACTCGGCGACCTGCCTGCGCTACCTCGTCGTGATCGGAACCATGGGCTGGTACGACGACCTGCTCGAGTGCGAGGGGCTGATGCGACACCATCGCTTGCCACCAGGTGAGCGATGCGTCCTCGCCGTCCTGCACGAGATTGCGAGCGAGCTCTCGCAAGCGACCCAGCTCACCGAGCAGCGCGTCGGCGCGTTGGTCGAGGGATGCCGTCGTCCATGCACCTCCATGTTGCCGCCGGACCGCGAGCGTCGCATGGAATGGGTTTCACCAGCTGCCGACGATCGCGTGGTGGCCGCGCAGCGTGCGCGGCAACTCGACGACATCGCCGCCGAGCAAGGGCAGCGCGCTGCCGTCGAGAGTCGCTGCGCGCAGCGGGCGGCCGTCGCTCGAGCGCAAGCAGCGCGCGAATGCGTGCCGGCGTGACGATCGATCGCTTCAGCGCGACGGCGGTCGCGCTGCCGTCGCGCGCGCAGTCGACGTGCAGCTCGATGGTCCCGCCAAAGCAGGTGCCCATTCGCTCGATCGCCAGCTGCGCGCGCGGCTTCAGCCAGGCGCGCGGGATCGCCTGCAGCAGGAACAGCTCCTGTTCGCCGCCGTCCCAGCCGCCGGTCTCGTTCACGAATGCGGGCGCGGATCAGCCGCCAGCGCTCGCCGTCCCCGGGTGCATAGACGGACGCCGTCGAGCGATTCCACGCCGACGCGCCACTCGCGGTGCAAGACCACCGCGAGATTGTGAGCCAGCCACTCGAAGAAGCGCGGCAGGTCGTCGCGCGCGAGGAACAGCGGGCCGCCGATCGGCCACATCGTTTCGTACTCGACGTAGTGGCGCCACAGGTGATGGCGCGGTGCACGCGGATCGGAGACGTCGGCGAAGTTGGCGTCGGCCAGCTCCGGACCCGAGACCGGAAGGAAGCTCGGCGCACCACGCGGCAGCCCCACCTCGAGGAACGCGAGCCCCGCATCCACCAGCGGATCGAACGGATCGAGGGCGCCCCACGCGCCGGCGCGCAGCGGACCGTACCCGGTGTAGGTCCAGTCGGGGCGGGCCCAGTTCGCCTCGCCCATCAAGCGCGGCGCATACGGCAGCGCCGTACCGTCGCCGAGCGGCACCGGCCGCGCCTGCTCCATCGCCGCGGTGTAGTCATCGCGCAGGCAGCGGCGATAGTCGCCGAGCTCGGCGGTGCACTCCGCGGCACGCGCATGCCCGATCTCGTGCAGCAGTCGCACGACCTCCGCCATGCCGAAGATCACGAACGCATCGTTGAAGATCGTGCTGCCGGCCAGCCAGTCGTGCGCGGACGCGGCTGGCAGGAGACCGAAGTTCGCGGCGCGGTGGCCCTCTGCTTCGCGCATCGTGCGCCGGCGTTGCGCGGCGACCCAGTCGAACGCGGTCAGCATCGCCTGCAGCGGCGTACCGGCGCGCTCGTCACCGAGCCACGCACGATCGCGCGTGACGCGGAAATGCATGGCGAGCGCCCACATCGCGAGGCCATGCGAGATCAGCAGCGGATTCGCGGTCCACTCGCGGAAGTTGCCGAGGAACCCGGGCACCGCGGCGAACCCCTCGCCGGCGATCACCGGTCCGTGCCCGGTGTCTGCGCGCGCGAGCCCGCCCACGTCGTCGGTTTGCATCGCCACGAACGAGCCGAGGCAGCGTTCGCCGAGCTCGCGGAACCCGCGGAAGTCAAGCACCGGCAGCGCCTTGGCCGCATTGCACGGCCAGAACATCTCGTAGTGGTTCGGGCTGGTCTTGTACATCCAGATCCCGGGCGCGGGCGTGTGGCGATAGGCGACTTGCTGGCACATCTGGCCCGCAACCGCCGCGAGATAATCATCGACGAACGGATCAGGCGTGTGGATCGTGCCCTGACGATCGACGAGAGCGCGCCAGTACGCGCACACGCGGTCGTATTCGGCGTCCAGGTCGACTGCGGCGATGCGCGCTGCGATCGTCCGATCGACGAGCCCATAAGGAATCGAGAGATCGATCGTGGCAGTCTCACCGGGAGCGAGCGGCACGCGCCAGCTGAAGACATCGCCGGTGCTGGCCGAGCCATCGGGACCGCTGGAACCGGTCGGGCTCACGACCACGCTGCCCTGCGGCGGCGAGCGCACGATGAGCCGCACGCGTCCGTCCTGCTGCATGCAGAACATGGCTGCGTCCGGCCGCAGCGTCACGGGGAGGAGCTTGGCGCGCGCCGGGATCGACTGGCATTTGTAGCCGAGCGCGAGATCGCTCGTGTCGCGCGGCTCGACCAGGAGCGTTGCCAGACGCGCCGTCGCGCCGGCGTTGTGCACGCGCAAGCGCACGTGCGTGACCAGCACGTCATTCTCATCCGGACTGACACCTTGGTCGATGGTGCGGCCCAGCAGGTGGGCGAACACCGTTTCGTTCCACTCGAGATCCTGGTCGCTGCACTGCAGCCACGGAATCGGCAGGCGGCCATCGACGAGCCCACGGCGAACCACCGTCGACGTGCGTTCGTCGTTGCCGTGCGCAGCGCTCGCAGGTGCAGACCGCAACGTGAAGACCAGATGCAACAGGTTGTTGCCGAGCCGAGCGACCTCGGCCGCCGGCCGGAAGAACGGCCCGAACACGAGCGAGCCGTCCCACATCACGCCGGTCTGGAACTCGAAGCCGGGCACGCCCACGTGCTGGACCGCGCGCGTCATCGGCTGCCAGCATTGGCGCGCCTGCTCGAGCGTCCACTCGGCGTTCGCATCGGCGGCACGCACTGCATCGGGCGCCACCCGCGCGGCCACCTCGTTCGCGCTCAGCAGTCGCGGCCGCTCGGCGATGGCGTGTGCAACCTGGTCAGTGGCGACGAGGCCGGCGCCGAGCGCGCCGAGCCGCGCGAGCCGTTCGATCTCCGCCGGCGCGAGCGCACGACCGAGCAGGACGACGTCATCGCACACGCCGCGAAACAGAAACGGGTCGCCGATCGGCGAGGCACCAAAGAGCAGCGAGCTCTCGGAGCGGCCGAGATCGAGCCGCTGCACGCTCGGGTCGTTCGACGTGATCGTGCCGATCTGCTCGCCGTCGAGAAACGCGGTGACCTTGCCGCGCGCGAACGTGACGGCGAGGTGATGGGTCGCGCGCCAGTCACGACCGGTGAGCTCGGCGCGCGCCGGCACGTCGAGCTTGAGCTCGCGCTCGCCGTTCGCAGCTTGCAGTCGCGCGTGGAAACGCAAGAACAGCCGCTCGCCGCGGTACTCGCCGCTCGGATCGAAACAGACGAACAGCGCGGTGCGCGCCGGCCACGACGAGACCAGCGAGTGGATGCCGGCGACCACGTCGCGCACATGGGCCGCGATGGTGAGCCCCTCGCCAAGATCGCACGGCGGCAGCAGCTCGAGCGGTCCGCTCGCGGTCAGGTCGAGCGACGCGGCGCCGAACAGCGGCCGCGTGCGCTCCAGCCGGGGCGCGCCCTCGTAGGTCCAGCCCGCGTCCTGCGCGCCGTCGCCGCGCAGCGCGTCGGCGAACGGACCGTGGGCGTCGTCGTGCTCGAAGGTGAGCACGATGTCGGGCGCATCGGCGCAGAACATGACGGCAGAGAGAAGAAGGACGATCATGGCCGCTCGTCAGGAACTGGCAGTCGACCAACGGCAGCGAGCAGGCACACGGAGCTGGCACACGCGAGATGCCGATCGAGGCCGTTGTCCGGTGGACGCAACCGTGCGATCATTGCCAATCGCCCTCCTTCTCGAGATCCGGCAAACATGATCCGCGGCCGCAGGAGACGCTGCCATGCCACCAGTCGGCTTGCAAGTCGGGATCCTCGCGCTGGGCGCGTGGATCGCAGCGACCGGAGTCGAGGACCAGGTCGATCCCACCGCGGCTGCGCAGTTCGACGCACTCCTCAAAGAGTACCAGGATGCGGGCAGCGGCGGATCCACCAGCGACGAACAGCGCATGGCGCTCATCGCCCGTGTGTACCAGATCCGTCACGGCCTCGAGCTCAAGTTCGTCGAGCTGGCCGAGAAGTACCCGCAGGAACCGATCGCGACCGACGCTCTGATCCGGGCGGTCTGGCAGGTCAACACCACTCCCTGGCCGGTCGAGGTCGTCGGCCGTGACAGCGCGCGGACGAGGGCGTTCGCGCTCTTGCAGCGCGACCACCTGCGCAGCGACAAGCTTGGCCCGATCTGCCTGCGCATTTCGTTTGGCTTCTGCAAGGAGTACGAGGTGTTCCTGCGCGCGGTTCTGGAGACGAGCCCGCATCAGACGATCCAGGGGCTTGCCTGCCTGGCGCTGGCACACTTCCTGAGCAACCGGTTGCAGCGGCTCGATCTGCTCGACGAGCAATCGCGGCTGGCCAAGGAGTTCGCGGATCTGTTCGGCGACGATTACCTTGCGGAGTTGCGGCGGCAGGAGCGCACCACCGCCAGCAACGAGGCCGAAGGTCTCTTCGCGCGAGCCATCGAGCGCCATGGCCAGGTGAAGATCGAGGATGGCGGCACGGTCGGCGAGAAGGCGCGGGCGGAGCTGTTCGAGATGCGCCACTTGGTCGTCGGCAAGGAGGCGCCCGAGATCGAAGGCGAGGACCAGGACGGCAAGGCATTCAAGCTCAGCGACTACCGCGGCAAGGTCGTGCTCCTCGACTTCTGGCATCAAGCCTGACTCACCTGACGGGCCCAGTGGCCTCACGAGCGGTCGCTCGTCACCAACCTGAAAGACAAGCCCTTCGCCTTGCTCGGCATCAACGTCAACGGCTATGACACGAGGCAGCTCAAGGCAGCGATGGACAAGGAGAACTTGACCTGGCGCTCGTTTGCGGATCCGGGCGCCCTGGGCCGGGGTGCCATCGCCGCCAGGTGGAACCTGTCCAGCACGCCGACCCTCTACATCATCGATCACGAGGGCGTGATCCGGCGCAAGTGGCTGGGCAGCCCCGGCGCGGCCGCCATCGATGCCGCCCTGGAGCAGCTGATCAAGGACGCGGCGGGTCGCTAGACTGCGGAAGGATGCGACGATGAGGCCGGCGCGAGCTGCGCGAGTGTTCGCGGCTCTGCGGCTGAACGTCCACTTCTACCTGCTGCTCGTCCTCAGCTGTGCGACCGCTTCACTTCGTGCAGGCGCGCCACGAACGCTGCGTGCTCTGCGCTCCCCAGCCCATCGCGCGCGACGCGCGCCACCCGCTCGAGGTTGCCGGACACCAGAGCCCCGGCATCCAGCCAGAGGCCGGGAAGGACCTCGCTCCGGGAGATGCCGTCCTCGCCGCTGCGCAGCCGATCGAACCGACCCTCGCGCCAGACGAACCAGTCGATCGCTCGTTCCTCGACGCGCCACACCAGGTACTCGCGCACGGCATTGCGACGGTAGACGTTCAGCTTCGCATGAAGATCGAGGCTCACGCTGCTTGCCGCAACCTCCGCCACCAGCTCGGGTGCTCCTGACACGTACCGATCGCCATCGACGCGCGCCTGCCCGCCGTACTCGGGCAGGATGCGCAGGAATGCATCGGGCTGCGGCTCGTTGTCGAGATCCAGCCGGACGGTGCCGTTGTCGCCGCCAGCGACGCCTTCCGTGGCCATGCGATACATGCTCAACCACCCGATCAGATCGAAATGAGGTGCAGCATGATCGTCCGAGACCGGCGATGGCATGTAGACGATCCCCTCGATCAGCTCGGCCTGCTTCACGTTGGGCATGGCCGCATAGCGCCGCTCGAACTCGGCACGAGTCAACCGATCGCCGGTGCGCAATGGGGGCAGTGCCCCCGGGGGTGTCCTGTCTCGCTGCTCTTGCTGCATCGAACTCGCCACCGTCATGGCTTCAAGTCTCCCACATCTTAGCCGGAGAACGAGCACGCTGCCAGGCTGCGAGACGCGTACGCGATCGGATCCGGGCGCCCAATGCCGCCGACCCACATGGGTCACCTGCGCGGTCGGCAGGTTGCAGCGCGCCGCGCCCCGGATCTTCTCGTCGAGGCAGTCGCGAGGGTGACGTCGGCAATCTGGTATCTGACGGTCGCGCAATCTCGTGAGCGGAATGGCTGATCACCGCGCCATCTCGCGTGCCGTCAGTTGCCGGACCAGATCCAGGAAGAAGTCCTCCATAGCCCGAGCCACCGCGCGATGGCCGCGCACGTTCCAATGCATGTCGCCATGGGGCAGATAGTAGTTCCGGCGCTCTGCGGCGGCGCTGCGCTGCAGCGACAGCGTGACGTCGCAGCATGGGACGCCGAGCTCGCGCGCAAGGTCGCGAAGGAATCGGTTGGGGCGGTCGAGATCGAACGCCTCCTCGGCGAGGCGATAGCGAGCGGTGGTAGCCCACCAGTCCTGCGGATGCACCTGGAAGCGCTGGGGAAACACGATCAACGCGAGCGGTACCTGGTCGCGATCGCACAGGGTCTTCAGCGCGACGAGCGCGACGCGCGTGAGCGAGTAGGCCTCCTCGACGACCGGCGGCGCATCGACCAGAAAGAACCCAAGGCCCTGGAGCAGATCCATCGAACGCGGCAGGCCGTCGCTGTAGGAGCAGTTGATCGCCTCGCCGGCAGGGGACAGACCGAGCGCGACCGCGCATTCGCCGAGCGCCGCGCCGATGCGCCCCGAGCGCAGCACGACGCCAAGGTGGTGCATGCGCTCTCGCAGCCAGGTGCGCCACGACCGTGGCCACCAGGCACTGGGCGGCAAGCGCGTGCCGAGCGCCGCATACAGGCCGGCGATGTCCGGACTGGGATTCAGGGTGATCGACTGTGCATCCCCCGTCGCGCGCAGCAGTCCGCCGGCATGGAGATTCACATAGGTCTGGGTGAAATCGTTCCCCAGAGTGACCGCGAGGACTACCAGGTGCGGCCGGAGCGTGGGTGCGAATCGTGCATAGTGATACCACGCCTCGGCAGGATCATTGACCACCGCGGTGGCCAGCTCGACTGAGCGCGCCTGCTCGCGCAGCGCCGAATCGAGCGATGCGGCAAGCTGCTCGGACCAGAGGTCCTGCTGCGCGGTGCGGTAGCCGCCCACGAAGGAGTCGCCCAGGACTAGCACGCGAATGACACCCGGAGCGGGCACTTCGCTCAGTTCGCGGGCGTTTCGAAACCCATCGCGGTTCGTGATCGTGTGGACGCCCCTGACCGAATAAGGTCCCTTGGTGGTCACGTCCAGGCCTGGACGCAGCCGCCCCCCACGGCGCATCTCGGATAGCGGCGCGAGCAAGTCGCCCCAGTCCATCATCGGTTCGCTTGGCGGGCGGCGTTCGCGGCTGACGACGCCGAGCACGAGCTCGCTGGATTGCACGGTGACAAGGATGCTCGCGACGGCGAGCAACGCGCGTGCGCCGCTCGCCGAAGGCGAGCACATTCGTGCCGTGGTAAAGTACGCTGCCAGCGCTGCGACGGCGAGCGCGCTGCGCGTCGTCGGCACGTAGCTCAGCACGAATGCGCCGGCGAGAAGAATCAGCACGACGAGCGCGACATTGGCGAGCGACCTGCTGCCCGCGAATGCTCGGCAATAGCGGTGAGCACCGAGCACTGCCGCCGCAGCGATGGCGGCGACCGGCAGCATCACGCAGTTGAACTCGGTCGTGTGATGGGCAAGTGCGAGGTCGATCGCGAGCAGCCCGAGCAGCAGGTCCGCGCCCACCAGGAACACGGCGCGGAAAGCCGGGTGCATGCGGGCCGTAGGCGCCAAACTCGATAGTCCCCGCATGCGCTGGCATCCATCCAATCCGCTGAGCTCGCGAGCGGACCCAAGGCTAACGCCTCATCGGCGACGTTCAACCATCGGCGAATCGCGTCTCACCTGCTTCGTCGCCATGGCGCCGAAGGCTGCTCATTCGCGCGTGCTCGCGCCAGCCGACCGGCTGTGGCGGCCCCCCGGTCTCCGCCTGGGTGCCGCCCCTGAATCCCGTGCTCGCCGACCCGGCGCCGAGCAATTCTCGAGCGCCCGCTTTACAGCCGTCGCTTAGACTACTACACTTAGAAAACTAAGTGACAAGACCGGGAGGCGGCGTGCGACCAGCACCACAACCCACCGAGCGCGAGCTGCACATCTTGAAGGTGCTCTGGGACCGCGGCGAAGCCACGGTGCAGGAGGTGTACCGCGCGCTCCGCGACGAGCTGCCGATCGTGCAGAACACGGTGCAGGCGTTCCTGCGCACGATGGATGAAAAGGGCCTGGTGCGGCATCGCGTCGTCGGCCGCACGTTCGTCTACCGGCCAGCCTTCGAGCGCGATCACACCGCGCGCGGCATGCTCGCCCGGACCCTGCAGCGCGTCTTCGACGGCGCTCTCGACCAGCTGGTGGCGAACGTGCTGTCGCTGCGACAGCCCACGCCCGAGGAGCTCGACCGGTTGCGCTCGCTCATCGAGCAGCTGGAGCAGCAAACCAAGCGCGCGAGGCGTGGAGGGACGTCACGATGAGCGCATGGCTGCAGTCGATCGCCGACCACAGCGGCTTGCTGGCCGGCGTCACCACCGCGATCCTCGGCTCGGGGGTCGTGGCGGTCCGCCTGGCGCGCAGTCCGATCCATCGCCAGCGACTTGGCGAGGCCGCCGTGCTGGTCGCTCTCGTGTGGCTCGCGCTGGCGCTGGTGCCGTTGCCACGCCTGGCGCTCGCGACCTCGCATGCCGCCGCCGGGCCGCCGGGCGTCGAGGCACCCACCCCGCTGATCGCCGGCTCGACGTCGACGGACGACGCGTTGGCAACCCCATTCCCCTTGCCCGGCAACGACGTCGAATCGGCGCCCGACCCGGAGCCGCTGCCGCCGGTCGAGGCGCTCGATCAGAGTGAGCGTCGGGCCGGCACCGGGACGCCGGCGTCGACGCTGCCGCCGTGGTGGACGCCATGGATCATGGTCGTGGCGGTTGGCTGTGCCTACCTCGGCCTCGGACTGCTCCACCTGGTGTGGGTGCTGTGCCGCGCCACCGCGGCCCCGCCATGGCTCGTGCAGCTGATGACCACGATCACGGCCGCGCACCTCAAGGCACCGCCGCGCCTCTGCATCTCGACCAGAGCGAGCCGGCCCTTCTGTGTGGCGTTGCCGCGCGGAATGATCGTGATTCCCGCATCGCTGTGCCACGTGGACGAGACCGCAAGTCTCCGCCATGTTCTCTGCCACGAGATCGCGCACCTGAGGCAGCACGACGGCTTTGGCCAGGCATTGTTCGCGCTGGCGCTGCCTTGCCTCGCGGTTCATCCGCTGTTCTGGTGGCTGCGCCAGCACACTCGGTTCGCAGCCGAGCTGCTGGCGGACGACTGGGCTGCCGCGCAAGGCGAGCGTGGCGACTATGCTCGTCACCTGGTGCGCCTGGCGACCCGCACCCCGGCGCGGGTGGTGCCGCTGCTCGGCGCCGTCCCGATCCTGTCGAGTCCCTCGGCTTTCTATCGGAGGATGACCATGTTGCTCGAGCGGAAGACGCGTCTGGACACTCGCTGCTCGACGGTCTGGCGTGTTGCACAGGCTACGGCCGTCACCATCCTCACGGTGGCCCTGGCCGTGGCGTTTGGCGTGAACGACAGTCACGCGCAAGAGGCCAAGCCCGATCAGCGTGACCAGTTGACCCCGCAGCTCCTGAAGCAGCGCGACGACCTGCAGGCCGAGGTGAATCGACTGCAGGAGCTGCTCGCGCAGCGGGACCAGGATCCGGCCGAGTCTGCTGCCACGCTCGAGCAGCGGCTGCGCCGCATCATCGCCGACCGCAATGCCAAGCAGCAAGCAAAGCAGAACGATGACGTGCAGAGGCTGTTCGAACGCCTCGACTCGAACGATTCAGGCCAACGCTGGGACGCGCTCGATCGGCTTGCCAAGCGCGACGACGCGCGCTCGTACCTGCCGCTGTACCGGTCGCTGCTGAAGGATGCCGATGCATTCGTGCAGTTTCGCGCGATCTCGACGCTCAGTGAGCTGAACGACCAGGGCGCGGTTCCCGACCTCATCGAGCTGTTGCACGACGACGATCGCATCGTCCGCGACGAGGCCTGCAATGCGTTGAACCGCCTCACCGGCCGCAATGACTGGAAGGACTACCTGGCACGCGGGAAGCCAAGCAAGACCGGCGCCGAGCATCAGGCTCTCGATCGCCAGGTGGATAGTGCGTCGGCACCGGTCAACGCGCGCGAGGCGCCGTCGACCGCGAGCATCACCGCCGCCAACACCTACATCCTCGATCTGGTCACGCGCACCATCGATCTGCGCAGCGAGGTGGAGAAGGGCCGCTTCAAGTTCGCACGCGCCGAGCGTCTCGTGAAGAGCGGCGCGCAGACCGAGGACGAGCTGGCGATCGAGAAGATCGAGCTGGACAAGAGCGTGAAGCAGCTCGAGGCGGTGAGCCGCATGATGGAGATCGAGCGCGAGGCGGCGAAGCACGAGGAGGCGCTGCTGTCGAAGCAGATCGCGGCCGGCCGCGCGCGCGGCGCCGACACCGTCGAGCTCGAGCTGCGAATGGCCCTGGTGCGAGGCCGCGTCGCGTCGCTCGATCTGAGCAGGTGACTCGGCGAGCAGCCTGCTGCCGCCACGGCGTTGCCTCACGGCGATCGGCGCAGCAGATGTTCGAGTCGCGCCAGCGCACGCGAGAGTTGCTGGCGCGCGGTCGGCTCGCTCAGGTGCAGGTGGCCGGCGATCTCCGCATGCGACCATCCCTCGTAGCGCGCGAGCATGATGATGGTGCGATCCGCCTCGGACAGACGGGCAAGCGCATCGGCGAGCTCCTGCGCTTGTTCCTCGGCGACCGCCGCATCGCTGGGCGTGGCAACGAACGCCGGCGAATCGCTCGCGTCGACCGCGCTCACCTCGCGGTCCTGCGCGCGCTTGTGCCGTCCCCAGTAGCGGCGCCGCGTGATGATCTTGTGCTTGGCGATCTCGAACAGCCACTGGCGCAGGGCCTCGTGATCGCCGCGGAACTGGCTCCAGTGCTCGAGCGCCTCGCGGCACGCCGACTGCGCCAGATCGGAGACCGACTCCTTCTGCCGCATCAGCGGGCCGCACTGATAGGCGATGAAGCGCTTGAGCCGCGGCCACTGATCCGCGAGCAGCTGGCTCAGCACGCGGCGCGGCTCGCGCGCTGCTGGCATCGATTCGACTTGCTGCGATCTGCGGTCCATGTCGCCTCGGCGGTTTTGACTCGAAGCCGCAGTCGGCTCACTATCCGGCGACAAAAAACCGTGTCAAGATGAAGCCATGCCCGACCTGCCGCCCGCCGACCCGATCGAAGACCTGATTGCCGAGTGCCTGGCGCGCATCGACATCGACGGCGAGCGCGCGGTGGAGGCGGTGTGCGAGCGTCACCCGGAGCTCGCGCCGCAGGTGCGTCGCGGCCTCGCGCGCCTGCGCGCGCTGGGGATGGCCGGCGACGAGCCGGCCGTGATGGACGCATTCCCGGAGCGGCTCGGCAACTTCAAGCTGCTGCGCCGCCTCGGTTGCGGCGGCATGGGCGTGGTGTACCTTGCCGAGCAGGAGTCGCTGGGTCGCCGGGTCGCGCTCAAGGTGATCCGCCCCGAGTCTCTCTACTTTCCCGGGGCGCGCGACCGGTTCGAGCGCGAGATCAAGGCGGTCGCTCAGCTCGAGCATCCCGGCATCGTGCCGATCTACACCGTGGGCGAAGACCAGGGCGTGCCGTACTTCGCGATGGAGTGGGTGGACGGCGTCACCCTCGACCACGCCTTGAACGAGCTCGGCAGCAAGGCCCCCGAGCGCCTGGTGGCCGCCGACTTCGCGCGTGCGGTCGGCGCCTGTGAACCGTGGCCGGCCGCGCGCGCGAGCTGGGTCGAGCTGTGCGGCGACCTCGTTTGCCGGCTGGCGCAAGCTCTGCATCACGCGCACGAGCGCGGCGTCATCCACCGCGACGTGAAGCCGTCCAACATCCTGCTCGCGCGCGATGGCCGCGTGCTGTTGTTCGACTTCGGCCTCGCGCTCACCGACGGCGGCGCACGGCTCACGCGCACCGGGTCGCAGATGGGCTCGCTGCCCTACATGTCGCCAGAGCAGCTGCGCGGCGAGAGCTCGCGCATCGATCGCCGCACCGATGTCTACTCGCTCGGCGTCGTGCTGTTCGAGCTGCTGACGCTCAAGGCGCCGTACCTCTCCAATGCCACCGAGCTGTTGCGCAAGCAGATTCTCGAGGGCCGACCGGCATCGATCCGCCAGCAGAACCGGTCGGTGCCGGTCGATGCCGACGGTCTGCCTGAAGGCGATGGACTGAATCCCGAGCGCCGCTACCAAACGCCGAGCAGCTCGCGCGCGACCTACAGGAGACCCTGCTCGAGAAGCGCTCGGTCAGCGCCCGGCGACCTGACCCGTGGCTGCGCGCGGCGCTTCGCGCAGCGGCGGCCGACGCTCAGCGGCCCAGCCCAGCCTCGGCATGGCGATGGGCGCGATCCTGTTCGTGACCACCCGATCCTGTTCGCGTAAGCGCGAGCGCGAATCAACGAACGCCATCCGGCAGCTCGCCGACCGGCACGTGCTCGAGCACCTGAGCGATGAGGCGAACACGTTCTGGCCGGCGCGGCCGGGCTGATTCGCGGATCGATCAGTGGCTCGAGCAAGCGCGCTGCAGCTGCAGGCGCGCCTGCCCTGCATCGTCGTTCGCTCGAGCTGCTGCGGGCGCGGGCGCTCGCCTATGACGCCGCGGCGCGCGCGACCAGACCGAGCCCAGGCGCGGCGAGGCGCGCTGCGCCGCGAACGCGAAGGCACCGCGCGCGTCGCCGACGAGTCCTCGCTGCCACACCGAGCGCGACCTGGCCCTCATCGACCAGGCGATCGCGGTGGAGGGAGCAGCGCCTCGGCGGGGAGCTCGACGTGGGACTTCGCCTCGCGCGTCGACCTGTAGCGGCGACAAGCTCGAGCGGCTGGTGCTCGATCAGCCGCGTTCGCGCAGCGCATCGACGACGTGCACCGTGTCGCCAGCGCGACGTGGTGGCCTCGCTCACCGCCGCGGCGAGCGATCGCCACGTCCATGCGTGGCGCACCGCCGTGCCGACATCGCCGCGACCGGCCAGTGCATGCATATCACGGTCTCGAACTGCAGGCGCAATTCGGAAAACTGGTACCGTGGCGCAAGAACCCGCGATCAGGGCTGTGGGAATTCCTGCACATCCTGTCGGGACGAGAGCCCACCCCGAACCCGGCGCCGGCAGATGCGGGGCACGTCGATCCGGAAGAAAGCTGAGGACAGCGGCATCGTGCTCGTGCTGCTGCCTGGCGGCACGTTCGAGATGGGCTCCGATCCGCTGGTGGATCCTGCGGCCGACGGCAGCGAACGGCCGCGCCACGCGGTCACGCTCGCGCCGTTCTTCCTCGCCAAGTTCGAGCTGACGGTTGCGCAGTGGCAGCACCTCGGCGGCAAGCTGCGGCCCGAGGTCATGGTGCGACCGCCGACCGAGCCGCAGCAGCTGTCGTGGCTCGAGGCGAGCAGCGTGCTCGCTCGCTGCGGGCTCACGCTGCCGACCGAGGGCACGCAATGGGAGTACGCGTGCCGCGCCGGCAGCAAGACGATCTACTTCACCGGCGATCTGCCCGGCTCGCTGTTTGGCTTCGCCAACGTCTCCGATCGAGCGCGCCGCCGCGCCATGGACCCGATCGGCCTGCAGCCGCAGGAGCAGATGTGGTTCGACTTCGACGACGGCGCACCCGCCGAGACGCTGGTGGGATCGTACCAGCCGAACGCGTTCGGGTTGTACGACATGGCGGGGAACCTGATGGAGTGGTGCCGCGACCGGCTCGTCCGGCGCGGGTACCGCACCATGACGCCTGACCCGGCGATGGCCTGCGCGATCTCGTGCGCGCGAGCGGGATTTGTACGTCGTGCGCGGCGGTTCCTCGTGCACCGACGTCACCCGCGCCCGCAGCGCCGCGCGCGCGCACGCGCGCGATCAGGAGTACGTGAACCCTCCGGCGTGCGTCCGGCGCGCGCTCGAGTGAGAGGGTAAAGGGGGACGGGGGATGGCCAGGTTGGTCAAGGAGGGAGGCATGAAGCCGATCGTTGCTCTGCTCACCGTGAGCCTCACGTCGATGGGGCTCGGCCCTGCCGGCGCGCAGGCACGGTGCGGTGCTTCTTCGGTGACGCTCGGTCGAGTTCTTCGGCGGCCGGTCGGTAGCGCTCGCCGGAGATGTGAATGCCGATGGTGTTCGGACCTGATCGTCGGTGCTCCGGAAGCACATGGTGAAGAGGGCTACGCCAGCAGACTCTTTTCCGGTAAGGACGGCGCGCTGCTGTACACACACATTTTCACGGTACGGGCGGTGATCGGCTGGGATGGACGGTAGCGGGTTATGGCGACTATCATGGGGACGGCCACGATGATGTGATCGTCGGGGCCAATGCCGACCCAGTGCTTGCCGTCAGGTACGCGAAGGTATTCTCGAGCAAAACCGGAGCCATGCTGTTCAAATTCGAGGCGCCTGAACCTTTCGGCTTTGGCGTAGCGCTCGCCGGTGTCGGTGACCTGAGCGGCGACGGCGTTCCCGACGTCATCGTGGGTGCGCGCCGGGCGACGACGGCCATGGCGCATCTCGTCGGGGATGGCATGGATCTTCTCCGGCGCCGATGGCAGTGTGGTCGACGCGCTGTGGGGCTCGAGCTGGAACAACTGGCTAGTCCGTAGGCGCTATCGGTGATCGTGATGGAGATGGTGTGGCCGGATTTCGTGATTGGCGCCCCATCACTCGGCACTCCCTGCCGATGCTGGAGTCGGCCGGCCAGCGCTACTCCGGACGAGACCGAGCGTTGCTCTACACCATTCGGGCGTATTGCCATCGGACGGATTCGGTGCCGCGGTCAGCGGCATGGGTGATCTCGATGGCGACGGGCTTTCGAGATTACCGTTGGCGCACCCTGGGACGATCATGTAGCGGACGGGGCTGGTGCGTTGCGCGTCTATGCGAGCAGGACGCGTCGCTTCGATTTTATCGGTGGCACCTTTGCAAAGACCATTTGGCTACTCGGTGAGTCCGACCGGAGATGCCAACCCGGGATGGCCTCCCAGACCTGATCGTGGGGATGACATTCAACGGTCAGTCCCGTGACCTACGGCACGATCCTCTCGGGGAAGACGGCCAGGTGCTCTATCGCCTGGAGTCTCTGCCTACGACGCGTTCGGCTGGTCGGTGAGCCCAGGTGGGCGATGTGGATCGCGATGGCTTGGGAGATCTGGCAGTGGGCGCCCAGGCTGACGACGGAGGGGCGATCTTTCAGGGCCGCCTGCATCTATTCGGTAGCCCACGCTTTGTTCCTCATGGCAAATCCGGAAGCTCCGGTGGCCGGCAGCAGCATCACGCTCACGACACGCGAGGAGCCGGCTGGCAATCGCGTGCTGCTCGTGGCGATCGACGTGGGCGGCACGCAATGACCGCCTTGCGATCGTCGCGGGTCGCTTCGACATGACCGAGTCGTGGGTCTTCACGGGCATCGTGCCAGATGGGCTCACCGGGCTCACCGTGACGCTCCGGTCGTATGCGATCGATGCACTCGGTCGTACCGTGCCCTGGCGACGATGGTCGTAGCGGAGAGCTTCCGGTGGGGTGCGACTGCGAGATTGACGACATCCCCACACAGCCCGCGGCAACCGCCGCCAGGCGGAGCAGGAACTTCTTGACCCGGCGCTCCTCGCCCGCGGCAACGCCGCCGGCGCTCACTCGCCGATCGTCACCTGGCAGGCGTTGGTGAGCGACACGCCCAGCACGGCGCCGGCATCCAGCAGCGGACCGCCGAGACGGTGAGGCCGGGAGTAGCCGTTCACGTTCGCCCCGGGGATATCGAGCGGAAGCCGGCGCCGGGGACGCCCGGCACGCCGTTCAGCTTGATCGGGATCGCCACCCAGGAGGCGCCGAGGCCGACATGCGGTAGCCGCCGTAGAACGGCACGTCGCCCTGGGTGACGCCCGCACGGGTGCCCTTGGCACCGCCGAGGGCCGCTGCCCCGATAGCCGACGTGGCCGCCGGCGTCGCCACCAGACCGTCGGTGCCAAGGCGCCGGCACGAATCCGCCGCTGCAGACCCTGGCCGAACGGGTCGGGCGACCAGGCGGCCCAGCCATTTCGTCCGCGCCCATGTCGACGATATGTCGTAGTGGATGCGCGCGTCGCCCTCGAGTCCGATCGGCGGCGCCAGTGCGCGTTGCTCGCGGTGTTGAGGCCACGGCGAGATCGGCGGGATGTGGTAGTCGCCGGCCGGCGCGTTCGCGAACCGCGGGTCGGCGTTGATGTTGCCGGCGCATGAAGCCGCCCTCGACGTCGAATTGCGTCCACGGCGGGGCTGCCGGGATCTCGGGGCTGCTCGCGGTGTTGTGCCAGACGATGCGGTTGGTGATCGTGGTGCTGGCCGGGGCGGCCACGCCGCCGGCGGCGCTGCGCTGCCGACCGCGCCGTTGCCGGCGATGGTGTCGTTGGTGATCGTCAGCGACGCGCTGCTGCGGTGGATGCGCCGCCGACGCCAGGAACGCCCGCCTTGAACTCGGCCGAGGTTGGCGACGATCGTATTGCTCGTGATCGCGGCGGCACCGCTCGCGCAGTGGATGCCAGCGCAAAGCCGGCCTTGTTCGCGGACGGCTGGTTCGCCCTGGATGATGGTGGCTCGCTGCCTCGATGCCGCCGCCCGACCCGGGACCGAAGCCGTTCGCGACGTTGCGCGTGATGAGGTTGCTGGTCACCGTGGCGGCGCCGCACTGGATACCGCCGCCGACGCCCAGCGTCGAGTTGCTGTCGATGTGGTAGGCGAGATCGTGCCGCCGGCGCAGGCGGTACGCCGCCCTTCGCCGATCCGTAGTTCTGCGCGATCGTGTTGCTCGTGATCGACAGCGAGGCCGACGCAGCGATGCCGCCACCCTTGCCAGTACGAGTTCTACGCTTGGCGAGATGGTGGTACCCGGTGATCGTGGGATCACGAGTTGTTCCGCAGCAGATGCCGGCCCCATCGTCCTCGGCCTCACGTTGCTGGTGATGGTGTTGCTCACGATCACCGGCGGGCCCGCGCTCACGTAGATGCCGCCGCCGGCGCCGCCGGGTTGAACAGCAGATCACCGCGCGCGGTGTTGTCGACGATGATGTTGCTCCTCGATCACCGGCGACGCGCCAGGCAGTAGATGCACCGCCGCCGAACAGATCGGTTCCGGATGGCACCGTGCCGGTGCCGCCGCTCGCGTGAAGCCGAGCAGCACTGCCGCGGCGGTCTCGCGCCGTTCTTGAACGTGACCGCTGCCCACCGCGCACCAGGTGGGTGGATCGTGGTCACCGGTGCGCCGCTGCCGCTGGTGACCGTGATGTCCTTGCCGAGGAAGTCGATCTTCTCGGCGTAGGTTCCGGCCGCGACCAGCACCGTATCGCCGTCCACCGAGGCGTTGATGGCGGCCTGGATCGTCGGATAGCCAGCAGGCACCTTGCGCGTGGTGGCCGCGGCCACGGCCGGCAGGCTCATGAGAATCGAGATCGCGACGAGCGAACGCATGGGAAGCCTCCTCTTCGAGGGATGTTCGGGAAACCGCTACGCCCCGAATCCGAGAGGCGGGTCGCATGTGTCGCGAAAAATGCCGGTGCCAGGCGCGCGGCGTGCCTGGCTGGGACCGTGGCCAGCAGGCAGGCCCACCTGGCCACCAGGCGAGGTGAGCTGTCGCACAACGAGCGGCGCGCGCAGCGCAACGCGAGATGCTGGGTGAAGTCGTTCGAACAGATGGTCCCGGAGCGCGCGAGGCAAATCGTTCTAGTAGCCGGTGTGGAACTGGCAGTTGCTCAGGTTGCCGTCCAGCACCTGCGCGATCGTGTCGGGCACGCGCGTGGTGGTGCGCAGCTCCGCGCTCATCGCCTGGAACAGCGTGCTGTTGAGCTCTGCCACGAGCGTGCTCGACGCCGCGGTGTTCATGGTCTCGTAGCGGTCGGTCGAGCGATCGAACAGCTGGACGTCCTGGCCGCTCGTGCCCGCGGTGATGAGCGCCGGGTACTCGAGCGCGGCGAACGTGTCGCCGTTCAGCTGGTAGTCCTGCGGGCTGAAGAAGCGGACGTACTTGTAGCGCCCATCGTACAGGCCGCGCAGCATGCCGCGCTTGGTCACGTCGATCTGCGCGTTCGCGCACTGACCCCACACCGCGAGGTACGCGTAGTGCGCGTCGAGCGTGCTCGCGCCGTCGTACGTGAACAGCACCCACTGGCGGCCGCCGCGGCCATCGCTCCACTGGGCGAGCTGATAGTGCGTGGGCGTCTTCAGCACGCGCGTGAGCGAGACGCCGGCCAGCGCGGTCTTCATGCCGAGCGCGGCGAGCGTGCGACCGAAGCGCCGCGTGTACCAGGCGCGGCGCTGGCCGGCCCACTCGACCAGCGTCGGGATCACGTCGACCGACGAGGCGAGCGCGCGCACGTCGACGTTGCGCTTCGGCAGGTACGCACTCACCGGCGCGTTGCGCTTGTCGGCGAGCGTTGCCACCACCAGCGGCACGTTGTTGTTCTCCTCGTAGGCGAACGGGCCCTTCTGCCGCAGCGGCAGCACCACCTCGGCGCCCTCGCCGGGATCCTCGTAGGCGGTGGTGGTCGCGGCCTCGAAGTAACGGCTCTTGCCCATGTGCGACATGCCGAGCTCGCCGTGATCGGCGGTGAACAGGATGATCGTCGTGTTGCGATGGCCCTGGGCGA
>JAXMBY010000032.1:0-71475 GCA_046349655.1 Planctomycetota bacterium
GACAGCGTTGAAATCCGTGGCAGGCACCGGGTCATATTGATTCAGCACGTGCGTGACGATGCTGTGAAACGGATTGACCTCGTCGAACGACCACGCCGCCAGCGAGATCCATCGCGTAGGTTTCGTGACGCGAAGCATCTCGCGAGCGGCCGCTGTGGGATCCTCGCAGAACATCACGCCGAACCTGCACACCAGCGCGTCGAACGCCGCATCGCGGAATGGCAAGGCTTCCGCACGGCACTGACAGAAGTCGATGTTGCGCAACTTCCGGCGGCCGGCTTCGGTGCGGGACGCCAAAACCATCGGCAAGACCCCGTCCGTGCAACAGACGCGGCCCGAGGGACCGACCCGATCCGCAATCGTCATCGATGGTTCGCCTGGGCCGGCGGCAACATCGAGCACGAGATCGTCCCTGGAGATTCCGGTCTCCACCATCAAGGCGTCCGTCACCGGCGCGAACATCGCCCGGATCAGCCCCTGGTGCTTGGCCCAGTAGACCGCCGACTCCGCCCACTTTCCCAGCATATTGGATGAAGCGTCAGTCATTGTCGGCTCTCATTCCTCACCAGGCTGCGCAAGCGCGGTCCACGATCACTGACCCCAGTGATCGACGATGTGCTCGGCCGCTAGCGAGAAGCCGAGAAGCAGCCGTGTCACTTCTTCGAGTTTTTGCGCGCGGGTCTTCGCCGACGACAGCACGCTCGTCAGGGCTTCGATCTGCTCGCGACCATCGCCGAACGAAACGCTACCACCACCATCGGAAACAAGGAGAGCGCCAGCGCGCAACGACTTCTCGTAGGACTCCGCGCGATCGCGGGCACTCTTCAGTCGTTCTTCGTGAGCGGCGGTCGAAAAGGGCGTGAACCAGATGTGTTCGTCGTTCGGAACACCCGCCCACCGAACGAGGATCTCGGTCGCGGTGCCTTGCTCCGCGCTCGCGACGAACGACTGGTGCTTCAGGAATGCAAGCGCCTCGCGCGTCACCTCTTGCACCGTGGCGCCCCGTGCTTGCTGCTCGATCTGCAGCGCACGAATCTCCTCCATCGCCTCGTGGGGTGTTGCGGGCTGCGGATGTCGCGTGGGTGGCTGTAGTCTGACCTCGGGCTGCTCGCGCACGACGTAGCGCCCGTTGATGAGGATCGAGAGGCCTTCGGTCGTGACGACGTGCGGCGGCGGCAGATAGACGCCACCCACGAATGCCCATCCGCGCGGGGCGTTCTCCAACTCCGTCGCCGCTCGTCCGGCATCATCGGCGACGAGTTCCCTCACCAGATCGAGCCATCGACGGTACGCGAGCAGGTTGCACGCCGGCCACGGCTTCCCTCGCGATTCGAGGTTCGGCGACCAGCGGCCGGTGGTGAGCGTGCCCTCGTGTCGCAGCACCCGCGCCGCACCCGGCAGCAGCGTGAAAGAATGGCCGTTGCAGAGGGCGACCGGCTCGATCCGAGCCGTGCCGCTGATATCCGGCTGGAACCCGACCGAGACAAACACCTGACCGAGCGTCTCGCCGGTGGCAACCAAGACGCACTGGATTGCGCGAGACACGAAGAGCGAGGATGGCAGCTTCGGCCCGCGCGCTTCCAACCTGAGCGTCACCGTGTCCGCCTGAAGGAGAGCACGGATCGCGAGCGCCGAGTCGCGGACGCGCAAGCGCATTTCGAGCAGGTCGCGCTCGCGCCGCGCAGTGCCAGGGATCAACTGTGTGGCATTCGCGAGTGCCAGCAGCACGTCACCGAACGCCTCGACGTCGGGCATGTCGCTGACGAACGTGAGGGCGGCGCGGTCGAGCTGATCGGCGAGCACGTCGTTCGCTTCTTGCGCCTCAGGTGAGGCCACGGTCACCGGCGACGCCTGTGTCTGGTGCCGTATGTCCTCCGGCATCGGCGTCGCCGGCATGATCGCATCGCGCTCGAATGCCGGGCGGCCATCGGCCGGCGAAACGCTCACCTCCGGCTGTGACCTCGCGGCGCGAGCGGGCTGGCCGGCTGGCCCGGAGTCACTCTGCACCGAACACCAAGTCACGCCGCCCAACACAAGAAAGAAGCCGGCAATGATCGCGGCATGGCGACGGCGCATGCGCGCAATGATAGCATCGTGTCGCCACCCAGCACATCGACTCGGTCGACCCGGGAGTGTCGAAGGGGATCTCGTTCACGTCCGGGCTGCAGCTCGTCCTGGGCACTTGGCCTGTCGCAGCGCCGCGATCGCTGGCGCGCATGGCACCGCCGATCATCGAACTGGCGGTCACCAGGATCGCCACGGTGCGCGAATTCGATTCATTGGTCACCGAGGTTCGCGCCGGGCAGGATCGCCGCGGAGGATTCCGGTGAGGCGTCCTTCGAGCGCCAGCCGAACCGACCCTTGAGCAGCCGCACCACGCCGTTCAGCAGCCGATCGAACGGCGTGCCGAACGGGTGATCGTTCACGAGGTAGTTCCAGGTTGCCGACGGGGCGGTCAACCCCTCGCGCTCCATGTCGATGCCACGCTCGGTGATCTCGGCGGCCAGGAACGAGGCGACGATCGCCGCGTCGATCGCGTCGTTCAGCTTGAGGAATGCGCGCACCATCTCCTCGTGGAACACGTCGATCGGGTTGCGGTCGCCGGCGGAGATGAGATGGATCCCAGCGCGCAGGTGGTCGACCAGCGCCAGATGCTCGATCCACCGGCGGTCGATGTGGTGCAGGGTGAGCTTCCTCTCGACCTCGCCCAACAGCTCGGCCGTGAACCGTGCGCGCAGGGCCGTGTACCGTTCGGCCGCTCGCGACGCGAGCAGCGTCAGCGGTGTGCGAGCGAGCAAGACGTCATCGCGCCGGCGATGAATCACCTTGCGTTGCGTTTCGAGAACTGCGGAGTATCTCTCGAGCGTGCGGCGGATCTCGAAGTTCTGGCTGTCGACGATGCGTTGCGCGCGAGACATCTCGCGAGTCACCACGGCGGACGAGATCGGCTCGCAGCCGGCGTGCAGCTGCCGGAGCGCGGGCACCACGTCCTTGAGGCCGTATCGGTCGATGAGATCGTCTTCGAGGCTGACGAAGAACCGCGACGCGCCGGGATCGCCTTGGCGTCCGGCGCGACCGCGAAGCTGGTTGTCGATGCGACGGCTGTCGTGTCGATTCGTACCGATGACGTAGAGTCCGCCGAGCGCCACCACGCGCTCTCGCTCGCGTCCATCGCTGCCACCCAGACGGATGTCGGTGCCGCGGCCGGCCATGTTGGTCGAGATCGTCACCGCGTGCAACGATCCAGCGTCGGCAACGATGCGCGCCTCATCGGCGTCGCTCTTCGCGTTGAGCACCGCCACCGGCACGGCTTGCTGCGCGAGCTGGTTCGCGAGCCGCTCCGACTCGGCCACGCTCGCAGTGCCGACGAGCACCGGCCGCCCGGTCGCATGCACGCGTGCGATCTCGGCGGCGAGCACGTCCTCCTTGCTGCGCTTGTCGGCAAACACGACGTCCGGGTGATCGATGCGCAGCGACGCGCGGTTGGTGGGCACGACGGCCACCCGCAGCCCGTACATCTCGGCGAGCTCGGCGGCCGCAAGCCGAGCAGTGCCGGTCATGCCGGCGAGCTTCGGATACAGGTTGAGGAAGTGCCGCAGCGTGATCGAGCCGAGAATGGTTCCCTCGCGCGGCAGCTCGAGGCCCTCCTTGGCAGCGACCGCCCCGTGCAGACCGTCTGGCCAGCGGCGCTTCTCCGCCACGCGGCCGGTGCGCTCGTCGACCAGCTCGATTGCCCCGTTGCGCACGATGTAGTCGACGTCTCGGTGAAGCAGCACCTCGGCGTGGAGCGCGTGCTCGAGCCCGCGCAGCAGGGGAAGGTTGTTCACATCATAGAGATTGCCACAGCCGAGCAAGGACTCGACGCGATCCACGCCGCGATCGGTGAGGAACACGTTGCGCGAGTTGGCATCGCGCGCGAAATCCCGATGCGGCGTCAATGCGCGAACCAGATCCGCCATGCGCACCTCGATGTCGGCGGTTGACGGCACGCTGCCGGCGATGACCAGCGGGTTGCGGGCTTCGTCGACGAGGATCGAATCAGCCTCGTCGACGATCGCGTAGTGAAAGGGCCGCTGGACCAGATCCTCACGTTCCCGCGCGAGGCGATCTCGCAAGTAGTCGAAGCCCGCCTCCTTGGCCGTGGCATAGGTGACGTCCGCGAGATAGGCCTGGCGTCGCCGTGCCTGGCTCATCCCTTCCTGGATGCAGTCGACGCTCAGGCCGAGCAGTCGGTAGACTCCGCCCATCCAGGCCGCGTCGCGCTGCGCCAGATAATCATTGAAGGTGAGCACGTGAACGCTGCGGCCATCGAGCGCGTTCAGCGCCACGGCGAACACCGCGGCGAGCGTCTTGCCCTCCCCGGTCTGCATCTCGACGACGCGGCCGTGATGCAGCGCGACCGCGGCCACCAGCTGCACCGAGAACGCGTTCAGGCCAAGCACCCGGCGCGCTGCCTCGCGCGTCACGGCGTAGCTCTCCACCAGCAGGGAGTCGAGCGGTGCGCCGTTGCGTGCGCGCTGCCCGAGCACGGCGGCCCGGTGGCGCAGCCCGGGCTCGTCCAGCTGCTCCAGATCGGGCGCCAATCCCTCGATTGCGGCAACGCTGCCCTCGTACCGCGACAGGTCGATCTCGAGCGCGCGTCCACGAAGTTGATGGAACAACTCGGTGAGCTTGGTCAGGCACTTGAGCATGCTGTCCCCTCGACTGCGCGCGACGATGCCGTCGTCGCCGACACCTCGAAGCGATCCCACCAGTACAACTCCCTCGATGCGGCTGCCGGCCGAAGATAATCGCCGCGTGTGCGGATCGCAGCCACGCCGCCGCCGCGCATTTTGTTCGGCCAGGGGCCACGCCAGTCGAGTTCGTGCTGGCGGAGGGCGGCCGTGGCGCAGGGGAGGGAACGTGAGGACGCGCATGTGGGATTTTAGAGGCACGACCGTGGCCCTGGTCGCGCCAGGTCCGCTGCAAGTGGCTGGCGGCGAGGCGCGCGGCGCTCGTCAAAGCCATGACAACCTGGCGTGTCATGCGGCACGATCGCGGCCATGGTTGCCGGGTGGTGCGATCCGGACGCCGGCAGGCGGTTGTTCCTCGCTCGAGCGCTGCTGGCAAGAGAGTTGCTAACGGGCCGCGGGAGGTGACCGATGGGCACGATGATCAAGGGTGTCGCGCTCGCTCTGGCAGGACTCGGGTTGCTCGCCGGCACGGGCGGCAAGGACCAGGCGAGGGCGCTGCACGAGCAGATGCGCACGCGCGTCCTGGAGCGCGTTGGTGGCAGCGAAGCCGCCCGGGACGATCTGCGCACCGCGCTGCGCGAAGATCCCGACTTCGATCGGCTGCTCGCCTACCACATGCATCGATTGCGGCACACGCGTCGCACGCCGGACCTGGCAGAGGACGCCGCGCAGGCCACCTTCTACAAGGTGTGGAAGGGACGCCCAGAGATCTTCTTGCGCGAGCACGACGAGATCGAGCGGTACCTGAGCGTGGCGATGCGTCGCAACCTCGCGAGCGAGCTCTGGCACGCGGCGGCACAACCGGGGAAGCTCGCCGACGGCGATCTGGACGGCGTGGCGGACCCGACGCGAGCCGATCCCGCGGCCGCGACCGCGGCGAGCGAGGCCTTGGATCAGCTGTGCTCGCGCTGCGCACCCGAGGAACGACGTGTCCTGCGCGAGCAGCTGTCCGGTGCGCACTCCCCGCGCGCGCTCGCCCAGCGCACCGGGATGACGCGATTCGCAGCCGGACGCTGCAGCGAGCGCATCGCCCAGAAGCTGGAGCTCTTGCTGTCTTGAGCTGTGCCCGGCGTGGCTCCCGTCATTCCCCCACGGCGAACAGGATGGCATTGTTGATCGCGAACACGGTTCCCTGCGTGCCGACGAGCGTGGGCGTATAGGCTTCGCCGATCCCCGACGTCAGCGCGACCACCTGGGTCAATGAGTTGGTCGCGAAGTCCCACCGGTAGACGTTGCCGTCCTCGTTGTTGACCAGTGCCGCTCGGGTGCGGTGGTCGACGACGGCCGTGTTGATGCACCATTCGCGCACCGCATCCGGGTGCTGTGCGTCGCGGTGATCCGGATCGGGCGTCGGTCCGACCACGGTGAGCACTTCGTTCATGACGGTGGCGCCGGAGATCGGATCGACCTCGGTGGCGTTGGGATCGAGCACGGCCAGCCGGTTCACGCCATCGCCGCCAGCCCCGGCGTAGTTGTTGTACTTCGTCAGGACCAGGTACGAGGAAGAGCCGGCATAAGAAGGAACATCGCCTGCCGGGACGATCGACGCCGTGTCATCCCAACCAAACGCGCCCGGGATCTTCTTCTGCGTCAGGGTCGCGTCGAAGTGGAGCATCCAGCCGCGCGAGTGGTTGTTGCCGACATCGAGCACGCCGTAGTACACGTCGCCATCGGGCCCCACCGTCGGCGAGGCAGTACCGTCATCGGCAAGCCACGCGTCGGCATTGTACTTCACGTCCTTCAGCCGCACCTTGTACACCAGCGCCAGCGTCTGGCTATCGAGCCCCAGCAGGTAGCCGGCGGCATTGGAGTCGTTCACGGCGACGTACACGATCTTGCCGTCGCCGCTGAGTGCCGGCGCGCAGTTGTAGACGACCTTCTTGATGTTGCTGTCTCCCGACACGGTCGCCGCCGAGACCCAGCTCCCGTTCCCGGCCGAATCGATGCGGGCGATGCCGCTCGCCAGGTTGGCGAGCGTGTGGCCGCTCACGCGAAAGCCGAAGTAGATCGTGCCGCGTGCGTCGGCAGTGATCGGCGTGTCGATCTTGACGCGATTGTTGTAATTGGTGATGTCCGCGAGGTAGCTGGACATGCCGTAGAAGACGAGCTGCTGGACGAACGAGTTCTTCTCGTCGGGCTTGAAGCGCCGGTACACGGTACCGCCCGCCCCAGGCGTCATCAGCTCGTTGGCTGGCGTCAGTGTGGAGCCACAGCTCGGAATCCAGTTGTGTGCGGGCAGAAGGTAATCCGTGGGCTGGGTCCACAACAGCGATCCGTCTGCTTCGCGACGACCCTCGACCTGGAAGTCGCCGGTGACCCCGACCTTGACCGTCACGATCACGGTTCCGGCGGGAGTGACCAGCGGCGTTCCATAGTGAATGAGGAGGTATCCGCCACTGTACGGCGGATACAGATCCACGGGAGTGGTCCACTGGATGCGCTGGACCTTCTGACTCGAATTCTGCGCGAGCGCATCGTGTTGACTCGAGCGCGCGTACCCGGGCCAGCTCGGACCCTTGATCGGCGACGGCAGAGCAGCGAGCGGCTGGTCGCTGCCCTGCGCCAAGGACGTGAACACGCCAAGACTCGCAAGGATGAGCAGGGGTCGCACGGATGGCCTCCTCCGGTTGACTCGACACGATGGCGTCCGGACCGACGCGGCAGGCTAGCATCGGCGTTGGCGGGTGTCCACCCTCGCCGTGCCGGGGCGCGCGCCCCCGGTCGCACCGGGTCGAGCGCAGCACGAGCGAACTTGCTGCCGAGAACCACCGGCGCCCGTCACCGCCTTCAGCTCATCGCGCCTCGCTCGGAGCCGCGACCGGCGCGCCCTCGCGCCTGCGGCGCAGCCAGAGCGCGACGTCGTCGAACAGCGAGTATGCGACCGGCGTGACGAGCAAGGACAGGAGCAGGCTCAGTCCCTGGCCGCCGACGATCACCTTCGCCATGTCGGCACGGTTCGCGGCGCCGGGCCCCTTGCCGAGCGCGATCGGGATCATGGCCGCGATCAGCATGACCGTGGTCATCAGGATGGGCCGCAGCCGCACGCGGTTCGCCTCGAGCATCGCCCACAGGCGCACGCGCGCCAGCTCCGGGTGCGTGGCCAGCCATGCTTCCCAGCGCGAGGTGCTGCGCGCATCGGGCTGCCGGTAGCAGAGCGGCACGATGGCGAGATCCGCGTGCGCCCGGGCGCGCAGCACGTTGCTGTAGTCGACCTGCAGGATGCCGTTCTTCTTGACGATGCCGAACAGCAGGAACAGGCCGAGCACGGAGAACAGCGTGAGCGGCTGGCCGAGCAAGAGGAGCGAGAGCAGCGCGAACGGGATCGTGAACGGCACCGCGAGCAAGATCGTGATCGGGTGCAGGAAGCTCTCGAACTGCGCGGCGAGCACCATGTACATGAACAGCAGCGAGAGCAGGAACGCGGCGAAGAACGCGCCCACCGATTCGGCCTGGCTCTTGGCGCGGCCCACCGGCGCGAGCCGGTAGCCCGGCGGCGCTTGCAGCTCCGCGAACGCCTGCAGGAACGCGGCCGACGCGGCACCGGTGGGCAGCCCGGCGAGGTTGCCGATGATCGAGATCTTGCGCTGGCGCTGGGCGCGATCGATCTGCGAAGGACCGAGCCCCTCGACCGCGCTGGCGACGTTGCCGAGCCGGATCAATCCACCCTTCACCGACGGCACGGTGAGATTTGCCACCGCCGCCGGATCGTTGCGATCGATGCCCTGCGCGCGCAGCCACACGTCGTATTGCTCGCCCAGCTCGCGATCGCGATAGTCCGAGACGATCTCGCCGCCGACGAGCGTGTGCAGCGTGCTGGCGATCGTCTGGATCGACGCGCCGAGATCGCTCGCGCGGTCGCGGTCGACGACCACGCGCAGCTCGGGCTTGCGCAGCGACAACGTGGTGTCGACGTCGACCAGGCCCTTCGTCGTGCGCAGCCGCGCGATCATCTTGCTCGCGTAGTCGGTGAGCTTGTCGAGATCGGGGCCGGTGAGCAGGAACTCCACGTCCGCGTTGGCGGTGCCGGTGGTGGAGATGGCCGCCGGCACCTGCACGGCGGTGCGCAGATCGGGATAGTCGCGCAGCAGTGCGCGCGTGCGGCTCATCACCTGGAACTGCGTGAACTCCGGCATGCGCTTGCCAAGATCGACCAGCCGCACGTAGATGCTGCCTCTGGTCACCGCGCCCTCGCCCTTCGCCGCGCGCCCCGACGTATCGCCAATTTGTGCCAGGACGCTCGTGACCTCGGGCATGGCGCGCAAGCGGCGCTCGATCTGACCGAACACCGAGCTGGTCCGTTCCAGCGACCAGCCCTGCGGCGTGGTGATCGTGATCTCGAACTCGCTCTGGTCGTCCTTGGGCACGAAGTCGAATCCCACCGCCGCGAGCAGCCCCGGGAAGTTCAGCCATGCGAGCTTGCCGCGCAGGCGTTCGCTGCCGGCGCCGAGCCAGTTGCCGATCGGCAACGGGAAGATCGTGGCGGTGACGGTGATGGTGGCGAGCACGATCACCCAGCGATGGCGCAGCGACCAGCGCAGGATGGCAAGGTAGGGACGCTCGACCAGGCGCTGGTAGAAACCGACCCGCGGTGATCCGGAGGCGCTGGCGCGGTGCTTGGGCGCGCGCAAGAAGCGCGAGGACAGCATCGGCGTCAGCGTCATGCTGATCAGCAGCGACACCATGATCGCGATCGCGCAGGTGATGCCGAACGAGCGCAAGAACATGCCAACGGTGCCGCTCATGAACGCGATCGGCAGGAAGATCACCACCAGGGACAGGGTCGTGGCCACCACCGCCAGCATGATCTCTTGCGTCGCGCGCAGCGCCGCGCTGAATGCCGGCTCGCGCTTGGTCTCCATCCAGCGAAAGATGTTCTCCACCACGATCACCGCGTCATCGATGACGATGCCGATCACCAGCACCAGCCCGATCAGGGTGATGTTGTTGAGCGTGAGGTTGAACAGCCTGAACACCGGGAACGCGGACATGATCGACACCGGTATGGCGATGCCGGCGATGATCGTGGTGCGCCAGTCACGCAGGAACACGAGGATGGTGAGCACGACCAGCGCCGCCCCCAGGAAGAGATGCACCTGAACCTCGTGCAGCGACGCCTTGATGAACCGCGACTGATCACGGATCACCTGCAGGCGCAGGTCGGGCTTGCCTTCCACGTGCAGCGCCTGCTCGAGCTCCCCGAGGCGCGCCTTGACGACGTCGATCACCTCGGTGGTGTTGCTGCCGCTCTGCTTCTGCACCACCAGCGACACCGCGTTCTCGCCATCGAGGCGGGCCAGCGACCGCGGCTCCTCCACGCCGTCGACCACCGCCGCGTCGCCGCCGAGATCGGCGATGCGAATCGGCTGGCCGGCGATGTTGGTGATGATCAGATCGCGAAACTGCGAGGGATCATCGATGCGCCCCATGGTGCGCAGCACCAGCTCGCGCTGGTCCTGGTCGACGCGCCCGCCGGGCAGCTCGAGGTTCTGGCTGGCGAGCGCCTGGCGCACCGCCTCGATCGACAGGCCGAATGCCTCGAGCCTGGGCGCGTCCACGGTGACGTTGATGGCGCGATGGCGGCCGCCCACGAGCGTCACCGAGCCGACGCCGTTCAGGCTGCTCAGGTTCTCGCCGATGCGCTTGTCGGCGATCTCGGTCAGCTCGCGCAAGCTTCGCTGGCCGGAAACGGCGATGGTCATCACCGGCGCGGCGTCGACGTCGAACTTGTCGATGATCGGCGTCTCGGTGCCGGTCGGCAGCTGCGAGAGGATGACGTTGATCTTGCTCTGCACCTCCTGCTGCGCGAAGTCACGGTTCTTGCTGAGCAGGAACTGGATGGTCACCACCGACAGTCCCTCGGTGGTGGTGCTGCGCAGCTCGTCGATCCCGGCGATCGTGTTCACCACCTCCTCGATGACCTTGGTGACGCCGGTCTCCATCTCCTCCACCGAGGCACCGGGCCGGCTGGTGGAAACGATGACGATGGGCAGCTCGACGTTCGGGAACAGGTCGACGCCGATGCCGGTGAGCGCGAGCGCACCCAGGACCACCGGCAAGGTGACCAGCATGACCGTGAACACCGGGCGGCGGATGCAGAGCGCTGGCAGCGACATCGTCATTCGCTCCTGGACCGCGGCGTGGGTGGCGGCGGCGCGTCGATCTCGGCGGCGCGCTTCACCTCGACCGCCGAGCCGTCGGCGAGCTTGGTCGCGCCCGTGACCACGACGTCGCGCCGACCCTGCAGCCCGCGCGTTACCTCGACGTGGTCCTGCACCACGCGCCCGGTCTCGACCGCCACCGCCACGGCCTTGCCGTCCTCGACCGTGAACACCTTCTTCGACCCGGCGAAGGCGACCACCGCCGCCTGCGGCACGAGCGTCACGTCTCGATCGGTGCCAACCAGGACCGAGCCGCGCGCGAAGGCGCCGGGGATGAGGCGATGATCCTGGTTGTCGATCAGCACCTCGATCTCGAACGTGCGGCTCGCAGGATCGATCTGCGGACGCACGCGCGTCACCCGGCCGGTGAACTGCTGGCGATACGCCTCGACCGTGACCGCGACCGACTGCTCGACCTTGACGTCGGCGATGAAGCGCTCCGGCACCGTGGCGCGGTACTTGACCGGATGATCATCGACCAGACGCAGAAGCGGGTCGCCCTCGCGCACGTACTCGCCGCCCGAGACCATGCGCGTCGCGACCGCATACTCGGTCCGCCCGCCGCTCGCGGGGGCGCGCACCGTCGTATCCGCGAGGTGCTGGTTGGCGACGTCGAGATCCGCGCGGCGTGCGCGCGCCTCGGCGAGCAGCGCGCGCACGGTGAGCCGCTCGACCTCGGCGTTGCTCTGCATCACCTGCCATTCGGTTCGCAGGTCGGCGAACTCCTGCTCGCTCATGCGTGGCGGCTTCTGCTCGAACAAGCGCCGGGCGCGGTTCATCTTCGCCTCGGCGTTCTGCGCCTGCAGCACGGCGCGCTGCACCGTGGGCAGCTGGTTCTCGTCGAAGCCTGCGTCGGGCTCGCTCGTGAGACCCAGCCGGGCCAGCGTCTGGTGCAGAGCCGTGTCCTGCTTCAGCCGCTCGAGCTCGTAGTCGGTCTGCTCGATCTGCACCAGCGCATCGCCCGGCGCCACCCGGTCCCCCATGTCGGCCAGCACCTGGCGCACGCGCCCGCTGACCTTGGCCGACAGCGTGAGCTCCTGGTTGCCGAAGATGGTTCCCACCACGGCGACGCGGCGCTCGATCGATTGCATCGTCGTCGGTGCGAGCGTGACGATCACGCGCTCGGCAGCGACGTCGGTCTTGGCGACGGACGCGGTGCGCTGGCACGAGGCGAGCAAGACCAGCGCGGGCAGCAAGAAGAACCAGATGCGAGTCATGACGCTCAGGCAAACGGGCCATCTTGACGGCGGAGCGCGCCCATCGTAAAACTGACCAGTCAGTTTTGCAAGCAGCCTGTCATGGGTGGATCGATTGCATGCAACGCATCGACGAGCGCAAGCGCCGGGAGATCGTGAACGTCGCCGCGCGGTTGTTTGCGAGCCGCCCGTTCCATCAGGTGCGTCTCGAGGACGTCGCCGCCGCGGCCGGGATCGGCAAGGGCACGATCTACATCTATTTCGCGACCAAGGAAGATCTGTACGGCTCGCTGTTGCACGAGCAGCTCCTCGAGCTGACGGTGCGCATCGAGCGAGCAATCGCGCCGCCCGGAGGCTCGGCGTGGGACGCGCTGGCCGCCACGGTCGGCGAGATCGTGGCATTCTCCGCGCAGCATCCCGAGCTGTTCGAGATGCTGCGCGCCGGCTGGATTCCCACTAGCGAGCGCCTGCACGAACAACGCCGCACGTTGCTCCGGTTGCTGAGCGGGATCATCCGCAACGGCATCCGCTCGGGCGAGCTCGCCGACGCCAATCCAACGCTCACCGCGACGTTCATCCTGTCTGCGGTACGCGGCGCCATGCTGTACCGTACACCACGCACCAGCGCCAGCGCGATCGCCAGGCATCTGCTCCGGCTGATCGGCAAGGGCATCAGGAAGCGATCATGAGACGCAACCCGCTGGCGCTCATCACGCTCGCACCGATGGCATGCACGGTCGACCAGCAGCAAGAGGTCGCGCTGTACCGCGACCTGCTGGACACGGCGCCACCGCCCAGCGCGCCGCGTCCCGGCGAACCGCTCACGCTGGTAGCGCTCCTGTGGCTCACCAACCAGAACAACGAGCAGCTCGCGATCCAGGGCGAGAGCTACGTGCAGGCGTTGATCGCACGCAAGCGCGCCGCGGCCGCGTTCGTGCCCACCGTCAGCCTGGTGCCGAGCTACGTGTACCGCGAGCAGAGCGCGAGCGGCATCCCGTTTCTCGACGATCCAACGCAGCTCGACGTGCCGGTGGCAGCCAGCATCGATGCATTCCGAGGCTTCCAGGATCGCGCCGCGCTGCGCGCATCCGAGGCCACCAGCCGGCAGCAGCGCGAGCTCCTGCTCGACCTGCGCGAATCGCTGCTGCTCGATGTGGCGCGCATCTTCTACCAGGTGCTGCGCTCGCAGCAGTCGGTGGTGGTGCTCGAGAATTCGCTGGCGCGCCAGGACGAACGCGTGCGCGACATGCGGGCGCGCTACGATGCAGGGATGGCGCGGCCACTCGACGTGGCGCAAACCGAGGCACAAGCTTCCGGGACGCGGCTCAAGCTGATCGATGCGCAGAACGACGTCGCGCGCGCGCGCAGCACGCTCGGGTTCCTCACCGGCATCGACGTCACCGCGCTGCCGCTGCTGGACGAACTCGACGTGCCAGCTGCGATCGCGCCGCTCGACGAGCTCGAGGCGCGCGCGGTCGCCACCCGCCCGGACGTGCTCGCCGCCGACGCCGCGAAGGCCGCCACGCGCCACGAGATCGATCGGGCGGTGGGCCAGTACTACCCGACTCTGCAGGTCGACTTCGCCTACTTCCTGTCGCGCGACAGCTTGCCCACGGATCGCGACTGGAACGGGCTCCTGAGCCTCAGCCTGCCGATCTTCTCCGGCGGGCGCATCCACGCCGACGTGCGCCGCGCCTGGTCGCAGTTCCGGCAGGCCGAGCTGAGCGCGGCGCTCACCCGCCGCCGCGTGCACGAGGAGCTCGCGATCGCGCGCCATGACCTTGGTGCGAGCACGGCGCGCCTGGCCGAGGTGCAGGTCGAGCTGAGCGCGGCGGAAGCGGCGTTCGCGCAGGCCGAGGACACCTACGCCGTGGGGATGTCGACCAATCTCGAGCGGCTCACCGCACAGGATGAGCTGCTCACGGCGCAGCTGCGGCTTGCGAGCGAGCAGTTCGATCGCAAGGCGTTCTACCTCACCCTGGTGCGCGCCAGCGGCGAGCTCGGCACGCTGCTCGCCGGGCGGCGCTAGCGCCCGTTCGGCCTGGCCAGTCGCCGTGCGCGGTCAGTGGACGCTGTTCTTCAGGACAGCGCCTTCACGAGCCAGCCGAGCCAGTACGCGGTGACGAACACGGCACAGGTCCAGAGCATGGGTCGCTCACGCATGAGCTCCGCCAGCATGACGCCGGACGCCACGCGGGGTGTCGCCTGGCCGTCTTGTCGAGCGGCGCCCGCGGACGCCTGCAGCTCCTGCTGCATCTCGGTCCACTCGCAGAAACAGTCTGCTTCGACGCGGTCGGCCGTGCGGGTCTTGACGGTCAGCTTCTCTCCCGCCGCATGGCGGGCGAAGCGGTCGAGGACTGCGGCCATCGTGTCGGACGTGACGGCCACGTCGCGGGCGAGCTGCTCGATAGCACGGTCCGTCGCCGGCGAGCTCGTCGGCAGCGTGTTCGTCCTGCCCGTGTCCTTGTGGGTGTGGTGGCGCGCCTCGGCAGGGCATGCGACCGCGGCCCTTCCCGGCTTGCGCGAGAGTCGCTTCGCACGAGCTGGTCGCTTGGTGGTTGCTCGCTTGCCACGGCTGGTACCCATGCTCGTCTTATCGGCGCGCGAGGCGCCGTTCCTGAAAAACGGTTGGCTGCTCGATTTCCGGAAAGCGGCACGCCAGCCGAGCGCGTGGCAGGGTTGTCCTGACGAAGACCCAACGGTTCACGCACCGCCTTGCAACCCGCTGGCACGTTCTTCACCGCCGGGCAGCGCGTCGCTTCAGAAGCTCAAGCTGTAGGACACCGACGCGAAGAACTGCCGTGGAGCGCCGGGGTAGATGCCGGTCGCGAACCGGCGGAAGTACTCCTCGTCGAACAGATTGGTGACTCCGGTCGCGAGCGACAGGCCACTCCTATCCGGATGCTCGTGCCAGCCGATGGCGAGGTCCCACAGCGTGAATGCCGGCACCGGACCGTTCACGCCGTCGGCGGTGCCGGGGTCGGTGTTCGCGAGGTCCTTGAACGACTTCGCCGAATACGAACCGCCCAGGCGCGTCCACACGCCGCTCTCGTGCTCGTACTCGACGCCGAAGCTCGCCAGCCGGTGCGGCGCATCGGGCGTGTCGTTGCCTTCGTTGGGACCGTTCTCGATGCGCGAGCGCATCTCCGTCACGCTGCCGTACAGCGACAGCCCGGCGAGGCTCGCGATCGCGGCGCCGACATCGTAGGCGGCGCCGACTTCGACGCCGCCGCTCAGCGCCTTGCCGGAGTTGACCGCCTGCTTCTTGCCATCGGACGTGTTGACGAAATCGATCTTGTCCTTGAAGCTCGTCTCGAACAGCGCGAGCGACAGCTGCCACCCCTCGAGCTCGCGGCAGCGTGTGCCGACCTCGTACGAGTCCGAGTACTCGGGCTTGGTCGGTGCGAACAGCACGCTCGCCGGGTCGAAGCCGGTCTCGTACTGCGGCGGATAGAAGTTCTGCTGGTAGCTCGCATACAGCGCGGTGAGCGGCCGCACCTTCCAGGTGAGGTTGGACTCCGGCAGGAACAGGCCATAGTCCTTGACGATCTGATCGCCCGTGTCGCGCGACACGCCATCCATGACGATGCTCTCGACGCGGCAGCCGAGCGCCCAGTCGAGGTTGTCCGCGAGCGACACGGTGTCCTCGTTGAAGAACGAGAACGCGCGCCCCTTGAACAGCGCGTGCAGGTCGAACGGCTCGACCCTCGGTCCGCCGGTGAGCGGCTGGCGCCAGTAGAACTCGTCGTTGCGCTCGACCAGGTAGCGCGCGCTGTGATAGAAGGCGTTCGGCAGGCCGAACAGCTCGGCGGTCCACGTGTAGCGCGCCTCGAGCGCGCCCGAGCTGAACACCGACTCCTGCACGCGGCGCACCTCGAACGGCGCCACCACCGGCCGGAAGTCGAACAGCCCGCGGAAACCGTCCTGCCACCAGCCGATCATCTGCCACGCGCTGCCGGGGCCGACCTCGTGCTGGAACTGCACGACGTAACGGTTCGCGTCGAAGCGGAAGTCGGCGCCCGCGCGCAGCGACTGGCCGGGATCGTCGTCGAACGCGGCCTGCGTCAGCCCGCCCGGCTGCTCCGCGTCCAGCTCGACGAACCGGCTGATCGACCAGGTGAGGGTGTCGGCGTCGTTCAGGGCGTAGCGCATCTTCACCGACGCATCGTCGTCGGTGAACGCGCTGTGCTCGCGGAAGCCATCGCCGCCCTTCTGCACGCCGCTCACAAGCACGCCGTAGTCGCCCCACGTTCCGCCGGCCGCCGAGGCGATGGCGTAGTCGCGGTCGCTGCCGTACCTCGCGGTCACGCGCAGCAGCGGCTCGTCGGGCACCGGCTCGGTGAGGAAGTTGATCACGCCGCCGGCGGAGTTCGGACCATAGCGGATCGACGCCCCGCCGCGGATCACGTCGGTGCGCCAGATGCGCTCGAAGCTGATCGGCAGGCCATCGATGTCGGTGTTGCCGTAGGGCGCCTCGCAGATCGGCACGCCGTCGATGAGCACGGCGGTGAGCGAGGAGCGGCGCGGATCATTGCCGCGCAAGCCGATGTTCAGGCGCGAGTCGTTGCCGTTCTCGGGGAGGAAGTACACGCCCGGCACGCGCCGCAGCAACGTGCCGATGTTGGCGTCGGGGTAGCGGTCCATGAGGTCGCGCTCGATCACGTCGCGGCCGCCCGGATAGGCGAGCGGCACGCCGCGCTCCGCGCTCACCACGACCTCGTCGGGCATCGGGTAGCTGCGCGGCTCCTCGGGGCTGGCGGGCTTGGCCGCGGACGTTTGCGGCGGCGGCGGCGCCCGCTCCTGCGCGGCCGGATCCTGCGCCAGCGCGGTCACGTGGCCAGACACGGTGGCGACACCGAGCGCGGCGCGCACGATCGCCAGGGATGCGACACCGCCGTGCCGGCGATGGCCGTGGATGTGCTGCATGGGAGCCTCTCTCGAAGGGAACGATTGCCCGTGCACCTCGGCGGGCGCACGAGTGCAAAGGTCGTTCCTGCGCGAGCACGCGGGCCATGCCGCACGCCGCGCTCGAGTTCGCGCGCGATCATCGGTTCCCCAGCCGTAACGAGCGTATCGGCGATGGACAGGGCGACGGCACCGCACCTGGGCGGCACCTGCGGTCGCGCGGCCGATGCGCTGCCACTCTGCAGCCTCGGCCTCAGCAGCTGCCAGCCGATCGTGCTTGCGCTCGTGCGCATGCTGCTCGACACGGACGCGTGGACCGTGTTCGCGGATCGTGACGCGTTGGGGCGATGACACAGATGATCTACTCGCGGGTGAAGAATCGATGGCGCGAGGCGTGGCCGATGTCTCCATGGCCCCGCCCGATCGAGCGACCAGCGCACGGCCTGCCCGCTCGCCTTTTCGTCTTCCTCCTGGCTCCACGAGCTGACAGGATCTCCCGAGACGCTCGTGCAGAGGCTGGCTCACGACGACCGAGCACCTGGCCCTCGCGTGGCAACGATCGTTTCCGAGCCGCTGCGCGAGAATTCCGGTCCCGGGCTCACCCCGACGGCACTTCTCTCAAGGGTCAGTGTTGAAAGGAGCCGGACATGCCTCGCAGTTCAGGAGCCGGGTCGATTCTGCTTGCAACTCTGCTGGCCGCGGCGGCGCAAGCCCAGGCGCGAAGGTTCGAGCAGCTCCACCAGATGCTGCCGCCGGACTCGGACTACACGACCGACCTCGTGCTCGCGGACGTGGATGGCGACGGCGACGCGGACCTGGTGGTCGGGAACTCCCACCAGCCGGATCGGCTGTACGAGAATGACGGCAATGGCCGGTTCACCGATGCGCCGGGACGACTGCCGCTGATCGACAACTTCACGCAGGACCTGCTGCTTGCCGACGTGGACCTCGATGGCGATCCGGACCTCGTGCTCGCGGAGGGGTATCGCAACCAGCTTTATCGGAACGACGGCGCCGGCCGCTTCACCGACGCGAGCGATCGGCTGCCGCTGTTCCCGGACGTCACGTTCTGCATCGATGCCGCCGACGTGGACGCCGACGGTGATCCCGATCTCGTGCTGGGCAGCGAAGACCAGGACGGCCTCTACCTGAACGACGGCACCGGACACTACTCGGATGCCTCGAGCCAGCTGCCTCCGGACAATGTCTTCACCGCCGCGCTGGCGTTCGTCGACGTGGATCGCGACGGCGACCCGGACCTGATGCTGGTGGAGTCGGGAGCCCCCAACAAGCTGTACTTGAACGACGGCACCGGTCGGTTCACGGACGGGAGCGGCAGCTTGCCGCCGTTGCGCGGCGGAGAACACGCGCTGGTAGCCGGTGATGTGGACGGCGACGGTGATGCGGACCTCGTGCTGGCCAACTTCGCCACCACGAACGAGCTCTACCTCAACGATGGCACCGGCCACTTCACCGATGCGAGCGATCGGCTGCCGTCGGACAAGAGCTGCGCCGAGGCGCTCGCGCTGAGCGACGTCGACGGGGATGGCGATCTGGACCTCGTCGTGGCCAACGTGCGTTACTGCGACGCGGGCATCACGAGCTTCCTGTACGTGAACGATGGCGATGGGTACTTCAGTGTACCCACGATCGACCTGCCACCGGCCTGGGGCGATGCGGTGGCGATGGGCGATATGGACGGCGACGGCGATCCGGACATCGTGCTCGGCGCGCCGGGAGAACAGAACCGGCTGTTCCTCGGCGATGGCCGCGGGGCGTTCACGGACGTCACGGGACCGCTGCCGGCGATCGGCGACGTCGCCGGCGGCGTCGCGATCGGCGACGTGGATGGCGACCAGGATCTCGACCTCGTGATCGGCAACCAGGGCACGCAGGACCGCCTCTACCTGAACAACCGAGCAGGCAGCTTCATGGACGCGACGGATGAGCTGCCCCGGCGCGGTGACCGGACCGCGGCCGTGGCGCTCGGCGACCTCGACCAGGACGGGGACCTGGACGCGGTGGTCGGCAACGGCTTCTGGTCCCAGGATCAGCGGAACCGTCTCTACCTCAACGAAGGCGGCCACTTCACCGATGCGACGGGCCAGCTGCCCGACCCGCGTGACATGACCACCAGCGTGGCGCTCGGCGACCTCGATCATGACGACGACCTCGACGTCGTGATCGGAAACTGGAGCGAGCAGAGCCGGCTCTACCTGAACGACGGCACGGCTCACTTCACTGACGCCACGAGCCAGCTGCCGCAGCACGAGCGCTACACCATGGCGCTCGTGCTGGGCGATGTGGACGAGGACGGCGACCTGGACATCGTGATGGGCAACCGCAGCTCGTGCGGCGACCTCAACCAGTGGGCGTTCTACGACCATTGCTGGGAGAGCCAGGACCGGCTCTACCTGAACGACGGCAGCGGTCACTTCGCCGATGCGGTCTGGCAGCTGCCGAGGGATGCCGACGAGACCGTCGCGCTCGCCGCGGGCGACGTGGACGGTGATGGGGATCTCGACCTGGCGGTTGGCAACGACGAGGCGCCTCCTCGCCTGTACCTCAATGACGGGCGGGGTGACTTCACCGATGCCACCGACCAGCTGCCGCAGGGTCTCGTGGGTGCCGGTCCGGTCGGCCTCGCCGATGTGGACGGCGATGGCGACCTGGATCTCGTCTCTCGCCGCATGAGCAGCGAGCGTGACATGCGGGCCGGGCCGTGGGTGTGGACCGACGTGGCGCTGAACGACGGCGCCGGCCAGTTCACGGAGGCGGACGCGCAGCTGCCTCGGGATCACGACGCCACGGCGGCGCTGGTGCTCGCCGATCTCGATGACGATGGCGACCTCGACCTCGTGGTCGGCAACCGCAGCCCGCAGAACCGGATCGTCAGCAACGTCACGCGCCAGCTCGCCTGGCGCGCCACCCCGCGCATGGGCAAGCCGCTGACGCTCGATCTGTACGGGCCGCCGTTCGCCGGGTGGACGCTGTTCGTCTCGGCGCCTGGCGATGGGCTGCGCCGCGCGAGCGCGGGCCGCGCGGGCGCGATCGAGCGGCAGGTGGCATCGGGCGCTCTCGACGCGGACGGCCGCGCGTCGTACACACTGCTCGTGCCTGCCGATCAAGATCTCGTCGGCAGCAGCTGGGTCTGGAGCGGGAAGATCGGCGGCGTGCGGACCAACGTCGAGATCACGACGTTCACCGATCTCTGACGTGCCATGTCCATGAGCCTAACGCGAGACACCGTCATTGACCGCGCGCGTGCTGCTGGCCGGCGGGCGTGAGGCGGCGCTTGAACTCGTGCCACTTGTCACGCTGGTTGGTCTTCTCGTAGAGCAGCACGAGCTTGCCGAGCGCGTACTGGGTGCGGTCGTTCGCGATGCCGAGCTGCGCTTCGAGCAGCTCGTAGCTCTCGAGCAGCTCCGCCTCGGCTTGGTCGTACTCGCCCAGCAGTCTGAGACAGTTGCCGAGGTTGGCGCGATAGACGGCGGTCGACCAGTGCTTTGGCGAACCGCGCTCGACCACGATGTCCAGTGCCTCCTCGAGATACGGTCGCGCGTCGGCGGCGCGATCCGAATCGTCCAGGATGCAGCCGAGCATGTTGAGCAGGTCGGGCAGATCGTCGGTGGCGGTCTCTCTGGCGGTCTTGATCAGGACGCGCACGTCGTCCTCGGCCTCCTTCATCCGGCGCATGCGGCGCAGCACGTCGGCGCGGCCCAACCGGATCTGCAGCGTGAGCGGGTGGTCGTCACCCAGAACGCGCGGTGCGACCTCGAGCAGCCGATCGCGCAGCGCCAGCGCCTCGTCGAGCTCCCCGGCATCGGCCAGCAGGACGCCGAGGCCGTGCTGGCTGCGCAAGACCTGCGGATGCTCGTGGTCGAGAACGCGCTGATACGCTGCGAGCTGCTGGCGCGTGATCACCAGCGCGTCAGCGAATTGTCCGCGCTGCCACAGGACCTCGCCGAGGCTGCCGAGCGTGGCCAGCGTGAACGGATGCTCGTCGCCGAGCTGGCGGCGCCGCCGTTCGAGTACCACGCGCAGCTTCGCCTCGGCATCGTCGAGCGCGCCGCAAGCGAACTGCATCACCGCGTAGTTGTGCAGCGCGCTCAGGGTCTGCGGATGGTCCGGTCCGCAGGCCCGTTCGACCGACACATACGACCGCCGAGCGAGCTCCAGCGCCTCGTCGAACTGCCCGCGCTCGCGCAGGACATTGATCAGCACCGAGGTGGTCTCGAACGTCGCGCGGTCGGCATCACCTGCGGTACTGCCGAGGCGTGCCACCGCGTCTCGCGCCACGCGCTCGGCCTCGACGCGATTGCCCAGACGCAGGTGTGCCAGTGCCAGGTCGCTCTGGCAGCGCAGCGTGTCAGGATCGTTGGCGCCGAGCGACGATACCGCAAGCGTGTGTGCGCGCCGAAGGTGCGGCAAGGCTCGATCATAGCGACCCAGGTTCGAGAACGTCCGGCCCAGCGTCGCGCGCACACCGGCCTCGACGGCCGGCAGGTCGGCAAGCGCCCGATCGACGTGGTCATTGGCACGCGCGAGGACCTCTTCCACTCGCATGTTCTTGTGTCCCGGAACGCCGATCAACCAGGGGTCGGGGGCGGTCAGGATCCCCTCGACGAAGCTCGCCACGGCCTTCGCGACGCGCTCGTTGCTCTTGGCCTGCATGGTGACCACGCACATGCCCGCCACGCCCAGCGCCATGATCACCACCGCCGCGGTGAGACCGGCAACCAGACCGCGGTGCCGGCGCGCGAACTTGTTGACCTGATACATGGTGCTCGGCGGGCGCGCCTCGATCGGTTCCTCGCGCAGGTAGCGCGTGAAGTCGAGCGCCAGCTCGTGGGCCGAGGCGTAACGACGCGCCGGATCCTTGTTGAGCGCCTTGGCCGCGATCGTCTCGAGATCGCCACGCAGCGAGCGCATCACCGTGCCCAGCCGCGGCGGGTCGTGGTCGGCAATCAGGCGGGCAGCTTCCGGCAGGCTCTTGTGGCTCACCTCGATGGGCAGCTGGCCGCTCAACAGCTCGTAGGCCAGCACGCCCAGAGCGTACACGTCGGAGCGCGTGTCGACCGCATCGGCCGCCCCGGAGACTTGTTCGGGGCTCATGTACGGAAGCGTGCCGATCACCTGACCGGTTTGCGTCACGAACGAGCCAGCGAGCACGGGATCGATCAACCGCGCCACGCCGAAGTCCAGGATCTTCGGTTGACCGTCGGCGGTGACCAGGATGTTGGCCGGCTTGAGATCCCGATGCACGACGCCCTTTTGATGCGCATGATGGACCGCATCGGCCACCTGGATCAACAGCTCGATGCGGGCGTGCAAGGTCAGGTGCCGATCATTCGCGAAGCGCGTCAACGGGGTGCCGTCGATCAGCTCCATCGCGAAGTATGGCATGATGGTGCCGTTCACCGGTGCGGTGCCGGCCGCGTAGATCTGTGCGATGCCGGAGTGCTGCAGGCGGCCCAGCACCTGTGCCTCGAGCTCGAAGCGCCTGAGCGAATGTACCGAGGTCATGCCGGGCTGCAGCACCTTCAAGGCCACCGCGCGGAGCGGGCTCTGCTGTTCGGCGCGGTACACGATGCCCATGCCGCCGCGGCCCAGCGTCGCCACGATCTTGAACTCGGCGATGTGCTCGGGGATCGCGTCGCCGGCGATCGCGTCCACCGCCACCAGCTCGAGCTGTCGGTGCAACGCGTCGAGCTGCTGGTCGGCCGGCCCGCCATCGCTGGCGACCATCTGCTCGAGGATCGCGGCGAGCTCGACGTCTTCGCGGCGCAGTGTTTCCAGCGCCGCCTTGCGCGCGGTGGGCGGCGCATCGCTCAGCCGGTTGAACAGCTCCTGGAGACGGGCGAATCCGGACCGATCCATGTCTCACCCCACGCGCAACACTCTCGCCTGCGGGACCAACCGTGTATCATGGGCCGTACGCTACCACATGGAGCCATCGCCGAACACTGAAGCTGCTTGGACCGCGCTCGTCTACGACGAGCTGCGCCAGCTGGCGCGCCGCTATCTCGATCGCGAGCGTCAGGGACACATGCTGCAGCCGACCGATCTGGTGCACGAGGCATGGGCGAAGCTCAACCGCGCCGCCACGCAAGCCCAGCGCGATCGCGTGCAGTTCCTGGCGACCGCCGCGCGCGCGATGCGCGAGATCCTGGTCGATCACGCGCGGGCCAGGCTGACGGCGAAGCGCGGCGGTGGTGCCGCTCGCATCACGCTGGTCGAGGGACTCGCGCCGAGCGCCGAGCCGGAGGTCGATCTGATCGCGCTGGACGACGCGTTGCAGCAGCTGACCGAGCTCGACCCGCGCAAGGCGCGCATGGTCGAGCTGCGGTTCTTTGCCGGACTGAGCATCGAGGAAACCGCCGAGGCGCTGGGCGTCTCCCACATGACGGTCAGCAACGACTGGCGCATGGTGCGCGCGTGGCTGGCGGCGCAGCTGGGAGGCTAGCCCAGCTCGCCGTCACCAGCCGAGCAGCATGCCCAATCCCTGCGTGAACGAGACGCCTGCGGCAGCGCCCGGATCCAGCTCGAGCACTTGCATGTAGACCGCGAGCCCCTCGAGCTTCTCTTCGTGCGGGATGTTGAGACCAAGGGTGAAGATGCCGGCCGGCAAGATCGCCGGCAGCACGATCGACGGCTGTACCAGCAAGTCGCCGCCCCATGGAGTCGGCAGGCTCGCCGTCGCCAGTCCCAGGAACATCACCACCAGCGTCGGCACGCCGCGCGAGTTGCCGATCTCGATGTCGCCGATGGTCCCCATGACCGGTGTGTTCTGCATGCCGAGGAACGGGATGCCGAAGGTGCCGGGAAAGCCGGCGCCGTACAGCGTCGCGCTGGCGGTCACCTCGTCGCGGACGAACACGTCGTCGACCAGGTTGGTGTCGGCGCCGACCAGGTCCGGTTCGGCGTTGCTGAACGCGATGACCCGGCCGTTGCCGGAGATCGTCGCTCCGTCACTCGCGCCTGCCGACTGCAGCGACAGCTCGCTCAAGCTGGCGCGGTGCGTCACGCCCAGCCATAGATCGCGCACATGGGCGTCGGCGACCAGGTTGGTGTCCTGCGGGGAGAGATTGTCGGCCTCGCTCGTGAATGCGACCCGCGTGCCGTCCGAGTTGATGACCGGGTTCAGGCTGTTGCCGATGCCCTGCACGCCTGCCGTCGAGACACTGGCCATCACCGTGGTGACGGCGAGACGGTCGAACACGAACACGTCGGTCGCCGCGTTGACATCAACGGCGACCAGGTTGGTCGCGTCGCTCTGATAGGTCACGTAACGGCCATCCTCCGAGATCCACGGGTTCGAGCTCGCGCCGTTGGCTTCGACGCCGCCCGGACCGAGGCTGATGCGCACGGTGACGCCGGCGAGCCGGTCGCGCATGAACACGTCGCGGACCGCGTTCATGTCGCCCGGCACCAGGTTGCTCGCATCGCTGTGGAACACCGCGTAGCGTCCGTCGGCAGACAGCGACGGCGCGCCGCTCGCACCGTTGGCGTTGACCACGCCGGCGCCGTTCACGCTGAGGCACTCGGTCACGGCGAACATGCGGTCGCGCACGAAGCAGTCATCGAGGCCGTTCATGTCGCCCGGCACCAGGTCGCTCGCGCTGCTGGTGAATGCCACCCAGCGGCCGTTGGTGGTGACGAACGGATCATAGCTCGCGCCGTTGGCTGGTCCGCCGCCGAAGTCGAGGCTGATCGGCTCGGTCAGGGCACCCGGGATGTCGCGCAAGATGATGTCGCCGAGACCGTTGATGTCGCCCGGCCAGAAGTTGGGCGCGTCGCTGCGGAACACCACGTACTGGCCGAGCCCCGAGAGATGGGGACTGTCGCTCGCACCGGTGCCCTGCGCCCCGCCGTTGTTCACGCTGACCAGGTCGGTCACGCCGATTGCCCGGTCGCGCACGAACACGTCGCTGGCCATGTTCACGTCGCCGAAATCCAGGTTGCTGGCGTCGCTCTGGAAGGCGACGTAGCGACCGCTCCGGTCCAGCGACGGCAGCAAGCTCCGCGCATTACCCTCGATGCCGCCGTTGTTCACGCTTGCCCGCTTGGTGCTCTGGGCAACCAGCGGGCCGGCAGCAACCGACCCGGCGACAAGAACCGACCACGCGATGGTCCGTCGATTGAACGACATGGGAATCCTCCTTGGCTGGGGCCGGCGGCAGGTTGCCCCACGGCAGCTGCCGATCGACCGATTCCCCCTCCAAAGCGAGAACTCCGGCGTGGCTCCCAAATCGCGCCGCAAAAAAAAACTCCGAGCGGTCCGGTACGAGCGCACGCCAGCGCCTGGTGCGCCGAGCCATGCTCTCGCGCAGCGCAGGCGATGGCCCGTGCGATCCACGGCGACGTGCACAGCAACACGATCGAGCGCCTCACCGAGCTGGTGCTCACGCGCCGTGCGCTCGGCAAGCGCGAGACCGACAGCCCCCTTCTCCCGCACCCAGCGACCTTGCTGCTGGCGGAATGTATACTCGTGGCTGATTCACGGAGGCGACCTTCTTCCGGAGGCGACGATGTCTGTCAGAGTGGCGGCTGCCGTCGTGGTGCTCCTGGCCGTGAGCGGAACGGTTCGCGCGCAAGGCGCCGGCGACTGCCCGTCGTTCCAGAACCGGCAGTTCGACGTGGGCGACTCTCCGTACTTGCTGACGAGCGCGGACCTCGATCAAGATGGCGATCAAGACCTCGCCGTGGCGAACAGTGCCGCGAACACAGTGTCCGTGCTCCTGAACCAAGGTCGTGGCCTGTACGCACCACACGTCCAGTACGACGTGGGCGCTTATCCTCGCAGCGTGACGAGCGCGGATCTCGATCAGGACGGCGATCAGGATCTCGCCGTGGCGAACGACCTCTCATCCACGGTGTCGGTGCTCCTCAATCTGGGCGATGGCACGTTCGCGCCGCACGTCCAGTACGACGTGGGCCTTTCCCACCTCGGTGACAGGCGCCGACCTCGATCGGGACGGCGACGCAGATCTGGCGGTGGCGAACTACCGCTACCACGCGTCCACGGTGTCGGTGCTGCTCAATCAAGGCGATGGCACGTTCGCGCCGCAGGTGCAGTACGACGTTGGGGAGTATCCTGTGTCGGTGACCAGCGTGGACCTGAATGGTGATGGTCGTCCAGATCTGGCGACGGCGAACTATGACGCGTTCACGGTGTCGGTGCTGCTCAATCAAGGCAACGGTACGTTCGGGCCGCAGGTGGAGTACGGTGCGGGAAAGCATCCCAGGTCGATGACGAGCGCAGACCTGGATCGAGATGGCGATCAGGATCTGGCAGTGGCGAACGAGTCCTCTTTCACGGTGTCGGTGCTGCTGAACCAGGGCCCCGGCACGTTCGCGCCGCAGGTCCAGTACGAGGTGGGCGACTATCCTTACTCGGTGACGGGCGCGGACCTGGATCAAGATGGCGATCGGGATCTGGTGACCGCGAACGAAAGTGCGAGCACGGTGTCGGTGCTGCTGAACCAGGGCGATGGCACGTTCGCGCCGCACGTCCAGTACGGCGTGGGCAGAGACCCTTTTTCGGTGACCAGCACGGACGTGGACCAAGACAGCGATCGAGATCTGGCGGTGGCGAACTACACCGCGGACACGGTATCCGTGCTGCTCAATCAAGGGGACGGCTCGTTCGAGACGCCGTTGCAGTTTGGCGTGGGCAGAGATCCCTCCTCGGTGGCGAGCGCGGACCTGGATCAAGATGGCGATCAGGATGTGGTGACCGCGAACCACAAGTCATCGGGCACGGTGTCGGTGCTGCTCAATAGTGGCGACGGCGCGTTCGCGAAGCAGGTCCAGTACGCCGTGGGCAACAACCCCAACTCGGTGACGAGCGCGGATCTCGATCAAGATGGCGATCAAGATCTCGCGACGGCGAACGCCGACTACCCGAATACGGTGTCGGTGCTGCTCAACCGCGGCGACGGCACGTTCGCGACGCAGGTCCAGTACGCCGTGGGCGTCGATCCCTACGCGGTGACGAGCGCGGATCTGGATCAAGACGGCGACCCAGATCTAGCAACGGCGAATTCTCATGACACGGTGTCCGTGCTGCTCAATCAAGGTGACGGTACGTTCGCGCCCTACGTCGGGTATGCCGTGGGCAACTCTCCCCTCTCGGTGACGAACGCGGATCTGGATCGCGATGGCGATCAGGACCTGGTGACGGCGAACGTTGGCTCGAACACGGTGTCGGTGCTGCTGAATCGGGGCGACGGCACCTTCGCGCCGCACGTCCAGTACGGCGTGGGCAAGGCCCCGTTCTCGGTGGTGAGCGCGGACCTCGACGGGGACAGCGATCGAGATCTGGCGGTGGCGAACGACGCCTCGCTCACGGTGTCCGTACTGCTCAATCAAGGCGATGGTACGTTCGCGCCGCACGTCCAGTACACGGTCGGCCTCGGTCCCCGCTCGGTGACGAGCGCAGATCTGGATGGCGATGGCGATCAAGATCTGATGGTGGCCGACGAGGGCTCGGGGACGGTGTCGGTGCTGCTCAATCAAGGCGATGGCTCGTTTGCGCCGCACGTGCAGTATGGCGTCGGCCGCGACGGTGTCGGCGAACAACCCCGCTCGGTGACGAGCGCGGATCTGGATCGCGATGGCGATCACGATCTGGTGACGGCGAACGATGGCTCGCGCACGGTCTCGGTGCTCCTGAGCGGCTGCCCCTGCGCCAGCGCCTCGTGGCAGAACTACGGTTCGGGTTGGCCGGGCACCAACGGCGTCCCGGGCTTCACCGCCGCGAGCGACCCAGAGCTGTGTGCGACGGTGACGTTGAACCTAGCCAACTCGCTGGGCGCCGACACCACCGTGGCACTCTTCATCGGCATCAAACCGGCCGACCGGCCCACGAGCTACGATGGGCACGTGCTGGTGGTGCCGGCGTTGGTCTTTCTCCTGCCGTTGTCTGGGAACGGCGGCGCGCTGACGGGTCCGGTTCCATGCGACCCGATCCGGTGCGGCGTCTCGGTGTATCTGCAAGCTCTCGAGGTGGACGGCGGCGCGTCGAAAGGCATCTCCTTCACGCCGGGGTTGCAGCTCGTCCTGGGATCGTAGCGGGCCACCAGTGAGGATCCTCTGGACATGGCAGTGTCTGCGATCCGTGACCGGACCCACGTGAGCGCGAGCATCGCGCTCCACGGCAAGCACCGCCATCCTGCGACCTGCTGCCGATGCGGGCGATGGTCTCGTGCATCTCGTTCTGCAAGAACCTGATGGCGCCTGGTAATCGTGCCACCGCCGCAGTAAGACGGCGGCGCCACAGCAACGGAACCAGCGCGCGGTCGCCACGGCGGCGGCCGCCATGCGCGAGGCTCGATCGTGGGGCGTGACGCCGGACCCTCGTCAGCGTCGCGTGCCGGAGCTCTGTCATGCGCCGACTGATCAAGTACTTCTTGCAGGGTAGCCTGGTGCTGTTGCCGGTGATGATCACCGTGTACCTGGGCTACGTGATCATCGCCACGCTCGATCGGCTGCTGTTCTCGCGCGTCGGCCGCCGCGTCACCGAGGCGCTGCCGATGCTCGAGCCGACCTGGTTCACGCCGCTGGTCGGCGTGCTGACGACGTTGCTCCTGGTCACGGTGGTGGGAGTGCTCGCGTCCAACTTCCTGGGTCGCAAGCTGGTGCAGCTCGTGCAGGGCGTGTTCGAGCGGCTGCCATTCGTGCGCGTGCTGTACACGTCGGTGCGCGATCTGCTCGGCGCGTTCGTCGGCGAGCAGCGCCGGTTCGAGCATCCGGTGCTGGTCACGCCGTTTCGCCAGAGCCAGATCAAGCTCATGGGCTTCATGACGCGCGAGAGCCTCGCCACGTTCGGCATCGCCGATCACGTCGCCGTGTACGTGCCGCAGTCCTACAACTTCGCCGGCAACCTGATGGTCGTGCCGCGCGAGCTCGTGGTCCCGATCGCAGCCGATCGCGCCGACGTGATGGCGTTCATCGTCTCCGGCGGCGTCTCGGGCTACGGCGGCGAGCAGGCGTGACCGCTTCGCTGCTGAGCTGCGTCAGATCAGATCAGAATGGTTCTCTGCCACTTCAACCGACCTGGCGTACGGACCTCATCGTGAGCCGCATCAGCGACCGGGTTCCTTGGCGGTGCTGATCTCCACCTGGTAGCGGACCACTTGGTCCCCGTCCCGGATTGCCGTGACGCGGTGGAAGCCGTCGCGCAGCTCGTGCTCGACAGGCGATTCATCCCGGCGGACGACCAGGTACTGACCCCCAGCATCATCGAGCACCTCGCAAGCGATCGGCATCGCGCGATCGTACGGGCCCCAGGGACCGCCGCCGAACAGGAACTGCTTCACGAGCTTGCCGGATGCGTCGTACCAGCGGTGCGCGACCGGCCGGAATTGCGTGAGGTCCTTGGGCCAGAGTGTGATCTTGACGAGATCGCTGTCGGTGCTGCGCGTCACGATCAGCTCGCGCGCAACGGTGGAGGAAGACAGCAGCATTTCCTCCAGCAGGTCCCAGACGCTGCGCTGCACCTGCTCCTTGATGTCGTTGCGCATCGCCTCGCTCATCGTGCTCGAGCGAACGTCCACGGTGACCTGGTGCGGCTCCTTCGTCCACGTGACGGAGATCGCGAGATCGCCTCCGGGAACTTCCGGCTTGCAGGTGAGCGTCGCTTGCACGGCGCCATGCCCTTCGATCTGGTACATTGCCTGGTCGACCTTGTCGCGCAGGAACGCCAGCGCTTCCGGCGAACTCTCCTCTGGACGACGTGGGGCCTGCCACTCGTCGGGGAACGGCGCATCCTTCGCCGTGCGGATCTCCACCTGATAACGGGATACGTGGTCCATGTCCCATATCGCCGTGATGCGATGGAAGCCGTCGCGCAGCTCGTGCTCGACGGGCGATCCGTCGCGGCGAACGACCAGATAGCGACCCTCGGCATCGGCGAGCGCTTCGCATTCGAACTTCGTCTCGTCCTCGGAGGGTCCTGACGGTCCGTCGCTCAGTGTGACTTGCTTCACGAGCTTGCCCAAAGAGTCGTACCAGCGGTGCGCGAGTGGCTGGAGTTGCGTGAGGTCCTTGGGCCAGAGCGTGATCTTGACGAGATCGCCGTCGGCGCTGCGCGTCACGATCAGCTCGCGCGCAACGGTCGAACTCGACAGCAGCATTTCCTCGAGAACCGAATACTCGTTTCGCTGCAAGCTCGTCTGTATGTCTTTGCGCTCGACTTCGCTGAAGGTGTTCGAGCTGACGTCCACGGTGACCTGGTGCGGCTCCTTCGTCCAGGCCGCGCGAATCGTGAGGTCGGCTCTGTGAAAGAGCTCGGGCTTGCACGTCAGCCGTGCCTGCACTGCGCCGCGCGCTTCGATGTGGTACATCGCCTGGTCGACCTTGTCGTGCAGGAACGCGAGCGCCTCCGGTGCGCTCTCGTGTGGGCGGTCGGGTGGTGGTGGAGCGGGTTGCCAGTCCTCGTAGGTGACCAGGACTTGTTTCTCGCCATACCGTTTGGGAGTCGTCACCGACATCCCGACCGTGGCCGGTTGCCGAGCGAACATCTTGCGCAACAGCTTCTCGTTCGTGAGCACGACGTGGACGCGATTGCGATCGTCGACGGTCACCTCGCAATCGCCCAGGTTGTTGGCTGTGCCGTTGGCAACGTAGGCTACCGAGTGCTGGCACGCGGCTATCAGATCGGCGAGGGAGCCACGCACCGGATCTGGTCCCAGGCGCGTGAACCTGTAGGCGCCGAGCTCGTAGCCGACCGCGCCTTGCATCACCGTGACTGCCCAGACATAGTCAGCACCGTGACTGCCCGGCTGATTCCACTCCCAGATCGCCTGCTGTTCAGGAGCAAAGACGAACTCGGCGCGATCCGGGTGCACGATGGCGGTGTATTCCGAGCTGGCCTGTGAACGCGGTGTGCCGACCGCACCGGCAGCAAGGAACGACACAAGAGCGACGAGCTTGGGCATGGTAGGGGATAGGAGAACCGAGAGGGTGTTTCGGGTCAAGCTCGTGTCTCGCAGACGCGCGCGGACGGCGCGGTGAGTTCTGGTTCGAACGCCTCGATGAGATGGCGTCGGCTCTTGCGCGGTACCGCAGCTTGCTTACGCTATGCGCAGTCCTATCTCGTGGTGCCGCGATGACCATGAAACTGCCAACCGTTCTCGTCGTCTTGTTGGGTTTGATGACGATGTCGCATGCCGGCATCACCGAGCGCCCGTTCCGGGGCTGCCAGGGTGATGAGCTGGACAAATACAGCGGCGGCATGCCATCGGCCGACGGGCGCTGGGTGGCGCTGTCGACCTACGCCACCAACCTCGCATGCGATGACCACAATCAATCGGCCGATGTGTTCGTGCTCGATCGCACCAGCGGCTTCATCGAGCGTGTGAGCGTCGCCACCGACGGCACCGAGGCGAATGACGACTCGTACTTGATCGGCCTCTCGGCCGACGCCCGACTCGTGTGCTTCATGTCTTGGGCGGACAACTTGGTCGCAGGCGACACCAACGGCGTCGTGGACGTCTTCGTTCACGAGGTCGCGACCGGGGTCACGTCCCGAGTCAACCTGTCCGATCATGGCGACCAAGCAAACGATGAAAGCTATGGCAGTCAGATGTCAGCCGACGGCAGCTTCGTCGTGTTCTACAGCTACGCGACGAACCTCGTGCCGGAGGACCGCAATGGCGTGCCGGACGTGTTCGTGCGCGACCTGCTCGCTGGGACCACCACTCGTGAGAGCGTGGATTCGTCCGGCGCCGAGGGCAACGGTCCGAGTGGCGACGGTCTGGGGGCGGCGATCTGTGCTGGTGGCCGCTACGTGGCCTTCTACAGCCAGGCGAGCAACCTGGTCGGGGACGACACCAACGGGTTCGGAGATGTGTTCATCCGCGATCGCCTGCAGCAGCTCACGTCGCGGGTCAGCGTGAGCTCGTCGGGTGAGCAGGCGAACTGGGACAGCTGGGTACCGAGCATCTCCGACGACGGTTCCCTGGTCGCCTTCGGTAGTCGCGCGACCAATCTCATTCCCGACGATACGAACAATCAGGTCGACGTCTTCGTGCGCAATACGTTGCTGGGGACGACGCGGCGGGTCAATGTCTCGTCGAGCGGCGCGCAGGCGAACGGCTCTTCCTTCAGCCACTTCCTCGCCGGTGCTGGACGCTACGTCGCGTTCTCGAGCTACGCGACCAATCTCGTCGACGACGATCACAATGGTCGCGAGGATGTCTTCATCCACGACCTGCTCACGGAGCGCACCTCGCTCGTCAGCAGGACGTACGATCGAGAACAGGCCAACGAGGACTGCTATGCTCCTCGCCTGTCGAGCGATGCGCGGATCGCGTCGTTCGTCAGCGAGGCGACCAACCTGGTCCCTGACGATGCGCTCGGCATCCAGGATCTGTTCCTGCGCATCGAGTGGAGTGCCGATCGCGCGCAGAGTACGAGTTACGGCGACGGCTGGCCAGGCACCCTGGGTGTGCCGCTCCTCACCAGTGAGGCGCCGGCGCTCTGCCTGTCGTGTCCGATCGACGTCGGCAATTCGCGCGGCCAATGGACCGTCGCACTCATGTTCTTGGGACTCGACCGAGCGGATCTTCCCACGGCGTGGGATGGTCACCTGCTCGTCGCTCCGCTGGTCGCCTTTCCGATTGCGGTGCCGCCGGCGGGCGCGCAGCTGGTGCCGGTCCTCCCTTGCGACCGCGATCTGGGCGGCATGGCCTGGTACCTGCAGGTCCTGATCGACGATCCCGGCGCGTCGCGCGGCGTGGCCTTCACCCCGGGATTACAGCTCGTGCTGGGCGATTGACCGGCATCCTCCAACCGTGGCGTCGCTGCGGCACGAACCCGGGGCCACAGCACCAGCGAGCGGCGCGGAGACGGTTCTTGCCACGGCGCTCTGGGCTGGCTGCGTCGCCATGCTCAAGTACTACCGAGCGCGCGCGCTGCGCAGATAGCCGCACGCCAGGCGACCTGCCCTCAGGCACGCTCAGCGCGTGATGGTGAGGGTGCCAAGGAGCTTCCAGCGGTGGCGCGGCGCCTGGTTGCGCGGGCGCAGCGTGTACTCGACGCCGGGCTCGAGGGCGAACCCGCCGCCCCGCGCGCTGAGAATGACCCAGGATTGACCGCAGCCGGTGACGCCGCCCACGCCGGTCGCCGCCTCGATCGGTGGCACGCCCTCGGCCTCGAGGAAGAACACGCGATCGCACGCCGCGGTGAATGCCTTGTGCTCGGCGAAGTGATCGCTCGTGCCGACGTGCATGAGCAGGCTGCGTTCCAGCCCGGGCGCACCGCCGAGCGGGCTGTCGCTGCTGTCGGACCACATGAGCGAGTCGATCACCATCTCGCTGAGCGAGCTCGCGCTGGCGGCGCCGTCCGGGCGGGTGAGCGTCACGCCATCGGCGATCAGCCAGCGCATGCCGGATGTGTTGTTCCTGGCGATCAGCGAGTAGGCGACGCCGGGCGCCATCGCAGCGAGCGGCTCGGGCTCGATGCGCAGATAGAACTCCTGGACGCCCGCCTCGGGGTGCGCCCAGTAGCCGCGCGTCGCCTTGAGCGGCACGTCGGCGCGGCCATCCGCACGCAGCACGAAGTCCTTGCCGACCCGATCGTAGAAACCGCGGTACTGCGACGCCCCGACGCCAGCGCGGCCCTCGCGCACGTGCACCAGCACGTGTCCCGCGGTGTCGGGATCGTCAAGACGCATGGTCACGCTCGGCGCGCGCTGCTTCGAGTCGTACCAGTACGCGCGCTCGATCGTGAGCTGCGTGATCTCGTCCGGGTCGGCGTCGGTCGTGACCGGCGGCGTCGCATGCGCGCCGAGCTGGTCCGACAGGGTGATCGCCGAGTACGGGTTCTGGCCGCCGAAGACGTCGTCAGTCGGGCGCCGCACGCTGCGCGTGCCCCAGGTTGCGGCGAAGTCGAGGTCCACCCAGTCGGACATGGTCGCAACGTGCGTGATCAGGCCGAACAGGTGCTGGTCGAGGATGTTCTGCCCGAGCCGATCGCCATTCAGCCGGCGCCATCGACCGCCCACGAACACCTCGTTGAAGGTGTGGCTCGACCAGGAGTCCTTGAGCGGCGTCAGCGCGCGGCAGAGCATGCGCCGCACCGACGCGTTCTCGATCTGCCGCTCGACCATCTCGAGCTCGCGCTGGTCGGATGCATCCACGACCGGGATCGCCAGCACCAGCCGCGTCGGGATGCCGAGCGCGCGCAGGCAGCCGTTCAGATAGATCGCGGTCGACGTGCAGCTGCCGCGGGTCGCGTGCTCGAACATGCCGCTCGCGAACAGCTCGCGCTGCCACTGCTCGGCGATGCTCAGGCCCTTGGCCGCCGCGACCTGGGCGGCGCTCTCGAGCAGCTGCGGGCGCACCTGCACCTTGCCGTCGTGCAGCTCGGCGCAGTACGTCGAGAAGCCATCTTGCTGATGCGCGTGACGCAGGAGCCAGTGCGACGCGCGCTCGACCAGGGTCCGGTCGTCGAGCGCGCGCGCATCGATGCCGTCCCGGGCCAGCGCCGCCACGAGCTCCGCCTGCATCGTCGCATTCCAGTCGGCGGTCGGCCCGGGCGCTACCCATGGCGTCATCGCCGCAGCGTCGTCGCGCCAGCGTGGGTTCAACTCGATCGCGCTCGCGACCGTGTTGAACGGGTAGTGGATCACCTCGATCTCGACGTAGGCATCGGTCCGGTACAGGACGCGCGCGTCCTGATAGTCGTCGCACTCGATGTCCGGCGTCACCGGCGGCATCACCTGCACGATGCTGCGCACGGTGTACGCATACTCGCGCCGTTCGCGCCAATCGCCGTCCGGGATGCCATCGCCGTCGCTGTCGGCGCGCCTGGGATCGGTGAAGTACTTGTGCGTTTCGGCAAAGTCCGAGAGGCCGTCGCCGTCGGTGTCGACGTCGCTGGCCTCTGGTGCGAGCAGCGCGAGCGCGAACATGGCGATGGGCAGCATGCGATCTCCCCCGGCGATGGTCGAGCGAGCGCGACCACGCGCGCAACGGCCTCGGTGCGGGTCGAGCTTACCGCGGAGCGCGTTCGCCGGCAACGCCGGGCGCCAGTTGGTGTGCTCTGCTGGAGTGCCCGCGCACCGCGGCATTTTTGTGCGGTGCCAGCGCGCTGCGCGCACGAGAATGAGGCGACACCACGGCCGGGGATGCCCCATGAACGACGCGCTTGCCGATGCCGCTTTCGCAGCCGCCCAGAGCGAGCCGGTCGGGCTCGTGCTCGGCTCGCTCGATGCGACGCCGATCGAGTTCTGGATCGGCGTGCGCGAAGGCAAGCACGTGCAGCTCGACGACCTGGTCGTGGTCGAGACGCTGGTGCCGTCGGGGCAGAGCGTGCGCTTCTATGGCGTGGTGGACCTGGTGCGCAAGAAGCACGAGGGCGCGGCATTCGACTCGGACTCGTTTCGCGCCGCGGCTGGCACGCTGCCGGTGGAAGTATCCTATGCCGCGCACGTGCAGGTGACGCGCATCGACCCCGAGATCTTCGTGCCGCCGCACCCGGGCGACGAGGCCAGTGTGGTGCGCGGCGAGGACTTCCAGCGCGCGCTCAGCTTCGACCGCATGGAGCGGCGGCTGCCGATCGGCTCGACGCGCACCGGCGAGACCGTGTTCGCGAATCTCGAGTTCCTGGACGGCACGCGCGGCGCGCACGTGTCGATCAGCGGCATCTCCGGCGTGGCAACCAAGACGTCGTACGCGACGTTCCTGCTCTACTCGCTGTTCCACTCGGGCGCGCTCGGCGCGGATCAGGTGAACGCCAAGGCGCTGATCTTCAACGTCAAGGGCGAGGACTTGCTGTGGCTCGACCAGCAAAACGCCAGGCTCGGCGCGGAGCAACGCGCGGAGTATGCCCGGCTCGGCTTGCCCGCGAGCGCGTTCCGCAGCGTCTCCCTCTATGCGCCCGTGCGCCGCGGCGTCGAGCAGCCGGTGCCGGACACCGGCGGCCGTCAAGAGGGCGTGCGCGCCTACTTCTGGACGCTGCGCGAGCTGGCGCGCGATCGGCTGCTGCACTTCGCGTTCGCCGAGGCGGACGACGCGCGCGCGCAGCTCTCGTTCGTGATCGCGCGCGTCGAGCAGGTGCTGAAGCGCGCGGCGCAGGACGGCGCCGCCGACGATCCGGCGCTCATGCTCGATGAGCGGCGCATCACCACGTTCGAGGAGCTGGTCGATGCGCTCGACACGAGCTTGCTCGACGCGCTCGTCCCGAACGCGGCATCGGGCACGCTCGATGCCTTTCGGCGGCGCTTGCACGCCGCCGCCGCGCGCATGGGGCATCTGGTGCGCGGCGATCAGGGCGAGCGAGCGGTGCGCTGGGACGAGCGACAGGTGACCGTGGTCGACATCCACAAGCTGCACTCGACCGCGCAGATGTTCGTGGTCGGCGTGATCCTGAAGCGCATGCTCGAGCAGAAGGAAGAGCAAGGCTCGTCGCGGCCGCTGATGTTCGTGGTGCTGGACGAGCTGAACAAGTACGCGCCGCGCGATGGCTGGAGCCCGATCGGCGACGTGCTGCTCGATGTCGCGGAGCGCGGCCGGTCGATGGGCATCTCGCTGTTCGGCGCGCAGCAGACCGCGAGCGAGGTGGCGCGGCGGGTGACCGCGAACGCGTCGCTGCGCGTGGTGGGTCGGCTCGATTCGGCCGAGTCCGAACGCGGCGAGTACGGTTTCCTGTCGCGCACCACGCGCCTGCGCGCGACCTTGCTGCAGCCCGGCACGATGATCGTCGCGCAGCCGGAGATCCCGACGCCGATCTTGCTGCGCTTTCCGTTCCCCGCCTGGGCCACGCGGCAGAGCGAGGTGCTGCCGATAGCGCCGCGGCGCGATCCGTTCGCGCGCATGGGGGGATGAATGCGGCTGGTGCACACCAGTGACTGGCACGCGGGCCGCCTGTGGAAGAACGTCGATCGACTCACCGAGCTCGAGGCGGTGCTCGACGACCTTGGCAGCTTCATCGAGCGCGAGCGCATCGACCTCATGCTGGTGTCGGGCGACCTGTTCGACAACGTCGCGCCGAACGCGGCAGCCGAGCGGCTGGTGTTCCGGTTCCTGAAGCGCGTCGGCAGCGCTGGCGCGCACAGCGTGGTGATCGCCGGCAATCACGACAGTGCGGCGCGGCTCGATGCCTGGGGCACGCTCGCCGAGCTCGTGCAAGTGCACGTGGTGGGCCGGCCGCGGCGTGCCGAGGACGGCGGCGTGATCGAGCTCGTGACCCGCGGCGGCGAGCGGGTGGTGGTGGCGGCGGTGCCGTTCGCGCCGGTGCGCACGTTGATCTCGGCGCTCGAGCTGGCCGAGGACGAGACCCTGGCGATGCAGCGCTACGCCGACGGCATGAGCCGCATCATCGCCTCGCTCGCGGAGCGATTCCGCGACGATGCAGTGAACCTGCTCACCGCGCACACGCACCTCGAGAGCGCGGTGTTCTCCGGCTCCGAGCGGCGCGTGCACCTCGGCAACGAGTGGGCAGCCATGCCGCAATCGCTGCCAGCACGTGCGCACTACGTCGCGCTCGGCCACATCCACCGGCCGCAGGCGGTGGCGGCCGCGCCGTGTCCGACGCGCTACGCCGGCTCGCCGCTGCAGCTCGACTTCGGCGAGTCCGGCGAGGCAAAATCGTTCGTGGTGGTGGAGGCCGAGCCCGGTCTGCCGGCGCAGGTCGATCAGGTCGCTTATCGCGGCGGTCAAGAGCTGCGCGTGGTGGAGGCGTCGCTCGCGGATCTCGAGCGCGACGCCGAGCAGCTGCGCGCCTCGGGGTGGCTCAAGGTCATCGTGCCGCTCGCTGCGCCCGAGCCCGAGCTGAACGCGCGCGTGCGGCGCCTGCTGCCCAACGCCGTCAGCGTCGACGTGCGCCTGCCGGAGGTCGTGCCCGCGGCGCCCGCGGCGTCGACGCGCAGCATGACCCCGCACGAGCTCTATCGCGCCTACTACGCCGGCGCCTATGGCAAGGAGCCCGACCCGGCCTTGCTCGCTGCGTTCGATCGCCTGCTCGACGACGACGACGCGGAGGCGTGAGACGATGCGGCCGCTCTGCCTCACGATCGAGAACCTCACCTGCTTTCGCGACCGGCAAGTCATCGACTTCACTGGCCTGCAGCTGTTCGCGATCGCCGGCCCGACCGGCGCCGGCAAGTCGAGCCTGCTCGATGCGATCATCTTCGCGCTCTACAGGCGCGTGCCGCGCGTCGGCAAGAGCGTGAGCGAGTTGATCGCTGCCGGGCGCAAGGCGATGACGGTGGTGTTCGAGTTTCGCGCCGGTGGCCGCGACTACCGGCTCACGCGCAGCGCGAAGCGTGCGGGTGGTGCCGCGCGCGCCCAGCTCGACCAGCTCCTGGCCGGCAACGAGCAGCCGATCTGCGAAGGCGTGCGCGAGGTGGATGCGGCGGTCGAGCAGCTGGTCGGACTGAAGTACGACGCGTTCGTGCAAGCGGTGGTGCTGCCGCAGGGCGACTTCGCCAAGTTCCTGCGCAGTGCGCCGGGCGAGCGGCGCACCATCCTGCGCGACCTGCTGCGCCTGTCGCTGTACGAGACGATGCGCAAGCGCGCGCGCGCGATCGTCGATCGTTGCGCCAGCGACGTGAGCCATCTCGAGCGGCGCCTGGAGCAAGACTTCGCGGGCGTCACGCCCGAGGCGCTGGCCGAGCAACGGGCGGAGCACGAGCTGATCGCGGCGCGCATCGACGTGAACGAGCGCGAGCGCCAGGCGCGGCAGCAGGCGCACGACTCGCTCATGCATCGCCGCGCGCTCACCATCGAGCGCGAGCAGAAGCAGGCGCAAGCCGACGCGCTCGATCGCCGCCACGCCATGATCGAACAGCAGGTGCGCGCGCTGGCCGCGGCGCGGCGCGCGGCGGACGTCGTGCCGCTGGCGCAGGCGCACGCGGAACAGGAGCGCGCGCTGGATCGAGCGAGGCAGCAGCTGCGCGAGGCGACGGCAAAGCGAGAGCAGCTGGCCGCGAGCGCGATGCAGGCGCGGGCGGCACGGGAGGCTGCCGATGCGCGCGCGGCCGAGCTGCCCGGCTACCGGGCGAAGCTCGCCCAGCTCGATCAGGCCAGGGGATTGCTCAAGCCGCTCGCGGCGGCGCGCGCGCGGCTCGATGCGGCGGAGCTCGACCAGCAGAGCGCCGGTGCCGAGCTCGATGCCGCACGGCTGGGCGACGAGCAGCGGCAGGACGCGTTGCGCCGCGCCGGGGAATCGCTGCAGCGCGCCGCGCGCGCCCTGGCCGAGATCCGCTTCGATGCGAGCGAGCACGAGCGGCTCGGCGAGGCGCGCCAGGCGGCGAGCGAGCTGCAGTCGCTGCGCGCGACCCTGGCCGGGCAAACGGCCGAGCTCTGCGCCGCCGCCGCGGCGCGCGACCGCAAGGCCACCGCGCTCGCCGAGAGCGAGGCACGCGTCGAGGAGGCCGAGCAGGGCCTGGCCGTGGCCGCCGCGGCGCGAACGCTGGCCGAGACGCGCCTGCGCGAGGCCGAGCAGCGTGCCGCTGCGGCGGTGTTGCGCGCGCAGCTGCACGTCGGCGAAGCGTGTCCGGTGTGCGACGCCAGGATCCAGCGGCTGCCGGCGGCGGTTGCGACGGTAGCGACCGAGCTCGACCGGGTGCGCGGCGAGCGGTCGCGGGCGCAGGCCGAGTACGACCGCGCGCATCAGGCGAGCACCGCAGCGCGGCAGGCGGCGGCCACGGCCGCGGTGGCGGCGAGCAGCGCCGCCGAGCAGCATGAGCTGTGCGGGCGCCGCTGCGCCGAGGGCGAGGTAGAGCTCGCGGCGGCGGCGGCCCGCCTCAGCGGCATGGCGGCGATCGCCGCTGGCGACGAGCCGCTCGAGCTGCGCGTGCTGGCCGCGTGGCGTGCGAGCGACGATCGGCGCCGCCAGCACGAGGCTGCCGCGCGCGCTCTCGCCGGCGCCAAGGACGAGCATCATCGCCGCCAGCTCACCGCGACCGAGGCGGCGCAGAAGCGCGAGCAGTGGCGCGCCCGGCTCGCGCAGATCGCGGTGGCAAGGGAACGTGCCGCGCACGAGATCGCCGAGCTCACCCGCGAGATCGCGGACCTCACCGGATCGCTCGATCCGTTGCCCGAGCGCGATCGCCTGGCGCGGGAATGCGAGCAGATCGAGCGTGCGTGCAAGCTGGCAGCCGAGGCCGGGCAAGCGGCGGCGCGCGAGCTCGCCACCATCGACGCGCTCGTGGGCGATCGCGAACGGGTCGCGGACGAGAGCGCGAATGCGGCCCAGCAAGCGCACTCCGCTCTGGCAGCGGCCGCGAGTCGCGCGCAGTTCGGCAGCATCGCCGAGGCGCTCGCCGCGCACCTGCCCGCCGACCGGCGCGAGCGCGCCGAGCGCGAGATCGAACAGCATCGCCGCGAACGCGACGCGCTCGGGCAGCGTCTCGCCGAGTTGCAGGACGAGCTGCGTGACGGCGGCGAGGTGAGCGAGGTGCAAGTGCGCGCGAGCCGCGAGCAGCTGGCGGCGTTCGAGCAGGCCCTGCAATGCGATCGCGATCAGCTGGCCACGCTGCGCGAACGCGTGCGCAGCCTGGCAGCCAAGATCGAGACCGTGCGTCAGATCGCCGGCGAGCTCGAGCACGAGCGCCGCCGGCATCAGGCGCACCTGCAGCTGGCGCACGACCTCGGCGGCGACCGGCTGCAGGCATACGTGCTCGACGAGACCTTCCGCGAGCTGGTGGCGGGCGCCTCGACGCGGCTGTTCGCGCTCAGCCATCGCTACACGCTCAAGTTCGAGAACGAGGTGTTCCACGTCGTCGACCACGACAACGCCTGCGAGCGGCGGCGCGCCGAGACGCTGTCGGGCGGCGAGACGTTCCTGGCGTCGCTCGCGCTCGCGCTCGAGCTGAGCGAGCAGGTGCAGCGCGCCGCGGGCGCCATGCTGCTCGACAGCCTGTTCATCGACGAGGGCTTCGGCACGCTCGACGCGGAGACGCTGGAGACGGTGGCGAGCGCCATCGAGGCGCTGCCCACGGGCGGGCGCATGGTCGGCATCATCACCCACATCGCCGAGCTCACCGAGCGGTTGCCGGCGCGCTTGCGCGTGCACAAGCGCGAGCAGGGTTCCTCGGTGGTGGTGCTGGAGCAGGAGCACCGCGTCCCGGAGCAGCAGGTCGTGGGGTAGACCATGCTGGCTGCGCGAACCACGTGGCGGAGCCGCAACGCGTTCCGTAGAATGCGCGCCATGGTGCGTCCTCACGACATGCTCGGCCGGCCGCTGCGCAACCTGCGGCTCTCGGTCACCGACCGCTGCAACCTGCGCTGCGAGTACTGCATGCCGGGCGAGAACTACGTCTGGCTGCCGAAGCAGGAGCTGCTCACGTTCGAGGAGATCGTGAAGCTCGTGCAGGTGTTCACCGAGCTCGGCGTCGAGCGGCTGCGCCTCACCGGCGGCGAGCCGCTCTTGCGGCGCGATCTGCCGGAGCTGGTCGCCCAGCTCGCCGTCGATGCGCGGGTCAAGGACCTGGCGATCACCACCAACGGCGTGACGCTGCGCGAGCACGCGCGCGCGCTGCGGGCGGCGGGTCTCCATCGGGTCACGGTGAGCCTCGACACGCTGCGGCGCGACCGCTTCCTCGCTCTCAGCCGGCGCGATGATCATGCGAGCGTGCTGGCCGGCATCGACGCCGTGAGGGATGCCGGGTTCACCGGCACCAAGCTCGACGCGGTGATCATGCGCGGTGTCAACGACGACGAGCTGATCGATCTGATCGAGTTCGGCAAGCGCGTCGCCGCCGAAGTGCGCTTCATCGAGTACATGGACGTGGGCGGCGCCATGCACTTCACGATGGCGAAGGTGTGCTCGCGCGCGCAGATGCTCGAGATCGTCGAGCACCGCTACGGCGCGGTGCAGCCGGTGGCCGAGGATCACACCGCGCCCGCCGAGCGGTTCCGCCTCGCCGACGGCACCACCTTCGGCATCATCGCCTCCACCACCGCGCCGTTCTGCCGCAGCTGCGACCGCAGCCGGCTCACCGCCGACGGCGTCTGGTACCTGTGCCTGTATGCGCTGCGCGGCATCGATCTGCGCTCGCCGCTGCGCGCCGGCGCGTCCGCGGCCGAGCTGCAGGCGCTCCTCGCCGGCCGCTGGCAGCAGCGCGACGACCGCGGCGCCGAGGACCGCAAGCTCCTGCACGAGCGCGGCGCGCTCTTGGAGCGCGACGCGCTGCGCGCCGACCCGCACCTGGAGATGCACACCCGCGGTGGGTGAGCGAGCGAGCCAATCGAGGTCTGCAGCGTGCTGGCAATGCGCAGAATCACTGGCAGCCTGATCGCCTCTTGCCGCGCAGAACCCGATCGACTCGCGGGGGGGGGCGTCGCCATTGCCGGATTCGCGCTCGCGCTGCCCGTGGCCGTGCTCATCGGCAGCCACCTCACCTTTCACCATCACCCGACCGGCATCGTTGGCGCGATCTCGGTCTTGCACTACCCGAAGCAGCAGGACCTGTACTTGTTTGCCGCCGCGCTGGTGTTCGTGCCGCTGTTCTCGCTCGGCATCGTCGCCGTATGGCTCGTGCTGTCCCGCGTGCTGCCGAACGGGCTGGCACGCTTCGACGCTGTCGGCCATGCCCCGCTCGCGCTCGCCATCGCCGCGTTCTGGAAACCGCCCGCGCAGGCGAGCTCGTGGGTCGTGCTGGTCGTGCTCGCTTCGCTTGCGCTCCGCGGCATCCTGGTCGGCGTGGCCTGGTGGTCGCGACGCGCCCAGCCGAGCCGCATCCGCGAGCTGCCGCCAGCGTACGACGTGGCGAGCCGGTCGCCGCGGCGAGCGCGCTGCAGGATGCTCGTGCACGGCGTGATCGTGCTCGTCATCTACGCCGCCGCGCACGACCCGGGCCGCGTCCACGGTGAGCTCGATCCGTTCCACGAGGGTGAACGCCTCGCGCCGCTGAACGACCTGCTGCGTGGCAAGATCCCGTTCCGGGATTTCTACCTGCAGCATGGCCTGCTCGAGGATGCCTACGTGCCGCTGCTCGCAAGCAAGCTGTTCGATGTCAGCCTGGCGAGCGTCCGGCGCATCGAGGAGATGCTGCGACCGCTCGGTCTGGTCGCCACCTACCTGCTCGCGGTCCAGGTGCTGCGCTTGCCGTTCGCCGCGCTGATCGTCGTCTTCCTGACCGCGCTGCAGGTGTCCTGGTTCGGCAGTCGCCACGCTCCGGGGCTGATGGCGCTCGCGCTCGCGGCGCGCGCGATCGCGAGCCTCCTCGATGCGCGGTGCGTGCGTGCGGTGTCGCTCGAGTGGCTTGCGGCCGGCTGCCTGACCGCGCTCGCGATCGCCAACTCGCTCGACGTCGGTCTCTACACGGCGGCGGCTTGCGGCAGCTATCTGATCGTGTTCTTGCTGACGGCGCGCGAGCGGCCATTGCGGCTGCGCGGCCGCTTGCTGGCCGCCTACGGCGGCGGGCGCCATGCAGGACGAGGTCGTCGATGCTCTCGTTCGACATCACCCAAGCTCGTGCTCGCGAGCGATCGCGGCCCGAGGGGGCTCACCACCACCGAGCGCCTGCCGATCATCGCTGCCTACGTGAAGCAGCATTACCTTGCGGCCAGGGTCATCGCTGGGGTCACGATCCTGGTGCGCAAGGCCGATGCGACCGGTGGGTGAGCGAGCCCCTCGAGCACGCGTGCGCACCCGTGCGCTGTTCGCTCGGCCGCTCATTCGCCGAGTGGTATACTCGCGCGTGCCGCAGCGCGGGTGGGTCGGGCGGTGCGCGCCGCGCCCGACCCGAGGCGCATCCGGCACCGGAGATCGCACGATGCTCGCGTCGCTCCTGCTCGGGTTCTTGCCGCACGTTCTGTTGCCGGCCGCGACTGGCGGCGATGCCAGGCTCGACCTGAAGCGGATCGAGGCCTTCGCGCACAGGTGGTGGGAGGCCCGGCCGCGCAATGCCTTCTACGACTGGGACGAGAAACAGCGCGGCGCTCTCCTGCGCGAGGCCGAGGCGATCGGCGCGATCCCCGAGGGCAGCCTGGACAAGGTGAAGGACACGCTGTGGGCAGTCGCGCGGCAGACCATGCCACTGCCCAGGAAGCGGGGCAAGATGGAGACGCCGTACGGCGAGGCGACCTGGCTGGAGAAGAACCGCGGCAGCCCGCGCACCGGACTCATCATCGGCTTGCATGGCGGCGGCGAGGGCGCGGGCAGCGCAGCCGAGGCCACCCAGTGGACCGCGCGCGAGTGCCTTGGGCTGTACCCGCAGGGCATCCATCTCGTGCATGACACGTGGAACACCGTGCACGGCGAACGATTCGCTCTCGCGCTGATCGAGATGGCGAAGCTGCGCGACGATGTCGATCCGGATCGCGTCTACGCGATGGGTTTCAGCATGGGCGGATCTGGCTCGTGGTTTCTCGCGGGCCGCCACCCGGATCTGCTGGCGGGGTCGGCCCCGTTCTCGGGCGTGATCATGGCCGCGCCCAGGGCACAGCTGATGCGCAAGGAAGAGGTGCAGTCCCTGCAGCACGGCCTGCTGCCGAACGTGCGCAATCTGGCGATGTACTACGACATCGGGCTGGCCGACGATCACTGCATGCCGGGGACGTATCTCTACGCCTGGGACGTGCTGCAGAGGCTGCGCGCGGAGGACCCGCAGGGCTATGCCGAGATCCAGTTCAAGACCATCGACGGCCTCGGTCACGCGTTCCCGCCCGGCGAGCCCGAGGGTGCGATCAAGTGGCTGTGCCAGCGGCGGCGGCATGCGTTTCCCGAGAAGCTCGTCTGGGAGTACACGCGGCCGATCCGTTCCCGCAACCCGAGGCGGGCGAGCCGATCACGCGCTTGCAAGAAGCGCTCGTTCTACTTCGACCTGGCATGCCGCAAGCCGATCGACAACATGCGCGTGATCGCCGCGGTGTAAAGAACAACGGGTTACCGTGAGGGCGTGCAATGCGGACCCTCGAGGACTTCTTGATCCTGCTCAATGCGGCGATGATCGATGCTGACCAAGGGGTGGTGGTGCGCGTGGGCGACGCCGTCGTGTATCGCAGCACCCCGCAGCCCGCTCGCAACCGTGATCGACACCCTCGATGCGAACCTGGATCGCACGTTGACGTTCGACCGCCGCATCCGCTGGTCCCGCGGTGAACGAGCTGCCTCGTGGCGCACGCCGTGGCGCGGTTGCGATGCGTCCGGCGTCCCCTCTTGACCGTCTTCCGCACGGGTTGGCCATGAGCGATGATCTCCGCATCGGCGGCGCCGCGCCGCCGAGCTCACGCATGGCAGCAGTGCCAGCTCCGAACAGCTGCTCGCCCTGGTGTACGAGGGAGCTGCGCGCGCTGGCCGCGAATCAGCTACGCCACGGCGCAAGGATGCCGCACGCGCTGCAGCCATTGCGCTCGGCCACGAGGTACTACCTGCGCTTGATCGACGGCGCGCGTCGACTTCGACAGCCGCACGCATGCTCTCCGCGGCGATGATGATCGGCGCGTGCTGGTCGATTCTGCTGCACGCGCGCACGGGCGCAGAAGCGCGGCGGCGAGTTCGAAGCAGGTGACGTTGCACGGCGCCGAGCCTGCCGATGCTCTATGCTCGACCTCGATGTCATTGCCCTCGACGACGCGCTCGAGCACCTGAAGCAGATCGGCCCGCGGCAGAGCCGAGATCGTGGAGCTGCGGTTCTTCGGCGGCCTGCAGGTCGACGAGGTGGCCAAGCACCTCGGCATCTCGGAGCGAACCGTGCGCAACGAGTGGCGGGTGGCGCGCGCCTGGTTGCTCGACAAGATGAGCGGCGGCGAGGTCCGGCATGACCGTGAGCACCGAGGCTGCACGCGCGCGTGAGCGAGATCTTCCTCGCGGCCTGCGATCTGCCCGACCACGAGCGCGCCGCGTTCGTCGCCGCGCAATGCGGCGGCGATGATGCACTGCGTGCACGCGTGCAGGCGCTGCTGAAGCAGGATTCCCGCACCAGCGCGGCGCTGCCGAGCGAGGACGAGGAGCGCACCGCATCGAGGCCTGCTGCCAGCGCTCCCAGCGCTCGCGCTGCAGCGTCGCGCAGCCCCGGGCATCGGCGGCTACCATCCTCGGCGTGCTCGGCGAAGGCGGCATGGGCATCGTCTACCGCGCCGAGCAGGAGAACCCGCGCCGGCGGGTGGCGCTGAAGATGATGCAGACGGCGTTCACGTCAGGGGCACGCTCAAGCGCTTCGAGTACGAGTGCGCGCTGCTCGGCCGCCTGCAGCACCCCGGCATCGCGCAGATCATCGAGGCGGGCGTCGAGACCAGCGAGCTGGGCGGGCGACCGTACTTCGCGATGGAGCTGGTCGAGGGGCAGCCGCTGCTCAGGCACGCGAGCGAGGCCGCGCTCGACCTGCGCGCTCGCATCGAGTTGATGCTGAAGGTGTGCGACGCGGTGCATCATGCTCACCAGAAGGGCATCATCCACCGCGACCTGAAGCCGCAGAACATCCTGGTCGGCGCGAGCGGGCAGCCCAAGATCCTCGACTTCGGCGTGGCGAAGGCGACCGATGCGGACCACCATCTCGCCACGCAGCGCACGCAGGTCGGCCAGATCCTCGGCACGCTCGCCTACATGAGCCCGGAGCAAGCGTCCGGCAACCCGGACGAGGTCGACACGCGCGCCGACATCTATTCGCTGGGCGTGGTGCTGTACGAGCTGCTCGCGAACCGGCTGCCGTTCGACGTGCGCGGCAAGCCGATCGCGGACGCCGCGCGCATCATCCGCGAGCAGGACGCGGTGCCGCTCGGCCGCGTGGCGCGCGCGCTGCGCGGGGACCTCGATACGATCGTCGCGAAGGCGCTCGAGAAGGACCGGGCTCGGCGCTACCAGGCGGCAAGCGACCTGGCTGCGGACTTGCAACGCTTCCTGAATCAGGAGACCGTGCTCGCGCGGCCGGTCACCCGGACCTATCGCCTGCGGAAGTTCGTGCGGCGCAACCGCGCTGCCGTGCTCGGCGTCGTCGGCATGTTCGTCGCGCTCACGATCGGTTTGATCAACACGCTCGCGGCCGAACGGCGCGCACGCTTCGACCGCGACGCGGCCTTGAGCCTGGCCGATGCCCAGCGCCTGCAGGAGCTGATCACCGAGGCGGACGCACTGTGGCCGCGCCGACCCGAGCTCGCGGGCCAGATCGATCAGTGGCTGGTTCGATCGCGCGCGCTGTGCGAGCGGTTGCCGCGGCTGCGAGCGTACGTGGGCGAGCTGAGCGCGTCGCACGCGCGCCGCCTCGCGAGCGACTACGAGCAACAGTGGCTGCAAGCGAGCTTGACGAGCCTGATCGCGCAGCTGGAGCGGTTCGCCGATCCCGACCCGCGCGTGGGCGTGATCGCCGACGTCGAGCAGCGCCGGCAGGTGGCCACCTCGATCGTGCGCGCGACCACCATCGACTGCGCGCCCGATTGGCGGACCGCGATCGAGGAGATCGGGCAGGACCCGAAGTACCATGGGCTCGTGCTGCAGCCGCAGGTGGGTCTGGTGCCGCTCGAGCCGGATCCCGAGTCGGGCCTGTGGGAATTCTGGTTGTGGGAGACGGGCGAACGTCCCGAGCGCGACGAGGCGACCGGCCGCTACCTGATGCACGGCGACACTGGCATGGTGCTCGTGCTCGTGCCCGGCGGCAAGGCATGGCTCGGTGCGAGCAACGTGGCCCACGGTCCCAACCCCGATCCGCAGGCGCTGCCCGAGGACGGGCCGGTGCGCGAGGTCGAGCTGGATGCGTTCTTCGTCTCGAAGTACGAGCTGACCGAAGGGCAGTGGCTGCGCCTCACCGGTCACAACCCGAGCGAGACGTCGCAGGCGTTCGCGAGCGATGGACCGCTCGGGCTCGAGCGTCCGGTTGGCAACGTGACGTGGAACGACTGCGAGCGATGGCTCGCGCACCTCGGGCTCTTGCTGCCCACCGAGGCTCAGTGGGAGTACGCGGCGCGCGCCGGCACGAGCACGCCGTGGTTCAGCGGCGCGAGCAAGGAGTCGCTCGCCGATGCCGCCAACATCTCGGATCTCACCGTCCGGCACGCGCTCGGCGTCGCTGCCGAGGCCTGGGATGACCACTTCTTTTCGCGCGCGCCGGTGGGCAGCTACCGTGCCAACGCGTTCGGCCTGCACGATGTCCTCGGCAACGTGTCGGAGTGGTGCCGCGACCGCTACGGGAAGCTCGACCTGCCGCTGGCGCCGCACGACGGCCTGCGCCAGGCGCCCGAGTCGCCGACGCGCCTGCATCGCGGCGGCAATTGCCTGATGCCGGCGTTCATGTCGCGCGTCACGTCTCGGGTCACCGCCCTGGCGAGCGAGCTGAACGACGAGATCGGCGTGCGACCCGCGCGCTCGATCGACTGACCGCACGCCGGATTCTGCGGCCGGCCCGCCCTTCTCCCGGGCACGATCAAGCTCTACACTGCGGCGCGCAAGACCATCATGCGGCGGCGCAAGCGCGGAGGTGGGTGGTGCGGGCAAACTTGATCCTGTTGATCGGCGTGCTCACGGGCTGCAGCGCGGATGCCGAGCGCGCGGAGCCGGCCGCCGGCGCGAATCCGGTGTTCGAGCAGCAGCGAATCGACTCGCCGGCTGGATGGACTCGGTGATGCCGCGCGAGTGAGCGCGCGCCGGGCTCTCTCATCCGTGGCTGCTTCCTGCAAGCGCTGGCTGCCGTTCCTGCCGGTCGCGCTGCTCATCGTGCTCGCGTACTCGAACAGCTTGAGCGGCGAGCTCTACTACGACAATCGCGCCGCGATCCTCGAGGACCCGCGCATCCGGGACGCGCGGCGGGTGGGTGAGATCTTCGCCACGCCGTACTGGTACGGGAAGCAGAACACGCTCTACCGGCCGATCACGACGCTGTCGTACCTCGTGAACCACGCCGTGCTCGGCGCCGGTGCAGCGCCGTTGCCATATCATGCGACCAACTTGCTGTTGCACGTGATCAACGCCGCGCTCGTGTTCGCGCTGGCGCGGCGCCTGCTGCAGCAAACCTCGAGCGCGGTGCTCGCGGCCGCGCTGTTCGGTGTGCACCCGGTCGCCACCGAGGCGGTCTGGACGTGGTCGGCCGTGCCGACCAGCTCGCCACGCTGTTCGTGCTGCTCGGGCTCTCGTGGCACTGCCGCTGGTCGGCGTCGCCGCGACGGCGGCTGCTGGCACAGCTGCCGTTCGCGCTCGGCCTGCTCGCGAAGGAGAGCGGCAGCGTGCTGCCGGCGATCTGCGTGCTGCTCGACTTCCTGCGCGCGCGTGATACGCCGCTCGGCACCTGGCTCAAGCGCGAGCTGCGCACGCTCGTGCCGTATGCGGTCACGCTCGCGCTGTACTTGACGATCCGCTTCCTGGCCGTGTCCGGCCACAGAGCGGCCGAGCTCGACTATCGCGACAACCCGCTCGTGCTGTGGCACGGGATCGAGCGGTTCGCGACCGTGGTGAAGGTGTTCGGCTTGCAGCTGTCGCGCTGGTTCGTGCCGTTCACCCTGTGCGGCGACTACTCGTTCGACCAGATCGCCCCGGTCACGACGCCGCTCGATCCGCTGTTCGTCACCGGCTCGATTGGCCTGCTCCTCATCCTCGCGCTGGCGGTGGTGTGCATGCGCCCGGCGCCGGTGGTGAGCTTCGGCATCGGCTTCTGGCTCATCGCCCTGCTGCCGGTCGGCAACCTGCTGTTCCTGATCGGCACGATCCTCGGCGAGCGATTGCTGTACATGCCGCTGGTCGGCATCGTGCTCATGCTCGCGGCGCTCGCGGAACGATGGCTGCCGCGCCGTGCCGTGCTGATCGTCACGATCGTGCTCGCGCTGCTGGGTGCCGCCCGCACGTACGCGCGCAACGACGACTGGCGCACCGAGTACGGCTTCTGGCAAGCCACTTTCGCGACCAGCCCGCGCAGCGTGCGTGCGCGCACGATGTTCGCCGAGAAGCACGCCGATCCGGTTCATGGCGACCGTGCCCGGCGCGCTCGACCAGAGCTTGCGCGTGCTCGAGGACGGCCTCGCGATCACGCCGCGCGAACCGATGCTGCTCGCCAGCCTGTCACTGGTACTCGTTGATCAAGGTGGCAGACCTCACCAGCGCGCGCCGCTTCGCCGATGCCGAGCGCTTGCTCCTGCAGGTGCGCGGCTGGGTGGAGACTGCCCTGTCGATCGATGCCGAGCGCGTGACCCAGCAGCAGCGCGTGCTGGCCGCCGGACAGGTCGCGCGCAACGGCCATCTCGAGACCTATCGCGCGCATGGCGCACTGGTCGCGCGCGAGTGCCTGCTCGCCGAGGCGATGGGGCGGCCGATCGATGCCGTGCGGCTGGTGCAAGCCGAGACATCGCTGCGCCGCGCCGTGCTCACCAATCCCTTGCGCACCGACGTGATCGTGGAGCTGATGCAGAACCTGCTCGCGCAGCGCTCGTCCCGCGGACGCGGCGGTCGCCGGGCTGTGGCCGTTGCTCATGACCTCGGGTCAGGAGCGCGCGACCGAGGCATCCTGCGCCAGGCGTATCGGCTCGCGGGCATCGACCCGGCGACCGCGCTGATCGGCGATGCGCGGTCGCGCCTGCTGCCGCGGGTGATCGGCGCGCCGGCGCCGGCGGCCGACTTGCTCGCGCGCAGCACGCGCGTGCTGGTGCGCATGGCGCGCGCACTCGGTGCCGAAGCGCAGGCGCACCGCGAGGTCGAGCAGGCCGAGACGCGCGGCCTCGCCCGCGCCGCGATCGAGCCGGCGCTCCGGGACCAGTTCGGCATCGACGATGCGCGTTTCTGGGAAACGCTGGGGAGATAGCGGTTGCGGGCGTCGCTCAGGTCTCGAGCGAGCGCTCGAGCGTCGCCCACGGCAGCAGCGCGCACTGGCTGCGCGACGGCAACAAGCGGATGCGCGCGAACAGCGCAAGCGGCGGCGCGTCCGTGTGCGCGCGGCCTTCGGTGAGCGCGCGCACTTGCGAGGCGAGCTGCAAGGCGGCCTTGATCGGCTGGCCGGCGACGCCCTCGGCCAGGATGGCACACGATGCCAGGCAGACGGCGCAGGCGCGCGCGGCGTACGATACGCCGGTGATCGTGCCAGAGGCGACGCGCAGATCGAGCCGCACGTGATCGCCGCAGGCTGGGTTCTCGCCGTTCGCCGAGTGCGTGGCATCGGCGAGCGGCGCGCTGGTGCGAACCGAGTACCGCGAGACGATCTCGCGCAGCAGCTCGCGCGCCGCGTCGCTCACGGTGCCAGCGCCGCCGTGGCGCGCGCGACCGAATCGACTGCCGCGTCGATCTCGTCGATGGTGTTGTAGAGATAGCTGCTGAGGCGCACCGTGCCATCCACGCCGAGCGTATCCATCAGCGGCTGACAGCAGTGTTCGCCGGCGCGCACGGCGATGCCGTCCAGGTCGAGCATGGTCGCGAGGTCGTGTGGATGCACGCCGGCGACGTGGAACGAGACGATCCCGGAACGTGCGCTGGCCTGGTCGCCGATCACTTGCACGCGATCGATCTCGCGCAGCCGCGACAGCGCGTGCGCGCCGAGCGTTGCGCAGTGCGCCGCGATCTGATCCAGGCCGACGTCGAGCAGATACTCGACCGCACGACCGAGGGCGACCGCCTCGGCGATCGGCGGCGTGCCGGCCTCGAAAGCCGTGTGGTGCAGCCCGCGCCGTGAATCCGTCGTGGGTGACGCGCGCGATCATCTCGCCGCCGCCCAGGAATGGCGGCATCCGCTCGAGGTGGGCGCGGCGCGCGAACAGCACGCCCACACCGGTGGGGCCGAGCATCTTGTGGCCGGAGCAGGCGAGGAAGTCGCAGGCGAGCAGGGCGACGTCGATCAGGGTGTGGCCGGCGGCCTGCGCGCCGTCGATCAGCAGCGGCAGGCGATGCTCGCGGCACAGCTTCGCGATCGCCTCGATCGGCGGCTGCATGCCGAGCGCATTGGAAGTGTGCGTGACGGCGACCAGCCTGGTGCGCGGCGTCAGCGCCTGCGCGAACGCGCTCGCGCTCAGCTCGAGCGCGGCGTCGCTGCGCGTGAGCCGCGCGTGCACCACCCGCGCGCCGTGGCGCTCGGCGACGATGTGCCACGGCACCAGATTGCTGTGGTGCTCCAGCTCCGACACCAGGATCTCGTCGCCTTCGCGCAGGCTGGGTGCGAGGAAGCTGTGCGCGACCAGGTTGATCGCCTCGGTGGTGTTGCGCGTGAACACGATCTCGTCCGGCGACGCGTTGAGCAGGCGCGCCATCAGGCCCCGCGCGCGCTCGAACTCGCGCGTGGCCAGCTCGCTCAGCGAGTGCACGCCGCGATGCACGTTGGCGTTCTTGTGCGCATAGAACTGCACCAGGGCGTCGATCACCGCTTGCGGCTTGTGCGTGGTGGCTGCGTTGTCGAGGTAGTTGAGCGGCCGCCCGTGCACCAGCTCGCGCAGGATCGGGAAGTCAGCGCGCCTTCGCGTCACATCGATCGGCATCGGCGCACCTGGAGGGATCGAGAATGCTCGCATTGCGACGCACGGCCACCATCTCGCTCACGATCGACAGGGCGATCTCGGTCGGTCCGATCGCGCCCAGGAACAGGCCGGCTGGCGCGCGGATGGTGTCGATCAGCGCCTCGCTCAGCCCGCGCGCGCGCAGCTTCTCGCGCACCAGGCCCGCCCGGTGCCGGCTCGCGAGCAAGCCGATGTAGCGGCAGCGCTGCGACTCGAGCGCGCGCGCGAGCAGCAGGTCATCGCCCTTGTGCTGCGTGGCGACGATCAGGTACGTGCCCCGCTCCAGCGGCGCCTGGCGAAAGTCGGGGTCGTCCCGCACCAGGAGGTGCGCGGTGGGGAATCGGTCGCTGCTGGCCCCCGGATCATCGATCACGACGCGAAAGCCGGCCTCGTTCGCGACCCGCGCGATCTCCTCGCCGACGCGTCCGGCGCCGGCGATCAACGCGGTCGGCGCGACGCCATGCGGCTCGAGGAACACCTCCATGGTGCCGCCGCACGGCAGCCCGGCGCCGAGCACCTCGTCGCTCAAGTCCACGCTCACCAGGCGCGGCTCGGCGTCGCGCAGCGCGGCGCGTGCCGCTTCGGCGAGGAACGCGTCGGCGCAACCGCCGCCGACCCAGCCGGCGACGATCACGCCAGCGCCATCGAACAACGCGTGCGCGCCGGGCTTGCCCGCCGACGAGCCTTGCGTCGAGACGATGGTGGCCAGCACGAACGGGCGGCGTTCGTGCAGCAGCTCGGTGACTTTCTCGAACAGCGACAGCGACATGCCGTCAATGTAGCGGCTCAGGTCGCACGCCGCCACTGTGCGATCCGCTGATCGGCCATGGCCAGCGCCACGAAGTGGGGCGAGCGTTGCTCGCGCGCGGCCCGATCGAGCACCTCGCGAGTGAGCGGCGCGACGTTCGCCATGCGCGCGCCGGAAGCGACCTCCAGCTCATCGGCTTCTGGCCGCGAAGCAGCGTCCGTAGTCCCTTCGCGGCGGCTCCTTCTCAGCGTCGGTCCGTGCGGATATCATCTGCGTTCCGGAACCGCCAGGAGGTCCTCGCGGCGCGATCTCGGGCGATCCACTCTCTTGTTCCGATGGTGGAGCGTCTTCACCCTGAGTCCCTTCAACCTGAATCCTAGTTGCGAGGTCTTGCTCTGCTGCCGCAACTTGTTATGCCGCTGGTGTTTGTACGATAGCGCTTCTTGACCTGCTGGATTCCAAGGCCGACATGACTCGCAGCGGCAATTGCTAAGTCTGACAGCAGGATTGGGACCTGTATCCGCAAGCCGAACAGGAAAGGAGGTCTCCCATGAGGTGGCTACTCGTACTGGGAACGCTTGTCGCTCTTAGCAGCGCCGCATCGGCGGCGAGCATTCGGTACAAGCCCAACGGCGGCAGTTGGCAGGACGATCCAGCTGGTGCCACGTACTCCAACGCCACCGTGAACACCTTTGCGGAGGGCGATCAGGAGTACTGGAGAATCACTACTGGTAGTGGAACGCTGGACATTCCCAAGGACCATCCGAGTTTGAGCCAGGCTGAGACGAACGCACTCACAATCGCTCAAAATCAGGGTGACTCGAACAACACAGTCACAACGTCAAAGCCAGGGTCCACGACCAATGTGGACTCTGTAGCTACGGGTCCGTAGTCAAACCCAAAACGGCTAGCGCTTCACTCTCAACCTGCTGTCATTTGTAGAGGCTACTGATGAAGCATCAAGCACTCATCCTTGCATTCGGCGTGGTATCTAGTTTCGGGCTAGGATACGGTTTTCGTCTATTCTACTGGCCAACAAACGACAGATCTCTTCATGATGAGCTGAGCCGAATGTCTACACTACTTGAGGCACTCATCTCCACAATGCGTGTTGGCGTGTCAACTGATCACCTGCAGCCCACATCAATCGTTAGGACACCGACGTTAGAGCATGATGCGGACACCACCGTTTTCGGGACGGTCATGGATCGCTTGCAAGATATTGAGAACCGGCTACGCGAACTTAAGGTCAGTCAGGCCGACGTTTCGACGCAGCTGGTTCCACAGGGTGTTGTTGTTCCCAAGAATCTCGTGATGGTGCAGGACCTGATTCAGCGGCTGAAGCAATCACAAGCGAAAGACGTGAGTGCTGAGCTGTTCTGTTGGACACCACAAATGGTCTACAAGACATATGGGGTTCCGGACGAGGTTGGTGCGTCGCACGGCGGGCTAATCTCCTGGGACTATCGCTCCGGTGATGAGCCCAACGAATCCACTCTGAAGATTATCTTTGAGGGTGGCTATGTAGTTAGGGTCGTGATGTAAGGAAGGAGGTCTCTTCCGGGAGGAGGTTGTGTCATTCCGAAGCGTATCGTTGCTGTCATGCCCTCCGTTTCCCAAAACAAGCGTAACCCCGGTCCATCGTCAAGAGCTGATGACGCGTGCACCACCTCCATGCAGGGCAACACCCAGAGAGGTGGCTGACCCGTGTGGCGGGCAGACCCTGAGCTTTTTCGCGGCAGCGAACATCCATACAGCCTGATTGTTGTGCGGGCCCCGGTTGGTTGATGGCGACGTCAGGTGAATCGCAACCGCCGGAGACGGTCGGCCATCTGGAAGATGCTCCGCACGAATCGGCTATACATGAGCAGTCGGTAGGTCAGCCGCCGGCCGGCGCGGATCACCTGGCACGGGATCAGAATGATCGCGTTCAAGAACGCCTTGAACTCCATGCGGAGCAAGAGGAGGCCGGTGACGCGATCAGGATGCAGCATCGCGTACCAAGCCTTCAGCGTCCAGGCCAGCGACGCGATGACCATGTAGGCCCAGTTCGAGAGTAGATCGTGAACGGGCATGCGCATCGCATGCACACCGTTCTTGAGTTGCTCGATCACGTTCTCTTGGTTGCAGCGGGCGTTCGCCGCGAAGACCACGTCCTCGACCGAGGTCGACCAATCGTTCTGAGCGGCGGCAATCCAGACGAAGGGTTTTGGCTGGTCATTGTGCGCGTCGATGTAGCGCATGATCGCGTCAACGAGTTGGTCGACGCTGCGAAAAGCGCCACGCCGTAGGCGCTTGTGTGAGATCGCGGAAGAAGCGTTCGATGAGGTTGAGCCACGAACTGCTGGTAGGAGTGAGGTGCATGTGGAATCGCGGATGCCGTGTCAACCATGCCCTGACCTTCGGGTGCGAGTCGCGCTGGTCGACGAGCCCGTGGCAAACGAGCCCGATCCGGACGAGCTCCTGGCGCTCGACGAGTCGCTGACGCGCCTGGAGCGAGTCGAGCCGCGGCGGGCGAAGGTGGTCCAGCTCAAGTATTTCGGCGGCCTCACCATCGACGAGATCGCGGCCGCGCTGCAGGTTGCCACGCCCACGGTCGAGCGCGACTGGCAATTCGCCAGGGCGTGGCTGTACCGCGAGCTGAACCAGGGGTGAGCGAGCAGCGCCGTTTTTCTGCTGATGGAACCGCGCGGCAGACGGCGTGAGTGCGGCTGTCCGGCGCGCGAGCGGATTGGTCCGCCTTGCGAGCTTGCCGGTGGTTGCCAGATCGAAGAGGGTCCGCGTCATGCAATCTCATGAAGCCATCTCGGTGCGTTGCCTGCTCCTGCTGTCGGCCATCCATGGTCTCTTGATCTCGCTCGTGAGCGTGGCGCTGACCGGATGCGACGACAGCGTCGCGGCGAGCCAGGACGTCGCCAGGACGCGCGTGCAGCGCGGCGAATACCTGGTGAAGATCGCCGGCTGCCACGACTGCCACACGCCGCTCAAGATGGGGAAGAACGGTCCCGAGCCAGACCTGTCGCGCATGCTCTCGGGTCACCCGCACGACCTGAAGATGCCGGCGCCGCCGGAGCTGGGGGAGGGGCCATGGGTGTGGCTGGGTGGCGTGACCAACACCGCCTTCGCCGGGCCGTGGGGGGTGAGCTTCGCGTTCAACCTGACGCCGGATCAGCTCACCGGAATCGGCAGCTGGACCGAATCGATCTTCATGAATGCGATCCGCACCGGCCGGCACTGGGGTCAGTCGCGCCCGATCCTGCCGCCGATGCCGTGGCCGGCGTACCGCAACATGACCGACGAGGACCTCAAGTCGATCTTCGCCTATCTGCGCACGATCCCCGCCATCGACAACCAAGTGCCGGCCCCCCAGATTGCCGGCGAGTGAGAAAGGGACAGCGTACGCTGTCCCTCACTTGAGGGCGCGGGCGCGTTGCTCGGCCAGGGGCGCGAGCTTGTGGCCGCTGGTGCGGGCGACGGCGAGGTACTTGGCCTTGGCGCCCGCGTCGTTGCCCTTGGCCTCGGCTTGCTCGGCCTCGTAGAAAGTCTGGCTGAGAGGCAGGGCGGCGGCGACCGCCGGGTCCGCCTTCCATTGATCGAGCGTGGCCTTGGCCTGCTGGGCTTCGTCGATCCCGGCGTAGCGGGTGACGATGTCCTGCAGGATGAGCGAGGCCTCGTAGGTGCGCCCCTCGTCGGCATGCAGCTTGTTCGCACGCGCGAGCCTCGCCTTCGCCTTGACCGCGAGATCCTCGAGCAGGCCCTTCACCTCGTCGGCTGCGCCCTCCACGGCACGCGCGAGCTTGATGGCCTCCGCGAACGCGCCGCTCTTCAGCTGGTCCGCCACCTTCTCGAGGCTCTTCGGCAGCGGTTTCTTGGGCACGTAGGTGTTGGTCTGGATCAGCTCGTCCTCGAGCTGCTGCGCGAGCTCCTTCGCCCCCGGATGGCCCTCCCAGATGACGCGGCCGTCGACATTGATCAGATACGCCTGCGGAATGCCCCGCACGCCAAACCCGCGCTTGGTCTTGCCGCCCGAGTCGATGCCGATCGGATAGGTGAGCTTCTGGTCCTTGACGAACTTCTGCACCACCGAGGCGCCTTCATCCGAGAGCGCTGCCACCGTGAAGCCCTGGTCGCCATACTTGCTTTGCATCTCGACGAGATGCGGCGCGGTTGCGCGGCACGGCCCTCACCATGTGGCCCAGAACTCGAGCAGCACCACCTTGCCGCTCAGGTTGCTCAGGCTGCGCCAGCCCGGGGTGTTGATCCAGCTCTTCACGGCGATGTCGGGCGGCAGCTTGTCCAGGAACGAGGTTTCGCTGGATGCGAGGGCGGCGACCGACAAGACGAGCGAAGCGAGCATGACCGTTCCTTTCCGTTCCGAGCAAGGGACGCTCGATCATACTCGCGTGCGCACCCGCGGCAAGCCCCCCGAACAAGCCGAACAAGGGCCGCGTCGAGGATTACGCACCCCTCGCTCGCGACTGCGCGGCCACCGGCGCGCTCATCGGCCGGTGGCTGCAAACCTGGCTGGCCTGCTCGAGCCGCCGCTAGGCTCCTGGCTGCCAGGCCAGGCGCCGCTCACCCCGCAGCTGCTTGAGCCGATGCTCGACCCGCAACGCCTCGCTCCGGGACGGAAACGGACCCCACCTCGCGGCCACGCGCCACGGGCGCCCGGCACGCGTCGACCGCGCCCCGCCGCGCCGCTTGCCGTTGTGCTGCTCGACCCGCCGCTCGAGGTCGGTCGTGATGCCGACATAGGTCCGGCCGGGCGCTGTGAGCAGGTAGACGATCCACCGCATGCGCGCCCAATGTAGCGCCCGTGACGCCGGTGGGGAATGGTCGCCTCGGTCGCGCGCCCGAGGGGTCACTCCGCCTCGTCCTCGAACGGCGACATGCCGAGCTCCTCGCCTTCGCCCAGGATCTCGCGCGCCCGGTCGAGCTCCGACTGCCGCACCAGGATCGTCACCGCCTCGGTGGGTGAGCCGCCCAGCTGCCCGGTGATCGGCTCGCCGATCGACTCCTGCGCCTCGTGGCGGAGGCAATGTACGCCCGCACCGATGAGCAGTGCTTCCACCACCATCGCCTGCTCGGCTGAACTGCATTCGACGACTGGGACGAGTTGACTGATGGCCATGATCGTTCCTAACCTGATCGGTCGCGAAGCGGGCGGGGGTCAGGACTCCATCGAAAACCGATTAGCAAACGCGGTGCCGCCGGCTGCCGCGGTGCCATCGCTGCTCGGCAGCGCTGGCTCGGTTCTCGTTCGCGAGAATGCCGCCCCGATTTCTAGTTCTTGCCAAGCTCGGAACATTGTGCATCTCTTCGAAGGACGCGGAATGGTGCGGACGCGGGACCACGCGCGCGTCCGTTGACGCGCATCGAGGGCGGCGTCGGAGCAGGAGCAGTGCCTTGGCAAAGATCCTCGCGCTGGCCGGTAGCACCCGCACCGAATCGTTCAACAAGAAGCTGATCCGCATCGCCGCCGACGGCGCCCGCGCTGCCGGCGCCGAGGTGACGTTGATCGATCTGCGCGACCATCCGCTGCCGCTCTACGATGGCGATCTCGAGGCGACGCAAGGCTTGCCGGCGAACGCGCACGCCATGCGGGCCTTGTTCCTCGCGCACCAGGGACTGCTGATCGCGTCGCCCGAGTACAACAGCTCGATCACCGCGGTGCTCAAGAACACCATCGACTGGGTCTCGCGGCCGGTGCCGGACGAGCCGCCGCTGGCGCCGTTCATCGACAAGGTGGCGGCGCTGATGAGCGCATCGCCCGGTGCGCTCGGCGGGTTGCGCGGGCTCGTGCACCTGCGCTCGATCCTCGGCAATATCAAGGTGATCGTGCTGCCCGAGCAGGTGAGCGTGCCGAGGGCGAACGAGGCATTCCACGCCGACGGCTCGCTCAAGGACCAGAAGCAGCAGGCGCAAGTGCAGCGCCTCGGTCGTGGTCTTGCCGAGTTCCTGGATCGTCTGGCGAGATCGGCGAAAGCCTAGGCCGCAGCGTCTGCTGCGCTCTTGTGCCCCTCCTGCCGGCGCAGCACAATGCACGCCTTCCCCACAGAAGCGATTGGAGGACAGCATGAGCAGGGACGATGCGGGTGAGGGCCCGGTCTCGTTCAGCCGACGAGATTTCCTCAAGGGTGCGGGTGCGGCGGCGATCGCGACCAGCGCGCTGCAGGCGGGCCCCGGCGCCAGCCCGGCGCTCGCGCAGCCGGTCCGCGACCAGGGCTTCGAGGTGCGCGGCCCGCAGGCCGTGTCGATCGAGCTCAAGGTGAACGGCAACGTGCACAAGGTCGCGGTGGAGCCGCGCGCCACCCTGCTCGATACGCTGCGCAATCAGCTCGACGTCACCGGCCCGAAGAAGATCTGCGACCGCGGTGCCTGCTCTGGCTGCGTGGTGCTCCTGAACGAGCAGCCGGTGTGCTCGTGCCTCACGCTCGCGATCGACTGCGAAGGTGCGGCGATCACCACGGTCGAGGGTCTCGCGCACGGGGACGAGCTGCACCCGGTGCAGGCGGCGTTCGTCGAGCACGACGCGCTGCAGTGCGGGTTCTGCACGCCCGGCATGGTGATGTCGGTGACCGCGCTGCTCAAGCGCAAGCCGGATGCGACGCTCGACGACGTCAAGCACGCCGTGGCGGGGAACATCTGCCGCTGTGGGACTTACCCCAAGGTGTTCGAGGCGGCGCTCGCCGCAGGCAAGAAGATGCAGGGGAGGTGAGCGATGAGCCGCGAAGAAACACTCAAGGTGGGGTTCCCGCTCGACCAGAAGGAGATCACGGTCAAGGTCCCGGACAGCGAGCCGCGGCCGTGGGATCTGTCGAGCCAGCTGAACGTGGTGGGGAAGGCATACCCGCGCCTGGATGGCGTCGCCAAGGTGACCGGCCGGGCGAAGTACAGCTACGACATCAACCTGCCGGGGATGCTGTTCGGCCGCATCAAGATCTGCCCGCATGCGCACGCCAAGGTGCTGAGCGTCGACGCCACGCAGGCCCGGGCGCTGCCCGGCGTGAAGGCGGTGATCACCGCCGAGGGCAAGGAGGTGCGCTACGCCGGCGACGACGTCGCGGCGGTGGCGGCCACCAGCGAGGACATCGCGCGCGACGCGGTCGACCTGATCCAGGTGCAGTATCAGGTCCTGCCATTCGTCGTCGATGAGGATCAGGCGATCGAGGCCGGTGCGCCGCAGGTGCTGGCGGACGTCAAGGGCAACATCGTCCGGCGCCAGAATCAGACCGGCGATCCCGACAAGGGCCTGACCGAGTCGGATGCGGTGCACGAGGACACGTACCGCACCCAGGTGCAGACGCATTGCTGCCTCGAGACGCACGGCACGGTGTGCCGCTGGGAGGGTGACAAGCTCACCGTCTGGGCGTCCACGCAGGGCACGTTCTCGGTCAAGAACGAGCTGGCCGGCGCGCTCGGCGTGCCGGCCGAGAACGTGCGCGTGATCACCGAGTACATGGGCGGCGGCTTCGGCAGCAAGTTCGGCGCCGGTGCCGAAGGCGTGCTGTGCGCGCGGCTCGCGCGCGAGGCGAGCGCACCGGTGAAGCTCATGCGCACGCGCGAGCAGGAGCATCTGGGCGCGGGCAACCGCCCCTCGTCCGTGCAGTACATGAAGGCTGGCGCGAAGCGGAGCGGCGAGCTGCAGGCGATGATCGTCGATGCGCGCGGCACCGGCGGCATCGGCGGCGGCGCCGGGGTCTCGAATCCGATGATCTACCGCGTCGCCAACACGCGCAAGATCAGCGCCGACGTGTTCATCAACGCCGGACCGCAGGCGGCGTTCCGCGCGCCTGGACACCCGCAGGGCAGCTTCGCGCTCGAGGCGATGATCGACGACCTGGCCGAGAAGATCGGCATGGATCCGCTCGAGTTCCGTCGCAAGAACGATCCGAACCCGGTGCGCAACGCCGAGTACGCGATCGGCGCCGAGAAGATCGGCTGGAGCCAGCGGCAGAGTCCGGCTGGATCGCAGCCGGGTCGCATGAAGACCGGCATCGGCATGGCGTCGGCACGGTGGTTCGGCTCCGGCGGTCGCGGCGCGGAAGTGATCGCGCAGATCGATCGCGACGGCCGCGTCTCGGTGAGCAATGGCTGCCAGGACATCGGCACCGGCACGCGCACGTTGATGGCGATCGTCGCCGCCGAGGTGCTCGGCCTCGAGCCGCACGACGTGCTGGTGAACCTCGGCGACACGCAGTGGCCGGTGGGTCCCGCATCCGGTGGATCGACCACCGCGCCCACGCTCGCGCCGGCGGTGCGCACCGCGTGCGAGAGCTTGAAGCGGAAGCTGTTCGAGACGATCGCGCCGCGCATCGGCGTGGCGGCCGATCAGCTCGCGCTCGCGGGTGGTCGGGTGAAGGGCGGCGGCAAGGACCTCGCGCTCAAGGAAGCGGCGGCGCTGCTCGGCACCGACAAGCTGAGCGTGCAGGGCGATCGCGCGGACAACTACCGTGCCTACCAGGGCGAGGTGGCCGGCTGTCAGTTCGCAGCGGTCGAGGTCGACACCGACACCGGCATCGTGCGCGTGAAGAAGTTCGTCGCCGTGCACGACTGCGGCCGCGTCGTGAATCGACTCGCTGCCGAGAGCCAGGTGAACGGTGCCATCATCCAGGGCATCTCGTGGGCCCTGTTCGAGAATCGGCTGATGGATCCCAACCGCGGCTACATGGTGAACCCCAACCTCGAGATGTACAAGATCGCCGGACCGCTCGACCTGCCGGAGATGGAGGTGGTGTTCTTCGAGGTCGCCAACGGCGGCAACAACATCGGGCTCATGGGTCTGGGCGAACCGCCCGCCGTGCCGGTGGCAGCGGCCATCGGCAACGCCGTGAAGAACGCGCTCGGCGTGCGCGTGAAGGAACTGCCGATCACGCCCGATCGCGTGCTCGCGGCGCTCAAGGGAACGCGATCGAAGGAGACGAAGGGGTAAGTCATGAAAGCATTCGAATACGTGACCGCGAAGACCGTCGAGGGAGCGCTGGCCGCGCTCGCCGAGAAGCCCGGTGCCAGCCACATCAAGGCGGGCGGCACCGATCTCTTGGACGAGATGAAGGAGCGCGTGATCGCGCCCGAGCGCGTCGTGCACATCCGCGGCGTGAGCGGCTTGAACGGCATCAGCGAGGAGGCGGACGGGAGCGTGCGCCTCGGCGCGCTCGCCACGCTCAGCGAGATTGCCGCGAGCGAGGTGATCAGGCAGAAGTACCCGGCGCTCGCGCAGGCGGCGGAGGAAGCCGCCACGCCGGCGATCCGCAACGTCGCCACGCTGGGCGGGAATCTGTGCCAGCGACCGCGCTGCTGGTACTACCGCGGTGCCGAGTTCGCCTGCCTGAAGAAGGGCGGCTCGACGTGCTCGGCCATCAACGGCATCAATCGCTACCACGCGGTGCTCGAATGGGACACCTGCCCGATGGTGCACCCGAGCAATCTCGCGCCGGCGCTGATCGCGTTCGATGGCATGGCGCTGCTCAAGGGACCGAAGAGCGAGCGCAACGTCCTGCTGGAGGAGTTCTTCGTGCTGCCCGAGGATCGCATGGAGCGCGAGACGGTGCTCGAGCCGGGTGAGCTCCTGGTGGGCGTGCGGCTCAAGGCGCCGGCGGCTGGCAGTCGCTCCACCTATCGCGAGCTGCGCGAGAAGCAGAGCTACGACTGGGCGCTCGTCTCGAACGCGGTGCGGCTCGATCTCGTCGACGGCAAGCTCACCGACGTCCGGATCGTGCTCGGCGCGGTGGCTCCCGTGCCGCACCGCGCGGCGGCGGCCGAGAAGGCGCTGGTCGGCCAGGCCATCACCAGGGCGCTGGCGCAGGCCGCGGCCGATGCGGCGTTCACCGACGCGAAGCCGCTGGCGCAGAACGGCTTCAAGGTCGACCTCGGCAAGGTCCTGTTGCGCGACACGCTGATCGCGCTGGCGAAGTGAGGAGGCGACGATGCGACGCTATGAAGATCCCGATCTGTGCAGGTCGCTGCGCACCAAGTCGATGTACATCATCGAGGAACGGCAGGAGTCCGACGTGCGCGTGGACCCCGGCACCGCCGCGTACTGGTGCTTGAAGACGATGGCGCCGATCGGTCCCGATGACTGCCGGGCGCATGTGGAGGGTTGTCGCGCGCACCGCGCTTGCTACGAGGCTGGCCCGCCGGTGTGACGAGCGGCGCGACCGCGGATCGGAGCGCGAGTCGGACGCAGAAACGAGCCGGACGCACGGGGTGGTCCTCGTGCGTCCGGCATCGTTGCGATCACCCGGGCTCGGGTTTGCGATCGCGGTGGTCAGTAGCGGCCGCGACCGCCGCCGAACCCACCACCACCGCCGCCGCCACCGCGGCCGCCGCGACCACCACCGAATCCGCCACCACCGCCGCCGCCACCGCCACCGGTCTGCGGGCGGGCCTCGTTGACCGTGAGCGCACGGCCATCGTGCTCGGTGCCATTCAGACCCTTGATGGCAGCCTCAGCCTCGCGGCTTTCGGCCATCTCGACGAAACCGAACCCCTTGGAGCGGCCGGTTTCGCGGTCCGTGATGACCTGCGCGGACTCGACCGTACCGAAGGCGGCAAACAGGGTCTTGAGCGCATCGCTCGTGGTGCCGTAGCTCAAATTACCGACGTAAAGCTTTCGTGACATTGCAGCAGACACTCTTTCAGAAACTCGTGGCGCCGCGCGAGGCGAGCGCCATGCAGACAGTCGGGCCCGAGAACGCGGCAAGACACCTCACCAGGCTCGGACCTCCGTGGGAAAGGACAGGGGCGGGTAGGGAATCGAAATCCGAAACGAGCACGAATCCTTTTCCGCGCGCCAAGATAGCAGGCCCGGTCCGCGCGAGCACCGCAAAATTTCCGCGCCGCCTCCGGCGTCGGTCATGACTGTTCGCGCGCTCGCCGCTGGCTGCGGTAGCTTTGTAAACGCTTCTCGATGTCGGCCGCCAGCGTTGCCGCGTGCGTGGAACGCGCCAGTGCCAGGGCTTGCTCGGCAGCGACCGCCGCCTCGGCGAACCGTCCCGCTTCGGCCAGCGCCGCGGCGAGCGCGTCGAGCGGGGCGGGCTCGCGCTGCTGCGTGGCGCTGACGGCGCGCTCTGCCCATTGCAGCGAGAGAGCGGGGTCGCGCACCGAGGCGTCCTCGCTGGTGGCGAGCAGCCAGGCGAGCCGGGTGGCCGCGGCCACGCCATCCGGCTTGAGGCGCAGCGACTCGCGCAGGTGCTGGCTCGCCTCGCGGTCGCGCCGCTGGCGCGCGAGCAGGCGGCCGAAGTCGGCATGCGTCTCGGCATCGCCGGCGTCCAGGCGCAAGGCCTCGCGGTAGTGCCGATCGGCGGCGTCGTCCGCGCCGAGCTGCTCGAGGGTGCGTGCGGCATTGGCATGCGCCTCGGGGAACTCGGGTTCGAGCACGAGCGCCCGGGTGTAGGCCGCGAGCGCCGCATCGGCATCTCCGAGCCGCGCCCAGGCGAGGCCGACGTTGTTCTGCTCGCTCGCGCTCCACGGGCACAGCTCGGCCGCGGCGCGAAAATGCTGCAGCGCTCGATCGCCCTCGCCGCCCTGCAGGGCGAGCAGACCGAGCAGGCTGTGCGAGTCGGCATGATCGGGAAACAAGCGCAGTGCTTGCGTGAGGCAGGCCGCCGCCGCGTCCTTGCTCCCGGCGCGCGTGAGCGCGAGGCCGCGCAGGTAGAGCTCGTTCACCGGCCCGGCCACGTCGCCGGTCATCGCCCTGGCAAGGAAGGCGTCGATGGCGCTGGCCGCCATGCCCTGCGCGCGCTCGTTGGGGTGGGCATCGTGACGGTTCACGACCAGATCCTCGCTCTCGTGCTGCTCGAACAGCGCCAGCAGGTCGAGCAGCGGGATGTGCTGTGCCGCGCACAGCGCCGCGATCTGCTCGTGCACGGCGCGGTATCCATAGTCGGGTCCCAGCTCGTGCAGGAACGGGAACAGCACCATCATCAGCTGCGCACCCTGCGCGTGGCACATCTGCCGCAGCAGGACGATGCGGTCGCGTTGCGTCGCCCAGATCGGCCTGTGGCAGGCGGCGCGCAGGCCGCCGTAGTAGCGCCGCACGTCGGGTCGAGCGCCGCCACGAATCGAAAGTAGAGCGCGTAAATGATGCAATAGCTGTGCGTGATCAGGAAGCCGGGGTGCTGCGCGCGCTGGTACACCCGGCGCGCGATCGCCTGCCACTCGGGAACGATGTCGGCGATGTCGTTGAGGCACGCCACCAGGACCACCTGATCGAGATCGTGATGGTCCTCGCCCAGGTGCTGCATCAGCTTGATCTCGTCGCCGGTGTCGGCGCCGTTCACGGCGAGCGCCTCCACGTCCCACTCGGATGCGCGCGGCGCGCAGGGCGATTGACGAACCGGTCGTTCACGTCCTCCTCACGCCGTGGCCGGCGGTGAACGAGTCGCCGAGGAACGACACGCGCCGGCGACCCGAGGGCGAGTGTGGGCGTACTCGACGTTGTCGCGGAAGCCCATGCGATTGAGCGCGTAGTAGCGCTTGAACCAGCGCGACGTGGTGCGCGTCAACCCGAACGAGTCGGTGGTGTCGTACCAGAAGCGGTAGTAGCACTCTGCGGCGAGCAGGCCGATCCGGATGCGAGCGTCGCGAGCATCAGCACGTTGCCCGCGAGCAGGTGCAAGAACGGCCGTCGACCGGCGTGTGCGATCCGGTGCCGGCGGCAACGCACGAACGCCGCCGCCAGCACCACGCCGGCATCGCCGCCGCCACCGTCAAGAAGATCAGGTCGCCCAGCATGTCGCGTCTTCTACCGCTCGCGCGCTCGCGGCGCCAGCTCCCGGGGAAACCGCCGGGGGCGGTGGACTCGGAGGTCCGCCGCCCCCACGACGCCGACTCCCCTTTTCGTTCTACTCGCTCACGCGCAGCTTGTACTTGGCGATCTTGCGGTACAGCGTGGCACGACCCACGCGCAGGCGCTTGGCCGCTTCGCTGACGTTGCCGCCGGTGATCTTGAGCGCGCGGATGATCAGGTCGCGCACCTCCTCTTCCAGCGGCCGGATCGATTCGTTGCTGGTGATGGTCGTGTTCTCCGGGGTGCCGGCCGGCACCTCGCCCCGCACCACCGCCGCCGGCAGGCTCGCGAGCAGCAACGTATCGGTGTCCTCGATCACGCACGCACGCTGCACGACGTTCTCCAGCTCGCGCACGTTGCCAGGCCACGGATAGGTCTCGAGCGACTTCATCGCATCGGGATGAATGCGCTTCGGTGGAATGCTCTCGCGCTGCGCCCAGCGTTGCAGGAAGTGCTCGACCAGCAGCGGGATGTCTTCCTTGCGCTCGCGCAGCGGCGGCACGAAGATCGGGAACGCCGCGACGCGGTAGAACAGATCGGCGCGGAACCGGCCCCGCTGCACTTCTTGCTCGAGGTTGCGATTGCTGGCGGACACGACGTGCACGTCCACCTTGCGCGGCGACTTGCTGCCGAGCCGCTGCACCTCGCGCTCTTGCAGCGCGCGCAGCAGGCGTACCTGCGCCGACGGCGTCATCTCGCCGATCTCGTCGAGGAACAGCGTGCCGCCGTGGGCTTGCTCGAACTTGCCCATGCGGGCGCCGATGGCGCCGGTGAATGCGCCCTTCTCGTGGCCGAACAGCTCGGCCTCGAGCAGGGTCTCCGGGATCGCCGCGCAGTTGAGCGACACGAACGGTCCGTCGCGGCGCGCGCCCTGATCGTGAATCGCCCGCGCGACCAGCTCCTTGCCAGTGCCGCTCTCGCCCGAGACCAGCACGGTGATGCCGGCCGACGCCGCGCGCTGCACCAGCTCGATCACCTTGCGAATGCCAGGCGAGCGGCCGACGATCTTGCCGAAGCCGGTGTGCTTGCGCAGCTCGCTGTCGAGCGACTGCAGCTTGCTCTGCAGCTTCTGCTGAGCGAGCGCGTTGGCAACGGTGAGCAGCAGCCGTTCGATGTCGAACGGCTTCTGGATGTAGTCGAAGGCACCCTCGTGGATGCAGTCGACCACGGTCTCGACCTGTCCCTTCGCGCTCACCATGATCACCGGCAGGTCGGGATGCGTCTTGCGCAGCCGCTTCAGCGTCTCGAGACCACCGATGCCGGGCATCATGACGTCGAGCAGCACCAGGTCGACGCCGCCTTGGTCCACGCGCCGCAGGCACTCCTCGCCTTGCGGGCACAGCTCCACCTCGTAGCCCGAGGTCTGCAGGTTGTAGGTGATCAACTTCTGCATGTGCTGATCGTCGTCGACGATCAGGATGCGGCTTTTGATGGCGTCGGCCGTCTGCGGCTCCGTTGGCGTGTTCACTTCATTGCTCGTGATGCTCACCGATCTACCCTCGACAAACGCGGCCGCCGCAGCATGTGTGCGAGGGCCCGTTCCCCTTTGTGACGGATCGTTGTGATCTCGCGATCCACTCCATCGGTCCAAGGCGGGTCGGAACTACTGTCCTGTTACAGAACCTTGCGGAGTTAGCGTGTGCTGCGGGGCGGCTCCCTCGCGCGGGAGCCGGATCGTCACGGTGGTGCCGCGTCCTCTCTCGCTCGCGATCTCGATCGAGCCGCCGTGCTGCTCGACCAGGCCCTTCGCGATCGACAATCCCAGACCGGTTCCCACGCAGTGCTGCTTGGCCTCGCGACTGCGGTAGAACTTGGTGAACACGTGCGGGATGTCCTCCTCGGCAATGCCGATGCCGGTGTCGCGCACCGTGCAGACCAGCTGCTGCTCGTCCTCGGACAGCTGCACGTTCACGGCACCGCCGGCCGGGGTGTACTTGATGGCGTTGCCGACGATGTTCTGCAGGATCTGGATCAGGCGCGCGGAGTCGCCGAGCAACGGCGCCGACTCGGTCGGCCGCGCGGCGTTGAGGCGGATGTTCTTGTTCTCGATCTGCGGCTTCAGGATGCTGAGCACGCGATCGAGCACGTCGTTGAAGTCCACGGTCTTGAAGTGCATTTCGAAGTGTCCGGACTCGAGCCGCGAGTAATCGAGCAGGTCGTCGATCAGCAGCGAGAGGCGATCGGCCTCCGATTCGATGATCTGCAGGAACTCCCGCTTGGTGTCCGGCGGCATCGTCGCGTCGTTCAGGATCGTCGAGGTGAAGCCCTTGATCGATGCCAGCGGCGTGCGCAGCTCGTGCGAGACGTTGGCGGCGAATTCGCCGCGCAGCTTTTCCTCGGCGCGCCCGCGAGTGATGTCCGTGAGCACGACGACGAGGCCGTTCGGCGCACCCGGCCCGTCCATGCGCGAGGCCGACAGCCGCAGCCACACCTCGCGCCCGTCGGCGGCCGCGAAGCAGATCTCCGAGCTGTAGCGGCCCTGGTCCAGGGTGGCGCGCCGCACTTGCTCGAGCAGGGCGGGGTGCGAGCTCCTGGCGAGCAGCTGGCTCCACGGCTTGCCGAGCAGCTGCGCGTTGCCATAGCCGAGCCCGTCGACGATGGCCTGGTTGGCGAAGCGGATGCGCCCGGCGCCATCGAGCAACAGCAGGTAGTCGCGCATCGACGCGAGCGCGCGCTCGAGCGGACTGCCGGTGTCGGCGAACTTGCCACCACCGGTGGGTTGCACGACGGCGAGCACGCAGCGCACCTTGCCGCCGTTCACGACCGTTGCCACCAGCGTCAGCGCGAGGCTGGAGCCATCCTCGTTCACGTGGCGCATCGACACCAGCGCCGGCTCGGCGGCACCGAGGAAGCGCCGCCACTCGTTCCGCGATTCACTGCTCACCAGCTCGAGCGTGCGCTCCGGCGGACCACCCAGCTCGGTGCGGCCGAACAGCCGTGCCGCACGCGCGTTCCACAGCACGACCAGGCCGGACTCGTCGAGCACGAGCGCGGGCTCGACCGAAGCCTCGACGAAGGTCGTGGCGAATGGCGGAAGAGAGTGGACATCCATGGCAACCGCCCGGTGATGGTCGTGGTGCGGGGCGCTCCGGGGTCCCGCACCCGCGCACCTTCATCGGCGTGGTGAGCGATGAGACTCAAGGGACAGTCGAGACGTCCGGGAATCGTCGGGCGCGTGCGCGGCACGACCTGGGAGAGCATGTCCCAAGGTCGGTCGCTGCTCAGGGATGTCCGGCGGCCGACGCCGCGGTGCGGCTGGGGACGAGGCTCTCGATCACCTGGCCGAGGTCCCCGGACAACAGCTCGTTGCCGGTGACGCCCTTCAACGAGGCGCGCGTGACCAAGAGCGTGTGCGGTGCGGCGAGCGCGAGCAGCGGCATCTCGATCTTCAGCACCGCTTGCAGCTGCTCGCACAGGTGATCCTGGGCGCTGCCGTTCTGACATCCGGACAGTTGATCGATCAGTTGATCGATCTCCGTGCAGTGGAACCCCATCAGGTTGCCCTTGCCGCTGGAATGGAGGTAGAAGCGCAGGAAGTTGGCGGCGCTGTGGTGCGATTCGAACGACTGCAACAGCGCGTCGTAGTTGTCGAGCGGCTCGCGGCGCGCGGCCTCGTAGTCGGCGTCGCTCAGCAGGAAGCGTGCGGTGGCGATGCCCTGGTGCTCGAGCTGGCGCGCGAGCACCTCGGAGGCCCTGCGCAGCAGCGCATTGCTGCGCGGCACCAGGATGTCGAGCTTGAGCGGCTTGCCCTCGCGCACCAGATGTTCGCCTTCGCGGGTGAAGCCCGCCGCTGCCAGCAGCTGGTGCGCGTCGTCGGCATCACCGCCGCCGTCCGCCGCGGTGACGCGGCACGTGCAACCGGGCGGGATGGGCGTGAGCAGCGGCGCGCCCGCCCCGTCGAAGGCGTCGTTGACCAGGTCGATGCGGTCGATCAGCTGCGAGATGGCGCGGCGGACACGGGCATCGTCCATCGGTGGTCGGTTGAGGTTGAGCGAAGCGAGCAGGGTGCGGCCGCTCTGCAGGCGATAGAGGCGCAGGTCGCCGCGATCCTCCAGCATGCGCGCGCACTGCGGCTTGATCGTGGCGAGGTCGAGCATGCCGTCGCGCACTTCGCGGGCGCGCTCGTCGTCGTCCGGAACGCTGCGCAGGATCAGCGTGCGTGCTGCGGGATGCGGGCCGTGATACCCCTCGAACCGCTCGAGGTACAGCTCGTTCGTCGTCGCCCGCACCACGCGGAACGGTCCGGTTCCCACCGGTGCGGCTGGCGGATCGCCGCTGCGTTCGCGCGCGGCGCGATGCGCGGCGATGATCGGCAGCTCCACCAGCGCCTGGCGCAGATCCGGCCAGGGCGCCGCGAGCTGCAGCGTCACCACCGAGGGCGAGGCCGCGGCGAAGTCGACCACCGGCGCGAGCTTTTGCGCCAGCTCGGTCGGCGAGTCCGGGTCGAACAGGCGAACCAGTGTGAAGATGACGTCGTTTGCGCTAAACCTGACGCCGTCGTGCCACTGCACGTTCGGCTTCAGATTGAGCGTCCAGGTGCGGCCGTCCGATGAGACCGCATCGCTCTCCACGAGATCGGTGACCAGGCTGCCTTGCAGGTCGACCGCGTAGAGGCGCGAGAACACGAGCAGGCTGCCGTCGGACCACGGCTGTCCCTCCACCATCGGGTGCAGCAAGGCAGGCGGCGCCGCCGTTCCGACCACGAGCGTGGCCGGGGCACGCTCCTCGCCGAGCAGCTGGCAGGCGGCGAGGATGAACGGCAGCACAGCCACGAGGATGATGGCTTGGACAACGTCACGCATACGGTCGTCGGAATCTTGATTGCGCAATCGGCAGCGAGCAAGAAGACCGTCCGCGGCACGGCGGCGATCGTGATCGGGGCGAATCTGCCGGACCTCGACGTCTTGTGGTGCACCAATCATACGGACTACCTCGCCTTTCACCGCGGGATTACTCACACGCCGATCGCGATTCTCGCGATGGTACTCGGCGCGGCGCTGGCGCTCGCCGTGGCGAGACGCTGGTGGGCTGCGGCGCCGGCGCCGAGCACCACGCGGCGCTGGTGCCTGTGGTTCGCGGTGGGGCTCGCGAGCCACGTCGTGCTCGATGGCTTGAACAGCTACGGCGTGCGGCCATTCCTGCCATTCTCCTCGCGCTGGATGCACGGCGATCTCGTGTTCATCATCGATCCCTGGATCTGGGGGATCGGCCTCGCGTTCCTGGCGATGACCGCGCGCGATCGCGCCGCGCGCGTGCTCGCCCTGGCCGCGGCGGTGGTGCTCGCGGTGACCGCGTGGGCAGTCAGGAACGACCGCGCCCCGCTCTGGGTTCCCGCGGGCGTGGCGACGCTCTTGATCGCAGGCGTCGCGCTGCGTCCCGTGCTGCGCGCGGTGCGGCCAGGGACCGTGGCGATGAGCGGTCTGCTCGCGCTTGCGCTCTACGTGGCTGCGGCGGCGACGCTGCGCTCGATGGTGGCGGCCAGGTTCATGCGCGAGTATCCGCAGTGGACGGCGGCAGCGCGCGACATTGCGCTCCTGCCCAGCCCCGGCGACCCGAGCCTGTGGCGCATCGTCGTCGACGACGGCAAGTGCTATCAG
>JAXMBY010000033.1:0-71295 GCA_046349655.1 Planctomycetota bacterium
TCGATGCCCGAGAACTCGAGCGTGCCGGCGAAGCGCACGAACCGATCCATCGGCGTGCAGAACACGAACGCTTCGCCGAGCACGCAGGCGACGCCGAGGTTCGGCGCACCATCGCGCGCGGGATCACTGTCACGATGGTAGCCTTTGGCCGGCTGCAGCGGCAGCGCATGGCCGAGCCGTCCGAGCAGCTCCTGACTGTACGCGCCGGTGGCGAGCAGCACGACGTCGCCGTTCACGATCTCGCCCGACGCGGTGCGCACGCCGGCGGCGCGGTGGCCCGCGACCACCACCTCGAGAACCGGCGTGCGCGTGCACAGCGTGGCGCCGCGCCGTTGCGCAGCGCGCGCCAGCTCGAGCACGAACCGGTGCGGATTGCAGGTGGCCGCTTCCGCGTGGTAGGTGGCACCGGCGAGGTTGGCTGCGAACGCCGGTTCGCGCTCCACCATCTCGGCACCGGAGAGCGTCTGCACGTCGTAGCCGAGCTGGTTCAGCAAGGGCTGCTCGCCGCGCGCGCCTGCCATCGCCTGGCCGGTGAGGAACACCTCGTAATAGCCGGCGCGGCGGTAGTCGCAGTCGAGCCGCTCGGCAGCGACGATCTCGTCGAACTGCCGCTGCGTGGCATGGCCGAGCGGTCCGAGCAGGCGCATCGCGTGATGCAGGTGCTCGGCGGTGCACTTGCGGTGGAACTCGAGCAGCCAGCGCCACAGCCGCGGGTCGTACGGCCGCGCCAGATGCAGCGGGCTCCTGGCATCGAACATCCACTTGATCGCCTGCCAGGCGCGGCCCGGCTTGTTGATGGGCAGGTGGCCGGGCGCAATCGATCCGGCGTTGCCGTACGAGGCGGCCGCGCCCAGCTCGCCGCGCTCGAGCAGGGTGACGCGGGCACCGCGCCGCGCCAGGTAGTAGGCGCAGCACACGCCGATGATGCCGCCGCCCACGATCACCACGTGCCGATCCGACACCGAGGCTTCCTTTCGCACCGCTTGGGATCGCAGACTCTAGCAACACGCCGGCGCGCGCCAAGTGGAAAGGCCGCCGCCGATCATCTAGACTGCGGGCCATGGCGAAGTGGCTGTTCAAGACCGAACCGAGCGAGTACTCGTTCGCGCAGCTCGTCAAGGACGGCAAGACCGTCTGGACCGGCGTGAAGAACGCGCTCGCGCAGAAGCACCTGAGAGCGATCCGGAAAGGCGATCAGATCCTGATCTACCACACCGGCGCCGAGAAGGCCGTCGTCGGCATGGCGAGCGCCACCAGCGACGCGTACCCGGATCAGGCGGCAAGCGAGCTGTGCGTCGTCGACATCGCGCCGGTGAAGCCGCTCGCGCACGCGGTCACCTTGGCCGTGCTCAAGGCCGATCCCGGTCTCGCCGACTTCGCGCTGGTGCGGCTGCCGCGCCTGTCGGTCATGCCGGTCGCCGATGCGCAGTGGTCCTTGATCGTGGGCAGCTGACGCTCACGGCATGGTCTTGAGCTGCTGCATCACCGCCTGCGTGTCGGGATCGTCCGGGTTCAGCTTGAGCGCTTGTGCCAGCAGCTCCTCGGCGCGCGCCTTGTTGCCCATGCGCGCGTAGACGGCGCCGAGCTGGCGCAGCGAGCGGATGCGCGGGGTCGCGCTCGCGCGGCCTCGAGCACCACGCGCGCCTCGCCCAGCTTGTTGCGCTGCTGGAGCAGCGCGCCATAGGTGGCGCCGCCTCGGTGTTGTCCTGGTGGGCGTGGTAGGTCTCGAACGCGAGCTTCTCCGCCTGGGACAGGTCGCCGGACTTGGCGATCACGTTGATCAGCTTGAGCTTCGCATCGAGCAGACCGGGGCGCTGCTGCAAGACTTCCTGATACAGCGCGGCGGCTCGATTCGGGTCCCAGCCCTCGGTGTAGCGCTTGCCGTTCTTGCCGTACTGGCAGTTCATCGCCAGGTCGAGCCGGATGTCGAGGTTGTCGGGCTCGAGCTTGAGCGCCTTCTCGAAGAAGTCGCGCGCCTTGTCGGGCACGAAGCCCTGGCCATAGCGCAGCAGCACCGGCGGTTGATGACCCTCGAGCAGCTGGAACTCCGAGAAGATGCCGGCCAGACGAAAGACGAGCGAGCACTCCCCGAACAGATTGACGAAATCATTGAGCTCGCTCTGCGAGGCGTTGGCAGCGAGCAGTGCGGGACCCTCGACTCGCGTCTGGATGCCGGCGCTGGCGGGCAGGAGCGGCGTCGCATCGAACCCAGCCCGCAGCAAGAGCCGCCACATCAGAGTGTCGTTCAGCGACGTGTTGGCGAGCGGCGCCGCGCTCTCGGTGGGGAAGCTCACGTAGCGCGACGCGGGCTCGCAGAAGATGGCGAAGACCTGCGACATGGCCAGGCTGTCGCCCTCGGTCGCGAGCATCTTCGGCGTCTCGAACTCCAGGAACGCGTTGCCGTCGGTGTTGACGATGGCGTGCTCGGTGAACGCGCTCGTGCCCTGCGGTCCGATCAGGAAGTAGTGCAGCAGGTCGTTGGCATCGACCGGCGCGTACGGGCGATGCTCGTCCGCGACCTGGTGGCGCGCGAACGCTTGCTGCACCAGCGTGTAGTCGAGGAACTTGTGATCCGCCGGCAGGTCGCGCTTGAGGCCGAGCAGCAGCAGGTCGCCAGGATAGTCCTGCGCCATCATCGCGAACGAGCACGGGAACACGCTCGCGAACGTCTTCAGCACCGACGCGACTGCGTCCGCGCTCATGTCGTAGAACTGCAGCCACTGGCACGCCACGCCCCCGTCGGTGAGCGCATCGCGCATCAGGGCGAAGCTCTGCTGCGAGAACAGGAAGCCGATGCCGGCGATCCACGGGTTGGACGGCTCGGAGACGATCACGTCGTACCGCTGCTTGCCGTACGCGAGGTGATGGCGGCCGTCGCCGATCACCAGGTGCGTGCGCGGGTCGTCGAGCGCCCTGCGGTTGACGTCGGCGAAGTAGGTGCGCGCGACGTACGGCATGGTCGGGCTGATCTCGACCACGTCGAGCGACCTGAGCGGGAACGACAGCAGGGTACCGGCGGTGGTGCCGGTGCCGAGCCCGATCAAGAGCGCGCTCGCTGGATCGCGCCGCCCGCCGTCGAACAGCAGGCACGGCCAGGAGCCGAGCGCGACCTGCGTGAACATGTCGTCGCCGGCGCCGCCGTCCACCTTGCCGTTCACGCTGAAGAAGCGGTAGCTGGGCGACGCGGCCGTGTACCGGCCAACGCCGACGACCCCGTGCGCGTCGTTGGCGAGGAACTCGACCTGCCGCGCGCCAGCGGCCAGGTCTTGCTCGTAGGCCTCGAGATCCCTGGGCGAGCGGCCGTACAGCCAGGGGCTGCGCAGCACCAGCTGCGGCTCGGGCTTGCCCAGGAACATCAGGCTCGATGCCGCCCCGAGCGCAACCAGGCCGAGCAGCGCGCCGACCGGCGCATAGCTCCTCTCGGCGCGCACTTCATGGCCGATCACCAGCAGCGCGGCCGCCACGGTCAGCACGCCGGTCGCGACCATCACCGCGTGCGTGCCCAGCAAGGGCACCAGGACGAAGCCGCCGATCAGGGCAGCCAGCACCGAGCCGGCGGTGTTGACGCCGTACAACAGGCCGATCGCCTGGCTCGCCGCGCGACCGGCGCGAGCTGCCGCCGCGAGCAGCACGGGAAACACCATGCCGAGCGCGAACGCTGGCGGCAACAGCGCCGCCATCGCCAGCAGGAACTGGAAGGCGATGAACAGCGGAAATGGATTCTGGTAGGCGTGCAACCGCAGCGCGCCGTGCGCCAGCCACCACGGGATGCGACCCAGCACGAGCAGCATGACCGCGAGCATCACCGCCGCGAGCGCGAGCACCGGCGCCAGCAGACGACCATCGGCGCGCCCGAGCCGGAGCATGCCGCCGACGGCCCAGGCCCCGAGCGCGAGCCCGAGCACGAAGCAGGTCAGCATGAGGCCGAAGCCGTAGGTGGACTGGCCGAGGTACACTGCGAGCAGCCGCGTCGCCGCCACCTCGAGCAAGATCACCACGAACCCGGACAGGAGCGCGAGCGTCACGAGCAGACCACCGCCGAGCGCGCGCCGCTCGTGCGTGGCGGGCGTTGGCGGGTCCGCCGCGCGCGCGCCGGGACCGACGCTTCGACCGAACACGAGCGCGGCGATGCCCACCGCGAGGTTGAGCACCGGCGTCCCGTACAGCGTGATCGGCGCGCCGAGCTTGGGCAGGAAAACGAACGGCGCCAGGAACGCACCCAGCGCCGCGCCGCCGGTGTTCGCGGCGTATAGCCAGGCGAGCTGGCGCCCGAACTGCTCGCGCAGTGGCTCGAGCGCGCGCGCCATCACCGGCAGCGTGCCACCCAGGCAGATCGTCGGCGGCAGCAGCAGCACGAGCGCGGCGCCGAAGCGCAGCGCGGCGAGCGCGCCCGATCCGTATGCGGAGGCGAACAGCGGTTCGAGCGAACGGAGCGCCGAGGGCAAGGCAAAGGCGCACGCTGCGATCACGATCTCGAGCGTGGCGTACGCACGCCACGGGTTCACGTCGTGCTTCGCCATCCATCGCCCGATCAGGAACGCGCCAAGCGCGAGCCCGAGCAAGAACACGGCGAGCACGGTGGCGACCGCCGGCGCGCTGGCGCCGAACACCAGCGACAGCTCGCGCATCCACACGACCTCGTACACGAGGCCGAGCGCACCAGAGACGAAGAACAACGAGTACAGCAGTGGGTTCATGAACACACCGGGTCAGGGTTGAGCCCAGGAGGGAACGGCGGCCGATTGTAGCGCGAGATCCGGACTCGCGCGGCCTGATTACGCACGCTGCACGCGGCCGGTGGCAGCGAAAAACCGGCCGGCGCGCCGCGCCACTTCAAGGCACCGGTACCGTATCGAGCCGGGTCGGGCGAGGTGGATCATCGCGCCGCGCCGAGCAGGCGCTTGATGCGCTCGAGGAATTCCGGCGCACGCGGGTCGCCTTCGGCTGGCGCCCATGGCGCGCGCTCGCCGGTGGCGAGCGGCAGATAGGGCCCGGCCTTCGCCTCGAAGAACACGGTCGCCGACTGCAGCGCCGCCACGGTGTGGAACACGCCGTGTGGGATGTTGACCGCGACCGCGTCGCCGCCGGGTCGCAGCACGACGCTGTGCGTGATGTCGCCCGAGCGATCGAAGCACACGACGCCGAGTGCGCCGCGCAGCACGATGATCGACTCGTCCTTGCCGGCGTCGGCATGGCAATGCGGCGCGATGTACGAGCCGGGCTCGATCGCATTCACGAGGCGATGGCAATGAGCCGCATCGCTCGCATGGAAATTGTGGTTCTGGCGCTGGCGCGGCGCCGCCTGCGCGAGCGCCGTCACGCGATCGAGCAGGTGCTGGTCGACGATGAGATCGTTCATGCGCCGAAGCTTAGCGCAAGCCGGACCATCGACGCGTCGCGAAAACCCGCAAGCGCGCGAGGCGGCGCCCGCGTCCCAGGCATTCTCGCGGGCGGCCAGCCGATGCGCGAACCAAGGACATGCACCCGACTTGCCGATCCGCCATTGCCGCTCATAATTCACGGCGCGCCGCCGCGCCCCCCGCCGTGACCGCAGCCAGCTCGAGGCCCCGAGGAAGGATAGCGCATCGATGGTCCGCACCACGCTCGCGGCGTCGCTCGTTCTGTTGACCTGGCTCGCTCCCTGCCCGGCGCTGGCGGCGCTGCGTCCCGATCAGGTGCTGATCGTGGTGAACGACTCGAGCGCCATCTCGGTCGCGGTCGGCAACTACTACGCCCGCGTGCGCGGCGTCCCGCTCACCAACATCTTCCACCTGCCCGCTGGCACGCCGACCAGCGAGGTGATCTTGCGCGGCAGTTACGACGCGCAGATCCGCAACCCGCTGATGGCGCACCTCACCGTGACTCGGCCCGACCTGCGCGCGGCGATCAAGGCGATCGTGCTGACCAAGGGCATCCCGCTCGGCGTGTGGAATACCACCGGCCGTGGCTTCACGCAGACCGCCGCCTCGGTGGATTCCGAGCTGACGCAGCTGTTCACCGGACTGGTTGCCGACGACGGCCAGCAAGGCTTCATCGCCAACCCGTACTTCGACGCGCGCGTCGGGTTCGACCAGTTCCTCGATCCGAGCATCTCCTACCTCGTGTTCCGGCTCGACGGCTACCAGACCGGGATCGATCCAGCGAGCGGAGTGCCGGCCGACATCAAGCGGCTGATCGATGCCGCTCAGCATCCGTTCGCGCGCGGCACGTTCGTGCTCGACACGAAGAACGCGAGCGGCGACGGCGACGACTGGATGATCGCGGCCGCCGATCGGCTCGAGGCGCTGCACATCCCGCACCAGCTCGAGACCGACCGCGCTGTGTTCGTGAAGAACGTGAGCGGCATCCTCGGCTACTGCTCGTGGGGCAGCAACGATCCGAGCGACCCGGGGCCGCCGTTCTACGGCGAGGTGCCGCCAGGCTCGGGCGAGATCTACCCGGGCACGTTCCTGCCCGGGGCGATCGCCACCACGTTCGTGAGCACCAACGCGCGCACCTTCCTCGCTGGCCACCCGGCGTACGGCCAGAGCCTGGTCGCCGACCTGATCCACCAGGGCGTGGGCGCCGCCACTGGTCACGTGTTCGAGCCGTTCATCGACGGCGTGGCCCGGCCCGACGTGCTGTTCCCGCGCTACATCGAGGGCTTCCAGGTGGGCGAGGCGTTCTACCAGAGCATCCCGTACCTCTCCTGGCAGAACATCGTCGTGGCCGATCCGCTCATGGCGAGCGCGCTCGTGCCGCCGCCGCCCGCGCAGCTGCTCTCGGTCTCCCCGAGCGCGGGCAGCACGAGCGGCGAGGTCGTGATCACCCTGCACGGCCGCGATTTCGATCTCGGCGCACCGCTCGGCGTGACGGTGGGCGGCGTGCCCTGCACGCACGTCGTGGGCGTCGATGCAGAGACCATCCTGGCAATGACGCCCGCGGCAGCGCCGGGCCCGGCCGACGTGGTGGTGGAGATGGGATCGCAGGCGGCGACCCTCGCGCGCGGCTTCGCCTACACTCCGGCGCTCGCGTTCACGCTCGCGGATCCGCCGGCGAGCCAGCTCACGTTCACGCTGTGGGGCAAGGCCGGCGAGCGCTACTACGTGTTCGCCAGCCTCGGCGCCGCGAGCATCCCGCTGCCACCGCACGGCACCGTCCGGCTCGATCCCAACCGCGGCCTCGCCTTGCTGTTCTCGGGCGCGCTGCTCGTGCCGCGCCTCGATCTGCCGGTCACCCTGCCGGCCGATCGCGGGCTCGCCGGCCTCACCCTGCACCTGCAGACGTTGACCAGCCCGCACGGCGACGCCGCCGGCGCGCGCTTGAGCAACCTGCTCACGCTCGAGCTCCCCTGACCCCCGAGCGCGCGCCGCCCTGGAGTGCTCGCGCCTTGCATCGGTCAGCGGCCCGCCGCCACGATCGCGCGCGCCGGCCGCACGCCGATCAGGAACACGCGCTGATCGTCGGGGCTGCCGAGGCCGCGTTCGATGCGCTGCCCGAGGACGCTCGCGAGCTGATCAGCTCCTGGCTGGGCGTGGCCACGTGCTGGTAGCAGGCGGCCAGCTCGTCGTCGGATTGCGGCCCGATCTCGCGCGCCGCGTCGCGCCGCGCGGCACGGTAGTACTCCGCACGATTCGCGATCTTGCGCAGCGCCGTGGTGTAGAGCCACTGGCGGAACCCGGCCTCGTCGCCATGCTGGAACTGACCGGCACGCTGCAGGATCTCGCGGCACACGGACTGCACCAGGTCGCAGCTGGACTCGCGCGCCCGGATCACCTTGCCCGCGCGCAAGCGCACGAACGCGCGCAGGCCGGGAAGATGACGCACCAGCAGCTCGGCGATTCGCGGTTCGTGAGTGTCATCGGGATTGACCATGCGCCGCCACCAGGCCGCATCATAGCGGCCTGGCGCGGGACCGAGAAGCGCGCACCTTGGGTGGCCGCGCCTTCGCCCCTCGCCGTCGTGCGCGCCCCGCCCTAGAATGCTCGGCCGCGGATTGAACCTCGCTCCCGGGATCTCCGTTCCAGGCAGAGCTCATGAGCATCAGTGATGGCGAGTTGATGTTGCTGGTGCGGCAGAACGACGCCGCCGCGTTCGACGAGCTGGTGCATCGCTGGGAAGCTTCGCTGATCAAGTTCTTCTACCGCCACGCGGGCGACCGAGCGCTGGCCGAAGACTGCGCGCAAGACGTGCTGCTCAAGCTGTACCGCAACCGCCTGAGCTACGTGCCGAGCGGCTCGTTCCGCAGCTTCCTGTTCACGATCGCGAACAATCACTGGATCGACGTGGTGCGCTCGCAACGCACCGTGCCGGCCATGCTGAGCGCCGACCTGCTGCACCTGAGCGCGCCGGCTGGCGAACTCGGCTGCATGCGCGTGCCGACGCCGGCGCGCCAGGCGGAGATCATGGAGCTGGGCGAGCGCATCGCCCGCGCGATCCGCTCGCTGCCCGACGATCAGCGCGCGGTCTGGGTGCTGGCCGAGGAATGCAGCCTCAGGTACAGCGAGGTGGCCGCGATCCTGCGCATTCCGGTCGGCACGGTGAAGTCGCGCATGCACTTCGCCACGCTCAAGCTGCGCGAGCTGCTGAAGGGTGAGTTGAAGCCGTGACCGAGAACTGCTCGCCGATTCGCACCGAGCTCGTGGCCTACCTCAAGGGCGAGGTGGGTCCGGCGGTGCGTGCCGACATCGACCTGCACCTTGCCGGGTGCGCGGCATGCCGCGACGAGCTCGCCTCGGTGGAGGCGCTGTTCCGCATCGCCCGCGGTCAAGCGGCGGTCGAGGCCTCGCCGGACTTCCGGCTCGCCTGGCGCCAGCGGCTGGCCGAGGCGCGGCAGCCGGCGCTGGCGCGCTGGCGATGGCCCAGAGCGCCCGGGCAGGGCATCCACCGGCGCTACGCCGCGCTGCTCGGCCTCGCGCTCGTGCTGCTCGCGGTGGTCGCCGGCTGGCTGCGGGATCGCCGCCAGCCGTCATCCCCGCCGCCCGCGATCGCCGGCGGCATGCAAGCGCCGCACCCTGCGGCGAATGATCCATGGGACTGCGTCGAGCGCTCGCTCGACTGGCTCGCGGGCGAGCAGGATCGTGGCAGCGGCGCATGGCACCCGGATCGATTCGGCGGCGATGCGCAGGCGCAGGTGGAAGTCTCGGCGCTGGCGCTGCTCGCGTTCCTCGAAGGCACCGAATCACAGCGGCTGCGCCACCAGGACGTGATCGATCGCGCCGCGCGCTTCTGTCGATGGCTCGGCCGACACCGAGTTCTGGTTCGGCAACGTGCCCGGCAACGAGCTCGTGTCGCGGTTCAACCACGCGGCTGCGGTGCTGGCGCTGTGCGAGCGCAACCGGCTCGCTGGCAAGCCCCCCACGCAAGGCCTCGCGCACAACGCCGTCCTCAACCTGATGAGCCTCGAGCGGCCGACGCGCCGCGAGCGTCCGTATTCCTACGAGGCGGCGTTCCTGGATCTCGCGCTGCAGGTCGCGGGCGGCGTGCGGGCGAGCGAGCGGCCACCGCCGCGCTTCACGCTGCTCGCGAGCAGCACGACGGCACCGTGGTCGGCGCCGGCCGGCACTGCAGCGAACCACACTCCCGCCTCACTGCCAGCGTTGCTGCAGGCGCTCGCCTCGCCCGCGCAGCGCGAGCCGGCGTTCCTGTTGTTCGCCACCAGGATGTCCCGCGAGCGCGGCGGTGCCGACTGGCTCCGGTTCCGCGAGCTGCTCATCGACCGTCTCACCCGCGATCAGCAACCGGACGGCAGCTTCGACTCGCTGTATCGCTGGGCCTGTCTCGACGGCGGCAGCCTGTACAGCACGGCGGTGGCCGCCCTGACGCTGCATGTCTGCCTGGGCTCGTTCTTCGGCTGAGCGCTGCCGGCCGCAGCGGGCGCTGGCGCTGGCTGGCCCGGGTTAACGCCAGGGACCTGCCGCGCGTCTTCTGCCACGTGCCTTGCCCGGGTGCTGGCCAGAGAACGAGGAGACGACGTTCGCGACGCGAGTGCCGAGGTGCGACAATGCCGGCGTTGCAGGCTGCCTGTTCCCATCGCGTGATCGGCGAGCGCGTGTCGTCGCGGGTAGAGAGCGAGCGAGTGGGGCGGAGCGAAGCGGACCAGCTCATCGTCTTGGTGGATGCGGCGCAGCGCGGTGATCGCGACGCGTTCGGGCAGCTGCACGAGCGGTACGCGCGCATGGTGCACGGGATCCTGCTCGCGCGCGTGCGCAAGGGCGAGGCGGACGACCTGGTCCAGGACGTGTTCCTGCGGGCGCTCGAGCAGCTGCACACGCTTCGCGATGGCGCCATGTTCGGCGGCTGGGTGGCGATGATCGCACGCCATCGCGCGGCCGATTTTCGCCGCCGCACCCGCACCACCGAGGAGCTGCCTGGCGATCTCGCCCATCGCGACGAGGGCGCCAGCGCCGAGGCGGCAGAGGTCCTCGCGATCATCCGCGAGCTGCCCGCGGCGTACCGCGAGACGCTCGTGCTGCGCTTGGTCGAAGGCATGAGCGGGCCGGAGATCGCGGCGCGCACCGGCCTCACGCCGGCTTCGGTGCGCGTCAACCTGCACCGCGGCATGAAGCAGCTGCGCGAGCGGCTGGGCCACACGTTCGTGGCGGAGGAACGCACATGAGCGACGACTATCTCTGGGATCGATCGGGGCAGCCCGACCCCGAGATCGAACAGCTCGAGCGCATCCTCGGTCCGCTGGGCTATCGGCCGAAGCGACCGGCCGCATCCCCGCCGGCGGGCTCGCTCCTGCGGCACCGCTGGCTGCCGATCCTGCTGGTCGCCGCCGCGATCCTCGCGGTGATCTCGCTCGGCCTGGCGCCGCTCTTCTACGGCAGGAGCGGCACGTGGGAGGTGGCCGCGCTGTGCGGCACACCGACCGTGAACGACGCGGTGATGCGGGGCACCGGCCAGCTCGCGAAGGGCCAGTGGCTCGTGACCGACGCCAGCTCGCGGGCCGAGATCGCGGTCGGTGCGATTGGCCGCGTCGAGGTCGAGCCGAACACGCGCGTGCGCCTGGTCGACACGCGCCTCACCGAGCACCGCATGGAGCTGTCGCGCGGGACCATGCACGCGCGCATCTGGGCTCCGCCGCGGTTGTTCTTCGTCAACACGCCTTCGGCCGAGGCGATCGATCTCGGCTGCGCGTACACGCTGCGCGTCGACGACGCCGGCCAAACGCACTTGCTCGTGACGTACGGGTACGTGGCGCTGAATCTGAACGGGCGAGAGTCGCGCGTGCCGACCGGCGCCGCGTGCGAGACGCGTCCTGGCATCGGCCCGGGCACGCCCCACTTCGAGGATGCCTCGGAGGCGCTGCGCGCGGCGCTGGCGAAGATCGATTTCGAGCGCGGCGCCACCGCCGAGGTGGCGACCGTCCTCGCCGAGGCGCGGCCGCGCGACAGCCTCACGCTCTGGCATCTGCTCACGCGCGTGGCACGGGCGGACCGCGGCCCCGTGTACGATCGCCTCGCCGTGCTGAGTCCGCCGCCGCCCGGCGTGACCCGGGCGGGGATCCTGGATCTCGACGAGCACATGCTCACCGCGTGGCAGCAGGAGCTGGGGATTTGACCCCAGATCGGGTCTCGCTCTGAGAGGCAGCCGCACCGCGCACCGCTGTTCTCTTGCGCGTCGTGCGAGCGCTCGTCATACTCGCGCCAGGCTCCAATCCCTCGGCGTCGTAGTTGCACCTTCGACGATCCTCAACCCAGAAGAGGAGACCCGGCATGAACCTCGCTCGGCCGTTGTTCGCCGCCTGCGCTCTGGTCCTCGCCAGCGCGGCGCCTGGCTTCGCGCAAGACCTGAAAGTCACCGAAGAGCGCGTTCCGGACCAGGTGATCGTGCGCATCGAGCACGCCCAGTTCGAGGAGCTCGCGTTCATCGAGCACCAGATCGGCGCCCTGGGCCATCAGCGCTTGTTCGAGCACGACCTCTGGCTCCTGTACCTGCCCGAGGGCTCGGATGTCGTCGCCACGGCACAGCTGGTTGCGCGGCTGCCCAACGTGACCTATGCGTGTCCGAATGCCGTGGTGCGCGCCATCGGCGTGCCGAATGATCCCAACTTCAGCTCGCAGTGGGGGTTCAAGCAGGGCAACGACGCCGACATCGATGCGCCGGAGGCCTGGGACCTGCTGACCGACGCGTCGAGCGTGGTGGTCGCCGTGATCGACACCGGCGCGCAGTGGGATCACACCGACCTGTCCGGCAACATCTGGACCAACGTGAACGAGATCCCGGGCAATGGCGTCGATGACGACGGCAACGGCTACATCGATGACATCCACGGCTACGACTTCGTCAATCACGATGGCAACCCGATGGACGACAACGGCCATGGCACCCACACGTCTGGCACCGTGGGCGCGGTCACCAACAACAGCAAGGGCGTGGCCGGCGTGTGCTGGAAGGCGCGCATCATGCCGCTCAAGTTCCTGAACTCCGGCGGTTCGGGCGCGATCTCCGACTCGGTGCTCGCGGTCGAGTACTCGATGAACAACGGCGCCAACCTGTCGAGCAACAGCTGGGGCTGCTACTGCAGCACCGACTCGATGCAGCCGCTCGCCGACGCGATCGAGGCGGCGTGGACGAACAAGGGCATGCTGTTCGTCGCGGCCGCCGGCAATGCGGCCTCCGACAACGACAGCAATCCGTTCTATCCAGCCAGCCTGACGATGCCGGAGGTGTTCGCGGTGGCGGCGAGCGACCAGAACGACAACCTCGCCGGCTTCTCGAACTACGGCCGCACGTCGGTCGACATCGCCGCGCCTGGCAACGACATCTACAGCACCTGGCCGACCAACACCTACACGTACCTGTCGGGCACGTCGATGGCTTGCCCGCATGTGGCGGGCGCGGTGGCGCTCGCCTCGGCATACTGCCCGGATCGCAACCTGATCGGCATCAAGGGCAAGATCATGGCGTCCGTGGACAAGCCGGCCGCGTTCAACGGCAAGTGCGTCTCGAACGGACGCCTGAACCTGCGCGGCGCGCTCGAAGCGTGCCCGTGCAAGGTGTCGTACAAGGCGTCTGGTTCGGGCCTCGCGGGCAGCGGCGGCTTCATCCCGCAGCTCACCGGCACCGACGGCAGCTGCAATGCTGGCGGCCACTCGCTGAACTTCACCAACGGGCTCGGCGGCGCGGCCGGCGCGCTGTGGATCGGCACGAAGAAGGCCGACATCCCGTTCTACGGCGGTCACTTCTACATCGACTTCTCGGCGCCGTGGCCGCTGATCTTCATCACCCTGCAGGGCACGCCGGGCGTTGCCGGCGCCGGCTTCCTCGACATCTCGGGCGCCGACGTGAGCGCGTTCTCGGGCTTGTTCCTGTACCTGCAGGGATCGTTCAGCGACCCCGGCGCCGTGCTCGGAGTCTCGCTGACACCTTCGCTCAAGATGACGATCGACTGATCCGCGAGGCGCTCTGCATCGCCGAGCATGCTCGATCGTCTCGTTGACCTCTGGGCTCTCGCCAGGCCGCGCGCCTGGCGAGAGCTGCAGTGCTCGTCGTTCGACCGCACGGGCGGCAACGACGACGGCTTCGCCGGTCGCTTCGCGCCGCCGGCCGAAGCGCACGAGCGCGTGCTGCTCGATGTCGCGGGCGCCGGCTGCGTGCACCGCATCTGGTCTGCCAATCCAGGGCGGGAGACGCGGCTCGCGTTCTTGTTCGACGGCGAGGCCGAGCCGCGGCTCGAGTGCTCGTTCCTGGACCTGTTCACCGGTGCGCTGCCGCCGTTCGTGGAACCGCTCGCGGCGATCGTGAGCGGCGGTGCGTTCAGCTACGTGCCACTGCCGTTCGCGCGCTCGCTGCGCATCGTCGCGCGCGGACCGATCTCGTTCTATCAGATCACCTACGGGCTCGCGCAGGACGCGGCGCCGATCACATCGTTCGACGCGAAGCGCTGCGCCGCGAGCCCGGAGCTCGCGCGGGTGTGCGACCGCGTGCGACGCAACGCGCCGCTGCCGCCGCCGCAACCGCCAGCACCGCTCGCCGCGCTGCCACGCACGCGCCTCGCCGCCCGCCAGTCGGCGACGCTCGAGCTGGTCGGCCCCGCGGCGGTGACACGGCTCGCGATCGCGATCGAGGCGCCGGATCCCGCATACGCCCGCCGCACCACGCTCCGCATCTTCGCCGATCGCGTGCCGGAGCCGATGGTCGAGGCGCCGCTCGGCGACTTCTTCGGCTCCGGCTATCCCGGACGCGCGATGCACAGCCTCGCGCTCGACGCCGAGGCCGGCCGGTTCGAGTCGCGGTTCGTGATGCCGTTCGCCACGGCGATGCGCATCGAGATCGTGAACGGCGACCCCGATCATGCGATCGATGCGCAGGTCGCAGCCGACGGCGTGCGCGGTTCGGTCGCGGAGTTCGGTGGGCTCCGGTTCCACGCTGGCTTCCGGCGCGAGCTGACCGAGCAGGGCCGGCCGCATCCGATCCTGGTGGCGGCAGGCCGCGGCCAGCTGGTCGGCTGTCAGGTGACGATGAAGAGCGCGGGCGGCCTCGAATACCTCGAGGGCGACGAGCAGATCGTCGTCGACGGCACCAGCGATCCGCCCTGGAACGGCACCGGCACCGAGGACTTCTTCAATGCCGGATGGTACTTCCGCGACGGCCCGTTCCTGAGAGCGTTCCATGGCCTCACGCACAAGGACGAGGCGCGCGGCGAGATCTCGGCCTATCGGTTGCTCGTCAGCGATGCGGTCCCGTTCACGCGCACGATCGACGTCGAGCTCGAGCACGGCGGCCACAACGATGCGCCGGACGTCGAGTACTCGAGCGTCGCCTACTGGTATGCCGACGCAGGCGGCGCACGACCGTTCGCGCGCCTCGAACCGAGCCGCATCGAGCCGCCGCGCCAGGTGATCGCGGCTGGACCGGGCGCGCTGCCGATCGCGCGGATGGAGCAGAGCGCGCGCACCCCGCTCTTGCCGCTCGAGGATCTCTCACGCACCCAGTGTGGCGTCCGCTACCTCGAGCTGGCCGCCGGCGCCAGCGAGCGCATGCTGTTCAGGATCACCATCGCCGGCCGCTACCGCGCTCGCCTCCTGCATGCGCGCGAGCCGCTCGGCAGCATGGTCGACACGATCATCGATGGCACGTCGTGGCCACCGGTCTCGACCGCGGGGCTCGTGCTCGAGCCGCTCGCCAGGAGCGAGCTCGGCTGTGTCAGCCTGGCCGCGGGCGTGCACACGCTCGTGCTCGGCGCCGGGCGCGGCCAGGGGCGCGCGCTGATCGTCGGGCTCGAGCTCGAGCCGGCGTTGCCGTTCGTCGGCAGCTACGAGATCCTGGGCCCGTTCCCGCTCGCCGGCGGCCGCGGGTTCGAGGACGACCAGGGTCCGGAGCACGCCGAGGTCCTGGGCTGGCGCGCCGTCACGGCGCGCGCGGATGGCTACCTCGACCTGCGTGCCCTGGTGCAGCCGAGCGACGACGCGGTGGTGTACGCGCGGTTCTTCTTCGAAGCGGCGGCCGATCAGTCCATCACGCTGCGGCTCGGGAGCGACGACTTCATCGCCGTGTTCGCCAACCGGCGGGAAGTGCATCGCCACGCGGTGCACCGCGCGGCCGCCCCCGACCAGGACCTGGTGAGCATGCCGGTGCACGCGGGGCGCAACGAGATCCTGCTCAAGGTTGCGAACCAGGACGGTGGCTTCGGCGTGTTCGCGCGCATCTCCGCGCTGTGAGGCGCGCGCGGTCAATCGGCTGGCGCGCTGAACAAGGGCAGCTGCTCGGCCGCTGCCTTGCTCGGTCGTATCTCGGGCAACAGCTCGCCGCGGCGCAGCAGGTCGCCGGCCGTGCACATCCGGTCCCGCAGCTTGCCGCGCCCGGTCGCCTCGATCGGTCCGAGCGTGGTGCCATGCTCGTCCACCACCACCGCGAGCATCGACTGCACATCGAGCGTCGCGTCATCGAGCAGGTCGGGACTGTGGCTGGTCACCAGCACCTGCGTCGCGCGGCTGGCCTCGGCCAGGCTCTCGCGCAGCACGTGGGCGGCGGCCGGGTGCAGCGCCATCTCCGGCTCCTCGACGCCGACCAACGGCACGGGCAGCCGCGTGACCGCTGGCTGGAACAGCGCCACCAGGATGCCGAGGCCGCGCAGGGTGCCGTCCGACATGTTCGCGGCGAGGAACCGCCATGGCTCCTTCGCGCCGCGCAGCTGCTGGTGGAACTCGATGGTCTCGCGCGGGCCGATCACGCGCACCTGCACGCCGTGGACGCCCGGCGCGAGGCGCTCGAGATAGCGCTCGATGCGCCGCTTCACCTCGGGGCTTCCCTTGCTCACCTGGTCGAGCATGCTGGCGATGTTGCTGCCGTCGCGCGCGAGCAGGTCGCCGGCGTCCGGAGGCTGGAGGTCGCGCATCCGCTCGGGGCTCAGGCTGTAGAAGCCCATGTGCTGGAGCGCATCGAACACGCCGCGAAACTCCGGCATGCCCGAGGCGGACACCAGATACAGGCGATCGTCCGACGCCGCCGGCATCACCGGCGCACTGGCGCTCACCAGGCCAGCCTTCACCCGGAAGAAGGTCTCTGGCTTGAGCGCCTCGGGGCCGCGCACCACGCACTCCTCGCTCAGCACCTGGAAGCTCGCGCGCGACCGCGGCCCGATCAGGAAGGCGTAGTGGCCGCTCTCGCCCGTGGCCAGGACGAAGTCGACGCGAATGCCGAACTGGGTCGGCCCACCGCCCGAACGGCGACGCACCTCGATGATGCCGCCGCGATCGCGCAGCGCGTGATCGAGCGAGTTGCGCAGCGCGTCCGAGACGAACCGCAGCGCGTCGAGGAAGTTGCTCTTGCCGGCACCGTTCAAGCCCACCAGGAACATGAGCGGCCGCAGCCGCACGTCGCACGCTTCGATGCTCTTGTAGTTGCGCAGCTGCACTCGTCGGATGAACGTGGCATCACGCATCGCACCCACCCTTGCCGCGGTCGATCCGCCGCGGTCACGTTCCGTGCAGCACCAGCTGGCTCAAGGCCGTGGTCAGGACCGAGTAGACCACCGAGCCGAACAACGCGGCAAAGCAGCCCTCGACGCGGAAACCCCTGAGCATCGAGCCGGCCGCCCAGAACAAGAACGCATTCACGCACAGCGCGAACAGGCCGAGCGTCAGGATGGTCGCGGGCAGTGCCAGCAGCTGCAGCACCGGTCCGAGCACGACGTTGAACGCGCCGATCACCAGCACGGCGATCATGGCGCTGCCGAAGTCCTTCACCTCGATCTTGCGAAACAGCGCCCCCACCACCAGCAAGCTGATCGAGTTGATCACCCAGTGCACGAGCAACCTGGCCACGAGCGACTCTCTTCGATACCCTGGAAGCGCGTTCGCGCACGCCGCGTCCGAGACTCTAGCTTTTTGACCGTGAACGGTCGAGGTTGGTTCCGCATGTGGTCGCACTGGTCCCTGGCTCGCACTCCCCGCCTGATCGCAACGTGGCTCGTGGTCCTGCTGGCGATCGTCGGCTGGCTGGTGGTGAGCACCAGCAGCCGCTCGCTGGGCGCTGCGGTGCCACCATTCCCCGGCCCCGAGCTGATGCGGGCCTGGCATGCCGCCGAGCGGTGGGAGGAGGTGCCCGCGGGACGGCTGCAGGGAACCATTGCCTGCTGCAGGCCACGACCCAAGCAGGAGCTGGTCGTGTTCCTGGTGCGCGATGGCGGCGAGCTCGTGCGCAGCGAGTCGCAGCGCCACGCGATCGGCCAGAAGGGCGCGCGCTTCGAGCCGTCGTTCCTGACGATCGTGAGCGGCGATACGGTGACGTTCGTGAACGACGAGGAGAAGGAGATCGATCACAACGTCTACGGCCTCGGCGCCGAGCGCTTCGACCTGGGCATCTTCCCGCGCGGCAGCCGCGAGCAGCACGTGTTCCTGCTCCCCGGCGAGATCGCGCTGCACTGCAGCGTGCACAAGATGATGGACGCGAAGCTGTTCGTCGCGCCGAGCGCTGCGTACGCGGTGGTCGACGGCGACCACGACCAGTTCGCGATCGAGCGCGTGCCCGCAGGCACCTACCGGCTGCGCACCTATCAGAAGTTCAAGCGCTTTCGCGACGCGGACCAGGCGGTGACGGTGCGTGCCGGCGAGCTCGCTTCGGTCACGATCGAGCTGCAGCGATGAGCATGCCCCACGCGCGGCCGCTCTGCCTGTCCAGCCTGCTGCTCGCTGCAGCCTGCTCGCTGATCCAGCGCCACCCCGAGCCCAAGCCCGGGATGAGCCAGATCCTGGTCGAGGTCAAGGCGTTGCCGAAGACCGGCATCAAGCCGCCGCAGCGAGAGCCGGGCAGCGGCTACGGTGGGATGTACGCGAGCGTCGAGGAGGACTGGCGCTACCGGCGCGTCGACTACGCCGACCTGCAGGACGTGGTGGTGCTGCTCGAGGGCGGAGCGCTGCCGGGGCCGGCGCCTCCGCACGCACCCCGCCTGGTGGCTGCGCGCGAGCACGACCTCATCACGCTCGACCACGACCAGGTCCTGATTGCGCCGGACGGCCGCCTCGAGCTCCACAACCGCACCGATCGCCCGCTCCACTTCTACTCGACCAGCGAAGCGTGGCACTGGCTCGAGCTGACCGTGCCGCCCGCATCCGGGGCGACGGCGGCCGCTCCGGCGCCTGGCCAGCACGAGCTGCTGTGCGAGGAAGACGAGGCGCTGAAGACCACGGTCGTGTGCGCGCCTTGCGGCGCGGTCGCGCGTTCGGGCGACGAGCTCCTGTTCGACGATCTGCCCCCGGGCGAGTACCGGGTCCTGGTGATCGCGCCGCGGCTGCCCGCCTTCGCCGCCACGGTCAAGACGCGCGCGGGAGAGCGCACCACGGTCGCCGCCCGCCTGACCGTGAACGACCTGCCCAGCGGGCGCGCGGGAGACCACCCAGCCCCTTGAGGGCAGCAGCCGAGCCACGGCGCCCACCGGCGATGCCCGAGTGTCGCTCGCCCGAGCGCTGCAACTGGCACGGCGCGGCTCGGTCGCAGTCCTGCGACACTGGCACGGGACCGGCGCCCGAGGGCAACGCAGTGGGATATTGGCGGGCGCGGCTCGCTGCCGCCGCGCGGGCGGCTGGCTTTTCTCGGGTTCACAGGAAATATCCCTCGGCGTCCCGGGTCTGACCGTACACACTGACCCTGGAAAACTCCAGGTCAGCCGTCCGACCTCGTCGATCGATCCCCCAGCCGATCAGGGTCCACGAGCCAATGTCACGAGCCTTGCACGCCGCGCACGGTATCGGCCTCTGCTGCCTGTTCGGCGCCGCACCGATCGCCTGCAGCCCCACCCACTACGCGAGCAGCGCCGACGACGAGGTGCACGCGATCCTGCGCGAGCGCGAGCGCGAAGTGCTCGGCAGCCGCGAGGCCGACGTGCAGCATCCCACGCCGCCGGACGAGGAAGGCCAGGGCCCGCCGCTCGAGTCGCCGCCCGGACCCGCGCCTGGCGCACCGGAGCCGCTCGTGTTCGGTCTGGCCGAGTCGCTGCGTCAGTCGACTGCCGGCAACCGCGAGTACAAGACGCGCCGCGAGAGCGTCTACCTGCAAGGCCTCGGGCTGAGCCTGGCGCGCTACAACTTCGGCCCGGTGTTCCGCTCGACGCTCGCCACGCTGTGGACCGATCCGAAGAACCAGGCGAAGTCGCTGGTCGCGAGCGGCGACCTCGGCGTCAGCCAGATCCTCGCGACCGGCGGGCAGGTCTCGCTGGGCGGCGCACTGTCGCACACGACGCTCGCCAACGAGGGCAGCAGCACCGGTGACGAAGGGTTCGCAACCGACGTGAGCTTGAACCTGACGCAGCCGCTGCTGCGCGGCGCCGGCTACCAGGTGTCGCACGAGCCGCTCACCCAGGCCGAGCGCGATCTGGTGTATGCGATCCGCGATTTCGAGCTGTTCCGCGAACAGTTCACGATCACCATCGCCAACAGCTACTGGGGCCTGGTGAGCCAGCAGCGCCAGCTGGTGAACGCCGAGGAGAATTTCCGCAATTTCGTCAAGCTGCGCGAGCAGTCGGAAGCCATGCGCAAGGTGGGTCGCAACTCGGAGCAGGACGTGTTCCTGGCGCGGCGCCAGGAGCTGCAGCGCGAGAACGACGTGGTGAGCGCACGGCAGTCCTTCCAGTCCGCGCTCGATCGCTTCAAGATCGACCTCGGCCTGCCGACCGAGGCCCCGCTCACTCTGCGCGAGGAAGTGCCCGAGCAGGTGCCGGTGCGGATCGTGGAGGACGAGGCGATCGCCGTGGCGCTGCACAACCGACTCGATCTCATGACCGAATCGCAGCGCCTGGAGGACGCCGAGCGCACCGTGGCGATCACCGAGAACAGCCTGCTGCCGGATCTCAACCTGAGCGCCGGCTATGGCGCCACCGGGCCGCTCAACAAGTCGCTGCGCGACGCATTGCCCGACGACCGCACCACCACCGTGGGCTTGTCGCTCGAGCTGCCCCTCAATCGGACTGCCGAGCGCAATAGCTATCGCGCGGCGCTGATCCGCCGGGACGAGGCGCAGCGCAGCTACAGCCTGGCGGTCGACCAGCTCGGTCTGCAGGTGCGCAGCGATCTTCGCGAGCTGAACCGCATCTCGCAGCAGATCGTGATCCAGAACGACACGATCAAGTCCGAGGAAAAGGCCCTGGCCATCACTCGCATTCGCTACGAGAATGGCAGTGCCGGAAGCCGAGACGTCACCGAGGCCCAGCAGGGACTCCTCGCCGCCACGAATCAACTCATCCAGCTTCAGGTCGACTACGCGATCGCCCGCTTGAACCTGCTCAAGGATCTCGGGCTCCTGTTCCTCGATGCCGAAGGAATGTGGCAAGCATGAGAACCCTCCTGATCGTGGCCGTGCTCGCCGTGGTGGGTGGTGCGGCCTACTACTTCTGGCAACCCGCAACCACCAAGGCGGCGGTGGCGAGCGAGGCGAGCGGCGACGTCGTGTTCAAGGTGGTGCGCGGCGATCTCAACATCACGCTCGCCGAGAACGGCACGGTGCGCGCCAAGGACTCCGAGAAGATTCGCGCGGACATCGACGGCCAGGCGAAGATCACCTCGCTGGTCGAGGAGGGCAAGATGGTCGCACAGGGCGAGGTGATCGCACAGCTCGACACCACCGAGATCACCGAGCAGATCGAGCGGCTCGAGCTGGACGTCTCGTCGACGCGCGCGGACCGCGACGCCGCAACCACCGACAAGAAGATCCAGGAGACCGAGAACGAGGCCAACAAGCAGAAGAACGAGCTCGCCCTCGACGAGAAGAAGAAGGAGCTGGAGCGCTACATCGAGGGCGATGCCAAGCAAGAACAGCGCAAGCTGCAGATCGCGATCGAGGACGCGCAGGTGCAGTACCACCTGGCCAAGAAGAAATACGACGACAGCGTCACGCTGCACGAGCAAGAGTACATCACCAAGAACCAGCTCGAGCTGGACGAGATCGAGATGAAGAAGGCCAAGGTGCAGCTCGAATCTGCCGAGCTCGACCTGGAGTTGTGGCACAAGTACACGAACCCGATGACGCTGGCGCAGAAGCGGACCGCGGTCTCGGACGCGGACCGCGAGTGTCGCACCGGTCAGGATCGCGGCGACTCGCTGCTGCGCCAGAAGGACGTGCGCCTCGGCCAATCGGAGAAGCGGCTGCGCAGTCTCGAGGACCAGCTCGAGAAGCGGCAGCGCGAGAAGGGCAACATGACCATCAAGGCTCCGTGCCCCGGGATCCTGCTGCACGGCGACCCGGATCGGATGTGGATGGTGGAAGACATCAAGGTGGGCGGCACGATCTGGGGCCGCAACCCGTTCCTCACGATTCCGGATCTGCGCGTCATGCAGGTGCAGCTCGGCATTCACGAGGCCGACATCAACAAGATCAAGGATGGCCAGACCGCGTTCGTCACGTTCGACACGTACCCGGGGCTCAAGATCACCGGCAAGGTCACCAAGATCGCCACCATCGCCGGCGGCCGCAACCCATGGGAGGACAGCGGCAACGAGGTGAAGAAGTTCAACGTCGACATCACGCTCGACGGTCAGGAGCTCGCCATCAAGCCCGGCATCAGCGCCAAGGCGGAGATCCAGATCGACGTGCGCAAGAGCGTGGTGCACGTTCCCCTGCAGGCGGTGTTCGTCGAGCAGGGCGACACGTTCTGCTACGTGCTGGCCGAGCAGAAACCGAAGCGCCGGCAGGTGAAGACCGGCCTCGGCAACGATCAATTCGTCGAGGTCACGGACGGGCTGGGCGAGGGCGAGGTGGTCCTGCTCTACAATCCGAGCCTCTCTGAGAAGGGCGGTGCCGGCGGCGAGAGGAAGCCGGGCGACACGCCTCCGAGCGAGCCGCCCAAGAAGGACGCGCCTGCCAACCCCGAGCCCGCCACGACCACCACCACCCTGAGCCCCGACGCCGCCGCCGTGCCGGCGGCCGCCGGCGCGGGAGGATCGTGATGACCGCATTGCTCGAGCTGCGCGCGGTCGAGAAGTGCTACGGCACCGCGAAGAACCCGCTGCGCGTCCTGAAGGGCATCGATCTCGTGATCGAGGCCGGTGAGCACGTTGCCATCACCGGACCGTCCGGCTCCGGCAAGTCGACGATGCTCAACATCCTGGGCGGCCTCGATCGACCGTCCTCGGGCCAGTACCTGCTCGAGGGCCACGATGTGATGAGCATGTCGGACCGTGAGGTCTCGCGCTTCCGCAACCGCCGCATCGGCTTCTGTGTTCCAGTCATTCAACCTCGTGCAGCACCTCACGGTCAGCGAGAATGTCGAGGTGCCGTTGTTCTACGCTCAGGTACCACGGCGCGAGCGTCACCGGCGCTGCGAGCAGCTGCTCGAAGCGGGTCGGCCGAAGCACCGCACGACGCATCTGCCGGCGGAGCTGTCGGGCGGCGAGAACCAGCGCGCCGCGATCGCGCGCGCGCTGGTGAACGATCCGGCGCTGGTGCTGGCAGACGAGCCCACCGGCAACCTGGACTCGGGCATCGCGCACGAGATCCTGAAGCTGTTCGGCGACCTGAACGATCAGGGCCGCACCATCGTCATGATCACCCACGATCGCGAGATCGCACGCCAGGCGAAGCGCCAGGTCATGTTCCGCGATGGCGCGATCGTCTCGGACACGCGCAACACGATGGTCCCGCCGCCGCCGACGCGCTCGGCGCCAGCCATCGTCGCCGGCGAGCCGGCGACGATCACCGTGCGCGCCGGCACCGAGAGCTGACGCATGGGCCGCCTGCTCGAGCTGCTCTCGTCGGCGATCCGCAACCTGCGCCGCCACAAGCTGCGCTCGTTCCTGACCGCGCTCGGCATCATCTTCGGCATCGCCTCCGTGATCTCGATGATCTCGGTGGGTGCCGGCGCGCGCGGCGCGATCCTGGCGCAGATCCAGGAGCTCGGCACGCGCAACGTGATCCTGTCGGCGCAGAAGCCGCCCGAGGAGGAGAAGCCCAAGCAAGGCAGCTGGATGCTGAGCTATGGCCTCACGTTCCACGACGCCCGGCAGATCGAGCGGACGCTGCCGATCGTCGCATCGGCGCTGCCGGTGCATGACGCCAAGCGCTGGCTGTGGTTCAAGAGCCGCCGCCTCGAGGCGAAGGTGCGCGGCGTGACGCCCGAGTACTTCGGCGCACTGTCGCTGAAGCCGATCCTCGGCCGCGCCTTCACGCCGTGGGAGGACCGCGAACGCGCGCGCGTCTGCGTGGTGCGCGCGGAGCTGCTGCGCCAGGCGAAGTACCTGGGGGACCCGCTCAAGCTCGACCTCAAGGTGGGCCGCGATCTGTACCGCGTGGTCGGCGTGCTGCCGGATCGCGAGTTCAAGAGCCCGACCATGGCGGTGCTCGGCCTGGACGACCGCTTGCTCGAGGTGTACGTGCCGTTCCACACCATCATCTCCCGCGAGGGGGTCGTGAGCGCGGTGTCGCGCCAGGGCAGCTTCGAAGCATCGCGGGTGGAGCTGGACCAGATCGTGTGCGCAGTCGCCAGCGAGGATCAGGTGCTGCCGGCGGCACGCGCGCTGCGCACCATGCTCGAGAAGCTGCACCAGAAGCGCGACTACCAGATGACCGTGCCGCTCGAGCTGCTCGAGCAGCGCAACCGAACGCAGCGCGTGTTCAACGTGGTGATGATCGCGATCGCTGGCATCTCGCTCCTGGTGGGCGGCATCGGCATCGTCAACATCATGCTGGCCACGATCACCGAACGCACCAAGGAGATCGGCATCCGGCGCGCGCTGGGCGCGAGCCAGATCGACATCACCATTCAGTTCCTGATCGAGACCGTGACGCTGACGCTGGTCGGCGGTCTGTTCGGCGTGCTGCTCGGCACCGGCGGGTCGTTCCTGCTCAATCAATTCACCGAGTGGCATGCCGTCGTCACGCCCGAAGCGGTGCTGGTCTCGCTCGTCATCTCGTGCCTGACCGGCATCCTGTTCGGCATCTATCCCGCGCGGCGCGCGGCGCAGATGGACCCGATCACCGCGCTGCGCCACGAGTAGCTGCCCGCTCGGCCGGAGGCTGTTCATGCCCTCGATCCTGATCGCTCTCGCCTTGTGGCTCGGGTCCGACATCGCCATCGATGCGACCGCACGCGCACGCATCGACCAGCTCGCCGAGGCCGCGCTGCGCGACGGACCGGTCGCCGGCCTGTCGATCGCTGTCGGTCGCGGCAGCGAGACGATCTTCGCCAGCGGCTACGGCTACGCCGACGTCGAGAACGGCGTTCCGGCTACGCCCGAGACCGTCTACCGGATCGGCTCGATCACCAAGCAGTTCACCGCCGCCGCGATCCTGTCGCTGCGCGCCGAGGGCAAGCTCGCACTCGACGACCCGCTCACCAGGCACCTGCCCGAGTTCCCGACGCGAGGTCACCAGGTGACCATCCATCACCTGCTCACGCACTCCTCCGGCATCAAGAGCTATACCGAGCTCGGCCCGCGCTGGACTCGCACCGTGCCGCTCGACATGACCCACGCGGAGATCGTCGACCTGTTCAAGGACGAGCCCTACGACTTCGCGCCGGGGCACGGCTTTCACTACAGCAACTCGGGTTACTTCCTGCTCGGCATGATCATCGAGAAGGCGAGCGGCCAGACCTACGCCGACTACTTGCGCGATCACGTGTTCGCGCCGGCGGGGCTCACCGCCACCTGTTACGGCGATGAGCGCAGCCTGATCAAGCACCGCGCGCAGGGCTACGACGTCGACCGGCACACGCTCGTCAACGATCGGCCGATCAGCATGACGCAGCCCTACGCTGCCGGCGCCCTGTGCTCGACCGTGCTCGACCTGCTCCGGTGGCAGCGCGCTCTGGTCGACTATCGGCTGCTCGATGACGAGGCCTTCGCCCTCATGACCACGGCGCACGTCGCGACCCAATCGACCGAGGCGCGCTCGAGGTCCTACGGCTACGGCGTGTTCCTCGGCGAGCTCGAGCGCCATCCCTCGATCCAGCACGGCGGTGGTATCAACGGATTCGTCACGCAGCTCGCGTTCTACCCGGACGACGACCTCACCATCGCCGTGCTGGCGAACACCGACCCCGCCAGCCCCGGCCGGATCGAGGAGCAGATCGCGCGCCTGCTGCTCAAGCTGCCGCCGCTGCCCGAGCCAGTGCGGATCGGATCGCGGTAGGCGCGTCATCGAGATGCAACCTGGTCGAGCGGCAGGTGGGCAGGAAGTTCGCGTGTGCTCGCGGGCTCATTCGAACTCGACCGCGACGTCGTTGCTGGACACCACGAACTGCTTTGCGCCGATCGCCAGGCCGCGGAGCGTGAGCGTGAACGTACCGAGGCCAGGCGGCACCACGCCGGTGAGGGTGAGCACGCCGCCGGCATCGAAGCTGCTCGCATACACCTTGGTGAACACCGGCACGCTGTCCACCTTCACGGCCCAGATCGAGGCCACGTTGTCCGGGATGCCGCGATACAGGTCGAACGTCAATTGCTGTCCGCCGGCGACCTGCTCGGGCTCTGCCTGCAGCGTGAACTCGGCGCCGTGCACGAAGTTGTCGCGCCAGCCATTGGTGTCGCCAGGAACCAGGTTGGTCGCGTCGCTGTCGAAGGCGACGAACCGCGCGTCGGCCGAGATCACCGGCAAGTAGTTCGGCAGGTTGCCCTGCTCACCGGACGAGCTCACGCTCACGCGGCGCGTGACAGCGAGCACGCGGTCGCGCAGGAAGATGTCCGAGACGCCGTTGCCATCGCCGCCGACCAGGTTGGTGGCGAAGCTGTGGAAGGCGACGTAGCGGCCATCCGCGGAGATTCCTGCCGGACCGCTGTCGTCGTCGCCGAGCTGCTCGGAATCCGAGACGCTCACCAGCGTGGTCTGGCCAGTGAGCAGGTGGTGCACGAACACGTCGCGACTGCCGTTGGTATCGCCGGCAACCAGGTTGCTCGCGTAGCTCTGGTAGACGACCTCCGGCTGGATCGGCGAGATGCACGGATAGCTGCTCGCGGCGTTGCCTTGCAGGCCGACCGAGTCCACGCTCGCCCGTGTGGTCTTGCCCGTGGCGCGATCGTGCACGAACACGTCGTCCTCGTGGTTGGTGTCGCCCAGCACCAGGTTGGTGGCCTCGCTCTGGAAGGCAATCAGCCGGCCGAAGTGCGAGATCGAGGGTTGAAAGCTTGCGCCGTTGCCCAGGACGCCGCTGTCGTCGACGCTGACCACAACGGTCTCGTGCGTGAGGAGATCGTGCACGAACACGTCGCCAGCCGCGTTCCAGTCGTTGGCCACGAGGTTGGTCGCGGTGCTGGTGAACGCCACGTAGCGGCCGTCGCCGGAGATCGCCGCCATACCGCTGTCGCCGTTGCCCTGACTGCCGTTCGAATCCACGCTCACGCGCACGGTCTCGCCGGTCACCCGATCGTGCACAAACGCATCGAGCGCACCGTTGGTGTCGCCGGCGACCAGGTTGTCGGAATAGCTGTAGAAGGCGACCAGACGCCCGTCGGCCGAGATGGTGGGCGGATAGTAGAGCGTGCAGCTGCCCACGTTGCCCACCTCGCCGGTCGAGCTCACGCTCGCCAGCTCCATCGTCCCCGAGAGACGATCATAGACGTAGACGTCCTGCGCATTGCCGTTCAGATCGTTCGGGGCCACCGGGCAGAACGTCACCTGCGCCACGTAGCGCCCGTCGGCCGAGATGGCGGGCAACCCGGAGTCGCACTCGAGCTGACCGCCATCGGCGCGAACCGAGACACGGGCCGTGACCTGGGCTGAGGCGCGCGTACACAAGCACCACGACGCGCACGACAGGACGACGAGCGTGATCGACCGCATCGGCAAGAGTCCGTAGCAGAAAGGTGAGGGACGCTCGCAAGCCGCCGCGCCGGCAGCTTGCGAGCGCATGATCATCAGTTGACGATCGACAGCACCACGGCATTGGACAGCGAGCCCACGCCGTTGAAGATGTCGAACCCAACCAGGTTCTGGAAGTAGATGTTGAGACCGACGAAGATCTCGTCGTTCGGGATTGTGCCGGTGAGGGTCACCAGACCCGACGGCGGCATCGAGCCGCTGGTCCACCGACGCTTCAGGGCCGGAGAGAGCAGCAGGGTGCCGAACGGCGGCAGCGGCACATTGCCGCCGCCCACCGACAGCAACAGGATGTAGTTCTCGCCGAACAACCCGTACAGGTCGATCATGACCTGCTCGCCGATCCGATTGCTGCCGCGCAAGACCACCAGCGGCTCGCCGTCGAGCTGCCCGGAGAAGTCGACGTAGCCCAGCGCCGGATTGTCGACCTTGTGCGTCACCAGCAGCTCGATCGCCGACAGATCGGTGGTTCCCCAGTAGTTGGACTTGGCGTTGATGTTGTCGTTGGTGCCCACCAGCTTCAGCATCTGGCTGATCGTGGAGTAGAAATCGTTGCGATCGGCGTCGGCGCCGGACACGAGGACGTCCGAGACCGCGATGCTGGGAATCGCCTCCTCGATCACCACGGCGTTGCCGGTCTTCTTGATGGTGTTCTGGCGCAGCTTGGCGTGCAGATCACCGTTGCCGGTCGCGTACTGCGTGTTGGTCGACACCCCCACCGAGGAACCGACCAGCAGGCCATCGACCGCATTGCCGACCACATCCACCACCGCCGTCGGCCCGGTGCCGCCGAGCAGCAGGAACGCCTTGGCGCAGCCGGTGGCGGTGCCATGGTCGAGGGTCACGTTGGCCGCGTTCTGCTGGCACTGGAAGCCGATCGTGCAACCGAGCGCCTTGTTGGTGAGCGCGTTCACGGCGCCGGTATTCTGCGTGATCACGAAACCGGCCGGCAGGCCGCTCGCCGTGTTGGAGGTCAGGCTGCCGCTGCTGCCGCTCAGCAAGCTGATGCCAGTCAGGCAGTTGGTCATGAAGCAGGTCGAGATCGCCGCCGGCATGTCAGCCACCGAGATCGCGCCCGATTGACCGGTCTCGGAGTCGATGTTGTCGATCGTGCAGGTCTGCACGGTCACGCCCGAGCTGCTGCCCGAAGCGTGCACGCCGCGGAAGTGGATGTTCTTGATGGTGCAGTTCTTCACCACCAGGTTGTCGACGGCGCCGAGGCGCGAGTCGACGATCACGCCAGTGCGCGCATCCGGCGAGTTGGGGAGCAGCACGTTCTCGCCATCGAGCGTCATGCCGTCGATGGTCACGTTGCTCGCGGTCACGCGCATCAGGTGCGTGGTGGTGTCGTAGTCCGGGTTGCCACCGTTGCCCGGGTTGGAAGTCGACGGCAGCACGATCGTGACTGCAGCGCCGTTGGTGGACACGATCGTCACCTGCTCGTTCACCAGCAGGTCCTCGATGTAATTGCCGGGCTTCACCTGGATGACGTCGCCCGGATTGGCAGCATTGATGGCCTGCTGGATCGTGAGAAAGTCGCCGCCGCCCGAGCCGTCCACGACGATCGTGGCGGCTCGCGCCGAGATCGTGAGACTGCCGGTGGCAAGGACAATCGACAGCAAGCGCCGAGAGAGCGATGCGGAGTTCATGGTGCGTTCTCCAAGATCAGGATGCGGCAGCGCGAGCGGGAGCGTGGACGGGCACTGGCCCGATTCGCAACGGGGGCTGGCGTGACTGCCGGTTGGCTCGTGGGCACCCTCTTCCCTCTGGCTGCAGGAGCATACGGATACCGATTGCTTGCAAAGAGTGCAAGGGCACTTTTTTCGCGGCGCCGGCGCCGGGCCGTGCTTCTCTGTTTGGTACGGAGGCGATCGCCGCGGTGCCGGCTCGCCGGCGCAGCCCGTCGCAGCCATGCCGCTCGCACTCCGCCCGACCGACGCCTGGCTCAAGATGCTCGCCGGCGGGCGCGTGACCACGTTGCTCGCAACCGCGATCGCGAGTCGTTCGCGCGGCACGGATGGTGCGCGGGAACAAACCGTGCTCCGGCGACGTCCGAAGCAACGCGGTGGGCGCCGGCCATCCACGTGCCGGGTTACTGCGGGACGCCCCGGGTGTAAAACCCACAGCGCCACCGGCGTGTCCTGCTCGAGTGGACCATGAGTGGAGATGGATCTGTTGAAGGACATGCCAGATGGGGACATGAAGGTGCGCGCCCCGGGACGACCATGAACCGCCCGTGGCATGAAGACGATCGTTCCAAGGAGATGGGCCGATGGAACCTGAGATGAAACCAGGACGGAATGAGGTCGAGCAACCGGCCATCACGACCACGTTGCTCAGCCTGATCGATGCCGTGAGCGAGGAGCTGGGTGAGGCCAATCAAGCGCTCGTGACCGAGGCAGTCGTGCAGCTGCTTCGCTCGGGTCACGTGCGGATGCAAGTGGAGGGACACGAGCTGCTGCTCGGCATCGCGCCTCGGCCATGGCGCCGCGCGGGTTGATCTTGAACCCGGTCCGGTACCGGCTCACCCGCATCGGCCGGCTGCACCCACCTCGGCCCGTATTCGGGCGATCACCTTGGCCGCTGACGGCGCTGTTCAGCGGTCGAACAAGGTCCGCTCGCCGGGGCGACGGAATGCGCCCGTCGAGAGCTGCGGCATCTGGGTGGCGATGCCGGCGCGGCGGCAGGCGAGCTTGAACAGCGCCGCGATCTCGCCGGCAAACGCACCCTCGCCCGTCATGCGCGAGCCGAAGCGCGGGTCATTGAGGCGGCCACCGCGCAGGTCGCGCAGGCGGCCGAGCACCTTGGCGCGCTTGAGCGGCGCGTGCCGCGCGAGCCAGCGTTCGAACAGCGGCCGCACACCGTGCGGAAGACGCAGCACGACGTAGCCTGCGAACTGGGCGCCGGCCGCGGCGGCAGCCGCGAGGATCGCCGGCAGCGCGTGATCGGTGAGCGCCGGAATCACCGGCGCGACCAGCACCCCCACCGGCACGTTCGCCGCGCGCAGCTCCCGGATCGCCGCGAGCCGGGCGGGTGGGCGTGAGGTGCGCGGCTCGAGCACGCCGCACAGCGCATCATCGAGGGTGGTGATCGACAGGAACACGGCGGCCGCATCGACCTGCGCGAGCTGCTGCAGCAGGTCGACGTCGCGGGCGACGAGGTGATTCTTGGTGACGATGGCCACGGGGTTCTTGAACTCGGCCAGCACCGCGAGGCACCGGCGGGTGAGCTCGAGCTTGCGCTCGATCGGCTGGTAGGCGTCGGTCACGCCGCTGATCGCGAGCAACCGCGGCTGCCAGCGCGACGCGGCGAGCTCGCGCCGCAGCAGGGCAGGAGCATCCTCCTTCACCAGGATCCTGGTCTCGAAGTCGAGACCAGGAGACCACCCCAGGTACTCGTGCGTGGGTCGCGCATAGCAGTAGGCGCAGCCGTGCTCGCAACCGCGATACGGATTGATGCTCGCGTCGAATGGGATGTCGGGGCTGTCGTTCAGCGAGATGATCGTGCGCGAGCGATCGCGCAGGAACTGGGTGGCCGGCGCGTCGGGCGCGGCGCCGGGATCCACTTCCACGGCGATCGTGTCGAAGCGCGGCGGCGGATTGTCGGCGGCGCCCCGCCCGCGCACGCCTGCCTCGTTCGGCGGCTGGCTCGCATCCGGCATGACGATGACCCTCGGCTGCAGTTGCGGAGAGTGTAGCTCCTGGCCGCGCGGGCGATAGGAAACAGCCGGCAAGGCTCGTGACATTCGTGTGACCGCGGCGGCGCGGGCGGCCGCTACGATGGTGCGCGGCTCGAGTAAGGCCAGCGAGGACGCAACCTTGGTGATGATCATCCTGTTGCAGGTTCTGTGCGTGGGCCCGAGCGATGAGTACCAGCTCGGCACGGTGAGCACGATTCAAGCCAACGACGTGCACTACGCGCTGCGTGTGCCCAAGGACTACAGCGCGGCGCGTGGCGCGCCAGCGATCATCTTCCTGCACGGCTCCAACATGCAAGGCGAGAGCTACGCCAGGTCGCTCGAGGTGTTCCACGAGCTTGCGGACTGGATCCTGATCGCCCCCACCGGGCCGATGAAGACTGGCGACCAGAGCTACAATCACAACCCCGGCGACGAACGCTACGTGGCCTCGGTCCTGAACGACGTCGAGAAACGCCTCAAGATCAAGACCACGCGCCTGTACGTCGGCGGTCACTCGCAGGGCGCGTTTCTCTCGCACGCGGTCGCCGCGCATCTCGCCGATCGGATCGACGGGGTCATCGCCGTCTCGGGCGGTTCCTGGATCAACCCGTTCCACCTGCTGCGCAAGGGTGGCAAGTCGGGCGAGATCCCGGTGGCGCTGGTTCATGGCCAGGACGACCCGGTCGTGCCGTTCGCGGTGTCGGTGTCGATCTACGATGCGTACCGCAAGGTGAAGCACGAGGACGTGCGCTTGTTCGCGCCGACCGAAGGCGCGCACATGTTCCTGCGCCTGCCGATCATCGCCGCCTGGCAATGGCTCGAGCTGATGAACGAGACGCGGCGCGAGAAGCTGCTCGAGATCCTGAACAAGACCGATGCGGCGAAGGACCCGCGCACGGTGTGGACGCGCAGCGGGTGCGCAAGCGCCTGGAGAAGAACCCGAAGGACCCCGAGCCGCAGACCAAGGCCATCCTCGCCGAGGCGAAGCGGCAGCTTGCCGACCTCTCGCAGCGCCTGGCCAGATCGAAGAAGCCCGCTGAGCCGAAGCTGATCGGCGATTGCTGGACGTTCCTCGCCAACTTCGGCATGGTCCACGGCGACGGCGCGTGGCGCGACCGGCTCGAAGCCGTGCTGCCCGCGGCGAAGTAGCTCAGGCCGACCGGCGCCGCCAGCGCAGCTCGATCAGCTTGCCGAGCTCCGCCACCGCGAGCGGCAAGAGCGCGAGGGTCGCGGTCGCCAGCACCAGCGACCAGGCCATGGGTCGGGTGTCGAACAGCGCGTCCAGGACGCCGAGCTGCGTCACGATCAGCTGCAGCAACGCCGAGCCGACGATGGCCGCCAGCAGCTTGCGATTCGCGAGCAGGCCGGCCTTGATCGACGAGCGCTCGAGATCGCGGAAGTTGAGCGCATGCACGAGCTGCGAGAGCACGCAGCCCAGGAACGCCGCGGTGCGCGCAGCGTCGATCGGCTCACCGCCGAACCAGAGGTACATGAACGGCGCCAGCGTGCAGAAGCCGATGGTCGCAGCCTGCACCACGAGGCGCAGTGCGTCGCGGCGATCGATGAGCGGCCGATTGGGATCGCGCGGGCGGTCGCGCATGGCATGCGCCTCGGCGGGCTCGGCGCCGAGCGCGAGCGCCGGCAGGCCGTCGGTGAACAGATTGACCCACAGGATCTGCACCGGCGCGAGCGGCGCCGGCCAGCCACATACGATCGCCACCGCGAACGCGGCGATCTCGCCGACATTGCACGACAGCAGGTAGAGCAGCGCCTTGCGGATGTTCTGGAATGCGCGCCGGCCCTCCTCGATCGCGGTGACGATCGACGCATAGTTGTCGTCGGTCAGGATGAGGTCGGCCACGCCGCGGGCCACGTCGGTTCCGCGCCTGCCCATCGCCACGCCGACGTGCGCCTCCTTGAGCGCCGGTGCGTCGTTCACGCCATCGCCGGTGACCGCGACCACGCGGCCGGTTGCCTTCCACAGGCGGACGATGCGATGCTTGTGCTCGGGCGAGACGCGCGCGTAGACGCCGAGCCGCTCGAGCTGTGCCGTGAGCTCGTGATCCTGCAGCTGCTCGAGCGTCGCGCCGTCGATGGCCGTGAGGCCGTCGTCGAGGATGCCCACCTCGCGTGCGATCGCCGAGCCCGTGGCCAGGTGATCGCCGGTGATCATTGCCGTGAAGACGCCAGCCTGCCTGGCACGCAGGACGCTCGCGCGCGCCTCCGGCCGCGGCGGGTCCGCCATGGCCACCAGGCCGATCAGCTCGAGGTCGCGCTCGCGTGCCGCGAGTGACGGCGCCGATGGCGCCGCATCGGCGAGCGTCGCGGCGGCGACCGCCAGCACCCGCATGCCGCGCGACGCCAGGCGCTCGACGGCCTCGGTGACCGCGGCGCTCGGCGGCGGCGCACACAGCGGCAGCACTGCCTCGGGCGCGCCCTTCACGTACAGCACGCTGCCCGAGCGCGCCGCGTGCAGCGTCGCCATGCGCTTGCGCCGCGCATCGAACGGCAGCTCGGCGACCCGCGGCGACTCGCGCTCGAGCGCCGGGCGCGACAGCCTGGCCTCGGCTGCCTTGAGCAGCAGCGCCACCTCGGTGGGGTCGCCGCGGCGCTCGCCGTCCCTGGTGATCGACGCGTCGTTGCACAGCGCCACGGCGCGCAGCAAGCGCATGGCAGACTCGGAATGCAGCTCGCCGATCTCGCCGCCACGAGCATCGATCAGCATGCGCACCTGCATCTCGTTGCAGGTGAGCGTGCCGGTCTTGTCGGTCAGGATGACCGAGGCCGCGCCGAGCGTCTCGACCGCGACCAGCTTGCGAACCAGAGAGTTGCGGCGCACCATGCGCTGGACGCTGATCGCGAGCGTGATGGTGACGATCGCCGGCAACCCCTCGGGGATCGCCGCCACCGCCAGCGCCACCGAGGTCATCACCATCTCGAGCGCGGGCTGCCCGCGCCAGATGCCGACCACGAGCAGGATCGCCACCACCACCAGGCACATCATCACCAGCAGCCGGCCGAGGCGGGCGAGATCGCGCTGCAGCGGCGTCTCGCTCTCCTCGGCGCCAGCCACCAGCCGGGCGATGTGGCCGAGCTCGGTCGCCTCGCCGGTGGCCACGACCACGCCGGCACCGCGGCCGTGCACGATGCTGGTGCCGAGGAACACCACGTTCGCCTGCTCGACCACCGGCAGCGCCCGATCGGCGAGCGTGTCGCTCGTCTTCTCGACCGGCGTGGACTCGCCGGACAGCGCGGACTCGTCGCTGCGCAGCAGGTGACTCTCGATCACCCGCAGGTCCGCTGGCACGTGATCGCCGGCTTCGAGCCGCACCAGATCGCCAGGCACGAGCTGGTCGGCAGGCAGGCTGCGCTCGCAGCCGTCGCGCACCACCCTGGCCGTGGGGGCCGCGATCGAGCGCAGTCCGGCGAGCGCCCGCTCGGCGCGGAATTCCTGGCCGAAGCCCATCGCCGCATTCAGCACGACGATGGCGAGAATCGCGGCCGCGTCGCCGAGGTTGCCGAGCACCAGGGCCAGCACGCCAGCTGCGATCAGCACCAGCACCAGGACATTCTCGAACTGGCGCAAGAGCAGCCGGGACACCGAGCGCTTCCCTGCTGCACGCAGGCGATTGGGCCCGTGGCGGGTGCGCAGCTCACGCGCGCGTGGCTCGCTCAGGCCGCGTGTCAGGTCGGTCTCGAGCGCATCGGCCACTCGCGAAGCACTGGCGGCGTAGGCACGATCGATGGCCATGCAGGCGACCGGAAACCGGTGACGAGACGAGGTTCGCGCCAAGGATCCACGCCGGCAGCGGCGGTTCAACGGCCGAGGAGCGCAAACCGGGATGCGCGGGCGGCCGAGAATCTGGCCGGACCGGCGCCCTCGGCGTAGGATTTGCAACAGTCACGCCGCGCCACTGCCTTCGCGACGTGTGGTCAGGGCCGCGTGCTGCGTGCGAACCGATCGTCTCGGCCATGGCTGAATCCTCGCCAGCGCGTCACGGGTAAGCCTGCAGTCCGGGGTTGCCCAGGATTTACAATCTGCTGGTAAAAAGGGCCATCTGCCAATGAGGGGCATCCCAACCTTGGGTGCTCGACCGCACGTTGCGGCGCTCAGCATCAGCACGCTGCCATGGGCCGTCGGGGTGTATTGCGCTGTCCTGGGCGCGATGCTGCTCGTCGTGCCGCACCAGTTCGCCGACCTCTGGGGCCCGATCGCCTCGAGCAAGACGACCTTCGTGGCCATCGCCAGCCTGGTGGGCGGCGTGGGCTTGCTTGCCACCGCGGTGTTCTCGCCCAGCTGGCGGTCGATCCGCCGCGCGCATCTGGTGGCCGGGGCGGCGCTGCTGGTGGTGGCAGGCTCCTCCTTGCGCGCCACTGGCCTGGCGGCGGCAGCGTTCCATGCCGCCCTGGGCCTCGGCACGTTGCTCGGCGCGTGGTGGGGAGCACCCCCCGGCGATGAGGACGCGCGAACTCGGCCGGATGCCTTCGCGATCCTGATCGGTGTTGCGAGCAGCGTCTTCGCCGGCGTTGCGCTCTTCAGCATCGTGCGCCACGGCAGCACGGCGGCGATCGTGGCAGGCGTCGCGCTGGTGATCGCGGGGATCGGGTTCGCGGCAACGCCTTTCATCCGAGCTCTTCACCACCGATCGCTCCTGCACCACGGGCTCCTCGCGTTCGCGTTGCTCGCGCTTGCCGCGACCTGGTCGCTGCCGCGCAGGTCCTGGATCGAGCTCACCATCACGATCGGGTTCGGGCTCCTGGTCGCGCTGTTGCCGCGCATCCGACCGTGGTTCCACAGTCACCGTCCGCCCCAGCTGCGCCAGCGCGTGGCGCTCACGCTGGGGCTGGCGGCGGCCGCGCCGCTGGTGGCCGCCATCACCGTGGCGAGCCAGCGCGAGGAGGCGTTCGTCGAGCAGGAGGAGCTCAGGCGCGAGCAATTGCTCGCCGGCCAGATCGCACACGAGACCGCCGAGTACGTCGAATCGTACCGGGAGGCGGTGCGCGCGCTCGCCGGCAAGCCGCAGCTGCTCGACGTCGCGCCGGAGCAGCAGCACGAGCTCTTGCAGAGCTTCGCCGCCGCGTTTCCCGACGTGCTCGTGTTCGCGCTGACCGACGCGCGCGGCAACATCACCGCACGCAGCGACGATCTGCCGCCGTTCAGCCTGAACGACCGCCAGCTGTTCGAGGCGGCAAAGGCCGCCGGCACGGCGGCGCAGACCGTGGTGCTCCTGCCGACCGATCCGGCGCCGCAGATTCGCCTGGCGGCCGCGGTGCGCGATGCCGCGCTCGAGTTCAAGGGAACCGTGTCGGTGGTGATGGAGCCCAAGCACCTGCAAGCCCTGCTGCAGCGCGCATGGCCGGGCGAGAAGGGCCGCATGTACCTGGTGGACGATCGCGGTCGCGTGGTGCTCGATCCGAGGCCGGACGGCTTCGCCACGCTCGCCGACCGCGCCACGGCGCCGCCGGTTGCAGCGTTCCTCGAGAACCCATTCGCCGCCGGCAGCGGTCGCTTCCACTACGGATCGCGGGTGTGGTACGCAGCCTTCACCAGCCTGCCGCACCTGAGCTGCGGCGTCATCGTCGAGCGGCCGGCCGATCTCGTGCTCGCGGCGGCGCACGCCGGCCGCGAGCTGGCGTTCGGCATCCTGCTCGTGGCGATCGCTCTCGCCGCCGTGCTGGGCTTGCTCACCGCGGATCGACTGTGCGCACCACTCGACGCGCTCACTCGTGCCGCCCGGCGCTTGACGGCAGGCGATGCCACGGCGCAGCTGCCGACCAGTCCGGTGATGGAGATCGAATCGCTGTCGCTCGCCTTCGGCGCGATGCGCGAGAGCTTGCTCGCGCGCACCGCCGAACGCGAGCGCGCGGAGAGCGCGCTGCGCGCCAGCGAGGAGCGCCTGCGCATGCTGATCGAGGGAGTGCGCGACTACGCGATCTTCATGACCGACCGATCGGGCGAGATCCTGGTGTGGAACGCCGCGGCCGATGGCGTGATGGGCTACCGCGCCGATCAGATCGTCGGCCAGTCGTTCACCAAGCTCTATCCGGCCGAGGCGGTCACGAGCGGCGAGCCGGAGCAGCACTCGCGACCGCGCGCGACCTCGACCGCTTCGAGAGCGAGGGCTGGCGCGTGCGGCACGACGGGTCGCGCTTCTGGGCCAACACCCTGATCACCGCGCTGCGCGATGCCGATGGCAAGCTGGTGGCCTACTCGCACTTCACGCGCGATCGCACCGAGCGCAAGCGCAGCGAGGAAGAGCACGCGCAGCTGCTCGAGCACGCCGAGCGCGCACGGCGCGATGCCGAGGCCGCCCAGCTCAGCTATCGCTTCCTCACGCAGGCGATTCCGCAGATCGTGTGGACGGCGCGCGCCAATGGCGAGCTCGATTACTTCAACCGCCGCTGGTTCGAGTACAGCGGCCTCGCGGTGGCGGAAAGCGAGGGGCTCCAATGGCAGCAAGCGATCCACCCCGACGATCTCGCGCGCACCGTCGAGCGATGGCACGCCGCGGTGCTGGACGGCGAGAGCTACGAGATCGAGTACCGCCTGCGGCGCCGTGACGGCAGCTACCGATGGCACCTGGCGCGCGGCTCGCCCGAGCGCGATCGCGCCGGCAACGTGAGCAAGTGGTTCGGCACGTTCACCGACATCGACGATCAGAAGCGGGCCGAGGAATCGCAGCGCTCGCCGATGCGAGCCAGGTGCTCGCTGGATCGATGGAGGCTGGCGCCGCGCTGGGTGAGGTCGCCCGCCTGGCGGTGGCCAAATTCGCCGACCTGTGCGCGATCGGCATCCGCGGCGAGCCAGGTGGGCATGCGCCGCTCGCCATTCGTGAGCCGGCGCTCGCATGCATGGGACACGAGCCAACGATCGAGCCGGCGCTGGCGCTGCTGAGCGCCGCGGTGCTTCGCACCGCCACGGCTCGGCACGAGCGCAACGTCGCGGCGAGCGCGCTCGGGCCGGTCGATGGCGATGGCGCCACGGCCGCAATCCTGAATGCCGCCGGGTGGCGCTCGTTCATCTGCGTGCCGATGCTGGTGCGCGGCAAGCCGCTCGGCACCATCACGGTGGCGATCGTGACCTCGGCGCGCAGCTACGAGAGCGGCGACCTGCAGGTGGTCGAGGACCTGGGCCGCAGGATCGCGCTCGCGGTCGACAACGCGCGGCTGTTCAGCGCCGCGCAGGAGTCGCGGCACGAGGCCGAGATTGCCAATCATGCCAAGGACGAGTTCCTGGCGGTGCTGTCGCACGAGCTGCGCACGCCGCTCAACGCGATGATCGGCTGGGTCCACCTGCTGCGCCGTGGCACGCTCGATGAACCGACCTTCCGCCGGGCGATCGAATCGATCAAGACCAGCGCCGATTCGCAGGCCAAGCTGATCGACGATCTCACCGACGTGTCCCGCATCATCTCGGGCAAGGTCAGGCTCAACATGCGCGTGCTCGACCCGGCACCGGTGATCGAAGCTGCGGTCACCGCCATCGGTCCGACCGCGGAGGCGAAGAACATCACCATCGTCAGGTCGCTCGACCGCGGCAAGGCTGCGGTGCGCGCCGATGCCGACCGCTTGCAGCAAGTGGTGTGGAACCTGGTCTCGAACGCCGTCAAGTTCACACCCGAGGGCGGCCGCGTGCACGTCCGGTTCCGGCGCGATGGCGGCAAGATCGAGATCGTCGTCAGCGACACCGGCAAGGGCATCCAGCGCTCCTTCCTGCCGCTCGTGTTCGATCCGTTCCGGCAGGCGGACAGCACCACGACGAGGCGCCACGGCGGCCTCGGCCTTGGCCTTGCGATCGTGCGCAACCTGGTCGAGCTGCACGGTGGCACGGTGCGCGCCGACAGCCCCGGCGAAGACCAGGGCGCGACGTTCACGGTGACGCTGCCGATCACCTCGGTCCCGGTCGCCGTGCCGGCGGCGCGGCGTCCCGAAGACCTGGTCCCGGCGCACGAGCCGGCGTTGCGAAACCTGCGCATCCTGGTGGTGGACGACGAGCTGAGCGCGCGCGAGCTGCTGGCGATGATCCTCGAGCACAGCGGCGCCAAGGTGCAGCTCGCGGCTTCCGCGCAGGAGGCGCTCGACCTGTTCACGAGCTTCCGCCCGAACGTGCTGATCTCCGACATCGGCATGCCGGACGAGGACGGCTACAGCCTGATGCGGAAGATCACCAAGCTGTCCCAGCGCGGGCCGGTCGTGCCCTCGGTGGCGCTCACCGCATACGCGCGCACCGAAGATCGCCTGCAAGCACTGGCGGCCGGATTCCACGTGCACATGGCAAAGCCGGTGGAACCCGCCGAGCTGCTCGCCGTGATCGCGTCCTTGGTCACGCGCCCCACTTGCGCGATCGAGCAGGAGTGAACGAGCAGCCGCCCGCCGGCATGCCACCAATCGGTAGCCGACCTGGGCCGCCAGCGATCCGCCTTCGGCCAGCGTGCGCTGAGCGTGCTCCGCCGCGCTCGCACCGAAGGCCGGTTCGCATGCACGAGCCCGGCCGGCTTCACCACCACGCTGAGCGGCGCGGCCACGTGCCGCTCATGGTTCGCATGCTTCGATTCGAGCTGCTGCATCGCCGCGGCGCTCTGGCGCGACAGCAGCGTCTGGACTCGATGGTGCCGTTCGAGATGCAGCCGCAGCCAGGCAGCGTCGCGCAGCGTCGTGCCGAGACCGCGGCGTTCGACCCGGTGCGCCGCGTGCGCCCGCGCGAGATCGATGCGCAGGTCACCGGATGCGCACCATCTCGTCCAGGGAATCGTGCAGCCTGCCGGCGGCATCCATCGCCCAGGCGAGGAGTGCCACCGTGAGCCCCGAGCGATTCCTCCTTGGCTCAATAGGACACCACCAGCTCACCTCGCCCGCCGTCTCGGTCTGCGTCGCGGATCCGTTGTGCGGGCATTGCCAATGGCCAGGTCGAGCTTGGCATTCGCGTCGATCTTGCCAACCGCGAGAGCTGCTCCCCAGCCGTACCAGAAGACATCCGGAACACCTCGGGATGCGGATCGTCGATGGTAGGAAAAGGTGCTGGTCGCACCCTTCCGATCGAACACCCGGCCGGGGCCAAAGTCGTCCGAATAAGGATTGTGGCTGGCGGCGTTGAACCAGATCGCACCCACGGAGAGCTCCGAGAGACCGTCGCCGTCCTGGTCGCCCAGGGAGTCCACATCCACCCCGAACTTGTCCATTCGTGCAACCCGACAGAGCTCGGCCTCGCTCACTGCCGTGACTGGGTGTACTGCAACGCATGCGTCACGACGCAGCGGATGTTGTCGGGTGTGAGGGCAAGTATCGGCTGGTCCACGGACGGATAAATGCGCTGATCGTGGACAAGATCGCGCCGCGGGAACGTGAGGCCATAGTCGGCCGACTGGAGCATAGGTCGCGTGCAGGTCACGACCCTTCCCGGCCACTTCTGGAACCAGATCGCGTAGATCGCACCGTCTGGTCCTGAGCGCACGGAGCGGCGCAGCTCGAGCCCGGCATTCCCTTTGGTTTGCTTGAATGGACCTCGAAGTTGATCCCGTCGAACGACACCAGGCTGTAAAGATAGAACTCGGTGTGCGCCGCATTGTCGTGGGAGAACAGGATGGTCACGGGACCATCGGGTGCCACCGTCATCTGCACGTAGTTCCCCTCGCCCAGCTGCGCGACGGCGGAAGAGGAGGCCCTGATAGGCACGGGTGAGGCAATGTGCCTGTCCTTGTCCTCGTACACGATCGAGACGAAGCCCAGCGCATCGATGGCGACCACGGGATGGTGGTAGACGCGGCCGTCTTCGGCGAACAGGTGCTGGCCGGGCAAGAAGAGCGGATCGCGGAACGTCATGCCGGAAGCAGTCGGAGATAGGTGGGTGTGGAACGAAGGTAATACAAAGACGTCTTCGAGCCGTCCATCCAGGCAAATGCAGGGCGCCCGATGCGTCGATGTCCATGCTGAACTCGAGCTCGCCAGGCAACGACGGATCGCAAAGGACGGCGGGCGCGAAGCTGGCGCCTCGATCATCGGTCCAGGTCACCTTGAGCCCGCCGACACCGAACCAGGCGATGTACGCGCGGCCGCCCCTTGCTCCTGCGACTTGCGGCCCGCCGCCGAAATCCTCGGAGCCAGGGATCTTCACGGCCGGCGTCCAGGTGCGGCCGTCGGTGCTCATCTGGTAGAAGAGCCCACAGATGGTGTCGTGACAACCGAAGTCGCGCCCAGCGTAACCACATGGCGCGTGCCCTCATCATCCACACCGAACGAAGGATAGGCCTGCACCTGGACACTGGGGTCGTAGAAGGACTCGAGTGGTGTCCAGTGCGGCCGGCTGGACGAGGCAAGGTGCTGGAGCCCGGGCGGCCGGAGCTTCCACCTGGGCGAGGATCGAGAGCAGGATGACTGGCAAGTTGACGATCATGGATGCCTTCCTTCCCGAGCTCAGTAGTTCCAGGCGTACGCGCTGCCGGCATTGGGGAAGCCGACGATGTTCGCGTGCGGCACGCCGATCACGACATCATCACCTCCTGGCTGCAGGGATCGTCCAGGCGCAAGGCTCTGGCGACCGCCCAGCCAAAGCGCATCCCATCGTTGCCGGCAATGGACAAGCTCGAGAGTGGCCACTGATAGGGCAGCTGTCCCGCCGGATGGCCAAGGTACACCTTCCCCACCTCGGAGCCAGGCCGGAGGTTGGCATCCACGCCTGGCGCCCCGATGACGAGGTCCAGCTGGTTTGCGGCGTCCGTATCCTCAAACACGAGGCTGAAGCCGAACATGTTGTGCGCGGTGCGTGCGTTCAGGCCTGCCCGGATGATCTCCTGCCCCGGCGCCCCCGGCAATGCCAACCGCCGCTCGTCCCGGTCAGCACGGCGACGAGACCCTCGGGGCCGAGCGGATTGTCCAGCGATCGATGCTGCCGGGTGCGCCAATCGCCACATCGTCGAAGCCGCCGCCGTTGTAATCGCCCACGGCCACCGAGGTGCCAGCTCGACTGCCCGAGGTCGTGGATGCAACGAAGGCCGCTTGAACGAAGGCGGGCACGGACTTCCAGGTGGGGACGCCTGATTCCTTGCGGCCGAAGTTCGCTTGCCAGATACCAGCGCTCAGCAGGGTGCCAGACGAGGTCGTCGGCGTCGGGCGCCCCGGCGATGACGTCGGGAAGCGGCAACTCCGCCGAGCCGTGATTGCCGAAGTTGCCGATGCCCACCGACCAGCCGTAGTGGTTGTAGGCCATCGGCTGGTTGAGGAGCTGGTAGATGCGCTGGTAGCGATTGACCGAAAAACCCTTGGGAGGATTGAGAAAAATGTCAACCGCCCCGGCTTCGAAGACCGTGAAGCCGAACGCCACGAACTCTGCTGCGAACGGCGCACCCACGGCGATGTCAAGATAGCCTGGCGGGTCATCCAGGTGCCACGGCCAGGCTGGCACCGAACAGGTCGCCGTGCGTCGGCTGATCGGGATCTCCGTCTCCCGGAGGAACGTCGAGGACGGTCTTGGCGGTGTACGGGTCGAACGAGAAGGGAGGCGGCGTCCAGGGCCCGAAGAAGATGTACACGCGACCGTGGGCCGTGCGTCCGCCAACGTTCTGGCCCGGCGCGCCCACGACGACGTCCAGGTAGCCATCCTGATCGATGTCGGCGGTCACGATCGCCGCGCCGAACAGCGCGTTGGCCTGGATGTCGGAGCTCGGAGCGATCATCTCGAACTTGGGTGTGGTGGGGGATTCGACGTGAGGGAAGAAGTGAATCTTGCCAGCCTTCGCCAGGCCATCTTCACGGTCGCGTTGGGCTCGCCGACGATGACCCAGTCGATCGAGCCGATGATGGCCGCGGCACTCACTGCTTTGCCGAAGGCGTTGCCCGATGCCGGGCTGAGGGACGTGAACGTCTCACCGTCTGTGCGGACGCTGTCACACACACGCAGAGAGAGAGAGAGAGAGAGAGAGAGAGAGAATGCTTCGGGTCGTGGTCATGTCGGTCTCCTCCTGTGCGATCGAACCCATGATCGTTTTCCGTCAGGAGCGTACCGAGCAAGCTCCCCGCTGGCAAGACCTGGCATGATGAACCCATTGGGGCCAGGCGCTGAGGCCCACGCTGGCCGCGCGGCGAGAGGCATGCGACCGTGGCAGCTCGCGATTGCGCACTCTGCACAGGCCTCGATTCACACCACCTGGATGTCGAAGCCGCGGAAGCGGAACGCGGCGCGGATGTTCGCCACGATCGCGTCGCGCTTCGCGTCGTCGATGAGCTCGCGTTCATGCGGTGCCTTCCACGCCTTGATCGAGCCGCGATACAGCATCAGGCCCGCAGGACCGGCGAGCACCTCGCTGTCCACGTGCAGGACCCGTAATCCTTCGGTGTAGCGCAGGCCGGTGGCGCCGAGAACCTCGACGGCATACCCAGTTCAAGTGCGGCGCGGTAGACGAGCAGCGGACCGAGACCCGCATAGTACTCGGTCGGGTCTTCGATGATCGCGCCGCCCGTCGCGCAAGCCGTGGTGCCAGCCTGGCGACGGCGCGACATCGCCGATCAGCGGGCGCACGCAGCCCAGGGTGGCCTCGCTCTCCGTGTGGTGATCGCAGCCCAGCTCGATCCCACCATTCAGGTTGAGCGAGAGATGCTGACCGTCATCGTGCTACCACGACAGAGTCGACACATCTCGACGATTGGATCGCAAGCCTCCTAGAGGCTTCGCCTGAATGCGAGGGCTTCCGCTCCCTGAAAAAGACCAGTGAGGTGGACCTTCTCGTTGTGTGACGTGTGGAATGGCGCGCAACAGCGAGCCGCACGGGGTACGGTCCGGACCGCTCGTCGCTCGCTGCGGCGCGCCGGTGCCGTCGCCTCAACCGCTTCCCAGGGCCAGGCGCAGCCCGTTGGTGAACGACACGGACTGACTGGCACCCGGGTCGAGGATCATCGCTTGCAGGTACACCTGCAGGCCGCACAGGCTCTGGTCGCAAACCTCGATCGGCAGCGACACCAGGCTCGTGCTGACGGCGAGGCTCAGCACCCATCCTGGGGTGACCAGCAGCGAGCCGCCGAGGCTGGTGGGCACGTCGGTGGCCGCGAGGCCGACGATGATCGCGCCCTGGCTCGGGGCGAAGGCATCGGCGAGCTCGACCGTGAAGGGCGCACACAGCGCGGGCGGCTGCGGCGCGGTGAGCGAGGGAATGAAGCCGCCGGTACCCGGCCATCCCTCGCCGTAGACCTCGGCCTGGGCGGGACAGGACGAGCGCAGGTCGAGCTCGGTGACGAACGTGTCGAAGTTGCCGTTCCACGTCGAGTCGTAGGCATCGGCCGTGGTGGGGAAGAAGGTCGAGTAGGTGCAGCCGGTGAGGAACAGCATCTCGCCGCCGCCGCCGCGATCCGATGCGCCGGCGCGCGCCACCTGCGAGCCGTCGCCCGCCGGCTCGCTCAACGCGAGCGACACGCCCTCGTCCAGCTTGTGCCGGCCGAGGAAGGTCGAGTAGACGAGCGCGCTGCCGGTCGCATTCAGCTCGGTGACGAACGCATCGCAGTAGCCGTTGAACTCGGTGCTGGTCGCGCCGACCGTCACCGGGAACTCTGGGGAGTAGCACATACCGGTGACGAATGCGTGGCCGCGCGCGTCGACGGCGATGTCCCAGCCGATGTCGTGCAGGCTGCCACCCAGGAACGTGGAGTACTCCAGGCGCGAGCCGTGCGGATCGAGCTTGAACACGGTCACGTCGTAGCCGCCGTTGTGCGTGGTGTCGAAGGCACCCGGGGTGACCGGGAACAGCTCGCCGCGCGCGACCCCGGCGACGTACGCATTGCCCAGCTCGTCGATGGCGATCGCATGCCCCTCGTCGCGCCGCGGCGCCGACACGAACGTGGAGTAGAGGAGCGAGGTGCCATCCGCGCTCAGCTTGAACACCACGGTGTCGAACGATCCCTGCCAGGCGCTCTGGAATGCCCCGGGCGTGATGGGGAAGTCCGGCGATCCGCTGCGCCCCGTCACGTACGCTTCGCCCGATCGGTTCACACACACGCTGGCGCCATCGTCGTAGGCGACGCCGCCCACGTACGTCGAGTACTCGAGCCGCGACCCGGACGCATCGAGCCGGGCGACGAACAGATCGACGTCGCCGGCGAAGCTCGTGGCGAACGCCCCGGGCGTGACCGGGAAGTCGGCCGACTCGGTGCCGCCGGTGATGTACGCCTCCTGCGTGCCCGACACGGCGATCGACAGCGCGTAGTCGCCGCCCGATCCGCCGAGGTACGTGCCGTACTCGAGCCCGCTGCCGTCCGGGCTCAGCTTGAACACGAACGCATCGTAGGGTCCGCCGCGGCTGCCGGCGAACGCGTTGGCGGTGACCGGGAAGTCGCTCGAGTAGGTGAGGCCGGTGACATACACCGATCCGGTCGTGTCGACGGCGATGCCGGTGGCACGGTCGTCGTCGCTGCCGCCGACGCGCGTCGACCACACCAGCGCCGGCACATGATCGGGTGCGAGATCGAACTTGGCGACGAACACGTCCGTGTGCGCCGCGACCAGACCGCCCTGCGCGCTGGTGCCGGCAGGCTTCACCACCACCGCGAACGCGCTCGGGAAGTTGAGCGAGTCGGTCTCGCCGGCAACGTACACGCCGCCGCGGCCGTCGGTCGCGATCGAGTAGCCGATGTCGGAACCCGCTCCACCGAGCAGGCTCGAATAGACGATGCCGGGATCGCCGGCCAGCGCGCGCGGCGGCGCGACGATTGCGCCGCTTGCCACCACCGCCAGCCAGGCCAACACGACCGCAGGTTCTGAACGCGAGCTCATGGTGTGCCTTCCAGATGTCGGAGCCGCCGGGCATGTGCAATCCCCGTTCCGACCTCCGGCCACCCGCGAACATGGCTCGGCGTCACGGCGCAAGAACGGCGTCGCCGCGTCTTGCGTTCGGTTTGGTGAGCGCGCGTGTAGGAATTTCCAGACCGCGCGCGGGCGTGGCCCTACTTCCTCTCGCCGGCGCGCTGATCGAGCGCGCGCTCGATGCGCTCCAGGCGCTCCTGCGTCGCGCCGAGCATCTTCACCATGCTCTCGAGCAGCTTGCGATCGCGCAGCAGCGCACGCAGGAACTCGACCTCGGACTGCACCTCCGGCTCGGACAGGCCGAGCCGGCGCAGCTGCTTCGCGCGCTGCACCACCAGCCGCTCGGAGTCCTCGCGCATCATCTGCGGCACCTGCTCGACGAACTGGCGGCGCGAGCGCGCCAGCTCCTGCTCGATCTCGGGCTCGCTCAGGCCGCGCTTCTCGAGCGCCTCGCGGCGGCGGCGCTGCTCCTCGCGCAGCTGCTGGATGCGCAAGCGCGGGCCGAGCGGCGGCAGATCCGGGTCCGCGCCGTCGCGCACGGCTGCTGGCCGCTCGTCGGCAGCCGGCGCCGGCGGCAGCTCCTTCATGTCTCGCACGCGCTTGATCCGCGCCAGCTCGCGGTCCGCGGCCTCGACCATCTCGACGTGATTGGGATGAGCGGCCTTCACCCGATCGAGGTCGCGCTCCGCGTCCGCGGCGCGGCCGGCCTTCGCGTGGCAGATGCCGCGGCGCAGCAGGGCGCGCGGCGCGAACACCTGATCGGCGGGGAAGCGATCGAGCAGCTGGCTGTAGAGCGCGATCGCTTGCTCGCAGTCACCGCGGCCTTCCTCCGCGTACAGCCCCTCGGCAAACAGCACCCCCGCGGTGTTCGGTTCGGGCTTGCGGTCCTGCGGCGCGGAAGCACCGCTCTGCAGCGCCAGGCACAGGATCAGGAAGCATCGCACGGCTCACTCCTGGAACTTGTAGCCAACACCGTGCACGGTCTGGATGTGGCGCGGGTTGGCGGGATCGGGCTCGATCTTCTGGCGCAGCTTCAGCACGTGGAAGTCCACGGTGCGCGTGGTGGGGAATCGGTCGTAGCCCCAGACGTGGCGCAGGAAGTCGTTGCGCGAGACGACCTTGCCGCGATGGCCGACGAAGAAGCGCAGCATCTTCGCCTCGAGCGCGGACAGCGAGTGCAGGTCGTCCTTGCGCTTCACCTGGTAGCCCTCGAAGTCCACGGTGACGTCGCCGAACGTCACCGTGTCGGGCTCGTGCTCGTACTCGCGCTGGCAGCGGCGCAGCACGGCCTTGATGCGCGCCAGCAGCTCGCGCATGCCGAACGGCTTCACCACGTAGTCGTCGGCGCCGATCTCGAGACCCACGACCTTGTCGATCTCCTGGCCCTTTGCGGTGACCATGATCACCGGCAGCTCCGGGCAATCCGCTTTCAGCCGCCGGCACACCTCGATGCCGTCGATCCTGGGCAGCATCAGGTCGAGCAGCACGAGCGTCGGCCATTCCTTCTCGATCTCGCGCAGCGCCCGCTCGCCATCGCCCACCACCTGCACGGCGAAGCCGGCAGCGGTCAAGGCTTCGGTGACGGCGAGCGCGATCGACGGTTCGTCTTCCACCAGCAGGATCCTAGCCATGTTGCTCCTTGCGTTCGCAGCGCGGCAAGCGGAGCGTGAACTCGCTGCCAGCGCCCGGCGCGCTCTTCACCTGGATCTCGCCGCCGTGCGCGGCGGCTATCTCGCGCGCGATCGCCAGGCCGAGACCGGTGCCCTTGCCCGCCTTGCCGTTCGATGCCCGGTAGAACTTGTCGAAGATGCGCCCTTGCTCGGGCTCCGGGATGCCGATGCCGAAGTCGCGCACCGCCACGGTCACCGAGCCGTTGACGACCGCGGCGCGCAGCTCGATCTCCTTGCGGTCCGCCGAGTACTTGATCGCATTGCCGATGAGGTTGATCAGCACCTGGCTCAGCGCATCGCGGTCGGCGCGCACCGGCAGCGCGGTATCGTGCGTCGCGTCGCGCACGATGAAGCCCAGCCGATCGATCTGTGGCCTGAGCGTCTGCATCGCATCGCTCAGCACGTCGCGCAAGTCGCACTCATCGAGCTCGAAGCGGTGGCCGCCGCGCGCCTCGAGCTGGCGGAAGGTGAGCACGTTGTCGATCAGCCCCTGCAGCCGCCGGCTCTCGCGCGCGATCACCTCGCCGTACGGGACGATCTTCTCGCGCTTGACGTTGCCTTGCTCGAGCATCTCGCCGAGCAGGCGGATCGCAGTGATCGGCGTCTTCAGCTCGTGCGAGACGCAGCCGACGAACTCCGCTTGCAGCTGCGCCAGCTCGAGCTCGCGCGTCGCCGAGCGTACCGCGAGCGCGCCGCCGCAGAGCAGGAACAGCATCGCCAGCACCACCGCGGCTTGCAGGATGACGGTCTGGCGCCGCTCGCTCGCAAGCGACTCCTGATCGCGCGGCTCGCTGAGCACCGAGAGGATGCCGATCTCGCCGAGCAGCGGCACGCTCTCCGCGAGCGGCGCGTGCTGCACGGCCGCCGCCGACGCCAGCAGAGCGCGTCCCGAGCGGTCGCGGATCTCGAGTCGGGCATCGTGCGCATCGGCGAGCTCGCTCAGGCGCGTGGAACACCTCGCGCACCAGGTCGCCGCCGTCGACCAGGCAACCGACTGCGGCCACGCCGCTGTCGCCGGCCGCGGCGCTGGCGAACGCCAGGAGCGGCACGCCGCCCGCCTGCACACCGGCACGCGCGGCAGCGCCGCGGCCGAGCGCGGCACGCAGCTGGGGCACCAGCTCGGTCTCGATGACCGGCATGACGCTCGCCAGCGTGAGCACCGTGCGGGCGCCGGCGAGGAGGCATCGCTCACCGGCGTCCTGCCCGCATGGCCGCACTGCTCGACCAGCTCCTGGCAGCGCTCGATCAGGAACGAAAGCAGCGAAGGCTCCGCATGCCAGGGGTTGAAGCACAACCTGCCGGCGAGGTCGACGAGCATCTCGGCAGCCACGTCGCGCTCGCCCTGCGCGAGCAGGATCTCGCACGACCGCACGTCGGCGAGCGCCGCGAGCGGAAACCCCTGCTGGCTCACCGCGCCCGCGCCCTCGCTGGCCACGCGCGCCCAGCACTCGAGCGCCCGATCCGGCTGCGCGCACCGCTCGCACTCGCGCGCGAGCTCGCACCACACCTCGCCGCGCAAGGTCACGTCGCGAGTGGCGCGCGCCAGAGCCTCGTAGCGCTGCGACCGATCGGGCAGATCCGCCCGGGTGCGCAGCCACAGCAGCTGGTCGGCAACCTGCTCGACGAGATTCTCGGGTGGTCGCGGCGGCAGCTCGATCGTCTGCCTCGGCACGCCGGTGACGTCGATGCGGCCGGCCGCATCGAGGGTGAACGTGGCGAGCACCATCGCGTGCTCGGCCTCGAGCGCCGCGAGTGCGGCCGCGCGCTCTTGCGGCTCGAGCAACAGCGCATTCGCGGCGAGCTCGGCCTGGTCGGCCGCGAGCTCCGCGGCGCATTCCTCCGCCGCTTGCGCCACCAGCCGGGCGGCGGCACCGAGCCGCCGGTGCGTTCGTTCCGCGGCCAGCTCGCGCTCCTCGGCGAGCGAGCGCAGCGCGAGCGCAGCAAGCACCGCTGTCGGCACCAGCACGCCGATCACCGCCAGCAGCACCAGACGCGGGCGCTGGCTCTCACGGGCATTCTTGCTGTGGCTCGTGCGAGGCATCGAAGCATCTCCGCTGCTCTTTGTCGTCACAGCGTATCACACGAGCCAAGCCCCGAACGCTGGCCAGACAGGAACCTCAATGCGGTGCGATGACTTCGAAGCGGTCAGCCGCACGCGCCCACGGGCGGTGGTGCGGACTCGCGCCCGCGAACAGCAACAGCACGTAGTCGCCGAGTGGCGGATGATCGGGCAGCGCGATCTCGAGGTGGATCGTGCGGCGCTCGAACCGCGCCAGATGCACCGGCAGCGGCGCGATCGTGACCACGGTGTCATGGTCGTGATCGAGCTTGCCGTACAGGACCAGATCGAGCTCGCGGTCGGTGTTGTTGTGGAGCAGCGCGTCGATCGGCACCGGGCGGTCCGCCGGGACCCGGTCGTGCAGCACGTCGGCGTGCAGATCGACCGGTCCCACCACGAGGAAGCGGTCGCCAGCTCGCGCCCAGGCTCGTCCAGGACGCTCTCCCACCTCGGCCACCAAGGCATAGCCACCGCGCGCGGCATCGGGCGGGACCGGCAAGACCTTGTCGATGGTGATCAGCTGCTGCGGTGGCAGGTGCACGCGCTCGGGCGGGAACTTCGCCACCACGTCGTCGTCGTGCAGGATCGCTCCCCACCACTGACCGTCGAGCGGACCTTGCTCGAGGTTGAGGAACGCGAGCGTGACGTGGATCGCGCCGCCTTGCGGCACGACGTGCGGAGCCACGACCACGTCCATGAACACCGCTGGGTCGTGACCGCGGGCGAGCACGGGGACGGCCGGCAGCGCGAGAAACAACGGAACGAGCAACCGCGCGTGGTATCGATGCATCGCTAGCTAACCTCCTTGGGGCCAGTTTCTCGCGACGCAGTCTAGCCCGTGCCGCGCGATCAGTTGCTAGCGAGTTGTAAGACAGCGGCAAGCTCGTCGCGCGCGTCAACGCTTGCCTTCGATCTTGCGTCGCGCCGCGGCCGCAGCCCATCGCACGCGGGGAATCTGCTCGAGCTCGCGCAGCACCGGCAGCGCTGCGGCCGCGTCCTGCGCGAACGCGCCGAGCGCATCGGCCACGCTGCGCAGCACGTGGGGATGCTGGCCAGGCGCCTGCGCCAGCTGGATCAGCGCCGGCACCGAGTCGCTCGCGCCGCCGCCGATCGTACCGATCGCCTGGGCGCTCATCATGCGCACGTTCTCGTCGGCGTCGCCGAGGTGCCGCAAGAGCGGCGCGCGCGCCGGCAGCGCCGCTGTGCCGAGATTGCGCAGCGCCAGAGCCGCCAGCCCTCGCACCACGGCGTCGTCGTCGTCTAGCGCGCGCGCGAGCGACGCGACCGCGCCGGTCGCGCTCGGCGGCGCTTGACCGAGCGCCCAGGCGCCCGCCTCGCGCACGTCGGCGTGCGGGTCGGCGAGCGCGGCGGTCACGCGCGTGAGCTCGGCCGGTGCGATCTGGCCGCGCTCGCCGAGCGCTCGCAGGGTCACGCACGCCGCGCTGTCCGCTGCCCCTGGGCGCCCGACCTCGGCGAGGATCAGCGTGTCGACGCCGAGCTGGTAGCCGCGCGAGCGCGGATCCTTGCCGCGACACAAGAACGCGATCGTGTGCGGGCCTTGCTCGAGCGTCCGCCAGCCGAGCAGATGGTCCTCGGCGACGTAGGTCTCGGTGAAGTAGGTGTCGAACGTCACGGCTTGGTTCTCGTTCGCGCCGGGCTCGTGCTCGCGTGGATCCTCGGCCAGCGGTTTGCCATCCAGCTCGGCGCTGTAGATGCCGTAGTCGTCGCCGTGTACGAGCTGCGCGGTCAGCTCGTAACGACCGCTGCGCTCCACCGCGAACGGGATCGTGATGCGCGCGCCTTCGCCCGCGGCCGCGAACAGCAGCACGTCCTTGCCCCAGAACACCTCCCTCTGCACCGAGGCCTTGCCGTTCTCGGTGTGCAGCGTGTCGATCGCCTGCTCCACCTCGATCTGCCGGGCGTTGCCGTGCGGCAAGCGTGCTGCCCCATAGGGTGGCGCTGGCAATCCCTGCGCCGGCCCATCCTGGTACCAGAACGCCACGCTGCTGAACAGATCGGGGCGCTCCTCGAACGCCGAGCGCACCGCGCCATCCGGCTCGAACGTCCAGCCGGCGTGCTCGATCTCGAAGCGCAGTCCTTGCACGAACGGGATCGGGTCGGGGATGTGCCAGCGATAGGCGCTGAGCCGCGCGCCCAGCCCGGTGCCATCGGCGACCGTGACGCCGGTGTACGGCGAGCTGCCAATGCGGAACGACCAGGCATCGTTGAAGTAGTCCTCGGTGCCCGTGCCCTGGATGCACGAGGTCTGTTCGCCGTCGACGAAGAAGTGCTCATCGCCCTCGCCGAACCAGCCCGCTGCCGCCTGCACCACGCTCAGCACCGTGCCGACGTAATGACCGCGACCGGTGATGTTCAGGATCTCGTAGCGCTGGCCTGGCCGCGCGGGCAGATCCTGGCGGTACCACGCGTGGAACAGGCCGATCCCTGCCGGCAGAGCTCGCTCCCGGCGCCAGTCCACGTGGTAGTAGAGGTTGGACACGCGCCGGCGCCCCTCGTTCGTCAGCGTCATCTTGAGCGAGCGCTGGAACGGCATCGGCCAGTAGCAATTGCGCGAGCGGCCGCTGCTCGAGTCGTTCACCATCACCGATTCGAGCGCGCGCTCGAAGCCGTGGCCGACGCCGAAGAAATCGCCCACCGGCACGTCGACGCTCGGGTGCTCGCTGCCGTCGTAGTAGATGCGCAAGCGCAGCAGCCGCGGCCAGCCGTACTCGCTCGCCGCGATCGTCATCCAGATGTGCGTGACCACGCCCGGGCCGCTCAGGTCGGCGAGCACGACCGTCTCGCCGGGGATCGGCCGCTTGCTGTCGTCGTTGCTGTCGAGATCTGGGTTGTTGCTGGAGGCGCGATGCGCCGTGTAGCTCTTCAGGCGCGCGAGCTCGAGCGGATCGTCGGGCACCGGGACGGACTGCGCGCCAGCAGCCGCAACGAGGGCGAGCGACAACGGCACGAGCAAGGCGCGACGCGGATCGATCATGGTGAGCCTCGTACAGGAGTGGTGGCGGCACGCTTATCGCCACCGGCCGCTCGCCGATCAAGCAACGGACCTGCAACACGCCATCGCCTGCCTCGCGGGGTTCACGCCGGCGCTCGATTTTGACCGGCAAAAAAGCGAAACCACGCGCCGCCAGCAACGCCCGGACCTGCAGCTGATCGGCGCGGCTGCCGGTACGACAGTTGCTGTACGACAGTTGCCAAGGTCTCGCTGCGTTCGAGGTGCAGGCTCGGCCTGCATGTCAAACTGAGGAGTACGCCAATGCGTCTGACCAAATGGGAACCCAAGACCGCCCTGCAAGACCTTCACGACGAGTTCGATCGCATGGTCGATCGGTTCTTCGGCAACGGCGACCGGCTCGAGACGACGCGCACGGCTGAGTTCACTCCGACCGTCGACATCGTCGATCGGAAGAACGAGCTCGTGGTTCGCGCCGAGCTGCCAGGCATCGACGCGAAGGACGTCGAGGTGACCTGCGAGGGCACGCGTCTCACGCTCACCGGCGAGAAGAAGCACGAGGTCGAGACCAAGGGCCAGGACTTCTATCGCTATGAATCGCAGTTCGGCAAGTTCCAGCGCGTGCTCACGCTGCCGAGCGAGGTCGAGGCGAAGCTGGCGAAGGCCACGTACAAGAACGGTGTGCTCGAGATCGTGCTGCCGAAGAGCGAGGAGGCGAAGGCAAAGGAAGTGAAGATCAAGATCGGTTGAGCACCGCGCCAGAGCGTCCTCTTCCGATTCCGACCGGCTCCCGCACCAGGCGCTCCGGATTCGACCGAGCGCTCTCGCCTTCGTCGTTTGCGCAACGTTTCTTCGCCCGGCGCCGCGCGTGTCACATCGCGCGCGGCGCGCGTCATTCCGTGCCGGGGCACCTCACACTCGCGGGGCTGCCGCGTACCATGCGGCCGGCGCCCCGACCGTTCGATTCCCGATCCCACACAGGAGAACCCTCATGAATGCACTGTGCCTCACGTCGATGCTGGCCTCGCTGCCGTTCTTCACGTCACCGTCCGCGCCCGCAGTGGCGCCCGCGGCGCAGGCTCACAAGGATCCTGCCGCCGCTCACGATCAGATCGACGCCTTCGAGGATCGAGCGATCACCGTCATCGGTCGTGTGATCCACAAGGACGGCGTCTACTCGCTGCGCATCAAGGGATTCGGCGCCGCGCTCGGCGAGGCCGCGAGCGGCGACAAGCAAGGTCAGGAGAAGGAGCCGAAGAGCCCGGCCGCCGATGCTCTCAAGCCGCGCCGCGTGCGCGAGCACAAGGTGCTCAAGCTGAACGAGGACATCCGGCTGCTGCGCTCCTCGACGCTCGAGGATCTCGAGGAGGAAGTCGGCCTGAAGCCGGTCGAGACCAAGGGTGAGGAGGAGGTCGAGCGCAGCCCGCTGGTGCAAGCGAGCGGCATCCTGACGATGTACAAGGGCGAGCCCTACATCTTCCTGCAGCACTTCAAGAGCAGCAAGGACCTGCCGGACCTCGAGAAGCAGGTGCAGAAGAAGAAGGACGAGGCCAGCAAGAAGCCGTGACGCAGTGCGGCGATGCGCGCGAGCGCATGCGATGAATGCCGGTCGTGACGCGAGAATGCGGCGTCACGACCGGCGATGTTTGCGCGCGCGCCCAGGCAGCGCCCGGGGACGTGGCGCGCTGCTCAACGGCCGGTTGCGGCCGTGTTCAGGATCGTGTTCAGATCCATGTTGCCCTCGTTCACGCGCAGCGTGAGCGCCGCGCCGCGCAACAGGTCGAGCCACGCGAGGTTGGCCTTGGACTTCTCGGCTTCCTTCGGCGCGACCTCGGTCTTGTACCTGGTGTCGAGCTCGATCATGCGTTGCTCGACCTCCTGCTTCACCTCTTGCTCGACGCTGGGCGGCAGCGGCTGATCGCGGTACCTGGGGTAGCGCGTGCGCACGATCTCCTCCTGCGCCTTGGCGCGCTCGGCGGTCCAGTCGGGCGCGGCCTGCTGGCGCGCGAGGTGATCGACGATGTCGTTCACCACCTTGCGCACCGCCTGGAAGTCGACCAGGCTGAACAGGTTCGCGAACTTCTGCTCCTCGAGCAGCGGCTTGCCGAGGCGGAAAGTGGCGGACGTGCCCACGCCGTTGCGGGGCCGCAACCCGTAGCGCAGGCCGAGGATTCCCGAGTACAGGTCGGTGGAGGTGGTCACCAGCAGGTACTTCTTGTCGACGTCCTCGATGATGCCCCAGCAGATCGATTCGATCTCGAGCGCCTCCTCCACGCGCGCCTCGCGGAACACCAGATCCGGACGACCTTCCTGTTGATAGGGCCGCGTGTCGTACATGCGCTTGAACTTGAGCTGCTGCTGCGCGTTCTTGATCGCCTCGTTCAAGACGTCGAACGGTCCCTGATCCTCCAGCTCGAACAGCAAGGCGATGCTCGGCCACGGATAGGGGATGGTCTCCTTGTCGGTGAGCGGGTCCTTGAACGTCTGCGGCTTGCGCAGCGCGAAGTACACCGTGTCCTTGACGATCGGGTCCAGGTAGCGATCCACGAGATCCACCGTGCCCGAGCAGTTGAAAGCCGGCGTGTAGCGCGCCATCTCGCGCACCAGGTCGCCGAGCAGCGTGCGCGAGTCCTGGTCCATCGATTTCTCGAACAGCAACAGCATCTGCCGCACGTTGCACTTGAGCATGCCCGCCGCCACCAGGTCGCGCTCCGGGAACGTGTTGCCGAGAACCTGGAAGCCCTCCTGCAGCGGCAGCATGCCGCCCTCGTAGAACCCGGACTTGGCCTCCTTGATCAGCTTGCTGTCGAGCTGCAGCCGCAGCTTCGCGATCGGGTTGTCGTTCAGATCGACCACGCCGGCAACGTCGGTGACGAATCTCGGGTCGAGGATCTGTGCGATCCCCTTCAGGATGTAGGAGCTGGCCTCGGTCGTGGTGATGCCGGTCACTTGCGCGTAGCTGAACAACCGCTTCAGGTCGGCGAACACGTCGAACACCGGGTCGCCGGTCTGGCGCTTCTGCACCACGCTCTCGTTGAACGTGCCGACGTAGCCCAGACTCGAGCTGCCGTCGGAGTCCACGGTCTCGGCGATGTCCGCCATCAGCTGCTGGTCGCTGCCGACCGCGATCACGTCCTGGCGCCGCATCAGGAAGAACGACTGCTTGGCGTCGGGCACGAACAGCCGGTAGAAGCCGGTCGTCGCCTCCCACTCGCCCGGCAGCTTGATCAGCTTGCGCACCAGCGCGTAGGTCAGCGCCTCGAAGCACAGCTTCGCCTTGAACGAGGCACGGCCGAGCACGCACCACGTGGGCACGCCGCCGCGGCCGAGGCGGCCGACGAACGCCATGTCGCGACCGAGCCAGTCGTCCAGCAAGTCGAGCGGGATGGGATCGAGCTGCTCCTTGAGCGTGCGGAACTGGCGGTCCAGGTCGTCGGCGCCGAACAGTGCGCGAGCCGTCGGGGATTCGGCGAATCCCTTCCACTCGCGGGTGGCGCTGAGCTGCTCGTACAGGCGGGGCACCGGGAAGTGCGTGAAGTCGCTCGTCAGGTTGACCTTGCGGACGTAGTAGTCGACGTCCTTTGGCACCAGCTCCTGGAGGGCGCGCATCTCGCCTTCGAACGGCTGGAAGAACAGCAGCGTGAAGACGAAGTACGAGAGCGGCGCCAGGATCAGGAGCGCGACGATCAGCTTGGGCAGCAAACGCTTCACGATTCACCCGTTCCAGTGGCTGCGGGGGTGCATGGCCGCGGGAAACCGCCAGCCAAGTGAGAACCGCCATCCGCCGAGCGCCTATTTCGGATGGAAGCCGTCTCGATTTCAACTAGGGAACCCGACTTCGCACGATCCCGTGGCACTCGACCTCCCTGCAACCCGCTCACGACCACCCGATTTCCTTGTTATGATGCGCGCTTCCATCCCGCGACCCGGCGCGAGAGGGCGCGCAGGGTAGGTGACGGTGGCTTGCGGCCAGGAATTCCGGACATTCACATGAGGCTCGGGCGTAGGGCAACCACTGTCGCCGATTCGGCCACCATGTCGATCAGCGAGCGCGCGGAGCAGATGCGCGCCGCGGGCATCGACGTTCTGTCGTTCTCCGCCGGCGAGCCCGACCTGCCCACGGCGCCGGCGGCGTGCGCACAGGCGATCGAGGCGATCCGCGCCGGCAAGACGCGCTACACTCCGGTCGCTGGCATCAAGGAGCTGCGCGCGGCGATCGGCGACAAGCTCGCGCGCGACAACGGCCTCGAGTACGCAAGCAACGAGATCCTGGTGTCGCCCGGCGCCAAGGGCGCGCTGTTCCACGCGCTGGCGGCGCTGGTCGACGATCAGGTCGACGTGCTGATACCGACGCCGTACTGGGTCACCTATCCAGAGGCGGTGCGCCTGCTCGACGGGCGCCCGGTGCTGGTGCCCGGCGATCCGCGGCGCGACTTCAAGGTCACGCGCGAGCACCTCGAGCGGGCGCGCACCGCGAACAGCCGCGTGCTCATCCTGAACACTCCCAACAACCCGACCGGCGCCGTGTACGAACCGGACGAGCTGCAGGAGATCGCCGACTTCGCGGAGCGGCACGACATCGCCATCGTTTCCGACGAGATCTACGAGCGCATGGTGTTCGCAGGCGCGCAGCACGTTTCGATCGCGGCGCTGTCGCCGTCGGTGAAGGCACGCACCATCGTCGTCAACGGCGTGAGCAAGTCGTACTGCATGACCGGCTGGCGCATCGGCTTCGCCGCCGGACCGGCGCCGATCATCGCCGCGATGACGCGCATCCAGAGCCACTCGGTCTCGAACGCCGCATCGATCTCGCAGTGGGCCGCGCTGGCCGCGCTGCAGCACGGCGAGACCGCGGTCAGCGAGATGGTGCACACCTTCGAGCAGCGCCGCGATCGCGTGGTGCGCGCGTTCCGGGCGATTCCCGACGTGCGCCTGGGCGAACCAAAGGGCGCGTTCTATGTATTCCCGGACGTGTCCGCCTACGTTGGCCTGAGCCACGCGGGCGCGCGCGTGGCGGACGCCACCGCGCTGTGCCGGCTGTTGCTCGAGCAAGCGCGGGTCGCGCTGGTGCCGGGTGAGGCGTTCGGTCAGCCTGGATTCCTGCGCTTCTCGTACGCGGCGGCGCTGCCCACGATCGAGGAGGGCTTGCGTCGCATCACCGAGTTCCTGGTCAAGCTGCGCTCGCAACCGCGCTGAGCCGGCGCGGCGGCGGTGCTGCGGCGTTTCTCGTATCATTCTCACTGCGAGCTGATCATGAGCCACGATCCCGATGCCGCTGCGGCGCGACGCAAGGCGACGCCGCTGCTGTTCGCTTTGCCGCTGTCGATCACCGCGCTCGCGATCAGCCTCGTCGTCTATGCCCACGCCGCGCGCAGCTCGCATGCCGACGAGGCTTACGAGCAGGCCGATCGCTTCTTCGCCATCAAGCAGCAGATCGAGAGCCGCTACGTGATCGAGAAGGACTCTTGGGATCTCCTGTACCGCGCCATCGAAGGCATGGTGCAATCGCTCGACGAGTACTCGCGGTTCTACCGGCCGGCGCTGGCGGCGCGCTTCGACGAGGAGACCACCGGCGAGTACGGCGGCATCGGCGTCGTCATCCATACCGAGGCGCCGCCGATCACGATCCGCTTCCCGTATCCCGAAGGCCCGGCCTACAAGGCCGGCATCCGCCCGGGCGATCGCATCACGCACGTGAACGACAAGAGCATCGAGGAGATCGGCGCCGACGGCGCGCAGAAGCTGATCAAGGGCAAGCCGGGCACCAGTGTGCGCCTGCGCATCGCCAGGGCCGGGACCGGCGCGACGCAAGACGTGGAGCTGGAGCGTGCCGTGATCGTGCAAGGCACCGTGTTCGAAGCTCACCTGGTGGACGTGGAGCACGGCATCGGCTACCTGCGCGTGCACTCGTTCCAGAAGGACACCGCGAACGAGTTCCACGCGCGCGTCGACCAGCTGATCGCGCAGGGAGCGCACGCACTGATCGTCGACCTGCGCCAGAACAGCGGTGGGCTGTTCGATCAGGCGCGCGACATGGCCAACGCCTTCGTCAAGGAGGGCGTGCTGGTATCGTTGCGCGGGCGCGTGCCCGGAAGCGATCAGGACTCGCTCGCCGACGCGAGCAAGTTCTTCTACGCCGACCTGCCGCTCGTGCTGCTGATCGATCAGGACACCGCGTCGGCAGCAGAGGTGCTGGCCGGCGCGCTGCAGGACTACAAGCGTGCCTTGCTGCTCGGCACGCGCAGCTACGGCAAGGGCGTGGTGCAGTCGGTGATCCCGATCCGCATGCGCGATGACGAGCAGGGCGTGCTCAAGCTCACCACCGCCGAGTACGTGACGCCGGGCGGCCAGCATATCGAGCGGCACATCGCCCAGAGCGAGGCCTCGCGCGGCGGGCTCAAGCCCGATTACGAGGTGGCGCTCGGCGCCGACCTCGACGCGCTGCGCGAGCGGTTCGAGCAACAGCGCATTCCCGACGAGTTCCGCGCCCAGGTGCTGCAGATGATGAAGGCGACCGTGCCGCAGGTCGACGACCAGCAGCTCGCGGCGGCGATCAAGCTGTTGCGCGGCGAGCCGGTGTTCCGCGACCTCACCGTGCGGCCGGAGCTGCCAGAGCGAACCGCCGGCCGCTAGACCAGCATCCCCGAGCAGACGCATGATCATCCTCGGCATCGAGACCTCCTGCGACGAGACCGCCGTGGCGGTCGTCGAGGACGGCGTGACGGAGCATGCGAGCCTGATCGCGTCGCAGGTGGCGCTGCATGCGCCGTTCGGCGGCGTGGTGCCCGAGCTGGCTAGCCGCCACCACCTCGAGAACCTGTTGCCGCTGCTAGCCCAGTGCTTGCGCAACGCGCGCCTGGTGCCGCGAGCGATCGACGCGATCGCCGTCACGCACAAGCCCGGATTGATCGGCTCGCTCCTGGTTGGCGTGTCGGCGGCGAAGGCGCTCGCGCTCGCGTGGCACAAGCCGATGGTCGCGGTCGACCACGTGCACGCGCACGCCTACTCGGCGGTGATGGGTCGAGACGACGTCCCCTACCCGCTGGCGACGCTCGTGGTCTCGGGCGGCCACACGTCGATCTACGCGATGCGCTCGGCGATCGAGCTCGAGCTGGTGGCCGAGACCGTGGACGACGCCGCCGGCGAAGCCTTCGACAAGGTGGCCGCGATCCTGGGGCTCGGCTACCCTGGCGGCCCGGCGATCGATCAGCGCGCCGCCGCGGGCAACCCGCTCGCAGTCAAGCTGCCGCGCTCCGAGGTGAAGGGCGAGCCGCTCGCCTTCAGCTTCTCGGGCATCAAGACCGCGGTGCTGTACCACTGCTGCGGCATGGACCTGGCACGCGCTGCGAGCACACTGACCGAAGCGCAGGTTGCGGATGTGTGCGCGTCGTTCCAGCACACGGTGGTCGAGGTCTTGCTCGACAAGCTGCTCGCCGCCGCGCACGCACACGGGGCCCGCGGCATCGCCCTCGGCGGCGGCGTGGTGGCGAACTCGCGGCTGCGCGCGCGCGCGGCCGAGGCGGCCCGCTCGCACCAGCTCGCGCTCTACCTGGCGGAGCGCCGGCTCACCACCGACAATGCGGTGATGGTGGCAGGGCTGGGCTATCATCTGTTCCGGGCCGGCCGCATCGCGGCGCTCGACCTCGACGCGACCGCGCACTGACCAGGCTGCCCGAGGATGCGCCATTGGATCACATCACCGAGCTGCTCGAGCTGGTCGCCCGCGGCGACCTGTCGATCGCCGACGCGCGCGCACGCCTGGCGCCGGCGTTCGCCGATCTCGGCTTTGCCCGCATCGATCACGAGCGCGCCGAGCGCTGCGGCTTCCCCGAGGTGATCTTCTGCTCGGGCAAGTCGCCCGAGCAGGTGCTCGGCGTCGCGCGCGAGCTCCTTGCGCACAGCGACCGGCTGCTCGCGACGCGCGCCTCGCCCGAGGTGTTCGCCACGCTGCAAAACGAGATCAAGGACGCGCGCTATCACGCGCTCGCGCGCACGATCACGGTCGAGCGCGGCGCCGCGCGCCCCCGGACCGGACAGGTGCTGGTGATCACGGCGGGCACTGCGGACATCCCCGTGGCCGAGGAAGCGCGGGTCACTGCGGCGATGATGGATGCGCGGGTCGACACGCTGTACGACGCCGGCGTGGCGGGCATCCATCGGCTGCTCGCCGACCTCGATCGCTTGCGCCAGGCGCGCGCGCTCGTGGTGTGCGCCGGGATGGAGGGTGCCCTGCCCTCGGTCGTGGGCGGCCTGGTCGCGCGGCCGGTGATCGCGGTGCCAACCAGCGTCGGCTACGGCGCATCGTTCGGCGGCATTGCCGCGCTGCTCGGGATGCTGAACTCGTGCGCCGCCGGCGTCTCGGTGGTGAACATCGACAACGGCTTCGGCGCCGGCTACATCGCCGCCATGATCAACCAGGAGTCGAACCCCGACGCCGGCAGCGACTGACGCCCGCGCCGGCACGGTCGGGGATCATGGCACTTGGGCACCTCGCCTTCAGGGAAGGAGGCTGCGCTTCGGTCAGGGCGCACAGGGTGGCGCGGGCAATCTCTCCTCGCCGACCGGACGAGCTCACCCGGGCCGCGCGGCGCGCGCATCACGCCGCAAAAAAAGTTCTTTTCACGTAACCCACCCCTTTCCCGTCACGTCGTGCGCTTGAGGCCTTCTCATGACGCACGATCCGCACGACACACTGGTGAAGGAGTTCTTCACGCACCCGGAGCACGTGCTCGGCATCCTGCAGGACGCGCTGCCGCGGAAGTTCGTCAGGCACGCCGACTGGTCAACGCTCAGGCTGAGCTCGAGCAGCTTCATCGATTCTCGGCGGCGGGCGCGCCATGGCGATTTGCTGTTCACGGTGCGCATGCGCGGCACACGCAAGCTCGTGTATCTCCTGCTCGAGCACCAGAGCACGTACGACCGCTCGATGCCCTGGCGTGCGTACCACTACGAGCATTGCACCCTGGCGCGTCACACTCGCGGCCGCGGGCAGGTCCATTCGTTGCCGCGCATCGTCACCGTGGTCCTCTATCACGGTGCCAGGCCCTGGCGCGGTCCGTTCCGTTTGAGCGACCTGTTCGACAGCGAGGCCTACGACCTCGATCAGAGCCATCCGCCTCTCCTCGTCGTCGACGTCCTGCGCCGAACCGATGCCGAGCTCTGCCGCATGGGCACCACTGCCATCGCCCGGCTGACCCTGTTCTGTCTCAAGCATGCACGCTCGCCGAAGTTCTTCGCACGCGGCGAGGATCAGGCAGCTCTCTTCCGTGCCGTGTGGCACGATCGCTCACGAGTCGATGCACCCGATGCGTTCCTCGAGTATATTCTGATGGTGAAGAGGCACGTGAATCAGGCCGCGTTGCGATCGTGGTTGACGAGCATCGTCGGCGAGGAGTCGCACATCATGGTGAAAACCATTGGCGAAAGGCTGATCGAGCGCGGTCGCAGGATCGGGCTCAGGCAGGGACGTGAGAAGGGCATCGAGAAGGGCATCGAGAAGGGTATCGAGAAAGGTATCGAGAAGGGACGCGAGGAGGGCCAGCTCGCGAAGCACCGGGAACTGCTGCAGAGGCTGCTTGTCAAGCGCTTTGGCAAGCTGCCGTCGGCGGCGCGCAAGCGAATCGAACGCGCCACCGCGACCATGCTCTCGCGCTGGACCGACCGCTTGCTCGACGCGCGCTCGCTCGACGAGGTTCTGGCGAAGTGACGCCGTCGTCGGCTGCCAGCGCGGACGCGCCACTCCTGGGACATGTCCGCTGGCTCACCTCCCGCCATGCGAGATGGCGACGCTGTGAAAGAGAGCGGCAGCGCGCTGGCGTGGTCCGAGCGGTGCCTTCCGCAACGCCACCACGAATGCGCGTGCGGCGTACGCGATGCTCGGCGCACTTGCGGTTTCGCACACGGTGATGGCGGGCGGCCCCTGAGTATTCGACTGGCCATCGACAAGCGCGCGGACGCCAGCTACATTGCGGCTCTCTCTCACCAAACCGAGTGGATCCCATGGAATCCGAGAAGCGCATCCATCTGGGTGATCGGGAGATCATCCTCGAATCCGGCAAGATCGCGCGCCAGGCGCATGGCTCGGTGCTGGTGCGCTCGGGTGACACGGTCGTGCTGGTGACCGCGGTCGCCGCCGAATCGACCAAGCCGGGGGTCGACTTCCTGCCGCTCACGGTCGAGTACCACGAGGGCGTGGCAGCCACGGGCAAGATCCCGGGCGGCTACTTGAAGCGTGAGGGCCGCCTCGCCGATCACGAGGTGCTGAGCTCGCGGCTGATCGATCGCTCGATCCGCCCGCTGTTCCCGAAGTCGTTCCGCGCCGAGACGCAGGTGCTCGCGACCGTGCTTTCCGCCGAGGAGGATCACGAGCCGGCGCCGCTCGCGATCCTGGGCGCGGCCGCGGCGCTCACGCTGTCCGACATCCCGTTCCACGGACCGGCCGCGGGGCTGCGCGCCGTGCGCCTGCGCGATCGGCTGACCTTCCATCCAACCCGCAAGGAGCGCTCGAGCGCGCTGTTCGATCTGGTCGTTTCCTGCGGGCCGCGCGGCGTGACGATGATCGAGGGCGGCGGCACGCAGGCTACCGAGAGCGAGTTCCTCGAGCTCCTGTTCGCCGCCGAGAGTGCGCTGCAGCCAGTGCTCGTGGCACTGAAGTCGTGGGCCGACGAGCTCGGCATCGACAAGCGCGCGCTGCCGCCGGATGGGCTCGACGCGACCCTGTTCGCCGCGGCCGAGGACAAGTTCCGCGGCGCATTCACCGACGCGCTCACCAGCCCTGCCAAGCTCGATCGCCGCCGCAAGACGCAGGCGGTGACCGAGCGCGCGCACGCCGAGCTCGCCGCCCTTGACCCGCAGCTGGACCCGGCGCTGATTACCGAGGTGCTGAGCGAGCTCGTGCATCGGGTGCTGCGCGAGCTGGTGCTGAACCAGGGCCGCCGCGCCGACGGCCGCAGCGTGCGGCAGATCCGGCCGATCACCGCCGAGGCCAGCTGGCTGCCGCGCGCGCACGGCTCGGCGCTGTTCACGCGCGGCGAGACGCAGGCGATGGTGACCTGCACGCTCGGTTCGCAGGAGGACGCGCAGACCATCGAGACGATCTTCGGCACCGAGACCGATCGGTTCTTGCTGCAGTACAACTTCCCACCGTACAGCGTCGGCGAGGTGCGCGCATCGCGCGGTCCGAGCCGGCGCGAGGTCGGCCACGGCGCGCTCGCTCGGCGCGCCCTGCAGCACGTCCTGCCGGGCTACGACAAGTTCCCGTATGTGGTCCGCGTGGTGTCCGACATCAGCGAGTCGAACGGCAGCTCATCGATGGCGACGGTGTGCGGCGGCTGCCTCGCGCTCATGGACGCCGGCGTGCCGCTCTCGAGCCCGGTGGCTGGCATCGCCATGGGGCTGATCCAGGAAGGCGACCGCGTCGCGGTGCTGTCCGACATCCTGGGCGACGAGGATCACCTCGGCGACATGGACTTCAAGGTGGCGGGCACCGACAAGAGCATCACCGCCGTGCAGATGGACAACAAGATCGGCGGGCTGCGCCGCGAGGTGCTGAAGCAAGCCCTGGAGCAGGCGCGCGAGGGTCGATTGCACATCCTCGCCGAGATGCAGAAGTGCCTCGCCAAGCCGCGCCCGCAGCTGTCGAAGTACGCCCCGCGCGTGATGTCGCTGCGCATCCGCCCGGAACGCATTCGCGAGCTGATCGGCCCGCGCGGCAAGACCATCCAGGACATCCAGGCCGCCACGCGCGCGCGCATCAACGTCGACGACTCCGGCCTGGTGATCATCTACGCGAGCGACGAGCAGAGCTTCCGCGAGGCGAAGCGGCAGGTGCAGCACGTCGCCGGCGACCTCGAGGTCGGCAAGCTGTATCGCGGTACCGTCGTTGCCGTGAAGGAGTTCGGCGCATTCGTGCGGTTGCTCGCCAGCACCGAAGGCCTGGTGCACGTTTCCGAGCTCGCGGCCGAGCGTTTCGGCCGCGTCAGCGACGTGGTCAAGGAAGGCGACGAGATCGTCGTGCGCGTGCTCGGCGTGGATGGCGCCGGCAAGATCCGGCTGTCACGCAAGGAAGCGCTCGGCGCCAGCCTCGAGGACCTGGCCGGCTAGGCGGAAGTTTCTGGTACAATCCCGCCGCCCTCGCTCACCTCCACCATCGGAGACGACGATGCGAGCTCTCGCGTCGGCCGCGTTGACGCTCACGCTCCTGCAATCCGATCTCACCGGCGTGTCGCTCGCATGCGCGCAGCAAGCCAGCGAGCGCGAGCAATCGATCACGATCGAGAACTCGTCCGCCGATCCGCTGCTCTCACCGCGGCGGTATACGGGCGTCGTGCGCCGCTCGCTGTACATTCCGCTGCGCGACCAGGTGCGGCTCGCGGCCGACGTCTTCCTGCCGGCACACGGCTCGCAACCGACGACCGAGCCGTTGCCGCTCATCTGGACGCACGATCGCTACCAGCGCGCGACCGAGAGACCAGGGCGCCGAACCAGCAAGATCGACGCGCCGCACCTGCGCGAGCTGGTGCGCCGCGGCTACATCGTCGCCGCGGTCGACGCGCGCGGTTGCGGCGCCTCGTTCGGTGCGTTCCTCGGACCTTTCAATCCAGTCGAGACCGCCGATGCGTACGACGTGATCGAGTGGTTCGCGAAGCAGCCATGGTGCGATGGCAACGTCGGCATGTACGGCGCCTCGTACCTCGGCGCCACGCAGTACATGGCTGCCAGCACCAGAGCACCGCATCTCAAGGCCATCGTCCCGGCGATGGCGCCGGGCGACCTGTACGCCTTCACCTGGGCCGGCGGCATCTTCCGCGAGGATTTCCTGCAGCACTGGTCCGTGCTCACGCGACAGCTGGATCAGGAGATCATGCCGGCACGGGTCGACGAGGACGAGGACGGCGCGCTGCTCGCGACGGCACGCCAGCAGCACGCCGCCAACCGCGACACGCTTGCGCAGTACGATCACCTGCCGTTTCGCGATAGCGTCGATCGGGATCTCGGCTGGCCCATGCATCAGGTCACGAGCCCGCTCCATCACATCGCCGCGATCAGCGCGTCCAGCGTCGCCATCTACCACATCGCTGGCTGGTTCGACGACTTCACGAGGGATGCTTTGCTGCTCTACCACAACCTCAAGAACCCACAGCGCATCGCGATCGGCCCGTGGTTCCACCAGCAGAACCACGAGATCGACTATCTGGGCGAGCACCTGCGCTGGTTCGACCACTGGTTGAAGGGCATCGACAACGGCGTCGAGGACGAGCCGCCGATCCACTACTACACCATGGGCGCGCCACCCGGGCAGCGCTGGCGATCGACGTGGGAATGGCCGCTGCCGAACGAACGGCGCACGAGCTTCTTCTTCCGCGGCGATCGCATCCCGGCCGCTGGCTTGCTCACCACCACCGCACCGATCGACGGTGCGCCGGCGGTCGTCTACTGCGTCGATCCGACCGTCACCATGGGCACCGGGAATCGCTGGGCCAACGGCTACGGCGGCCCTGATCGGCTACGTGGATCTCGCCGCCCACGACGCGCGCGGCATTTGCTTCACCACGGCGGCACTCGAGCACGACGTCGAGATCACCGGTCATCCCCTCGCGCGCCTGTGCGTCACGTCCACGGCCAAGGACGGCGACTTCTTCGTGTACCTGGAGGAGGTGGACGCGCGCGGCCGCTCCGAGTACGTGACCGAGAGGCTGCCTGCGCGCCTCGCACCGCGCCCTTCCGGCCGCCGCCCGCACCTTCGGCCTCCCCTACCACCGCAGCTTCGCGAGCGACGTGAGCCCCTGCCCGCCGAGCCGGTCGAGCTGTTGCTCGACCTGCAACCGACGTCCAACCTGTTCGATGCCGGCAATCGCATCCGCATCACCATCACGTGCACCGATCGCGACAGCAGCCTGACGCCGATGCCGTCACCGCCGCCCACGGTCACGTTGTGGTGCGATGCGTCGCACCCATCGCAAGTCGTGCTGCCGGTGATTCCGCCGGAACGAGGTGAGCCTCGTCACTCGCCGAGCTGCAGGCGCAGGCCGCGCGTGAAGGCGACGCCCTTCGTCGCGCCGGCGTCGGACTCGAGCACTTGCAGGTAGACGGAGAGGCCACACAGTGCGTCGTCGTCGGGCACGCTCACCGGAATGCTCGCGCCGGCGCCCGGCAGGAAGAGCGGCAGGATGGTGCTCGGCGCCACGAGCAGCGAGCCGCCATAGATGGTCGTCGTGCTCGCGGACGCGAAGCCCAGGAACACCACGCTCGGCGTGGTCGCGCCGAGCGAGGTTGCCGACGATCAGGCTCAGGCTCGCGCCGAGCGCGGGATTCGCGGACGCCGTCAACGCCGGGACGCCGAGCGTGCCGGGCCAGCCATCGCCGTAGTTCTCGAACGATGCCGGGCAGTGATCGCGAGCGAACAGGTCCTCGCGGGCGTTGGTGTCGCCGGGTACCAGGTTGCTCGCGCCCGAGTAGGAAATACCACGTGACGGCCATCTCCCGACGGCACCGGCTCGAGCGACCCGGCATTGGCCTGTTCTCCCGACGTGCTCAACGCCAGCAGCTTGTTCCTGCCGTTGCCCTCGTCGTAGAAGCCGTTGCCGTCGCCGTCGCGGTCGTTCACGATGGCCTCGACGTCAGATCGTCGCGTCCTCGTCGACCAGGTTCTTCGCGTAGGTCGTGAACGTCACGAACCGGCCATCGTCATTGATGCGCGGCCACAGCGAGTCGCCGTCGGTCGTGCCGCCCGAGTTGGGAATGCTGATCTTCGCCGTGCTCAGCAGGGTGAGGTCGCGCACGTAGATCTGCTCGTAGCTCGACGAGTCCCCGGGCAAGGTCCGCGTCTGGAACACGACGTAGCGCCGTCGCCCCGAGATGTCGGCGAAGGTCGCGCCCAGGAACGGCTGCTCGCCGCTGCCGTTCACGCCGACGAGCGTGGTGATGCCGGCGGTCATCTCGCGCAAGAACACGTCGGCCCACCCGCCATTGCTGTCGCTCGCCAGGTCGGTGGCGTTGCTGGTGAACACCACGTTGCTGCCATCGTTGCTGAGCGACGCGAAATCCGCCGGCCCATTGGGATACGCGCCCAGCAACGTGACATCGACCAGCTCGGTGATTCCAGCCGATCGGTTGCGGCGATAGACGTGCGCGTTGTTGTTGTAGCCCGGAACGAGGTTCGAGGCTGACGACGTGAACACCACGTAGTTGCCGTCGTCCGACACGTCGACGTTCGCGCAGCCGGCATTGGCGGCCTCCTCGTCGGAGTTCACGCTGATCAGCTCGAGCGTGTGATTGCCCTCGTCGAAGATGCCGTTGCCGTCGGGATCGCGATCGCGCAGATACACCGCGACGCTGGCTGGCGCGCCCGGCATCAGGTTGGGATCGCTCGACGCGAATACCACGAATCGGCCATCGCCGGAGATCGCCGGGCCGCCCACCGCGTAGCACGCCACCCCGGCTGCCGACACGCTCATGCGCACGGTGGTGGCATCGGCCTCGTCGAAGATCCCGTCGCCGGCGGGGTCGCGATCGCGCAGGAACACGCCGGCGAGACCGGCGCCGTCCAGGTTGGTGGCCGTGCTGTGGAACGCCACGTAACGTCCGGTCCGGCTCGACGCGGCGATGCCCGACGTGTGATCGTTGCCCTGGCTGCCATCGGTCGCCACGCTGAGGCGAACCGTGCTCTGCGCGTACGCAGGCGCCAGACCCAGGGTGAACACGAGCAAGCTCTTCATGACCTTCATCATCGCCCTCATGACACACTTCCTCTCATCTCGGCTCCAGTCTCGGAACGACCCATCCGCGTGGGTCTCGTGCCTGCCCAGGCGGGGATGCCGCGGCCGGTGTGACCGGAAAATCCTGGCCCCCATGGCGCCCGCGATTGTCCCGCGCGCGGCGCGCGGTTAACCTCGGGTTGAGCACGGACCAGGACGCTCGGAATGGACCGGCCATGACGGACCTGAATCAGCTGCCCGCTGCCCCCGAAACCGAGGAGCTGTTGCAGCGCATCCGATCCGGCGAGGCCGACGCCTGGGAGGCGTGGTACCACCGCTACCACGACGTGCTGCTGCTGAGCGTGCGGGTGCACCTCGGCAGCAAGCTGCGCGCACTGGTCCAGAGCGAGGACATCTTGCAGAGCGTGGTGGTGGAGGCGCTGCGCGAGCTGCCGCGGCCGGATGCGCCCGCCGTGCGCAGCCTGCGCGGGCTCTTGCACCGCATGGTATTGAACAAGATCCGCGATCGCGCCGACCACTTCGCGACCAGAAAGCGCGCCGGCACCCAACCGCTCACCGACACCGTCGCCGGCCGGCTCGCGGCGCCGCAACCACCGCCAAGCTACTGGAACGCCACCGCTTACGTGAGCGGCTCGAGCGCTGCCTCGCCCAGCTGCCGCGCGAGCAGCGCGAAGGTGGTGCTGCTGCGGCGCGTGCAGGGCCTCTCGAGCCAGGAGGTGGCGGCCGCCATCGGCAAGACCGACGCCGCCACCCGCAAGCTCTACTCGCGCGCGCTCGCGCAGCTCACGGCGATGATGCAGGAGGAGCCGCCGCGTGAGCGATCGCAGCGAGACTGAGCGCGTCGCGGGCGCTGCTCGAGGAATTCCTCGAGCGCCGCGAAGCTGGCGAGCGCTCACCCCCGAGGCCTTCGCCAGCCAGCATTCAGACCTGGCCGCGCCGCTGCTGCGGGCGCTGCGCAGCGCGGCCGAGACCGAGCAGCTTCTGGGTGATGGCGTGCGGCCCCCCGAAGCGATCGGCGGCTACCAGATCCTGGGTCCGCTCGGCCGTGGCGGCTCGGCGCACGTGCTGCGCGCGGTGGCGCCGGACGGCGGCCAGGTGGCGGTCAAGGTGCTCACCGCCAGCGCGCGCCTCCATGCGCGCGCGCTCGGTCGCTTCGAGCGCGAGGCGGTGCTGCTGCGCCAGCTCGCACATCCCGGCATCGTGCGCGTGCGCGACAGCGGCGTGCACGAGTCGGTGCCTTACCTGGTGATGGATCTGGTCGGGGGCCACCTTCTCGAGCAGACGGCCGAGGCGATCGCTCGGCTTCACCGAGGCCGCGTCGATCGTGGCGCGCGTGGCGCTGGCGCAGTCGAGAACGTGCACGAGCGCGGCTTGCTGCACCGCGACATCAAGCCGGCGAATGTGATCCTCGATCGCAGCGGCGCGCCGGTGCTGGTGGACTTCGGCCTGGCGGTGAGCGATGACGCCGAGACCATCACGCAGAGCGGCGACGTGCTCGGCACACCGCACTACATGGCGCCCGAGCAAGCGCGCGGCGAAGCGCTCGACGTGCTACGACGTGTACGGCCTGGGTGCCATGCTGTACGCACTCCTGTGCGGCTGCCCGCCGCATGCCGGCCGCGACTCCGCGTTCGCCGTGCTCCGACTCCGGTGCGACGGCGGCCCGCCACTCCCGCGCGGCGACACAGGGCGGATCTGCCGGCCGCTCGTGGTGATCCTGGAACGCGCGCTCGCGTTCAAGGCGCGCCATCCGCTTCGCCAGCGCCGCGGCGCTCGCGGCCGATCTCGATGCGTTCGTCGCCGGTCGCCCGATCCAGGCGCGGCCGCTGCGTGCGGCGCGTGCCGCCGCGCGGCGAGCAATGCGCGCCGCCATCTGCTCGCAGCCTCGTTCACCGCTCGCCAGCGCGGCGATCGCCACCGTGCTCTGGCCTTCGGCTGCCGACCGCCGCGAAGCGCTGCACCGGGCGATCGATCGCGCCACCATGGCGTGGGCCGCCGATGATCTCGATGCCGCGAGCGCCGCCGCGCGCGAGGTCCTCGCGATCAGGAGCCCGTCGCATGCCGAGGGCGAGTTCCTGCTGCATCTCGCGGGGGCAGCGTGATGGTCAACTCGGACGATGCCGGTGCGCGCCCTGATCGAGGGCGAAGGCCACCGCCGCGCTGGTCGTCCGCATGCCGCCGTCGAGTCCTTCCAGCGTGCGGTGCAGCTCGCGCCGCGGTCGGCGCTCACCATCGTGCTGCTCGGCCGGGCGATGCGCGAGGCTGGCAACGCCCAGTCGCGCGAGACCGACCTGCGCGCCGCCATCGCGTCGCAGCCGCATTCCGCCGCGCTCGAGCGCGAGCTGGCCGACACGCTGTACCGCCAGGAGAAGTACGACGAGGCCGATGCGCACTACCAGGCAGCACTCGCCATCGATGACCAGCAAGCGATGCTGCACTTCGAGCGAGCGCGCAGCCGCTTCTTCGCCCGCGGTGCCGCCGCTGGCCTGACCGTGGTGCGCGCGGCGCAGCAGCAGCTCGGCGAGCGCGCCGACGACGCGCTGCTGAGCTATGCCGAGCTGCTCAACCGCCAGAAGGAATGCGCGACGGCGCGCGACATCTTGCTCGAGCTGCTGCCCCGCCATCGCCGCAGCGCACGCGTGCACCATGGCATCGGCGTGTCGTTCGACTCGCAGGAGCAGATCGCCGAGGCGCGGGACTGGTACGAACGCGCGCTCGCGCTCGATCCCGATCACCGCATGACGCTCTTGTACCTGAGCCATCTGCACGCGGGTGCCAACCGCAAGACGTGCACCCACTGTGAACAGTTCTTCCGTGACCACCCCGAGTACTACGATCCCGAGCGGGTCGAGACCTACCTCACGCGGCTGGTCGCCGCGGAGCGCGGCGCGATGCTCAACCACTTGCTGTTCGCGGTGGACCTGTGCAAGCGAGTCGGCCGCACCGACGCGCTCCGCCGCCTGCTGCGCGATCTCCTGCAGCAGCCCGAGGCGCGCGAGCAGCACGACAACGTTGCCCGCGCGCTCGAGAAGCTCGATCGCGGCTGACGCGTACACACCGCGCGACGCGTGCCCATGGACGCCGGTGCGACGCGCACCGCACCCTGCTCACCGCCACAGCTGTGCCAGATCGATGCGCACGCCGGGAAGGACGTGGCGCAATGGTGGCTGGCGCCGTCGTCGAGCGCGGT
>JAXMBY010000034.1:0-68834 GCA_046349655.1 Planctomycetota bacterium
GCTGAAGCCGTTCGGCCGCGACGTGCGTCTGATCCGCGAGAAAGAGCACTACCTCATCGACCTGAACGGCGAGCGCAAGAGCGCCGAGCCGCTCGCGCTCAAGCCAGGCAAGGCGATCGTGGCGCTGGTGCCGGCGAAGCAGCCGAGCTCGGCACCGTACGCCCTGTCGCTCGCGCTCGCGGACAAGGAGACCTTGTTCGGCGTCACCGTCGCCAATCAGCCGACCAAGGATCGCGCCGTCGTGCGCTATCGCACCGCGTGCCGCCTCGAGGGCGACGTCGCCGGCGCGCGGTGGTTCGTGATCGACGACAACGACTCGGGACAGTTCGGCGATCTCGTCCTGCGCAGCGACGAGTACGCCGGCGCCGATCAGGTCTTCCCGATGCCGGATGCGCTGTTCCTGCCCGGCGCCGAGCGCGCGGTGCCGTTCAGCGAGTTCCTGCTGGTAGAGGGCACGCTCACGCGCATCCAGTTCGATCCTGCGACCAGCACGCTCAAGTGGCAATCGGCCGCGGCCGGCATGGGCAGGATCGCGCTGGAGTGGGCCGGACCGGTGAAGCCGAGGTCGCTCGTCGTGGTCGGCGTCGATGACCGCAAGGACTGCGCCTACGACCTGATGTCGGCGCCCGAGGTGACCGCCGTCAGCGGTCGCTACCGCCTGGCGTACGGCGTGCTCGCGCAAGGTCGCGGCACGAGCCAGCAGCGCGCGTTGATCGTGCCGGGGAAGTCGGTGCCGTTCGAGGTGAAGGATGGCGCCACCACGCCGGTCAAGCTCGGCGCGCCGTTCACGTTCGCGTTCGACACGCAGGTGCAAGGCGACACCGCAGTGCTGGTCGGCACGTCGCTGCGCGTGCAGGGGCGCGGCGGCGAGTCGTACGCACGCTTCAGCGACGTGCTGCAGCCGCAGGCGAGCGCCAGGACCGAGGGCGGCAAGGTGCTCGAGCCGCCGCGGGCGATGGATCCCGCCACGCCCGCCGAGTGGTCGAAGGCTGCGCGCGCGGTCGCGTTCCCCAGGGACCTGCGCGTGAAGCGCGATGGCAAGGAGGCGGTGCGGTTCCAGCTCGAGCTGAAGTCGCATCCCCTGCTCGGCGGCCCGATCCGGAGCGAGTGGCAGTAGCGCGGCGAGATCATTCTCGAGACGCTCGCACACGCCGCGCGAACCGGCGCTCGCGCTCGTGGCCTCTTGCACGACTTCTTCGAGCACGTGAGGAAACCCAGGATCATGCTGCCCGCATCCACCAAGCACCGCATCCTCGTCGCTGGCGGCATCACGCTGCTGGTGACGCTGGTGCGGCTCTACGGCGAGATCCATCACTGGAGCACGAGCTGGTTCGGGCCGGAGCCAGGCGGCAACACCGCGGTGTTCGGCATCGCCTGGCTGGTACCGCTGTTCGGGGTCTGGTTCGCGCAGAGCCTCACCGGCGCGGCCGACGATCGCCGGTCGACGTGGAGCGCCATCGGCTGGCCGCTCGGCGGCATCGCCGTCGGCGCGGCTCTGATCGCCGCGCTCGTGAACACGCTCAGCCCGAGCGTCGTCGGGTTCATCGCCGTCTGCACCACGAGCCTCGTGTGCGCAGCAGCCGCGTACTTCGCGTGGCCGGCGCTGTTTCGCGCCAACCTCGGCTACGCCATCACCGCCCGCGCGCCGATCCTGCTCATCACGGTGATCGCCGTCACGCACGACTGGGGCACGCACTACGAGAAGACCGCGCCCGGCTCGCCGCCGATGCCGGACGCGCAGCGCATCCTCGTGCTGTGCACCGCGCAGGTGGCACTGTGGTTTCCCTACACGGTGCTGGTCGGCGGCCTGTTCGGCGGCCTGTTCGCGAGACGCCGGCGTCCGTGAGCGCAGTTGCTTCCCGCGCACTCTTGGACATGCCGGAAGCGCTGCGACCTGTCATCAGCAACTGGAAGACCTCCGGGTGGGCACCGGCCTTCAACGTGACCATGAGCACGCGTTCATGTCGCGCTCACGGCAGCGCGTCCAGAACCTCGCGCGTGCCCTCGGCGAGCAGCTTGCCGTTCGCGTCGTAGAGCAGCAGGTGCGGCAGCCGGCGGATGGCATGCTGCACTGCCACTGCCGAGGTCCAGCTCACCACATCGACGCGGCGCACGTGGACGTCGGGATGCGTGTTGACGTAGGCCTCCAACTGAGGCCCCAGCTGGCGGCAGCCGCCTCACCAGTCGGCGGTGAACTCGATGACGGTCTTGCCGGTGGGCGCGATCACGTCGGCGAGATCGACGCGCTCACCGTGGGCGATGGTCTCGATCGCCTCGCTGTTGCCGCGGCCGCTCACCTTGAGATCGCCATGCGTGCCGCCGCGGCCGCCGCGCAGCAGGAGGAACAGGAGCGCCGCCACGCCGAGGAACACCCAGAGTCTTGCCGAAGCCACGCGCGCACCTCCACCGCCGATCGGGGCCAGATCGAGTATCGGCAAGTTCGCGCGCGGCGGCTTCGGTCGCGCGGCGCGATCTCACGCCGGCGCAGCCGGCGTCGGAAAACCGGGCGAGCCGCAGCGATCATCTGGCCATCAGCTTGCGGGAGGCGACGGTCGTGCTGCCCGGCACCGCGCACGGCACGTACTGCGGCGATGGCGAAGTACTGCTGCCACCCGGAGCGCATCACCTCGCGGCCGGCGAACACGCGCCGAGCGAGTCGATGAACCGGCGATCGTCCGCCATCAGCAGCGCGAGCCCGCCGGCATCATGCGCGTTGATGCGCTCGACGAACCGGCGCGCGACGTCGATCGGCGTCGGCGCGGGCCTCAATCGTCCGCGACCTCGATGGTGACGCTGGCCGATGCCGACGTGCCGAGCGCGCCGGTGATCACCGCGGTGAGCGTGATCCTGCCGGGGCCGGTGGTGTGCAAGCGCGGCTCGCCGTCCTTGCCGTTCTCGACGTAGCCTTGCCCCGGTCCGCCGACGATCCACTGCACTGCCGGACTGCGGCCAGCGGGATCGGCCAGCGCCAGATCGAGACGCACGATCTCGCCGGCGATGCAAGCACGCTTTTCCGCGGTGAACGAGCGCACCACCGGACGCGGCAGCGTCGCGCCGCTCGCAACCACCGGCGCGCTCTTGATCGCATCGTCGAGCGCGCGTGCGATCGCCGGCATGTCGGGGTACAGATCGCCGCGTGCATCCAGGCACACGACCCGCGCGAACACGTTTCCGCGCACCAGCGCGAGCCAGGCGATGCGGCCGGGCCCCGCGCCGGAGAGGCCGGCGTAGGCGACGTCGCCGACCGGCACGCCGAGCTCATCGGCGGTGGGCAAGGTGCGCGACGTGCTGACGAACGCGATGCTCGCGATCAGCTGCTCGTGCGCGAGCGCGGCCGAATCCAGCACCCTGGCCTCGATCAGGAAGCGGTCGCGGCCCTGCGCATCGCGGAAGGTGCGCTGCAGCGGCGCATCGGCCGCCGCCTCGACGTCGCCGCCGCGGTAAGGGGCGATCGCGAGGTCCCGCAGCGGCACGCCCGCGCGGCGTTCGCTCGCCGGCCAGCGATCGAACTGGTAGCGCGCGCGCGCCGCCGCGATCTGCGGATCTGCGAGCTGGCTCGGCGATTGCCCCAACGCAGCCGGGGCCGCGAGCGCGAGCCAGGCCGACCCGATCAGAGCAGCGTCTCGGAGCACCATGTGAACGCCTCCTTCCATCACTTGATCTTCGGCAGCGGATCGAGCGACTTGCCCACGTTGTTCTTCGCCGCCAGCTCCTCGTAGCCCTCGCCGTGCGTGCCGTTCCACGGCCGGTCACAGTTGTAGCCCGGGGTGCCGGGGAGGTTGTTGGGGTTGCCATCCTCGTCGAGCCACTGCACGCATCCGACACGTTGGTGCCGCCGTCGCGCGTGATGATGTGGTGATAGCTGAACGAGTGATCGCCGTTGCCCCACAGGTCCACCGTGTAGTCCGGTGTGCCGATGCCCCAGATCGCGCGCAGCCGCATGTAGCCGAGGCGCAGCATGCGCACGTTCTGCACGCCCAGCATGCCGAGCATGCTGGACGTGCACGAGGCGACGTCCGAGCAGTTCACGTAGATGCTGTCGGCGTGCGCGTTGAGCAGGTGCGAGAGGAACACGGTCTCGGTGCTGAAATCGTAGTAGTGCGTCGCGCCGCCGTCGCCGCCCACGATCGGACAGTCGTACATGACGCCCTCGATCGCGGTGGGCAGATACTCGTTCTGACCGAAGAAGCCCTTCATGAAGACGTCGAGCAGCCCGGCCTCGCCGGTGCGCGAGGCGGTCAGCGACAGGCGCCAGGACGCAGCATACTCCGCCGCCTCGACCCACGGTCCGGAGTACTGCGTGCCGCTGCCGCCGGCATTGAACAGCGGCACGCCCACGGTCAGGTAGAAGCGATGCTCGGTCGTCAGCTGGCCCGGCACGTCGACCCAGTCGCCGCCCGCTGCCTCGCGATATTGCCAGGTCCAGGCGAGCGCGCGGTCCTCGCGGGTCAGGCCGAGCGGCAGCACGGGTCCGCGGAAGCGCACCCTGGAGCCCGGCGCGATCTGCTCGACCAGGGTCGCCCACTCGCCCTTGCCGTCGCGCAGCCGCGCGCGGATGTCGAAGCCGGCGACGGGATAGCCGCACGGGATCGCGGTGCCGGACCGCGAGGTGCACGTGCTGCCGAACACCGCCTCGAACGTGGGTGCGGTGCCGCCCAGATAGCACACCGGGAAGTTGTAGCGATCGTCCTCGTACTCGCCGCTCTCCATCGGCGGCTCATCGGTGGCCGTGTGGAGCGGCGCCGGCGTGCGCGGCTCGCCGTCGTCCAGGTCGAGGTCGGAGATCTCGCCGGTGTCGGCAACGTTCAGGTACTCGTGGATCGCCGGCGTCGCGAAGTAGCTGTACTTCGAGCCCTTGCGGAAATAGACCATCTGCCACTCGTCATTGCCGGCGGTCGGCTGCGCCTCGATCTCGGTGATGCCGAGGCGCACCACGTGCAGGTCGTACTTGAGCCGCGCGAAGCTGCGCGTGCCGGCGATCACCTCGATCTCGTAGCTGCCCGGATCGACGAACCGGCCGCTGTCGTCCTTGCCATTCCAGGAGTGCTCGAGCGGCCGGTCGGAGCCCACCTCCACGCCCGCGAACACCGACGCCACCGGGTGCTGGTCCTGCAGGATGCGCACCTGCACGTGGGCCGTCACGCCCTCCGGCGCGAGCCAGTAGCGGATCGGGACGCTGCCACCGGGGAGCTTGGGATCGGCAAGGCGCGGGCAGGGCGCAGGCTCGAGCTTGACCTGCCCCGCCAGCACCGGCCGCGATTGCTCGGCGACCGCGGGCGAGGCACAGAGAACCCCGACGAGCAGGATGCGAACGCGCGGATCGATCATGGCTAGCCCTCGAGAGAGAGGCGCGCGAGTGTACCGCTGCGCCTGCCCACCAACAAGGGACGTCTCCTCGCGGACGGGGCGCCGTGAAATTCCCGCGGCCACTGCGCGCAGCACCTCGTACCACGCGCGAGACTTGCACGCCATCCAGCGTTATCGTACCTAGACGTCGTTCCCCTCTCCCCGCGGACCCACCGGAGGACGAACTCATGACCCGATTGCGGACCTGGCGTGCGGGGCTGCTCGCCGCCGCGCTGCTCACCTCGGTCAGCCTGATCGCATTCACGCGCGCGCCGGATCAGGGCAGCGCGCCGAAGGACGTGAATGCGATGACCGCCACGGTCGAGAAGAAGGACCTGCCGATCGAGGTCGAGGTGACCGGCAGCTTCCAGGCGGTCGACAAGGAGCGCGTCGCGCTCGAACCCGACGAGTACTCGGGCGACCTGATCATCAAGTCGATCGTCGCCGAGGGCGCCGCGGTGAAGATGGGCGACCACTTGCTCGAGTTCGAGGTGGAGAGCCTGAAGAAGGCCATGACCGATGCCGAAGGCGACGTGTCCGAGGCCGAGGTCAAGGTGCAGAAGGCACAGGCCGACCTCGAGTCGCTCAAGATCGATCAGGACGTGGAGCTGAAGCGGGTGATGAAGGAGCTCGAGCTGGCGCAGCAGGCCGTGCAGGGCGAGGACGAGACCTGTGCCACCAAGCGCGGCGAGAAGGAGACCGAGATCCGGCGCAAGGAGAACTCGATCAAGGACCAGGAGGTCAACTTCGAGCAGCTGAAGAAGCTGTACGACAGCCGCGATCTCCACACCAGCACCGAGTCGATCCTGGTGGAGCGCGAGCAGAAGCAGCTCGACGAGTCCAAGTTCGACTTCGAGAAGATGAAGCGCGACTTCGAGCACTTCAAGAAGTACACGCTGTACGTGGACCTGGAGAAGAAGAAGCTCGACGTGCTGAAGCAGGAAGGCGAGAAGAAGAAGCAAGAGCTCAAGTTCGCCGCCGACCTGGCGGAGAAGAACGGCGCGATCAAGAAGGCGGAGCGCGAGGTGACCAAGGCCAAGGAGAAGGTCGAGCACTTGCAGAAGGACCTCGCCAACCTGCGCGTGACGTCGCCGCGCGACGGCGTGGTGTTCTACGGCACGCTCGGCAGCGACGACGTGTTCGAGGACGTGGTGGTGTTCGGCTCGAGCGGCGTGCGCCAGAACCTGCGCATCGGCGGGCGCGTGCGCACCCACGAGACCTTGCTCACGGTGGCATCGATGGCAAAGCTGTCGGTCGAGATGAAGGTGCTGGAGAACGACATCCAGCACATGCGCGAGGGGCTGAAGATCACGGTGCGGCCGGACGCGTTTCCCGACCTGGCGATCGCCGGCGCGCTGGAGAAGGTCGATCAGGTCGCGTCGCGCAGCGGCTTCCTGAGCTCGGTGCAGCAGTTCAAGATCAAGGCTGCGTACGAGGGCACCTACCCGCAGCTGCGCGCCGGCATGAACTGCCGCGTGACCGTGCATGCCGACAGCATCCCGGAGGCGACGCAGGTGCCGGTGGTGGCCGTGTTCGAGGAAGAAGGCAAGTACTTCTGCTACGCGGACGAGGCGGGCAAGCCGGTCAAGCGGCAGGTGAAGCTCGGCGCCACCAACGGCCAGAACGTGCAGATCGTCGAGGGCGTGAAGGCGAGCGAGACCGTCTACCTCTACGACCCGTTCCGCGGGTGAGGCGGCCATGGCGGCATTGATCGAGCTCCTTGGCATCGGCAAGGAATACCCGATGCCGGGCGGCAACGTGCAAGCGCTGCAGAACGTCACGCTGCAGTTCGACGACGGCGAGTTCGCGGCGGTGGTGGGCACGTCCGGCTCGGGCAAGTCCACCCTGCTCTACCTGATCGGGCTGATGATCTCGCCGACCGCCGGCATGCACCGGTTCGCCGGCCAGGCGGTCGAGAAGCTGTCCGACAAGGCACGCACCAGCCTGCGCGGCAAGCAGATCGGCTTCGTGTTCCAGTCGTTCCACCTGGTGCCGCAGCTCACGGTGCTGAAGAACGTGCTGCTGGCGGCGCGCTACAACGGCTCGCTCAACGGCGACGCCGCGCCGCGCGCGAGGGACCTGATCGCCAAGGTCGGGCTCGCGCACCGCATGCACCACCGCCCGGCGCAGCTCTCGAACGGCGAGATGCAGCGGGTCGCGATCGCGCGCGCGCTGCTCGGCAACCCGCGTCTGATCCTCGCCGACGAGCCCACCGGCAACCTCGACGAGCGCACCGGCAACGACATCTTCGACCTGCTCGAGTCGCTCCATCGGGAAGGCCACACGGTGATCATCGTCACGCACGACCTGCGGCTCGCGGCGCGCACCTCGCGGCAGGTGACGCTGCGCAACGGCGAGGTGGTGTCATGAAGCTCGCGCTCGAAGCGCTCCAGAACCTGCTGCTGCACAAGACGCGCTCGGGGCTGGCCATGCTCGGCATCATCTTCGGCGTCGCCTCGGTGATCTGCATGGTGTCGATCAGCGAGGTGGCGCGGCGCGACGTGATCTCGCGCATCGAGCGCATGGGCCTGCGCAACGTGATCGTCGACAGCGTCAAGCCCGACGACCTGCGGCAGAAGGAGAAGGCGCGCAGCCAGCAGTCGTGGTACTCCTCGTACGGCGTCACCCGCACCGACCTGAAGACGCTCCGCGAATCGCTGCCCGCGGTCAAGACCATCGTGCCGATGCGCGTGCTCTTGAAGGACGTGATGTCGGGGCTGCAGAAGACCGACGTCGCGGTGGTGGCCACCTCGCGCGACTACCCCGAGGTCATGGAGCATCCGCTGCAGCGCGGCCGCTTCCTCACCAGCGCCGACGAGGCGCGCGCCTATCCCGCGTGCGTGCTGGGTGCCGATGCGGCGAAGAAGCTGTTCCCGCTCACCGATCCGATCGGCCAGCGCATCAAGATCGAGGGGCAGCCGTTCGCGGTGGTGGGCGTGATGACGCGCAAGGGACAGACCGGCTCGCACGCGGTGCTGAGCAACCCGGACAACACCGCCTACATCCCGTTCGAGACCTCGTTCGCGCGCTTCGGCGCGCTGCAGATCAAGCAAGGCCAGGGCAGCTCGGAGGCCACCAAGCTGGAGATGAACCGCGCCGTGATCCGCGTCACCGATGCGAGCTACCTGAAGCCGGTCGCGCTCGCGGCCGAGCACCTGATGAGCACGCGCCACAGCCAGAAGGACATCGAGCTGTCGATCCCGTACGCGCTGCTGGAAGAGCACCGCCGCGCCGAGAACATCTTCCGCTGGGTGATGGGCTCGCTCGCCGCCATCTCGCTGCTCGTGGGCGGCATCGGCATCATGAACATCATGCTCGCCAACGTCGCCGAGCGGCGCCAGGAGATCGGCGTGCGCCGCGCGCTCGGCGCGCTGCAGGGCGACATCGTGCGCCTGTTCCTGAGCGAGAGCCTGCTGCTCTGCAGCCTCGGCGGCTTGCTCGGGCTCGGGCTGGGCTACGGGCTGGCCAACACCGTGGGCTCGCTCGCGCAGTGGACCGTGTACTTCGAGCCGGGCGCGTTCCCGCTCGGCTTCGGCGTCGCGGTGGTGGTCGGATTGGTGTTCGGTACGCTGCCGCGCTCAAGGCCGCCCGGCTCGATCCGGTGCTGGCGCTGCGCGCGAGGTGAAGGCCGCCATGCCAGCAGCCAGTGCTCTGTGCCTCGTGCTCGCGCTCGTGGACGACACGCCGCAACCGGCAGTCGCCGCGCCGCCCTTGGCGCCGGTCGTGCCGGTGGAGACGCTCGCACGCTCCGCGCATCAGGCGATCCGGCGCGCGTTCGACTTCCTGCACCAGACCCAGGGCGGCGATGGCGCCTGGGGCTCGCACGACCCGGTCGTCGTCGACAGCGCACAGCTCGGCTTCGGCATGAACGACTTCGGCTGCCCGACGGCGTGCGCACCGCGTGCACCGCGATCTGCGCGAAGGCGCTGTTGCGCTACCCGCAGCGCAGCAAGGACGACACGGCAATGCTGGACAAGGCCATCCGCGACGTGCTGCAGAGCACGCACCTCGCGTACGATCCCGGCAACGCGTTCAACTGCTGGGGCTACGCGTTCGCGCTCGACTTCCTCACCACGCTCAGCGCGCACAAGGACGGCGCGCGGTACCAGAAGGAGCTGAAGCAGGCGATCCCGGAATTGATCGATGGCCTGAAGAAGATGCAGGCCGCGGAGGGCGGCTGGGCCTACTACACGAGCGTGATGATGGAGGGCTCGTCGATCAGCTTCATCACCGCATCCATCCTGATCAGCTTGAGCGAGGCGAAGCAGCAGGGGTTCGAGATCCCGAGCGGCATGATCGACGACGCTGGCAAGATCTTGAAGACCATGATGCTGCCCAACCACAACTTCATCTACGGCACCTACCTCAAGTACAACGGCAACCACCACCTCGAGGACTTGAGCTGCGGCGGGCGCACGCAGGTGTGCGGGCTGGCCGAGCACCTGTTCGACAACTCGTTCACGCGCGCCGACCTGATCGATCGCAACCGCGACTACTTCAAGAACATCGACTACGTCGAGAAGATCAACAACAAGCGCATCATCCCGCACCGCGACGCGCCGCAGAACATCTCCGGCTATTTCCTGTACTACGGCGCCAACTACGCGGCCGAGGCGATGACCTATCTCGGCGGCGACGCACAGGAGAGCGATTGGGCGCACCTGGCGCAGATGATCCTGCGCAACCAGGAGAAGGAAGGCTCGTGGTGGGACACGATCTGCTACGACTACGGCGACAAGTGGGCACCGGCTTCGCCGTGCTGTGCCTCGAGCACTACCTGAGAGCACACGGCATGCTCGACCAGACGTTCGCGAGCGACGCCGCGGCCGCGGGCAAGTGAGCCGCTCATGAGCCTCGCGGCGCTGGTGCTGGTTGCCGTGTGCGCGCTCGCCGCGTGCTCGCCGGAGCGCCCGGCCAGCATGGCGAAGCAAGCCGGCGCCGAGCCCGAGCGGGAGCGATTCGAGCTCGGCCTGCTCGGCGCGACCGGGCACGGCACCTTGCGCACGCTCGAGGTGACCGACGATCACGGTGCGATCCAGCGTCCGGGCGGCGTCGTGCTGAGCGAGGTCGCCGCCGGCGCACCGCTCGCACGCCTCGGGCTCGAGCCTGGCGACATCATCGTGCGCGTGCAGGACGACTACCTGCCCAACAAGGAGAACCCCACGCTCGATCTGCTGGCGCGCATCGAGCAGGCGTACACCGCCGGCAAGAACCAGATCACGCTCGGCTACCTGCGCGGCGGCTCGCAGCAGCAGGTGGCCTCACGCTCGATCCGGCCGAGCTGCCGCCCTTGAACCAGGGCGACCTCGGCCACCAGGCGCGCTACCCGATCGCCGCGCGGGCAGGGCTCGCTTTCCTGAAGCGCGTGCAGCGCGCCGACGGCGGGTTCGCGACCGCGCAGCCGTCGCCGGATGCCGAGCTGGCGGTCGCGTCGCTCGCCGGCCTCGCTCTGCTCGCGGGCAAGGACGATGCCGCGGCGAGATGCCAGGGTTTCGTCGCGAGCGCGCTCGAGCGCGAGCAGGTCACACATCTGGGCGCCGCGTTCGCGGCGTGGTTCCTGGCCGAGGCCGTGGCACGCACCGCCGACGATCAGCGCGGCGCCCTGATGCCGGCGCTGGCGCGCGCCAGCGAGCGCGTGCGCGCCGCGCAGCAGGACGATGGCGGCTGGCCGCTCGGCGCAACCCAGCCCGCGTACAACGAGAGCACGCTCGCGGCGCAGTGCTGCGTGCTGGCGCTCGGCGCCGCCGAGCGCGCCGGCACGACCATCGACAACGCCGTGTTCGAGCGCGCCTTCGCGTTCTTCAAGAAGCACACCAACGACGGCAAGGTCGGCTTCCTGCCCGAGCCCGGGTTCGATCGGCGCAGCGAGGCCGGTCGCCTCGCCGGCATCCTGGTGGCGATGCGCGGCGCCGCGTGCGACCTGGGCGATGCGTACGCGGGCAAGCTGTTCGACTACTACGCGCACCAATCGAAGGACATCGCCTACGCGCCGCTCGACGAGGCGCTCGGCCTGCTGTGGTCGGCGCTGCTCACGCGGGAGAAGGGGCTGCCGCAGTGGATCCTGTTCAACTACGAGAACCAGATCCTGCTGCTCAGCTTGCAACAGCGGGATGGCTCGTTCGCAGCGCTGCCGAAGCCCGCGCGCAAGGCGCTGCCGTTCTTCGACGACTGCGCCGGCCCCGCCTGGCGCACCGCGATCTATTCGCTGGTGCTGCAGTTGCAGGACGATGCCCTGCCGGTCTTGTCACCTGGCCCCGGAGCGAGCTTCACACAGAGCCGCGACAGCAGCGGCAAGCTCGCGGCGCCGGCCGCACCAGCCGCGGACCAGGCGCCCGCCGGCGCGACGCAGTTCACGAGCATCGAGGACGCGATTCAGTTCATGAAGAAGATGGGCGTCAAGGACGACGACCCGCAGATGAAGCAGCTGAAGGAGCTCGAGAAGAAGAAGTAGCGGCACCGCTTGGTTTTCCTCCTGTTGCGCTGTCGTGTCCGCGCCGTTTCTGCGGGCATCGTCCATCAACCAACCTGGAGGAATGACCATGCGACTCTCTCCTTGCAGCACCCTGGTCGCCGCGCTGTCCTTGTGTGCCTGTCACGACGGCGGCTCGGGCAGCATCTCGAGCGGGCTGGGCACCGAGCCGGATCAGAACGGCGCGCACGTCCGCCTGGCGATGAACGGCAGCGGCTACGGCTTCGCCACCTGGGAATCGAATGACGGCAGCCGCACCGACATCGCCCTCAACAGCTACGTGCCGCTGGTCGGCTGGGGGCTGATCGAGTTTCCCGACAACGGCGGCGGCGAGGCACGCGATCCCGATGTGGCCATGGGACGCTACTCGCAAGATGCGATGATCGTCTGGGCGCAGGAGCAAGGCGGCAGCGCCGGGATCTACGCCGCGCGCTGGAACGGCGAGCGCAATGCCTGGGATCCGGTGCATCAGATCGCGAGCTACGGCGGCCGCAGCTTCGCGTTCACGCCGCGGGTGGCGTACGACGGCGACCGCAATGCCGTGGCGGTATGGACCTGCAAGTGGTACGAGGGCGACGACCCCCACTTCGCGGTGCATGCCAGCCGCTATCAGGTCACCGTCGAGGGGCGCGGAGTGGAGCGCGCCCGAGCGCATCGACGGCGCGGAGCAGGACGGCATGGATGCATTCGATGCGCAGGTGGCGATGAACGATTCCGGGTTCGCGATCGCGACCATGCTGTACGGCGCACCGCAGTCGAGCGACTACTCGCTGCATGCGGCGCTCCTGCAAGGCTCGTTCGACGGCGGTGCGCCCACCTGGAGCGAGCCGCTGCGCGTCAACAACGCGAACGACAACGTGATCGCCGGCTCGCAGCGCCTCGCGCTCAATGCCATGGGCCAGGCGGCGATTGCGTGGACGCAAGGATCTGGCGACAGCAGCTACGCGTACGTCAACCGCTACGAGCCGGGCGAAGGACTGCGTGGCTGGCAGCGCATGCGCGTCGGCAGCGGCAGCAGCTTCGCGCCGGACGTGGGCGCCGACTACTACGGCGGCACGTTCCTGATGGTGTGGGCCGAGGACGATCCGGAGCTCGGCCACGCGGTGTACGCGCGCCGCTACCGTCCGGACGAATGGCAGGCGCCCGAGACCATCGTCACCAGCACCGCAGCCATGAGCGAGCTGTGCGTCGCGGTGGCGGAAGACGGCAGCGCCAACGTCGTGTGGCTGCAGACGGACGGCAGCGCCCAGAACCTGCTCGGCAGCCGCTACCAGGTCGAGCAAGGCTGGGATGCCGCCGCGCCGGTGGAGCAGGACGACGGTGCCGCTGCTGCGCCCGTGCTCGGATCGGACTTCGCCGGCCGCTGCCTGGTTGCCTGGGAGCGCAGCGACGGCACGCACACCGACATCTGGGCGAACGACTACACGCCCGGCACCGGCTGGGGCAGCCCGTCCTTCCGATGACGGTCCCGGTCCCCCACCGCATCGCGCGATGTCCCCGCCGTGGGGATCATCGCGCGATGCGCGGCTGGTGCCGGCGGCGTGCGCCTCGCGAGCAAGCCGCGGGCATCGTCGCCCATCCACTCGCCAGCCCCGCCTGCGCGAGCTTCTTCGCGTCGGGCGCGCAAGAACGCGCCCACACATCGCCGGGCAACGGCCCGCGCGCACGATCCTGGCCGGGCATGATGCTCGCGATCCCTGCTTCGACTCAGACGAGCGATCCCGTGCGATCGTCGTGCTCGTCGGTTCTTGGCCGGAGGAGAATCATCATGTGCTCGAAGATGGCGTCAACCGCATGGGTCTTGGTGGTCGTGTCGATCAGCGCTGCGGTCTTGGTGGCGCAATCGACGACGCGCGTGAGCGTGGACTCGTTCGGCGGGCAGGGTCGGGTGGGCGCCGGGGGTGATGTTCCCTATCCATACCCCTTGGCCGCCATTTCGGCGGACGGCCGCCTGATCGCGTTTGACAGCAAGCTGAAGGCCCTGGTCGCTGGTGATACGAACGCAGCGAGGGACGTGTTCGTGAACGACCGCCAGACCGGCGCGACGACGCGGGTGAGCGTGGACTCATCGGGCATGCAGGGGAACAATCACAGCTACTATCCGGCCATTTCAGCGGACGGCCGCTATGTGGTGTTCACCAGCATCGCCACCAACTTGGTGCCAGGCGACGCCAATGGCGCGGCCGACGTGTTCGTGCACGATCGCCAGACCGGTGAGACGGCGCGCGTGAGCGTGGATTCGCAGGGCAGTGAGGCGAACTGGGTGAGTTGGGGTGGGGGAATCTCGGCGGACGGCCGGCGGGTGGTGTTCAACAGCGCAGCGACCAACCTCGTCCCCGGCGACACCAACGGATCGCCGGACGTGTTCGTTCACGATCGGCAGACTGGCGCGACGACCCGCGCCAGCGTCGACTCGCAGGGAGGCCAAGCAGATGCTGACTCCCAGCAAGCCGTCATCTCGGCGGACGGGAGGTTCGTCGCGTTCTTCAGCTGGGCCGATAACCTCGTTCCCGGCGACACCACGCCTTTCCGGGCCGACATCTTCGTGCACGATCTTGCGACCGGCGAGACCACCCGCGTCAGCGTCGACTCGAACGGCGCCGAGGGCAACGGCGGGAGTGACTACCCATCGATCTCCGCCGATGGTCGCTTCGTGTCGTTCGACAGCAGCGCCAGCAATCTCGTCCCCGGCGACACGAACGGATGGCTTGATGTCTTCGTGCACGACCGCCAGACCGGCGCGACCACGCGCGTGAGCGTGGATTCTCAGGGGGTGCAGGGCAACTTCGTGAGCGATGTCCCGGCGCTCTCTGGCGATGGCCGGTTCGTTGCCTTTCAGAGCTGGGCCAGCAACCTGGTCGCCGGTGACACGAATCAACACGGCGACGTGTTCGTGCACGACCTGCTGAGCGGCGAGACCAGCCTCGCGAGCCTCGGCGCTCAAGGGGAGCAAGGCAACAATGAAAGTGTCAGCCCAGCCATCTCGGCGGATGGTCGCTTTGCCGCCTTCACCAGCCATGCCACCAATCTCGTCCTCGGCGACACGAATGGGTTCTTGGATGCCTTCGTCCGCGATCGCACGGGGCCGTGCTCGTCACCCGCGTCCTGGGCAAACTACGGATCCGGTTGGCCGGGAACGAACGGCATCCCCGGCCTGATCGCGAGGTCCAACCCCGTCCTGTGCGGAAGGCTCGACGTCTTGGCAGAGAACTCCGCTGGCGCGGACACGACAGGTGTGCTGTTCGGCGGCTTCACCAATGCCGATATCGTGACCGCGTGGAATGGCACGGTTCTGGTCTTGCCGGCGCTCATCACGCCGGTGCTCGTGCCGTTCGCCGGCCTCTCGATCACCACGACCATTCCGTGCGACGACTCGCTCTGCGGGTTGACGCTCTTTGTCCAGGTCGTGGAGACGGACGTCGGTGCCTCGCACGGCGTCTCGTTCACCCCAGGTCTCGAGCTGAGGTTGGGTGTGCAGTAGGAGCCAACACGCCCCCACCAGCGAAGAATGACCGATCAACCTCGCCCTCAGCACCGTCGGCGAAGCGCAGGCACATGCGGGAGCTTCGAAGGCGACTCGATGCCCGGATGTGCACCTACCCGCTTCGCCGCGCGGGACGGGGCGCCGATTCCTTCCGTAACCTCGCCAGCGTCGCAGCGACTGCCTATCATGGGGAGCTCGGCGACCGTGCGGGCGCCGGAGGCCAACCCGACATGCCACACGATCAGGACGATGAGCGCGCGTCGATGAGCTCGACGACGACTGCGGGCGAGCAGCGCGTGTTTCTCGGCGACGTGCGCTGGGAGACGTTCGAGGCGCTGCTCGACGATCTCGGCGAGCCTCGTGGCCGCTTGGCCTATGACCAGGGCCTGCTCGAGATCATGTCGCCATCCTACGACCACGAGAGCGTCGCAGGGCTACTCGGGCAGTTCATCCGGGTCATCGCCGAAGCGCTTGCGCTGCCGATCCGCGCCGCGCGATCGACGACGCTGAAGCGGGTCGATCAGCAGCGTGCCGTCGAGGCGGACGAGTCGTTCTACGTCGGCGAGCACGCGCGAGGGCCACGGCCGATCGACATCGATCTCCTGCGCGATCCGCCACCGGACCTCGTGGTGGAGGTCGACTTGTCGCGCAGCTCCCGTGCTCGGCTGCGCATCTACGCCTCGCTCGGTGTGCCCGAGGTCTGGCAGTGGAGCCGCGATCGCCTGAGCGTCTTGCACCTCGAATCGAACGGTGCTTACGCCATGACCGCCACGAGCCAGTTCTTCCCGATCGAGACCATGGCGAGCATCGAGGCCTTGGTGCACCGCCGCCGCGAGACCGACGACACCGAGCTCGTGCGTGAGCTGCGGGAACAACTGCGGCGTCTCGGCAGGTCGTGACCTCGATGCTGACGATCCAGGACGGACTCGTGCCGGGCGACCCGCGCCACCGGTGAGCCGCGCACGCGCACGATCGCCGGCGGTGCGAGGTGGCTGCGAGGTCGAACGCATGATCTCACGGCGCGGCCGCAGCGCTGACCATGAATCGAGCATGGCGATGATTCTCGGGAGCATGAGTCCGAAGCCAGCCGGCCCGAGCACGCCCGAGACAAGCAGCACGACACCCACGACCCGCCGCAGGGATCGACCTCGGGCGCGATCGCCGTGCCGAAAGAAGGCGTCGGCTAGACTAGATCTCGGTGAGCCCGAGGCTCACCTCGAGAGCTCGGTTGACGTGGGCCATCGTTGCTGCGGTGACCGACCCGAGGCGCTTCGCGAGCCGGGTCTTGTCGATGGTGCGGATCTGGTTCAGCAGCACCGCCGAGGGCTTCTTGAGCCCCGCTTCGCCGGCCTTGATGAGGACCTCGGTCGGGTAGAGGCGCTCGCCGAGCTGTGAGGTGATCGCGGCGACGATCGTGACCGGGCTGTACCGGTTGCCGATGTCGTTCTGGAGGATGAGCGCTGGCCGGGTCTTCTGGATCTCCGCCCCGACAGTCGGGTCGAAGTTCACAAGATAGACCTCGCCGCGGCGTGGGTAGGCTACCGCTCGTCCGCGGGCCATGCGTCGTCGTCGAGCGGGAACCACTCCGCGGTGATCGCCTGGTCGCGCTCCGCGTTCGCGATGGCTCCGCGCTTGAGCTCCTCCCGGAGCCTCGCCTTGCCGATCGACTTGATGTAGAAGCGCACCGCGGCGTCGATCAGCCGACTCCGGTCCCCGTGCTTCACGGCACGGTCAAGGAGCCGCAGGGTCTCTTCGGGAAGGGTGACGTTCACGCGCTTGCGCAATGCTGTCTGACTCTTCGGCATGGCACGTCATTCTTACACACCTTTCGTGTGTACGTCAACCGCACGGCCCCCGGTCGGTCGTCCTTGCCGCATCGCCGTCCTTCCCCGTGAACGAGAGCCAACGCGGGCGCCCGGCGCACCACGATCGATGCCTCCATCGTGCATGGCGCCGCGCAAGCGGTCAAGTGCGGGCGACGGCCGCGGATGGAGCGGGAAGCCCTGTGGATCGCGCGGAAGCGGCGGCTTGCCTCCACGATGCCCTCGAGCCCTTGCCAGGCGCGGCGCGAGCGGCCTGCCCAAGCATGGCATTGCGCTTCGCCGCGCGCGAGCTAGCCTGATGGCGCCCTACCCACCCGAGGTGACGCCATGAGTTCCAGCTGCCGCTTCCGCTCGCTCTCCTCCTGCCTCGTGCTCATCGCCCTCGCGCCGCGGGTCGCACAGGCGACCTGGTCGATCCAGATCACCGACACGCGCACCGGCGAGGTCGCGCTCGGCGCCGCCACGTGCTTGCCCAAGGTCGATCTCAAGACCTTGCTCGGCGTGGTCGTGGTGGGCACGGGCACGGGCGCGACGCAGGCGTCGCTGCCGCCGGGCAGCTATCGCAAGCTCCTGTTCCAGGAGCTGCTGAAGGGCACGCCGCCCTACCTGATCATCGATCTCATGCAGGATCTGAGCGGCCACGACGAGGACCGGCAGTTCGGCATCGCCGACATGCAGCGGCGCGCGGCCACGTTCACCGGCAAGAACACGATCCCGTGGGCGGGCGGCCGCACCGGTCGCGTCGGCACGATGACCTACTCGGTGCAGGGCAACATCATGGTGGCGGAGGCGGTGATCGCCGCAGCCGAGTTCGCCCTCATCCACACCAAGGGCGACGTCGCCGACAAGCTGATGGCGGGGATGGAGGCGGCACGCGCGCAGGGCGGCGACTCGCGCTGCACGCCGTACAACAAGTCCGCGCACGTGGGGTTCATGATCGTGGCGCGCATGGGTGACATCGACGCGCCGTGCGCGAACGGCAGCGACTGCGCCACGGGCACCTACTACCTCGCGCTCGATGCCATCGGCGGCATCCCCGATCGCGATCCGGTGCTCACGCTCGGTGACGACTTCAAGAAGTGGCGCACGAGCTGGATCGGCCGCCCGGACCACGTCCAGTCGGTGGCCGCGGCCGAGCCGCAGCGCATCCCGGCCGATGAGCAAGCAACCGCGCAGCTCGACATCGCGCTCTACGACTGGCAGGGTGTGGCGATCCCGCACGGCGGCGCGGCGATCACCGTGCACCATCATCCGACCAGCGCGGGCAGCTGTTCGATCGGCACGCCGGTCGATCACGGCGATGGCACGTACAGCGTGCCGCTCGCCGCCGGCAAGATCGCGGGCGAGGACGTGTTCGAGGTCGTGGTGGACGACGGCGTGTCGCCGGTCACGCTGTTCCCGTATCCATCGATCGAGGTGGGCAGCGCGCTGCGGCTGCGCAGCGACGTGACGCAGGTGTCCGCTTCGCTGGGCGACGACGCGCACTTCGTGCTGCAGGGCAGCACGCCGTTCGCGGGTCGCTCGTATCTCCTGCTGCTGTCCGCATCCGGCACCACGCCCGGGTTCGACGACGGCCAGGTGCACGTGCCGCTCAACTTCGATCTGACCTTGCAGAACTCGATCATGTTCGCGAACGTGCCGCCGCTCACGAATACGCGCGGCGCGCTCGACGGCAACGCGCGCGCGAGCGCGGCGCTCGCGCCGCAGCCCGGGCAGCTCGACCCGTTCGTCGGCGCGACGCTGTCGTTCGCGTACCTGACGCTCGCGCCGGAGGACTTCGCCTCGGAGCCGGTGCAGGTGCTGGTGGTGCCGTGAGTCGGTCGACCGAGGCCCCGGGCCTCAGCGGCCCAGCCCGAGCAGCGGCAGCGGCAAGCTGCCGAGGATGCCGAGCGCGAGCAGCACGAGCGCGAGCTTGGTGACGCGCGCGAAGTCGACATCGTGATGGCGCCAGCGATAGCCGAGCGCGAGCCAGCTCGTGATCCACGCCGCGAGCGCGAGCAATGCCGGGCCACTGGCGATGCGCGTGGGGAAGCGGCTCGCGAGCGCGAGCTCGAGCGAGGGAGCGATCGCGGCGGCCACGGTAGCGACACCGACGACCGCGCATCCGAACGCGGCTGCGAGCACGGCGGCCGCCGCGGGACCGTTGCGAAGCACCATCACGAGCGTCCTATTCGACTCGCACCGAGGTGAGCAGCGCGTGCAGCGCGGCGCCCGTGCTCAGCGCGAACACCACGGTCGCGAGCATCACCATCAAGAGCTTGCGCAGGCGACTCTCGTACGCGAGCGCCGGTCCGTACAAGGACCACGACGTAGCCCGCGGCTGTGGCGAGCATCGACCCGAGCCAGGTGAGCCGTGCGCTCCAGTCGAGACCGAGCAGCGCCAGGCGCGCGACGTGGCTTCTACCGGGCGCGAGCAGCCCGCCCCGCCCGTCGCGCGCGCGCCGAGCAGCGCCGCGGCCAGGCCAGCGCCGCAACCCCGGCCGCGCGCCAAGACGCAGCGCGCGCACGCGCCAGCGAACTCGCGCTGCACGGCCAGCTCAGGTCGCAGCGCGCGCGGCGCGCGCGATCGAGCGCACAGGATGCCACTGGCAACGGCACCGCCGAGCAGCGCGGCAGGCGTCCAGGTGTTCGCGTCCAGCAAGAACACTTCCGCTTCCTCCTGCGGCTTGCCGCGCGGTCGCACAGCACGAGCTTGCCGTTGCATGACCCGGGTTGAAGCAAACCTTCAGCGGCGTGAGGAGTCAAGAGCGTAGGACATGCCCGCGGTGCGCAGCCGCGCTGGCGGTGGATCAGGCTGCCCGCCGGTGGTTGAACGTCGCATCCACTCACCGGCGGTACGTCCCCATGAAGCGCACCCGACGCGAGCACGTGCCCGGCAATCGCGTCGGCGAGCTGCGAGCGCGGCGCCGGCGCCAAGTTCGAGCTCGCAGTCGAGCGCGTAGATGCGGAACGCATGCCGTTGCGCCGATCCGGGCGGCGGGCTCGGACCGCCGTAGCCGAGCTGGTGGAAATCGTTCTTCCCCTGGCGCGCGCCGCCAGGACCAGCGCGTCCTTGCGCACGCCCGCCGCGAGCGCGCGCAGCCTGGGCGGCAGGCCGTACAGCACCCAGTGCACCCAGGCGCCGCCAGGCGCGTCAGGATCCTCGCACACGAGCGCGAACGACTGCGTTCCGCCGGCGGATCGGACCAGCGGAGCGGCGGCGAAGCGTCGTCGCCGTCGGCGGTGTGCTACCTGGGAATCGTGGCGCCCGCAGTGAACGCGCTGCTCTCGGGCGTGAGCCGCGCGCGCCAACGTGATCGTCGGCGTTCTCGTTCGGCTGGCACCCGAGCACGCCGAGCGCGAAACCCTGGCATCGGAGCACGCGCTTCGGCTGCGGTTGCCTGGCTCATGCGCTCGCACCTCGCGGCACGATCATCGCGGCGGCGCGGCAAGAATCAACGTGATCGTCGCCCGGAGCGAGCGACACGCTGCGAGACTGATGGCCCACGTCGTTCGCCGCGCAGCGCATCAGCGAAGCTGCTGCCGGAACTCGAGCACGTGCACGGAGAGCGTGCCCGCCGGCAACGCGTGCACGATCGTCTGCCCCGGCGCGATCAACCTGGGCGAGCAGCACATCGCCGATGCGCACAAGTAGCTCGCGGTGCGCGAATCGCCCCTTGGATGCCGACGGTACCGGCCAGGATCTGCCGGCAGCAGCCGCGCCGCACCTCGAGCGCGAGCAGCCAGGCGCGCATTGTTCGGGAGGAGTTGGCCGCACGCGGCGCACCCAGGGATGATTTCCCTCGCCGCGGAAACCATTCCGCGGACGATGGTGATCTTGTATACGATCTCGGCCGGTGCGCAGCGGCAGGCGCCGGCGAGCGCGTCTGGCTCGATCCGCACTGGCTCGATCGGCGAAGGGCATGTCATGAGCAAGCGAACCTGGTGGCGACGCGGCGGCGCCTTGTGCCTGGCGGTCCTGTGCTTCACGGCGTGCCGTGTGACCAAGACGACCGACGTGCGCGGCCAGGACCCCATGCTGCAGAACCGCGGCGCACCGGCGCCGTACGTGCGCGGCACGGTGCGACCCGACGGCACCTACGTGCGGCCGTGGGCGAACGACGGCGATCCGAGATGAGCGGTTCTCAGAACTCGGCGTTCTTCGGCGTGCGCGGGAACGGGATCACGTCGCGGATGTTGGCCATGCCGGTGGCATAGATGATCGTGCGCTCGAAGCCGAGCCCGAACCCGGCGTGCGGCACGGTGCCGTAGCGGCGCAGGTCGCGGTACCACCAGTAGTCTTCCTTGCGCAGCTTCATCTCGGCGAGGCGCATGTCGAGCACGTCGAGGCGCTCCTCGCGCTGGCTGCCGCCGATGATCTCGCCGATGCCGGGCGCGAGCACGTCCATCGCCGCGACCGTCTTGCCGTCGTCGTTCACGCGCATGTAGAACGCCTTGATCGCGCGCGGGTAGTTCATGACGATCACCGGCCGCCCCACCAGCTCCTCGGTCAGGTAGCGCTCGTGCTCGCTCTGCAGGTCGATCCCCCACTGCACCGGGAACTCGAACTGCTTGCCGCTGGCGGCCGCCTTCTCGAGCGCGGCGATCGCGTCGCTGTAGGTCATGCGCTCGAAGCTCGACGCGACGAACTTCTCGAGCCGGCCGATGCAGCTCTTGTCGATGCGCTCGGCGAAGAAGCGCATGTCGTCGGCGCGCTCGTTCAGGAGCGCCGCGAACAGGTACTTCAAGAATGCCTCGGCGAGGTCGGCGTCGTCATCGAGATCGGCAAACGCCATCTCGGGCTCGATCATCCAGAACTCCGCGAGGTGGCGCGTGGTGTTGCTGTTCTCGGCGCGGAACGTCGGCCCGAACGTGTACACCCTGGACAGCGCCATGCAGTACGTCTCGACGTTCAGCTGGCCGGAGACCGTCAAGTGCGCCTCGCGACCGAAGAAGTCCTGCGTGTAGTCGACGCGGCCGTCGGGCGCGCGCGGCAGCTTGAGCAGGTCGAGCGTGCTGACCCGGAACATCTCGCCGGCGCCCTCGCAGTCGTTGGCGGTGATGATCGGCGTGTGCACCCAGAAGAAGCCGTGCTCGTGGAAGAAGCGGTGCACCGCCATCGCCAGGCAGTGGCGCACGCGCGCCACGGCGCCGAACGTGTTGGTGCGCGGTCGCAGGTGCGCCACCTCGCGCAGGTACTCGAACGTGTGCTGCTTGGGCTGGATCGGATAGGTGTCGGGATCCTCGACCCAGCCGAGGACGCTCACCGCCGACGCTTGCAGCTCGAGCGGGATCGCCCCTTGCCCTGGCTGGCGATTAACGTCCCCTCGCACTCGACCGAGCAGCCGGCGGTGAGCTTCAGCACCTCGCTCTCGTAGTTGGCGAGCTGCTTCGGCGCCACCACCTGCAACGGATCGAAGCACGAGCCGTCGCCCACGCACGAAGCTCACGCCGGCCTTGGTCGCGGCGCGTGCGCACCCAGCCCCGACCAGGCCGCCGCCAGCCGATGTGCTCCTGGATCCTCTTCAATGCCCGGCAATGCGAACCTGCTTCATGTCTCGATTGCGCCTCCGCTCGTGGGAAACGCGAAGTATGCGGTTTTTGCCGGGTCATGTACACAGGCACGTGCCGCCGCCGCGGCGACGATCTCACCGGCGCCGGGATGCTGCGCCGGCGTGGTCCTGCATCGGTCATTGCAAGACGCCGCGCTAGAATGATCGGCCTGCCTTCATGGCTCGAGTGCGACGGCAAGGCAACGCGTGCCCGATCTCACGCACTCCCTGCGGAGGGAACATGACCGATCCTGCCAAGGTCACGACCGTCAAGCTCGGCAAGCTGACGCTCCGCGGCCTGCCTGCCGTGATCGCGATCGTGCTGATGCTCGGGCTCGTGGCCGCGCTGATCATCGCCTCGCGACCGTCGCTCGGGATGCTCCTGTCGGGCGGCTTGTGGGTCGCGTTCATGGTGTACTGGGGCGTCACGCCTCAGAGCACCGCGCCAGCGCGGCGTGTGGAGTCCCAGACATCGCGCGCGCACCATCAGCTCTTGATGCAGCTCGGGCTGCTGCTGCTGTTCGTGCCCGTCCCGGGGCTGATGTGGCGCTATCTGCCGGAGCGCTTGCACCGGGTGGCGATCGGTCTTGGCGTGCAGTGCGTCTTCGCCGTGCTGTACCTCTGGGCGCGGTCCCACCTCGGCCGCAACTGGAGCAGCACGGTCATGGTGAAGACCGATCATCGGTTGATCCGCTCCGGACCCTATCGCCTCGTGCGGCATCCCCTCTACACCGCCGTGCTCGGCATGGCCGCCGGCACCGCGATCGTGTCGGGTGCGCTGCATGCGCTGCTCGGTGAGGCGGCGTTCGCGCTCGCATACTGGCGCAAGATCGCGCTCGAGGAGCAAGCGCTGGCGGCCGAGTTCGGCGCCGAGTACGACGCCTACCGCAGCCACACGTGGGCGTTGATTCCGTGGCTGCTGTGACGCGTGTCGCTGGTCCAGGGCCCGGGTCGCGCTAGCGCCCCAGCACGAGCGCGAGGCCGCGGGTGAACGAGGCGCCCTGCGAGGCGCCGGGATCTTGCTCGAGGACCTGCAAGTAGATGGCGAGCCCGCCGAGACCACAGTCGCACGGGATGTCGACCGGCAACGCATTCACGCCGGCAGGCAAGGCCATCGGCACGACGACCTGCGGGTAGACGAGCAACACTCCGCCGAGAGCCGTGGGCCAGTACACTTCCGTCGGGCCGGCGAGGAAGACCGCACGCGTCGGCGCACCGCTGGAGTTCTCGAGGTAGAGAGTGATCGCCGTGCACAGGACGGGATCACCGCTGGCCGTGAGGCTCGGGATGCCGTTGGTTCCCGGCCACCCCGGTCCGTAGTTGTGCCACGAGGTCGGGCACCAGTCGCGCCGGAAGACGTCGTCGCAAGCGTTCGTGTCACTGGCAACCAGGTTGCTCGCAGCGCTGGTGAACGACAGGTACTGGCCGTCGGCGGAAATGTCGGGCCAGGTGCTGTCGCCGTTGGCCTGCACGCCAGTCGAGTCCACGCTGGCGAGCGTGGTGCACCCCATCTGCCGGTCGTGCACGAACACGTGAATCAGCCCGTTCGTGCCACCGCCGAGGTTGCTGGCGCGGCTGTGAAAGGCGACGTAGCGGCCGTCGGCGGAGAGTGCGCCGCCGTTGCTGTCGTCGTTGCCCTGCGCACCGTTCGTGTCGACGCTCACGCGCGTGGTCTCGCCAGTCTGCAGGTCGTGCACGAACACGTCCCACTTCCCGTTCGTGTCGCCTGCGACCAGGTTGGTCGCGGCGCTCCAGAAGGCTGCATGGCGCCCGTCGCCCGACAGCGTGTGCGATGCGCACTCGCCATTGCCTTGCTTGCCCGCGGAATCGACGCTGATCCGCGTCGTCTGTCCGGTCTTCAGGTCATGCACGAACACGTCCTGGGCGTTGTTGGTGTCGCCTGGAACGAGGTTGTTCGCCACGCTCATGAACTCCACGTAGCGGCCGTCGGCGGAGATCCAGGGCCAGCTGCTCGGACCGTTCCCCTGCGCACCGCCGGCGCCCACGCTGGCGCGAACCACCGTGAGCGTCTGCCGATCGTAGACGAAGATGTCGGTGACGCCGTTGGTGTCGCCACCCACCAGATTGCTGGCGTCGCTCGAGAAGGCGACGTAGCGGCCGTCCGCTGACAGGCCCAGGCCATACAAGCCGCTGGCGCCGTTGCCCTGAACACCGCTCGAGGCGAGGCTGACCCGCGTCGTGAATCGCGTCTGCCGGTCGTGGACGAAGATGTCGGCGACGTTGTTCGTGTCGCCCGGCACCAGGTTGGTTGCCCAGCTCGAGAAAGCCACGTAGCGCGCGTCACTGGACAGCTTGGCGAAGTAGCTGTCGCCGTTGCCCTCGTACCCGTTCGAATCGACGCTGACCCGGTCCGTTTGACTGGCCTGCACGTCGCGCACGAACACGTCCGACCGCGCGTTCGTGTCGCCCGGCACCAGGTTGCTCGCGGCACTGACGATCCCCACGTACCGCCCGTCCGCGGACAAGCTCCCCGCATTGCTCACCGCGTTTGCCTGCTCGCCGCTGGTAGCGACGTTGACGCGAATGGTGAAGTCCTGCGCGGTGGCCGAGCCAGAGAGCAGCATCAGCACCGCGCTGCCCGTTGCCAGTGCCGTTTTCATGATGTCCTCCTTGTCCAGCAGAGTGCTTCGCGAGACGGGGAAGGCCAGTGACCGTGGTCCGGAAGTGATCGGCAGCGGCACGATGAACGTGTTCGCCGGCAGGGACGTGGAGGCAACCTATCGGTCCGGCCCGCTCCCGTCAAGCAGTGCCGGCGCTGCCTGATGAGCAGCATCCGAACGTGTGTGCGCGCCGCTGCGCGCACGGTTCACGGCACTGCTCGATTTCGCGCTCACGGAGCTCACATTGCCGCGATCATCTCAGTGCACGACGATCTCGTCGACGAACAGCCACGCCGCTTGACCAGCGCCTTGATGCCACGCGGGCAGCTGGCCGGAGCATTGCGCGCGCACGCGCGCGTAGCGCGCCCTGGTCGGCGGCAGGGCAATGGCGAAGTCGTGGGTGGCCGCGGCCTCGCGCTCCGCGACCGGGTTCGGCACGCGACCAGCTTCGCGGTAGGTCGTGCCATCTTCCGACACGGCGAACTCGACCGCGCGCGGCATGAGGATCCACGCCCGCACGTCTTGCAGGCAGCCGAGCGCGAGGTGGCGGATGTCCCGCACCGCGCCGAGATCGACGATCGCTTCGAAGTCTTGACCGAGGTAGCCCTGCCAGCCACCGAGGCGAAAGTTCTTGCCGCCGCGAATGCCATCGATCAACGCCGTCTCACCACCGGCGCTGTATTGCGGCGCCGCTCGCGCGTGCACGGCGACGGTGAGGCCATCCGGGATCCGGTGCACGCGCGCCACCAGCACGCCGCTCGGCGGCTGGCCTTCGCGCACGGCGATCGCCTTGATCGTCGTGTCGCTCGTCAGGTGCAGGGGCTGCGCGTACGCTGGCGACGTCGCGTCCGGCTCGGTGCCGTCGAGCGTGAAGTGCAGCGCGGCGTGCGCGTCCACATGCCCGAGCGCGACGTCGGTCGCGCCGCGGAACACCGGCTCGCCCGCAGCGACGTACGGGAGCGGTACGATCGCCGGACCAAGGATCGATGTCCGCGGCCAGTCCTCGGGTCGCGTCGCCCACGCGGACGGCGCGCTGCCGAGCTCGAGCTCGAGCTCGCCGCCCGCGGCGAGGCTCGAGTGATCGAGCACGGCGCGCGTGTGCGCCCTGCCGTTCAGCTTCGCGCTCTGGATGTAGCAATCCGCATGTGACGCACGCCGCGCGCGGATCGTGAACCTCTTGCCGTTCTCGAGCACGATGCTGGCCGTGTCGAACAGCGGCGATCCGATCACGTACTGGTTGGACGCCGGCGTCACCGGATAGAAGCCGAGCGCGCTCAGCACGTACCACGCGCTCATCTGGCCGCAGTCCTCGTTGCCGGCGAGACCGTCGGGGCGGTTCGAGTACAGCGTGTCGAGCAGGCGCCGCACGAGCGCTTGCGTCTTCGCCGGCTCGCCGGCGAACGCGTACAGATACGCCAGGTGATGGCTGGGCTCGTTGCCGTGCGCGTACTGGCCCACCATCCCGGTGATGTCCGCTTGCTGCGTGCCGGTGATGCGGCTGTCGGCGGTGAACAGGAGGTCGAGCTTGCGCGCGAACGCCTCGGGCCCGCCGTGCAGCCGCATCAACCCGTCGATGTCATGCGGCACGAACCAGGAGTACTGCCAGGCATTCGCCTCGGTGTAGTGCACGTTCACCTCGGCAGGATCGAACGGCGTGAACCAGAAGCCGGAAAGGCGCGCGCGCATGAAGCCCGTGCCGGGGTCGAACAGGTGGCGGTACGCCTGTGCACGCCGCCGGTAGCGCTCGGCGTCCTCGGCGTGGCCGAGGCGGTCAGCCACCTGCGCGATGCACCAGTCGTCGTAGCCGTACTCGAGCGTCTTCGACACGCTCTCCCCTTCCTCGCCGGCAGCGACGAAGCCATCACGCCGGTACGACTCGAGCCCGGCGCGATCCTCCTCGGCGCTGTGCTTCATCGCCTCGAGCGCCGCGTTCGCGTCGAATCCGCCGATGCCCTTCAGGATCGCGTCCGCGATCACCGGCACGGCGTGATAGCCGATCATGCAGTCGGTCTCGCTGCCCCACAGGTCCCACACCGGCAGGCGGCCGCCTTCCCGGTAATGCGCGAGAAACGTCTGCACGAAGTCCGCGGTGCGCGCGCGGTCGATGATCGCGAGCAAGGGATGCAGCGCGCGGAACGTATCCCAGAGCGAGAACACGGTGTAGTACGTGAAGCCGGATGCGCGCGGCACCGGCGGCGGATGGCGCGTGCGCAAGCCGCGCCCGCGGTACTCTCCATCCACGTCCATGAACACGTTGGGCGCCAGCATCGCGTGGTAGAGCGCGGTGTAGAAGACGACCTGCTGGTCGTGCGTGCCGCCCGTGACGCGCACCTTGCCGAGCTCGCGCTCCCAGGCGGCATCGGCGGCGGCGCGCACGGCGTCGAAGTCGAAGCCCGCGATCTCCGCGTCCAGGTTGCGGCGCGCGCCGTCGATGCTCACCGCCGAGATGCCCACCTTGACGAGCAAGGGCCCGCCCGCATCGCCGAAGCCGAGCGCGATCACCGCGTCACCTGCTGCGGGCGGCGCGGCACGGAACGCCTGCGAGAACCGCAGCGCGAAGTACACGGGCTGATCGTCGGCCCAGCCGCGCGAGCGGCGCATGCCGCTCACGCCGCGATCGCCGTCGAGGTGGATCTCGAACTCCAGCAGCTCGTCGCGATGCTCGAGATCGAGGATCACATGCGCGGGTGTGGCCGCAGGAAACGTGTAGCGATGCATGGCCGCGCGCAGCGTGCAGGTGAGCTCCGCGCGCACGCCGTGGTCATCGAGCGACACCGCGTAGTAGCCTGGCTGCGCCTGCTCGGTCTCGTGGCGAAATGCCGAGCGATACCCCGGCTGGCCATCGGCGCCGTTCGCGAGCCGCACCGGGCCGGTGATCGGCGCGAGCAGCACGTCGCAGTAGTCCGGGATGCCGGTGCCGCTCAGGTGCGTGTGCGAGAACCCGTAGATGTGATGGTCGTCGTGATGGTAGCCCGAGCAACCATCCCAGCCCGTGAGCCGCGTGTCCGGTCCTGGCTGGACCATGCCGAACGGCAGGCTCGGCCCCGGGTACGTGTGGCCGTGCCCGCCGGTGCCGATGAACGGATTGACGAGCGCCGTGAGACGCTCGGTGGCCGCCATCGCGGCCGCCGACAGCAGGACGAGCGGCAGGAGCATGGGTCACCTCGGTCGACCAGGAGGCTGGTAGCGTGCCCACGCGGCCCGGGAGAATCCACCGGCGAATGGCGTTCGTGGGCGCTGGTCACCAGATCCCGACCGCGCGCAGGGCGATCATCACGGCAACCACGATCTGCAGCGACGTGCGCAGGATCTGCTGTTCCAGTTCGGTTCCCATGGGTTCCCTCCGAGCGACCGCAACCGGGGTGCTCATCAACGCGCCTGCTCGGACCGAGCGAGGGGACGAGTTCTTCCGCGAATTTCACCAGCCGACTTCGCCGACCCGCTCGCGCGTCGCTTGCACCACGGAGAGGACGATGCCGAGCGCCCCCAGGGCGACAAGCATCGATGCGCGCCAGGACCACGAGGGCTTCGGCAATGCTGTCATGCGTGGGGGAATGGGTCAGTTGACAGGGCTCTGGTTGTCAAGCGTCGTGGCGCGGGCGTACCGGACCTTCAGTGAAGCCGCAAGCCTGCCACGATCGCGTCGGCCTCGCGCCGAAGGACGTCCTTGTCCGCCTTGCCGTCGTCGGCCACCGTGATCTTGAGCATGCTGTCCTTGCCCGCAGCGATCATGTAGATGCGCCAGAAGTTCCCAACCGGCGTGGCAAGGTCCAGTCGGTACGCGTCATGGTCGGCAAGGCGCAGCCTTGCCAGCCCGTATTCAGTGTAGCCCGAACGGCGGCGGTAGAACTTGGCCGTGTCCTCCGCGGCCGCGACGAACGGATCGCTGAGGACATCGCGCTCGGTCGTGCCGACGTCGATCGTGAGCGAGCGCGTGCCGTCTCGCCGCAGCCACTCGAGCACCGGTGCCTGACCGCTGCTCGGCAGCCGCTGCACCCAGTCAGGTGGCAGAGTCAAGCAGACCGAGAGGTCGCGCTCCAGAGCGGCGAGATGCACATGGGAGGGCATCGCCAGTGCCGGGCAGGGCGCATCCGCGGGGCCCTGTGGGACAAGAATGGACAGCAGCGCGACGAGCGCCAGGGAGCGCATCCCGATCGTCATGGTCGTGGCCTCCTGGACGCACGATCACGCCGACCAGGGCAGCTGTCAATGGCGCTGCTGCCGGGAGAGCCGGCGGAGATGGCCGGTAGTCTTCCGCGAATTGTCCTTGCCTGCTCCCCCGGGAGTCATGCTGACGCGTGCGGTCTTGCCGCACTGAGAGGTCATGGACGAAGATGTCCACCTCGCCGTTCGCATCCCTTGTCGCGAGGTTCGAGGCGATGCTTGCAAACGCAATGTACCAGCCGTCGAGGGAGACTGCTGGGGAACGAGACGCACATCTCGGGAAAACGGCAGGCAGAATGACAGCGGGGCCATCCTCCGAGCGCTGCGCGCTCGTTGCCAGCACGAAAGCACGTCCCCACCCCGACAGACACCTGTTCGCGTCAACCCGAGGACACCGCGCCCGCACGAGAGCCCGTCGAGACGCTCAGCCGCCGACGACACGGCCGCGCCGCTGCGGGAACTTCGCCGCCCGCAAGCCGCTGCGGAATGCGCGGCCGTCGATCTCGTGACCCACATTTGCCCGGTTCCGGTCGTGTTGCCAAGTTCTTGCGTGCCGAGCGCAGGCGCCGCGCGGGCCAGCGCGTGAAAGCCGACAGTCACTGGCCGTCACTCGATTGCGAAGTGGACCGCAGCTTGAAAGGCACCGGGTCGATTGAGCGGATGTCCGTGTGCCACGGCGGGGTCGTCTGCCGCACCAGGATCGGTCAGCTCGTCTCAGGCGAACCGCGACGACGCATCAGCAGCCGGAGGGAGCCTCGCTGAGGGCAAGCTGATGAACCACCGCAGACAATCCGACTCTCTGGCGTCCGGGTCACCTCGCCCAGGTCGCCCATGCGGGTGCGACCGACACGGGACATCGGTCGTGACGATGGTCCCGCAGGGATGTCCTTCATCCACCGAGCAACGCGTCCCAATCGTAATGGACGCGCAGGAGGACGTGCCATGAAGGCGGTATTGATCGTGCGGCTCGCCGTGAACGCGATGGCGGTCGTCGCTTTCGCCAGCAGTCGTCTGTCTGCCGATGAGATCCATGTTCCCGGCGATCAGCCGACCATTCAGCTGGGAATCAGCGCGGCGAAGGACGGGGACACCGTCGTGGTCGCCCCAGGAGTCTACCTGGAGCACGTCGACTTCATGGGCAAGAAGATCAGTGTGGTGAGCTCTGACGGATCCGCGGTGACGACGATTGATGGGCAACGATCTGGTTTCGTTGTGACGTTCCAGCACGCCGAGAGCGATCAGTCCATCCTCGATGGGTTCACGATCCGCAACGGGTCGCTCGGGGCAATCTATTGCAGCAGCTCCCCCGTCATTCGTAACAACACGATGACCGAGAACGTTGGCGGAACCGTGGTCTGCCGCTCCTCCGCTGCACCGCTCATCGTCGGCAACCTGTTTCTTGCCAACGTGGATGGTGGTATCGACTGCGACTTTCTCTGCAAACCGGTCATCTGGAAGAATCGCTTCGCAGGGAACCGAGCCCACCTGGGTGCGAGCGCAGTCGTGTGTCGCACGATGTGCCAGGTGACAATCGTCGACAACGTGTTCGATGATAACCAGAGCAACGACAGCAGTACCATCGAGGGCACCGACAACTGCGTCCTGTTGATCGCGCGCAACCGATTCACGGGCAACGTCGGCGGCAGAGCGGGAGCGCTATATGCCACAGACTGCGCCATCACCGTTGTCAGGAACCTATTTCGCGACAACACTTCGCAAGGAAGTGGCGGTGCGCTTGCGCTGTCCGGCGGTCGCGGCACCGAGATCGAGGACAACCAGTTCCAGGACAATGTCGCGAGCCCATACGGCGGCGCGGGGGGAGCTGTGTCTGTAGCCAGCGGGCACGTGACCAGCAATGCTTTCATTGGCAACGTGGCGGCGTCCGGCGGCGCACTGGTCATCGGATCTGGCGAGGTGGCCGGCAACACGTTCTCGCGCAACCGGGCCGATGGGGACGGTGGGGCAGTCGCGTTTACAGGCACGTCGTTCGAAAACAATCTGTTCGTTCACAATGTTGCCGGCGGTTCGGGCGGCGCCCTGTTTGGCTCGTTCATCTCATATCCGCCATTCACGATCGACTACTGCACTTTTTCTGACAATCATGCGGCGGTGCTTGGCGGCGCGCTCGCGGCGTTTCTCGATGGCAGCATCACGAACAGCGTCTTTTGGGGCGATCGAGCAGACGCGAACGACGATGAGATGAGGGTTACCGATGCGACCTCGGTCACCTACTCGGACGTGATGGGAGGGCATCCTGGCGCCGGTAATCTGGATGTCGATCCGCGGTTCGCTGACGTCTCGATCGACGACTTCTCGCTCGCAGCCGCGTCGCCTTGCCTGGACGCCGGGGACCCCGCAGTCCGCACGTGTGGCCGCGACTGTGCGAGAGCGCCAAGGCGGCTCGACGCGGACTGGGACGGTCGCGCCCGTGTCGACATGGGAGCTTTCGAGCACGGCCATGTTCATCTGCAAGTGGTCGGCGATGCGACGCCGCTCAGCACCATCGTCGTGATCACAACCGGGGAAGTGGGCCTCGACGCGATTCTGCTCGTCGCGGTGGCAGGTGGCGAGACGTGCTACGATCCGTTTGGCCCGCTGTTCGTCAGCTTCGCCGAACCATGGCGAGCATTTGCCTGGGGCAAGGTACCGAGCGCCATTCCGATCCGGATTCCGTTCGGTCTGCCTCAGTTGAACGCGACTCTGCAGGTGATCGCGACGGTTCCCGGTCATTTCCTGGGCAACACGTCGAACGACGTGCAACTGCCTCTCGGTGGCTGACGCAGGGACGGCGACGGGCCGAAGGGACGGCGCGTCGTCGCGATGGAACCCGTTCTGGGCACTCGATCTCCAGCAGCGCAGCGCCGCATGATTGATCCTTGGAAAGGAGCTCGTCCCAGAAGTTCCCGATCGGCGTGGCAACGCCCAGACGGCACGCGTCATGTGTAGCCCCGACGGTGGCGATAGAACTTGGCCGTGTCCTCCGCGGCCGCGACCAACGTCAATGCCGCTGCGGTCCAGAGAGACAGAGCAGGGCAACGGCCCCTGCCGAGAGGATCTCACGCAGCCAGCATCGCTGGCTGCGTGAGCCGAAAGACAGGCAAGCGGCCCGCACGCTCGACCATTCGCCCTCGGTCGTCACGGTGGCCGACTGCTTCAGTTGGTGACCAGTCGCAGGCCGGCGTTGCCGCCAAAGCTGACGGCGGGCGATGTGTATCCGTCGATGGAGAAGTACGAGCAACCCGCGCTCGGGCTGTTCAGATCCAGTCCGATTCCGAGCAGACCAGTGTCCCCGGGTGGATACTGCACCCACGCATGCACCATGGCACGGAGCGAACCACCTGCTATGGCAGTGGCGTGACTCACGTACTGACCGGAGGTGGTCGCGAACGTCCCGGCGGGGAACGTGAACGGGCTGATCATGGCGAGGGGACTGGCGACATCGGGGGTGTGGCCGGTAGCATCGACGGCGAGATTGGCATTCGACACACCAGCCGCTGGAAACGCCGGCTGGGTCACACCGAAGTCGAGCACGGCCATGCTCACGCCCACGATCCCATTGGGAGCGTTCGCAGTCGTGCTGAAGGCATTGTTCAGGTAGTCCGAGCTGCCAGCCGGGATCTGCACCGCGAACCCAGCCTCGATCGTGCCGTCGTCACAGACACCAAACGCGGGCTCAGGGGGCGTGATGACGGTGATGCAGTTCGTGAAGCCAACTCCCGGATTGCCACATGCCGGATTGCCCCACACGGCGCTGAAGCGGAATGTCTGTCCGCCGTAGCCCGCCGGCCAGGGTGCGCTCAGGCGCATGTAGGACCCAGCGCCATCCCCGTCGGCGATGGTTGGCAGCACCGGGCCGATCCCCACCGCCGGCGTGCAGGGAGCAGCGTTGAAGTAGAGTCGCCACTTGTCGCCTGATTTGCTGCCAAAGAACGCGATGCCGATCATGTCACCCGGGCTCACCTGTTGCGTCAGATGATCGCCGCTGCCAGGATCCCCGCTGGCGCTGCTGAGGGCGTTGTCGATGCCCACCCGCAGCCGGCCGTGGGGTCTGCGGTCAGCCTGTCGGCAGGAGGTCGTCCCGCTGTTGTCCTGTCCGGGATTGATCGCGAAATCGAGCGACGGAGGACTCGCTGCGGGCGTGCCGAAGCCGTCGGCGGTGTAGCCCGCGTAGCCGGATGGGCTGGTCGAGCTGCTGGCACCGATCGCCAGCAGCCCGGGGTCCCCAGGTGGCAGTTGAACGCTCGCGACGGCCTTGCTCGCTCCGGCGGGGATCGCCGCCGACGGCAGGTCGAAGACGACGTGATAGAAAGTCGGCGTGGCGGCGGGCATGGCCGGGCTGTACGACTCGACGATGGGCGAGGCCAGGTCAGGCGTATTGCCCGACGGATCCATGCCGAGATTGGGCAGATAGACTCCCAGGCGTGGAAAGGTGGCGCCGGAACCGAAGTCGGCGACGCTGACTGCCAAGGCCTTGAGCGGCAAGCCATCTGCAAGGCTCTCGGAGTTGCCGATGCCGGAAACGACATCGTAGCTCTCGCAAACATAGTCTGCCGACCCGGTTGGAATCTGGACCGAGAACGGCACGTTCGGCTTGCTGACCGTGCCTCGCGACGGGAACAGCGCACTGGCGGTGGTCGGCGGCGGCACCACGCAGGTGACACTGATCTTGCCGGTCTTGAACAGGTCGACGCCCTTCCAGTCCTCGATGAGGACCCAGATGTCGTGACAGGGATTCTCGTCGGAATCACCGTTCTTGCCGGCGATCGTGCAGTCTTGAGCGTCGCAATGCAGTTCGAATTCGATGAGCGCCTTGTACGTGCCTGCCGGCGACGGCCAGTTCACGTACACCCTGGTTTCCGACTGCAGAGTGGTATCCGAGCTGCCGTCGGCATCATAGACCGTGAACAGAAAGTAGTTGAACAGCAAGCTGTACCAGGAAGTGTCGACCGTGCCGGTCACGATCAACGTGAACTTGACCGTGCCGCCACCTTGATTGTTGCAGAGGATGCTCTGCGCAGGGTTGAACCACGTCGCGGTCGCGCTCGTGACGGCGGCGCTGGCAGGCGTGGCGATGAGCATCGACAACAGCCCGCCGGCAACCAAAGACGCTTTCTTGCACTGGTGAATCGTCATCCCTGACTCTCCTTCGATTGGAAAACGCGGCGAACAGCGGTGCCACTCGCAGCGGCCTCGCGTCCACGACGCGCTCGTCGTCCAGTCCAGTTCCACGAGTGTCCAAGCGAAGGAACGACGGCAGCCTCTCGCGAGAAATCGCGGAGCGTGCTGCAGGCAGGAGAACCGCGGCAGCCTCCGGCCAGGCGTTGCCGCGCTGCCCGGGGCGGTAGGCTTGATGTCCCTTGAAGAAGCGCCGGGCGTGCACCGAGGAACCGAACCGTGCGCGCCCGGCTCTTTACCCCGGGCGCTGATCCTGCTTACCTGGTGCGCTCGTCCGTCGGCGATGACCCCGATCGATCGTGAGGCAGTTCGATGCTCGCTCTCTGCCTGGCCGCCCTGCTGTGCATCGCGTGGCAAGACACTCTGGAGCCGCTGACCGAGGTGTGGCAGGGAGTGGTGCACGTGGGCGGGCTGGGCCAGAAGATCGACATCACGGTGACATTCGCCGGTCGGCCGGACGGCTCGTTCGCGGCGACGTTCGGCCTCGTGGGCAAGGACGTGAAGGACATCCCGCTCGCCGACGTGACGTTCGACGACCAGCAGATCGCGTTCACGCTGGTGAAGCCGGGGCACCCGGAGGCGAACGAGTGCTATCGAGCCAGGCGCACGACGGCCGGCGGCGATCGCGCGGTCGGCACGCTGTCGATGCGCGGCACGGAGATCGGCACCATCGCGCTGCGCCGGCTCGCGCCCGGCGAGGAGCCGCGATCGTCCAACCTGCGGCCGCAGACGCCGCGCCCGCCGTTCCCCTACGAGCAGCGCGCGATCGTGTACGTGAATCCGCACGATGGCGTGAAGCGCGCCGGCACCCTCACGCTGCCGCTCGACGGCGCACCGCATCCGGCGGTGATCCTCGAGAGCGGCAGCGGCCCGCAGGATCGCGACACCACGCTCGCCGACCACAAGGCGTTCCTGGTGATCGCCGATCACCTGACGCAGCGCGGCATCGCCGTGCTGCGCGTCGATGACCGCGGCGTCGGCGCCTCCACCGGCAACGATGCGGACGCGAGCTACGAGGATCTCACGCTCGACCTGCTCGCCGGGGTGGCGGCGCTCGGCGAGATCGACGCGATCGATGACACCCGGATCGGCGTGCTCGGCATCAGCCAGGGCGCCACCATCGGCCCGATGGCGGCGGCGCGCTCGCACGACATCGCGTTCGTGGTCATGCTGGGCGGGATGGGCGTCCCGGGCGACCAGGTGATGTACACGCAGAAGCGGATGATCCTCGCGTCGATGGGCGTGGGCGGCGAGTGGCTGGCGCAGCGCATGGCGGCGCAGCGCACGCTGCTCGATCTCGTGCTGCGCGATGCCGACGCGGCGACCATCCGCAAGCACCTCGAGGACACCGTCGATCTCGAGATCCCGCCCGCGGCGCGCCCGCAGGTCGACGCGGCCACGCGCAAGATGCTGGTCGACTCCGGGCTGGCCGCGGTGACCTCGAGGTCGCTGCGCGCGCTCATCAAGAACCGCCCCGAGTCGTACCTGGCGAAGGTGCAGCAGCCGGTGCTCGCCATCTTCGGCGCGAACGACCTGCAGGTCGAGCCGGTGGCGAACGAAGCGGCGGTGAAGGAGCTGCTCGCCAAGGCCAAGAACCAGGACGTCACGACCTGGATCGCGCCGCGCATGAGCCACAACCTGCAGACCACCGACACCGGTCGGATCGACGAGTACGGCGAGATCGAGGAGACGGTCAAGCCCGAGCTGCTCGAGCGCATCACGGCCTGGATCCGCAGCAAGACCGGCAGCAAGTGAGATGGTGCCGCCCACCACCGGGTTGAACACGGCTGTCCGCGTAGTGGCTACTATGCGCACTAGTACACATCGGACAAAGATGCCATGGCCATCGACATCCAGGTCACCACCGGCAGCGCGATCCCGATCTACCGCCAGATCGTCGATCAGGTGCGCGCTGCGATCCGGCACGCGCGGCTTGCCCCAGGCGACCTGCTGCCGAGCGTGCGCGCGCTCGCGGAGCGGCTGGTGCTCAACCCCAACACGGTCGCCAAGGCATTCGCCGAGCTGACCCGCGAGGGGGTGGTGGCGTCGGTGCACGGGCGCGGGGTGTTCGTCGCCGAGCCGCGACAGATCCTGACCAGGAGCGAGCGCACGCGGCGGCTGCAGCATGCGCTCGACGCGTTCCTGAGCGCGGTCGCACCACTGCAGCTCGAGGCGGAGCAGCTGATGGACGCCTTGCGCATCCGCTTGCGGACCGACGCGCGATCCACGAGGAGGGCTTGATGAGCGAGTTCGCGATCGAGGCGCATGGGCTGACGCGCTGCTTCGCCGGGCGGGCGGTGGTGCGCGAGCTCGACCTGCTGGTACCGCGGCACAGCGTGTTCGCGCTGCTCGGGCGCAATGGCTCGGGCAAGACGACGACCATCAGGATGCTGCTCGGTCTGCTCGATCCGTCGCGCGGCGTGGCGCGCGTGCTCGGCCAGGACTGCACGCGGATCGATCCGTTGCTGCGCGCTCGCATCGGCTACCTGACCGAGGGCCATCATCTGCCGGCATGGATGCGCGTGCGCGAGTGCGTGCGTTTCCAGTCGCGGTTCTTCGCGCGCTGGAACGCGGCGCTCGCCGCGCGGGTGATCGAGCACTTCGCCCTCGACCCGCAGGCACGCATCGATTGCCTGTCGCGCGGCGAGCGCGCCGGCCTGTGCCTGGCGCTGACCTTGGCGCCCGAGCCGGAACTGTTGATCCTCGACGACCCGGCGATCGGGCTCGATCCGGTGGCGCGGCGCGCGCTGCTGCAAGCGGTGGTGTTCGTGACGCGCCGCGCCGAGTGCACGGTGCTGCTCAGCTCGCACCTCCTGGCCGACGTCGAGCGGGTCGCCGACCACGTTGCGATCCTCGATCGCGGTGCGCTGCGCGTGAGCGCGCCGGTCGACGTGCTCATCGAGCGCGTGACCAGGTGGGTGGTCGCGAGCCAGACCGCGCCCGAGGTGCCCGGGCTGGTGCATGCCCAGCAGGTCGATGGCGAGTGGCACCTGCTCGTCGACGGCGCCGATGCCGGCCTCGAGGCGAAGCTCGGCACAGCCGTGCGCGTGGCGCGCGCGCCGGTTGGCCTGGAAGAGATCGTGCTCGGCTATCTCGGCGAGCGGCAGTCGGCGGCGTTTTTCCTCGAGCACGCAGGAGCGGAAGCATGCGAGCGATGATCTGGAAGGAGCTGCGCGAGTGCCTCCTGATCGCGGTGCTGGGAGCAATCGCCCTCGGCATGGGCCTGGCAGTGGCCGTGTGGCAGACCATGCGATCCTACCGCTCCGACCTGGTCGACTCGCTTGCGAGCGAGCCCGTTGCGTTCGTGGCCACGTGCGGCTGCGCGCTGCTCGCGATCGCGCTCGGCGCACGCCAGTCGTTGTTCGAGCGGCGCGGCGACGCGTGGGCGTTCCTGGTGCACCGGCCGCTGTCGCGCACGTGCATCTTCGCGGCGAAGGCGATCGCCGGCATCGCGCTGCTGCTGCTGGCGGCGTTGCTGCCGTACTTCGCGGTCGCCGCCTGGATCGCGGTGCCCGGGCACGCCGCGCAGCCGTTCTACTGGCGGCTGACCGCGTTCGGCGTCGCGGTCGCAGCGATGAGCGCGGCATATTACTTCGCCGCATTGCTGATCGTGATGCGTGAGGCGCGCTGGTACGTGAGCGGGCTGCTGCCGCTCGCCCCGGCCGTGGCCGGGTCGCTCGTGGTGTTCGAGGGGACGGCATGGACCGGCGTCGCGCTCGCGGCGGCCGCGATCGTGTCGTGTCTGGCGCTGGCTGCGTGGGGCACGTTCCTGCGTGGCGGCGCACTGACCCGCCAGCCGCTTCTGGCGAAGCTCGCGCTCGCGGCGTCGCTCGGGGCGGGCTTGTTCGCCGTGTGGCTCGGGGTGCTCGCCCTGCATCGCGCCAGCTTCGTCCCGCACAGCTCGGCGCCGCACGTGGAGTACTCGATCGATCAGCAGGGTCGGGTGTGGCGCTGGCTGTGGGCGAGAGCCCCACGTGCCAGCTCGTCGATGATCCGGCGCCCGGTCCGCTGCCGAGCGAGGCCGGCCGGCTGGACGACAGCCTGAACATGGCGCTGCTCGAGCTCGGTGCGCGCGGCCGGCAGGACCGATGGTGGTCGAGCAGTCGCTGCTTCCGCGCGCTGCAGATCGGCCACACGCAGCGCTGGTTCTACTCGCTGGTGGAGGGCAAAGTGCTGCGGTTCGAGCAGCGCGATCCGGGGTCGCGGCGAGGATGGGCGCTCGCAGCGAGGCTGGGGCCGAGGGACGCAACGCCGCCCGATGGCGGCGCAACGGAACGCTTTGCGGCGCCGCCGGTGGCGATGGCGGGACGGGTGCTTGCGTTTGCCGACGCCGCGTACTGGCTCGGCGCCCTGGAGCTGCAGCGATCGCCCGTGCAGCCGAGCGACGATCCGATCGTCGGTGCCCGTGTCGTGGTTCGTGAGCAGCATCCGGCGCGTGACATCGTCGCGCTCGCGACGCGCACACGGCTGCTCCTGTTCACCAGGGAGGGCGCCGGGCCACCCGTCGCGCTCGCAGCTCTGGCCGCTCCCTACGACGCCAGCACCGACGCGTGGATCCGGATTGGCAAGCTCGCGTCGCACGACTCGTACATGTTCTTGATCGGCCACGGCGATGGCAGTCAGCTGGCTGTCGAGATGACCCCGGCGGGTGCGATCACCCGGCGCATCGAGCTCGAGGTGCCGGCAGGCACGGGCTCGACCCGTTCCGCTCGTGACCACTTCTCGCTGCTCGGCTTGCTCACCGACGACCTCGTCCCCTCACCCCTGGCACTGGCGCTGATCGCACTCACCGTCTACCTGATCATGCACGAGCCACCACTCCCACACCGTCACAAACTGATCCACTTGCGTTTCATGAAAAAAGGGACAGCGTAGACTGTCCCTACGACTGGCTGGAGGCGAGCTGGGCGAGGAGGAAGGCGAGCTCGTCGACGCGGTCCTCGATGATCTTGGTCATGGGCTTGCCGCCGGAGTGGCCGGACTTCGTGTCGTAATGCAGCAGGATGGGGTTGTCCGACGCGTTCGCCCACTGCATGAGCGCACACATCTTGCGCGCGTGCAAGGGGTCGACGCGGGTGTCGGAATCGCCGGTCACGAACATCACCGCGGGGTACCTCGTGCCCTTGACGACATGGTGGTATGGGGAATACGCGTGCAGCACCTTGAACTGCGCGGCGTCGTCGGCCGACCCGTACTCAGGCACCCAGAACTTGGCGACCAGGAACTTGTCGTAGCGCACCATGTCGAGCAGCGGCACCGAGCACAGCACGGCACGGCACAGGTCCGGGCGCTGCGTGAGGAATGCGCCCACCAGCAAGCCGCCGTTGCTGCCACCCGAGATGGCGATCTTGCCGGGGCTCGTGTACTTGTTCGCCACCAGCCACTCCGCCGCGGCGATGAAGTCGTCGAACACGTTCTGCTTCCTGTCGAGCATGCCGGCGCGATGCCACTCCTCGCCGAACTCACCGCCGCCGCGCAGGTTGGGCACCGCGTACACGCCGCCCTTCTCCGCCCACAGCACTGCGGTCGGGTTGAACCCCGGCGTGCTGCTGCTGCGGAATCCGCCGTACCCGGTCAGGAACGTCGGACTGTTCCCGTCCAGCTTCAGGCCGTGGCGATGCACGAGGAACATCGGCACCTGGGTGCCGTCCTTCGATGCAAACCACACCTGCTCGACCGCGATCGTCGTCTGATCCATCGGCACCTTCGCCTGCCACCAGGTCTCCGAGCTGCCCTTGGTGACGTTGTATCGGTAGATGGTCGGCGGCACGCCATAGGAGCTGAACGAGTAGAACGCCTCGTTGTCGTCCCACTCGCCGCTCACGCCCGAGACCGTGCCGAGCGTCGGGAACTCGATCTCGCCGAGCTGCTTGCCGTTCAGATCGAACGCGCGCACGCGCGAGTTCACGTTCTCCAGGTAGCGCACGAACATGCGGCCGCCCGCGAGCGACACGCCCTGGATCACGCTCTTGCCGGTCGGCACGATCTCGCGCCACTGCTCGCGCCCGGGCTTCCTCGGATCGACCAGGAACACGCGTCCGTTGGGCGCATTCCAGTCGGTCTGGACGACGATCGCGTCGCCGGCGAACGACGCGCCGAACACCGCGTCGACATCATTCACGAGCGTCACGATCGGGCCCTTGCTCGCGAGATCCTGGAAGTACACCTCGGACTTCACGCCCGCCGAGCCGTGGAAGACCGAGATCACCAGGTAGCGCCCGTCCTCGGTGACGAGCGCGCCGATGCTCTTGCCCGGGCCGTAGCCGTTGCCGAACACCTCGCTGTCGTTCGCCAGCTCCTTGCCGATCGTGTGGTAGTGGAGCCGCGGGCCGGACGCGGCATCGTACTTCGTGTAGTAGAAGCCGCTCTTGTCGAGCACGAACGCCGCGCCGCCGTAGCGCGCTCTTGGCAATCGATCGCCGAGATCCTTGCGCGCGTCGACGTCGTACAGGCGCATCTCGACCTCGTCCTCGCCGCCGAGACGCACGCCGTACGCGAGCAGCTTGCCGTCGCGCGAGAACCCCATGAAGTTGACGCTGGTGGTGTGATCGGCGCTCATCGGCAAGGGGTCGATCAGCACCTCGTCCTTGCCGTTCACGCCCTCGCGCACGCACAGCACGGACAGCTCCTCGCTGGCGAGCTTGCGCGCGAAGAAGTAGCGATTGCCGCGCCGTGTCGGCGTGCCGACGGTATCGGTCTTCATCAGCTGCGTGAGCCGCTGGTTCAGCTCCTTGCGCCCTGGCAGCGTGGTGAGGTAACCCTGGGTGAACGCGTTCTGCGCGTCGATCCACTGCCGCGTCTCCGGCGCCTGCTGGTTCTCGAGCCAGCGATACGCATCGACCAGCTCGACGCCATGCAGCATGTCCTTCACTTCCTCGCGCCGCGTGGCGGGCGGTGCGGCGCGGCCCTGGCCGCGCACGGCAACTGCAGGCGCGAGCAGGCAAAGCGCGATCACGAACATCGGCTGGCGTGCACAACGCATCGTTTTTCCCTTTCGGTAGGTGGTTGGCTTGTTACCGTACTGACCGCATGGCGCGAGAGAAGCAAGATCCCGCGATTCGCGTCGAGCTGCTACGGTCGGCGCCCGGATCGAGTTCCACACCAGCGGCGACGCGCATGACCACCACCGGACCGCGCAAGTCGCACGCGACCCTGGACCGCGCGCTGTCCTGCCTCGGCATCGCCTCGCGCGCCGAGGCGGCGCGGGCGATCCGCGCCGGGCGCATCGCCGTGAACGGCGAGCCGGTGACCGACCCCGCGCGCTGGGTCGACCTCGTGCGCGATCGCATCGCGATCGCGGGTCGCGCCGCAGTGGCGCAGGCACGTCGCTATTTCGCGTTCCACAAGCCGGTGCGCGTCGTGGCCACGCGCAAGGACGAGCGCGGCCGCAAGACCGTGCTCGATTTCTTTCCCGCCGAGCTCGGACACCTCTCGCCCGTCGGCCGCCTCGACCAGGACACGTCGGGGCTCATGATAATCACCAACGACAACCAGCTGATCGACCGCCTCACGTCGCCGCGCTTCAAGGTGGCGAAGACGTACGTCATCAAGCTGCACGGCCACGTGCGCGAGCCAGAGCTCGACCGGTTGCGCCGTGGCGTCCTGCTTGCCGACGGGCGCACGCAGCCCGCCGCCGCGCGCCTGATGCGCCGCACGACGCATCACACCTGGATCGAGCTCACGATCCGCGAGGGTCGCAACCGCCAGGTGCGCCGCATGGGCGCGGCGATCGGCCACGCGGTGCTCGAGCTGAAGCGCATCCAGATCGGCGGCCTCGCGCTGGGCGACCTGCCAAGCGGTGCGTGGCGCGAGCTGTCGCCGGCGCAAGTGCAGCGACAGCTCTGGGGCGCTCGCGCCTAGTCGTCGAGCACACGCACCGGCCGGAAGCCGACGCTGGCGTGACGGGTGCCGCGCTTGAAGGCACTGCGCGCGTCCGGCGTGCAGTCGGCGGCGCCGCTCGAGTAGGAACCGCCGCGGGCGACGACCGACCCTGGCTTGTCGTCGATCTCGCCCTGACACCATTCCCACACGTTGCCCAGGAGATCGTAGAGCCCCCATGCATTGGATTGCTTGGTTGCCACCGCCTGGGTCTCGGTCTGGCCGTACCAGGCGAGCTGCTCGAGCTCGCTCGCCGGGACCGCGCCGGCGCCGGCACGGCACGCGTGCTCCCACTCCGCCTCGGTGGGTAGGGTGAGATCGAAGCGCTTGCAGAAGCGCAACGCCTCGCCGAACAGCACGCTGTCGACGGGTCGGCTGGCGTCGACGAAATGCGACGGGTTGCTGCCCATCGCCTGCTGCCACACCGCCTGCGTGATCTCGTGCTTGGCGATCAGGAACGGCTTGATCGGTGTGACATGGGTGTCGTCGCCGCCCTCGAGATCTCTGCCTGGCACCAGCACGAACATCACGCCGGTGGCGTCGTGCTGGTACTCGGGGCGGCCCTTCGCGTTCTTGCCCTGATGCGTGAAGCCGGGCACCGCGGGCGCCGCCGGCTCCTCGGCGTCGCCGGTGGCTGCGGGCGGACCGGCTGCCGGCGGCGACTGCGCATCGCCTTCTGCCGCGGGCGGGAGGAGCTCATCGAGGTGTTCCTGCACCAGCGTCCGCAACACCGGGAACTCGAGCAGCCGGTCGCGATCGGTGAAACCGTGGGCGAAAGCCTGCTTGAGCGAGTCGAGAGCCGCAGCGCGCAGCTCGAGCAACGCTTGCGCGCGCGCCTCGAACACGTACAGCTCGGCGTCCTCGGGCTCGATCTGCACGGCGTTGGCGAACTCCGCGAGCGCCGCGGCGGCGGCGCCGCGGTGCAGGGCGGCAATGCCCCGGCGCACGCGCGCGCCGGCCTGGTCGTGCCAGTACTGCGCCGCCATCGTCACGGTGCCTTCGCCGAACGCATCGCGCAACAGTTCGCGGTAGCGCACGTCGGACCAGAGCGTTTGCAGCGGCGGCACCTCGATGAACTTCTGCCGGTCGAACAGCCCGGCGTGCAGCGCTTCGCCGAGCGCCGCGAGCGCGCCGTCGCGATCGCCGAGCAGGTTGAGCGTGCCGGCGCGATGCACGTACAGCTCGCCGCGCGCCGGATCCATGGCGATCGCGGCGTCGAACTCGCTCTGCGCGAGCGCCAGCTCGCCGGCGCGCAGATGGTCGTTGCCGGCACGCACCCGCTCGCGAATCCGCTGATCGAGCAGCGACCTGATCGACTGCATCCAGGTGCGCTGGCGGCTCATGCTCTGCTCGGCGGCGCGCACCAGCTCGTTCGCCATCGCATCGCTGCCGACTCGCGCCAGGAGCTCGGCCGCCTCGAGCGCGAGCCGCACGTCGCGCGGCTCGAGCTTGGCTGCGGCGTACAGCTCGCGCGCCGCCTTGACCAGGTGGCCCTGGTCGCGCGCATTGCGACCAGCCTCCAGGTGCTCGCCGAGATTGCCTGCGGTCGCATCGTCCTGGCACAGCAGCAGCGCGAGAATGGCGCGGAACATGGCGCTCTCCGATCAGGCCTGGTCCGACTGCCAGGCGCGTGCATGAGACGGCGCCGGGCCGCATCGGTCCGACGCAAATAACGATCGCGCGACGCGCGGCGCGCGCCACATCGCCCGCATGCCGCGCTCGGTCGGCGAGCCACGTGCAGCAAATTGGTGCAGGTGCCAACCAACCAGCAGCGTTCTCCCTTCCCGCGGCGCCGTTGCCCGGGTAGGCTCGTGTCCCGCTCGCAAAGCTCCCGAGGAGTCGGCATGCGACCAGCTCGCGCTTCCGTCGTGCTCGTGCTCGCCCTGGCAGCCCCGGTCCAGGCCCAACCCACGGTGCCGCCGCACTACCGCGCGGCCATCTTCCGCACCGCGGATCTGGCCGGTCCCACGTCGCTCGCGTTCGATGCGCGCGGCCGCCTGTTCGTCGCGCAGATCGACGGCCGCATCCTGATCCTGGAGGACAACGATCACGACGGCGTGGCCGATCCGGCGGCGAAGGTGTTCGCCTCGGGGCTGGTGCACTTGCACGGCATCGTGTTCCTGGGCAACGTGCTGTACGCCACCAACTTCGACAAGATCATCACGCTCGAGGACCGGGACGGCGATGACGTCGCCGAGACCGAGACCGACCTGGTCGTCGGCCTGCCGGTGGGAGCGGCCCCCAACATCCATTCGGCCAACGGCATCGCCATCGGCAAGGACGGCAAGGTGTACTTCTCGCTGGGCTCGACCTGCGACAGGTGCCAGGAGGCCGACCCGCGCTCGGCCACCGTGATGCGCATCAACCCCGACGGCTCCGGCTTCGAGATCTTCGCCTCCGGGTTGCGCAACACCTACGACATCGCCTTCAACGCCGCGGGCGACTTGCTCGCCGGCGACAACCAGTTCAACTACGGATCGACGGACGACTATCCGCCGGACGAGCTGAACCACGTGCGCCAGGGACTGAACTACGGCTGGCCCGACTACGAGGGCTTCCCGCCGCCGGGGACGGGCACCACCGACCCGATCTGCACCATGCCGCCGCACTGCTCACCCGACGGCTTGCACATCTACCGCGCGCTGCAGTTCCCCGGCTGCCAGGACGACGGGTTCATCTGCCTGTGGGGGGAGGTGCAAGGCCCGGTCTCGGGCCACGTGGTGCAGCGCCTGCATCTGGCGGCCGACGGCAACGGCAGCTACACCGCGGCGCCGGTGAACTTCGCCGCGACGATGATCCATCCGATCGACGCGACCGCGAACCGGATCGGCGATCTGTTCATCGCCGACTACGGTTTCATGGGCGATCCGCCCACGGCCTCGGCCATCTTCCGCATCTGGTTCGTCGATCTCGAGATCACCGGCGATCCCGGCATCGGCAACACCATCACGTTCGCGATGAGCGGCGAGGGCGGCAACCCGTTCGTGCTGTTCGGGTCGCTCGGCACCTCGTACATCCCGCTCGGCGGTTGGGGAGCATTCCGTCTGGATCCGAGCTCTCTCTACGTCGTCACCACCGGCACGATCCCGAGCGGTGGCGAGCTGTTGATCTCGGCGCCGATCCCCGACGATCCCAGCCTGATCGGGATCACGTTCCATCATCAGATGGCACGCGCCATCGGCTGGAAGGCCTATCTGGGTGTCGAGGCGCCGCTCACGATTGGACCCTAGTGCCATGAACAAGAACCCCGTCCTGCTGATCGTCCTCCTGGTCGTGTCGGCCGCGAGCGCGCTGGCATTCCGCCCCGCGCAGCCGCGAGCGGCGCGCGCCGACATGCTCGCCTCGGTGCGCCAGTCGCGCACCGTTCCCAACGCCGAGCGCGGCGAGCTATCGCTCTATCTGCTCGCGTTCGATCCGCGCACCGGCGACGTGACCGAGACCGAGGCCTACGCGTTTCCGGCCGAGGCCGGCACCGCGCTCAGCGCGCACGGCGTGTGGTGCGCCGGACACGATCCCGCGACGGTGTTCGTCGCCACCGTGCACCAGACCCACCGCGTGTGGGTGTTCTCGGTGGACGGCAGCACCGCGACGCTGCGCGCCACGCAGGCGACCGACTCCGCGCCGATGCGGGGCGGCGCGGCGGCGTTCACGCTCACGCCGCCGCCGCAGTGATGCCCGGGCCCGAGCGCGGTCCACTCGATCCACGCGTGCACCGCGCATCGCCCAGCGGGCCGTGCTCGCGCGCCGCGAGCAGGCACACTGCGCGCCGAGGAAGCGGTGGTCGTCGAGGAGCCGCTCGAGATCCGCGTGAACGACGCCAGCCTGGCGGTGATCATGCGCACGCCCGGCGACGATGTCGCGCTCGCATCGGGGCTGCTGTACACCGAGGGCATCGTCGCGAGCGCGCACGACATCGCCGCGGCAGCGCACTCGCCTCGACCAGCCCACGGGCAGCGCCGGCGATCCTGCTGGTGCGGCTGCGGGACGGGCTCGAAGTCGATCTCGAGCACAGCAAGCGCCACCTGCTGGTGGCGTCGTCGTGCAACCTGTGCGGCAAGGCATCGCTCGAGGCGTTGCGCCAGCTCGCGCCGCCGGTGACGAGCGACGTCGCCATCACCGAGGCCACGCTGCTCCTCCTGCCCGAGCGCATGCGCGCCGCGCAATCGGTGTTCGCCGCCACCGGCGGGCTGCATGCCGCCGCGCTGTTCGACGCCGACGGCAAGCTCCTGTGCGTGAAGGAGGACATCGGCCGCCACAACGCGGTCGACAAGGTGATCGGCGACGCGCTGCGCCTCGACGCGCTGCCGCTCGAGCGAGCTGTGCTGCTGGTCAGCGGCCGCAGCTCGTTCGAGATCGTGCAGAAGGCGCGCATGGCGCGCATCCCGATCATCGCCTCGGTCTCGGCAGCGAGCACGCTCGCCATCGACCTCGCCAGCGACGGCCGCCAGACCCTGGTCGGCTTCCTGCGCGACGGCAGGTACAACGTGTACACGGGCGAGAGCCGCGTGCGGTCGTGAGCGATTCCATCGCCGCTGCACGCGCCGCTCGGGCGCCAATGTCAGCGAGGCGCCCATTCGGCACCGGGTTCTCGAGCGGCCGCGCCATGCCATCGTGAATCCCGAAACGACCATTTTGTTCGATCTCTTGCGCCAGCAAACCGGCTCGTTCCAGCGAAACGCGCGCCGCAGGGGCGCAATGACGCTATGCCGTGACGATGAAGGAGATGCCATGGACTCAAGCCAAGGCCGGTTGGCAGCGCTCGCTTTCGGTGCATTGACTCTGCTCGCGGTCGGCGCACACGCACGACCTCGAGTCGATCTCGGCGTTCAGAACGAGAACGACATCACCATCAACGCCACCTCGACCGACCTGGGCAATGGTTGCCGCAGGATCTGTTACGAGGTCACGCTCGCCGCCAATGCCGAGAACGAGAACCTGCTCGACTTCCACGTCGAGGTGAACAGTGCGGATGCCAGCCTGTTCTCGGATTTCGATGTCGACAAGAAGCAAGCGGACGGCACCTGGGCGGACACGCACTGGTGGGAGGGCAAGCATGGCAGCCAGGTGGAGGGCAACGCCAACCATCACTACATCGATTTCTACAGTCCCTATGGCAACGAGAAGATGAAGAAGGGCAACACGTACCGGTTTTGCGTGACCTACTGTGGCGCCGCGACCAACCTCGACAGCACGATCGAGTTCCTCGCCACGAACAGCGGCAACGCACTCCCTGGCATTCCCGACGCCACGGGCAACCGCGCCGATGTGCCGGACGACCCGAACACGAACCAGGACGACGAGGGATGGAAGGGCCCGTGGTCGGCAGGCACCGGCGCCAAGGTTGGCTTCCTTCTCAGCGCCAAGTCCGCGAGCGACAGCTCGTTGTGGGTGGCGCCCCAGCGCGGCCTGATGGACGCGGGTGTCGTGATCAGCGTGCCGAGCGGATCGTCGGATTACTACAGCCTGGCGCAGGAGGTGAAGCCGGGGAACGGCAACTCGGAACAGCTCGCGGGCGAGCAGCTCGTGGCCGGCGTGGCGGTCAGCGTCGCGGACTTCGGTTCTGGCCTCACCTATCCGATGATCGGCGTCTTCAGTCCCAACCTGGGCCTGGATCCTTCGGGCAACACACCCGATCTGGTCAACGCCATCACCGCGATCTACTCGCCGGTCAATCCCACCGCCGCTTCTCTCCTTCGTTGGCTTCGCGATGCCGGAGATCGGCATTCCCGTCGGCGCCACGCGCGCGGTGGCCGTGGTGAAGCTTGCCCCGGGCGACTCGGGAACCCTCGGCGTCGGGGTCGATGCTGGGCTGACCCTGTCGGCGGCAGCGGTTTTCTCGCGACGGCTACACGACTCCGGCGGTTGCTGCGGGCACGTTCGACCTGGGTCTCAGCATCGCTCAGGACAATTCCCGCACGGACTCGTGCCGCTCTGCCGATCACCAGCCGCACGGGCGCCTGCGGGTGTCCAGCGCGCCGGTCGGCAATGCCGGCTCGGGCGATCACCTCACCGCCTCGGTCGCAAGCGGCGACGTGCTCCAGATCGCCTTCTTCGGTACCAAGTCAGGCGACAAGTTCCGTCTGTACTACGCTGCAGCACCATGCACGCCGGCGTTGGCCATCGGTCCGGTGCTGCCAACCATCCCGGATGGCGACGGCACCGGCAGCTACTTGCGTCTGAACGCCACGTTCCCGTCCGGGTTCGGCGGCACCACGTATCGATTCAGCGCCGTGTGGGGCAACCCAGCATGCGGGAACCCCGGTGTCGGCTTCACCAACTGCGTGACGCTCGTCACTGCGCCGGATCGCGACTTCGGTGTCTGCGACGATGGCACGATCGAGAGCGGCTGGCTCGTGCAAGTGCCTGCGGGAAGCGCCGACTACTTCAACAACAACTTCGGCGCACCGCCCAGCTCGTTGGGGAACGGCATCACCAACCTCACGCTGGCCGTGCTGGACTTCGGCTCGACGACTTCCTCGTTCCCGACCGCCGGCATCTCGAACGCCAACTATGCCATCGATCCGCTGGGCAACACGCCGGATCTCCGGGGTGGCGGCTTGCTCGCTCAGATCGCTCCGTTCACATTCCCGCCCGGCACGTTCGCCACGACTTCGGGCGCGTACGTCAGGCAGCCGGTGAGCGTGTCTCGCTTCGACCTCGGACAGGACGTCCATGGCTGGGTGCAGCTACCGCCCGGCGACTCGGGGCTGCTCGGCATTGGCGCCGACTCCTCGTCGGTACCATGGGGAGGCTCGTTTCAGAGTGGCGATGGTTACTTCACTCCGGCGCGCTCGCTGCCCTTCAACCTGGGCATCCGCGTCAGGGCCGAGTGAGGTCGGCAGCGGTGAGGGTGACCATGGCAAGCGATCGCGAGAGCGGGTGGGTCATCCTCGCCGCAAAGCCGGACACGGGCTGGCGCGACGGCGCCAGCCCGGTGCTTCTGCGACGGTGAAAACCCCACTGGCAGGCGGGCCCGAAGCCCCCTGACGTGAGTTGTTGCGCTCGCGACCACGATGCCTGTCCGCGGTCGGAAGAGTGCTCATGAACCTGGAGTGGGCGCGCCGCGAGTTTGACATCCTGAAGCCGCTCAAGCACCCGCGCGATGTGTCGCTGATCGAGTTCGACAGGGTAGCCGGACACGCCCGGCGGTTCAGCGCGCCCGGCTCGGCCGCGGCGCGGGCGCGAGATCGAAGTGGCGGATGCGGGCGAGCGCGCGCCTGAGCTCGTCGCGGAAGTCGGGATGCGCGATCGAGATCAACGCCTCGCCGCGCTCGCGCAGCGTACGGCCATGCAAGTTGACGGCCCCGAACTCGGTCACGATCCAGTGCACGTGACCGCGCGTGGTGACCACGCCGGCGCCCGGGTTGAGCTCGGGAACGATGCGCGACAGCTGGCCGGCGCTGGCCGTGGATGGCAGCGCCACGATCGGCTTGCCGCCGTTCGACAGCGCCGCGCCGCGGATGAAGTCCATCTGACCGCCGATGCCCGAGTAGATGCGATGGCCGATGGAATCGGCGCACACCTGACCGCTGAGGTCGATCTGCAGCGCCGAGTTGATCGCCACCACCCGATCGTTGCGGCGGATCAGAGCGGTGTCGTTGGTGCGATCGCACGGGTGGAACTCGACCAGCGGATTGTCGTGCACGAAATCGAACACGCGCCGGGTGCCGGTGACGAAGCTCGTGACGACGCGATTGGGATGCACGTGCTTGCGGCGGTTGGTGACCGCCCCCACCTCCACCAGATCGACCAGCCGATCCGAGAACATCTCGGTGTGCACGCCAAGGTCGTGCTTGTCGCGCAGTCGCGAGAGCACCGCATCGGGGATCGAGCCGATCCCCATCTGCAGGGTCGCGCCGTCCTCCACCAGGCCGGCGATGATCGCGCCGATGCGCGCCTCGATCTCGGTCTCCGCGGCAACCTCGTGCTCGACGAGCGGCCGGTCGGTATGGATGAACGCCGCCACGCGCTCGAACGGCACCACGGTGTTGCCCAGCGTGCGCGGCATCTGCTCGTTGATCTCCGCGATCACGATGCGCGCCGAATCGGCCGCGGCCTTTGCCGTGTCGACCGACGTGCCGAGCGTGCAGTTCCCGTGCGCGTCGGGCGGCGACAGCTGCAGCAGCGCTGCGTCGAGCGGGATGATGCGCTCCTGGAACAGCGCCGGGATGTCGGACAGGAAGATGGGGATGAAGTCGGCGTGGCCCTCCTCGATCGGCTTGCGCAGCGCGGCACCGGTGAACAGCGAGATCGAGGCGAAGCGCGCGGCGTGCTCGCGGTCGGCGAAGGGTGTGTGCCCCAGCGTGTGCAAGTGGTAGAGCTTCACCCCGGCGAGCTGGGTTCGCGCCACCAGCGCGTCGAGCAACGGCGTGGGCGTGGCGGATGCCCCGTGCACGAACACCTTCATGCCGCTCTGCACCAGCGCGATCGCGTCCGCGGCCGAGGTGGCTTGCTTCGCCCAGTCACGCATCATCGCATGGCCGCTCATCATCTACTTCGCACGCGCGGCGTCGTTGAGCGACCAGTCGTAGTCGATGTAGGCGAGCGGCACGTCCGTGCCGTGCGCGTCGAGGAACGCCTTGACCTCGCCGGTGGCGTACGGCGCGAGGAACGCAGCGACGGTCTTCTGCGCCTTGACGTGGCCGTCGGTGACGAAGTCGTCCTTGAACCACTCGAGCACGTGCGAGACCAGGAGCTTCTCGCCTTCGACCCGCGCGCAGCGGCGGTCAGCGAGCCATGCCTTGAACTGCAGGTCGAGCTCGGCATCGATCGCGCCGCCGGTGAACGCGCCGGCGCGCAGCGGCCCGCAGCCCACCGACGCACAGTTCACCGCGGCGTGCACGCGCGCGTCCTTGAACACCGGCCGCAGGATCTCGTGCTCGAGCTGATCGAGCGACAGCTTGTGCCCGCCGATCACGTACGCCACGGTCTTCCACGGGTCGTTCAGATCGCGGATGCTCTGCACGCCCGGGTAGTGATCGAGGATCAGCTTGATGGTGGAACCGTTGTACGCATTGATCAGGAGCGCGAGCTGCTCGCCGCGAGCGAGCTCGGACAGCTTCACGGCGGCGACCGCGCCGAGGTAGCGGTCGAGCTGCGCGCGCTGGGCGCGTCCCTGCGCGTAGTCGAACGATCCACGCCCGCACGCAAGCTTTCAGGAACTGGTCGAGGTCGGCGTGGTCGAACGTCCGCCCGGCCGGGGCGGCGCTCGCCAGCTCTTGCTTCACCGCCTCGACCTCGCCTGCGCGCGCGCCGCAGGCGAGCGCGATCAGGATGCCCGGCAACCATCGACTCATGGCGTGCCCTCGCTCGGGAAACTGGTTGGCGCCTTGATCTGATAGCCCTCGCCGTCGAGCGCTTCCATGAAGCGCACCAGTGCGTCGATCTCTGCCTCGCTCAGGTTGAGCGGCTTGATCTGCGGGTCGAGCTGCGGGTTCCGGTTGCCGCCCTTGTTGTAGTGCAGCACCACGTCGCGCAGCGTCTTCAGCGATCCGTCGTGCATGTAGGGCGCGTGCTTGCTCACGTCGCGCAGGCCCGGCGTCTTGAACGCGCCGCGATCGGCCTCGACGCCGCTCACCGCGAACCGACCCTGATCGCGCAGCTGGTTGCGCTCGGCATCCCAGCCGATGCCGAGGTTGTGGAACTTGCCGTCGGTCAGGTTCTGGTTCAAGTGGCAGGCGTTGCAGCGCACCTCGTCGCTGAAGAACAACCGCTTGCCTTCGGCCTGAGCGGGCGACAGCGCCCGCTCGTCGCCGTTCTCGGCGCGGTCCCACGCCGAGTTGCCGCTCATCAGCGTGCGCTCGAAGTCGGCGATCGCTTGCGCCACGCGATCGATCGTGATCGCCTCGCTGCCGAACGCTTCCGCGAAGTACTACTTGTACCCCTTGATGCCGGCGAGCGACCGGATCATCAGCTCGTGCGTGTTGCCCATCTCGACCGGGTTCGCGATCGGGCCCTTCGCCTGCTCCTCGAGCGAGTGGGCGCGGCCGTCCCAGAACAGGTAGCGCACCATGCGGATCGGGCCGCCGAGCGCAGCCTCGGGGTGCTCGATCGCCCAGTAGTGGTTCACGGCGCTCGGCGCCTTGCGGTTGCCGCGCTGCCCATTGATGCCGGTCGACACCGGCGTGGGCTCGGAGAAGGCGTGCTCGGGTCGGTGGCAGGTGGCGCAGGCAATGGTGCCGTCCGCCGAGAGACGCGGGTCGAAGAACAGCCAGCGACCCAGGCGCACGCTCTCGGGCTTGGGCTTCGCCACGCCGGCGTCTTCCCAGGACCGGAGACCGAGCGGCGGATCGGGAACGGCGATGATCGGGTTCTCCGCTTCGCACGCCGGCACGCTACCCTGGGCAGGGTCGCCGGACCGGGCGCAGGCTTTCTGCGCTGGCCATGCTACCAAGGCGACAACGAACGCTAGAAACCCTGCGAGCAACATGGTTGGCTTCATGGCCTCACTCCGTCACGATAGCGACCGAGCCCGAACGAGGCGCAGGTTCTAGCCGCGATCGAGCTCACAATCAAGGCAAGGTCCCGCTCCAGGTGAACGCGAACATGCTGCGCCAGATCGATCGCCTGCGCCAGCTCGATCGCTGGCTGGGAGCACCCGCGTGCGCGCTGTTGACCGCGTGGCGAACGCTCGCCGGCCTGGTTCGCCGGGAGCGAGTGCAATTGGTGCGCCGCATCCTGTTCGTCAAGCTGCTCGAGCAGGGATCCACGGTGCTCGCGTCCGCGGCGATCGAGGAGGCGGTGCGCCGCGTCGGCCGCAGCAACGTGTTCTTCCTCGTGTTCGCGGAGAATCGCTCGATTCTCGACGTGATGGGGCTGCTGCCGCGCGAGAACGTGATCGCGGTGCCGAGCGATCACGTCGTGCCCATGATCGCCGGCCTGGTGAGCGCCATTTCACGCGTGCGCCGCTTGCGCATCGACGCCACGATCGATCTCGAGTTCCTGTCGCGCGCCTCGGCCATCTTGAGCTTCTTGAGCGGCGCACGTGCGCGGGTCGGCCTGCACGCTTACTCGGCGAGGGCCGCTATCGCGGCGATCTGATGACGCATCGGGTCGCCTTCAATTGACGCTGCACGCGAGCACGCTGTTCCGTCTGCTGGTGAGCGTGCTCGATGCGCCGCCCGACCGGCTGCCAACGATCGACGCCGCACCGCCCTCGGCGACGAGCGCGCCGACGTTCTGTGCCGCCGAGCGCGGCGCTGCTGCGGGTCGAGCAGCTGCTTGCCGAGACCAGCCCGGGCGCGGATCACGCGCCGCTGATCCTGCTCAATGCCAACTGCGGCGATCTCCTGCCCTTGCGCCAGTGGCCGCGCGAGCGCTACCTCGCCCTGGCAGAGCGGCTGCTCGCGCGGTATCCGACGGCACGTCGTGTTCACCGGGTGCGAGGCCGAGGCGCGCGCCACCGAGCAGCTGGCGCGCGCGTTGCATCGGCGCGCTGCGTGAGCCTCGCCGGCAGGACCACGCTCGAGGAGCTGCTGGTGCTGTACAGCCTCGCGCAGGTGCTGGTCACCAACGACAGCGGCCCCGCGCACTTCGCGACGCTCACCACGGTCGACGTGGTGACGCTGTTCGGTCCCGAGAGCCCGGCGGTGTTCGCCGCGCGCTCGCCGCGCAACCACGTGTTCTGGGCCGGACTGCCGTGCAGTCCGTGCATCAATGCGCTCAACGACCGCCAGTCCGCATGCCGCGATAATGCCTGCATGCAAGCCATCACCGTCGATGCCGTGTTCGCCAAGGTGTGCGAGATCTTCGAGCACCGCCTGGCGCGCAAGGCCGCTGCCGTATGAAGCGGTTCGCGGGGCTCTTGCTCCCCTGCATCGTCGCCTGCGCCTACGTTCCCGCGATGCGCTCGGGCTTCATCTGGGACGACGACTCGTTCCGTCACCGCCAATCCGATCGTCCACGACCCGCACGGCCTCGCGCGCTTCTGGTTCTCGACCGATCCACCCGACTACTTCCCGCTCACCTGGACGACGATGTGGGTCGAGTGGCGGCTGTTCGGGACCAGCCCGACCGGATATCACGTCGTCAACGTGCTGCTGCACGCGCTCAGCACGCTGCTCATGTGGCGCTTGCTGCGCCGGCTCGCGGTGCCGGGCGCGTGGTTCGCTGCGCTCGTGTTCGACTGCATCCGGTGAACGTCGAATCGGTCGCCTGGATCACCGAGCGCAAGAACACGCTGCCGATGGTGTTCTATCTCGCCACCCTGCTGTGCTACCTCGAGTTCGAGGACACGCACGCGCGGCGCTCCTACGCGGCTGCCTTGCTGTGCTTCTTGCTCGCGCTGCTCGGCAAGACCTCGGTGGTGATGCTGCCGATCGTGCTGGTGCTGATCGCCTGGTGGCGCCGCGGCAAGGTCGCGCGCAGACCTGCTGCGGGCCGCGCCGTTCGTGCCGCTGTCGCTCGGCCTCGGCCTCGCGACCGTGGGTTCCAGCTCAACCGCGCGATCGCCACCGACGTGGTGCGCACCGATGGCGTCGCCTCGCACCTGGCGATCGCCGGGCGCGCCGTGTGGTTCTACCTCGGCAAGGCGCTGTGGCCGCAAGACCTCACGCTCGTGTACCCGCGGTGGACGCTCGATCCCGAGCGGCTCGCTTCCTACCTGCCGCTCGCGGCGCTGATCGCGGTCGCGGGCGTGCTGTGGTGGCAGCGCCGCGGTGCCGCGCGCGCGCCGGCGATGGGGCTTTCCTGCTTCGCGATCAACCTGCTGCCGGTGCTCGGCTTCGTCAACATCTACTTCATGCGCTACGCGTTCGTCGCCGACCACTGGCAGTACTTCTCGATCGCCGGCGTCACCACGCTCGTGGTCGGTCTCGGCGCGCACGCGCTGCGCGCGCGGCCGCGGCTCGCGATCGCGGCGGCGACGCTCGTCGCCGCGGCGCTGGCCGCGCTCACCTGGCAGCAGCAGTCGTTCTACGTCGACCTGGAGACGCTGTGGACAAGAGTGCTCGAGCGCGACCCCGGCGTGTGGATGGCGCACCAGAATCTCGGCCGCGTGCTCGAGCAGCGCGGCGACCATGCGGGCGCGGCGCAGCACTATCGCACCGCGCTCGAGATCGAGCCCGGGTTCCCCGAGGCGCACAGCAGCTACGGCGCGATGCTGGTCAAGCTCGGGCGGGTCGCCGAGGCGATCCCGCACTTCGAGGCGGCAATCCGCGCGAAGCCGCAGTTCGCGGAAGCGCATGCCAACCTGGGCGGCGTGCTGTACGACCAGGGCGACTTCGCCCGCGCCGAGGTCTCCCTGCGCCGCGCATGCGAGCTGCGCCCCGATCACGCGATCCAGCAGCACTACCTGGGCAAGGCGTTGATCGCGCTCGACCGCGACGCCGAGGCGCTGCCGCACCTGCAAGCAGCGCTGGCAGCCAGAGGCGGCTCGCCCGACCTGCACTACGATCTCGGTCGCGCGCTGCTCAAGCTCGGCCGCCGCGGCGAGGCCGCGCAAGCGTTCCGCACCGCGCTCCGGCTCGACCCCCGGCACGCGCCGTCGGCGCGCGAGCTGAATCGCCTCGAGCAGTAGGCGGGCTGCTCCTTGGTCACCGCCGGGACCAGAGCTCAGCGCGGTCAACGGCGTGTGTGGACGATACCCTTGATTCTAGAAGTGCTCCTTCTGAATCACGGGGTAGCTGCCGTCGCTACTGCCGAGCTACGCCACGGCTCTCGCTCACGAGCTGCGCCGTGGCGCGCGCGATCGCGCTGGCGACATGCCACGGATTGCGTGAACCCCGCTTGTCTGCTGGCGTGAGGTGGCGGTGTCGGTGCGAGCGCCGGCAGTCAACCTCGAGTTGGGGATTTCGGTTCGCAACCTGAATGACCAGCTAGCCCGGTCCGCGCACGCGGTGCCCGCGTCCACGGCAACCGGCGGCAGTAGCCCGGCACCGGTCTACTGGGTCAGAAACCAGATCGGCGCACTCGTGGAGTCCACCGTGCCGCTGACTGGGTCGACCGCCACGGCGCCGGCGAAGATCATGGTTCCCGGAGCGACATCGGGAAGACTGAAGAGGGGAGTCTGTGCGGTGCCGGCGCCGTCGATGATTCCCATCAGGAGCTCGTGGAGCTCGAGAGCGAGATAGGTACACGGATCGAACGTGAGATAGACCACAGCCCCACCGGGCAATGGCAGAGGGTCGGTTCCGGAGCACGACAGCAGGATGAGCGCGAGATGCCCCGAGAACCTTGGGCTCGCGTGGGTGACCGTGAAGTTGACCGGGCTGTGAGGTCTTGGTGCGCCATTGAGCGCGACGCGTAGACGATCGTACACATAGACGTCGTCCATGGCAGTCGTGTCATCCGGCACGAGCTGGCCACCGGTCGAGAAGACCACGGTCTGGCCATCGCGGGAGATCGACGGATAGCTGCTGTCGTCAATGTTCTCCTGGCCCATCCAATCGACGCTCGCCCGCACCGTCTCTCCCGTGAGACGGTCGTGAAGGAACACATCGATGGCGCGGTTCGTGTCGTCTGGAACCAGATTCTTCGCAAAGCTGTGGAACACCACGTACCGACCGTCCGCGGACATCGCCGGATAGTAGCTGCGGTCGTTCCCCTGGAGCCCCTCGGACGAAACGCTTGCGATCTCCGTTGCGCCAGTGAAGAGATCGTGGACGAACACATCCGTCTCCAGGTTTGCATCCGACTGCACCAGGTTCGATGCCTCACTTGCGAATGCCACGAACCGGCCATCGGCAGAGATCGACCGTGGGAACGAGTTGCCGTTGCCCTGCACCCCGTTCGAGTCGGTGCTTGCAACGATCGTTCGGTGGGTCACCGTGTCATGCACGAATGCATCGGTCGCTCGGTTTGCATCGCCGGCGACGAGGTTCGTGGCCCAGCTGGTGAACGTCGCAAAGCGCCCGTCGTCCGAAAGCGATCCCCACGCGCTGCCGTCGTCCCCCTCGACGCCGCTGGAATCGATGCTCACTCGGGAGGTGCGTGCCGTTTGTCGATCGTGCAAGAAGACGTCCTGGACGCCGTTCTTGTCGTTGGGAACCAGATTTGGTGAGCTGCTATCGAAAAGCACATACCGACCATCCTGGGACATGTCGTCACCCCAGCTGTCGCCAATGCCCTGCGCGCCGTTCGATCCCACGCTCACGCACGTCGTGATCCCGGAGGCCAGGTCGTGCACAAATACATCGGACCGTCCGTTGGTGTCGCCTGGCACGAGGTTGCTGGCATAGCTCGTGAAGCAGGCAAAGCGACCGTCCGCCGAGACTGCCGTCGCATAGCTATCGTGATCGCCTTCGATTCCAGACGAGCTGATGCTCACCCGCGTGGTCTGGTCGGTAACCCGGTCGCGAACAAAGACGTCCATCCACCCGTTCATGTCGCCCGGAACGAGATTGGTAGCTCTGCTGCCAAAGATCACGTACCTCCCATCGCGAGAGGCGTTGCCCGGACCACTGTTGCCGTTCGCCTCGAGTCCGCCGGCAGCGACGGTCGCACGCTCGATACGTTGAGCGTGCGCGGTAGCCTCGAGAATCGTGATGATGGTCGCCATACCAGCAGCGACACCCAACGCGCAACGGCACCGGGCTAGGCGGAACAGCTGCATTGCAATGTCCTTCCCTCGTGGCCAGCTGGTCGTGCATTCCTCGTCGAAAGGGGCTTGTCCGCGGGTGCCGACTTGCTCGTGCTCATGACTGAAGGTCACGTTCGACTGCAGGCGGCCAACATCGGCAGCAAGGTTCGTACCGACGAATACCGATTGGCCTCCCGAAAAGAAAGTGGTGGGTACCGGCCGGGCAACGGGAATGGGTAACGTGCGGGTAACCCGCGCTCTCGACCGGCGGAAGTCCGCGTGTCGTTCGCCCCGGTCTCGAGCTGCGCCTGGGAGCGTGGTGGCGGCCATCGCGCACCCGCGCCACCGGCCGGCGCGCTCACGCGCTGATGTCGCCGGTGTCGTTCAGCCGCGCGAGCCGCGGGCCGTCCTTGCTGATGCGCAGCAGGCTCACCGACGCCGGGCTGATCTCGAGCCGCGGGTAGAGATCGATCGCGAGGCCGAGGTAGTGCGCGATCGCGGTGCGGATCGGATCGCCGTGGCTGACGATGGCGACGGTCTGTTCCTGATGCTGCGCGCACAGGCGCTCGATGCCGGCCACCATGCGCGCTTGCAGCTCGAGCATGAGCTCGCCGTCGGGCACGCGCGTGCCGCTGCGGAAGCGCAGGAACTGCTTCCACTCGGGCAGCTCGCGCAGCTGCTGCACGTCGAGGCCGGTCCACGCGCCATAGCGGATCTCGCCGAACTCCTCGCGCAGCTCGACCTCGAGGCGGCGTGCGCTGGCGAGCGGCGCGGCGGTCTCGCGCGTGCGGTCGAGCGGGCTCGCGTAGATCGCGTGCAGCTCGATCCCGCGCAGCCGCTCGACCAGCCGCTCGGCTTGCTGGCGGCCCAGCTCGTTCAGGTGCACGCCCGGCGTCCAGCCGGCAATGCGCTTGTCGACCCAGTCGTTGGTGGCGTGACGGATCAAGAGGATGGTGGTGGCCATGACGGGGATCTTAGTTCAGCCCGGTGTGCTCGCGTGCGGGCGATCCGAGTTTTTTCCGGCGGCGCCACCGCCGCGCCATCACGAGCGGATCATGACCAGCATCATCTTCAGGTCGGCGCCGGCCTTCAGCGCGTGCGGCTGGTTGGCCGGCATCACCACGAGTTGACCGGCGCTGGCAGCGACCAGCTTGCCGGCGATGGTGATGTCGACCTCGCCCTCGAGCACGTACACCAGCGCATCGAACGGCGCGGTGTGCTCGCTCAGGCCCTCGCCGGCAGCGAACGCGAACAAGGTCACGTTGCCGGTGGCCTTCTTCAGCACGGTGCGGCTCACCACGGCACCGGCCTGATGGGTCACGAGCTCGTGCGCGTTCACCGCTTGCGCCACGGGCATGGACTCGATGAACTCGGTAGCCATGTCAGCTCTCCAGCAATCGGCGGCCCTCGGCGGTGATGCGCTCGGGGGTCCACGGTGGGTCGAACGTCAGCACCACGCGACCGGCGGTGATCCCTGCGACCCGCTGCAGGCGCTGGACCACGCCGCGGGCGATGGCGTCACCCGCCGGGCACGCCGGCGTGGTGAGCGTCATGGTCACCACCACCGCGCCATCTTGCTCGACGTCGACGTCGTAGATCAGGCCGAGGTCGACGAGGTTCACGCCGGTCTCCGGGTCGAGCACGTCCCGCAATGCGCCCCGCACCTCGTCCGCGCTCACGCTCATGGCTGCCTCCGGTAGATCGCGATCATCCCATAGCCGAACAGGGCGGCGCCGGCCAGCAAGAAGAGCGCACCGATGCTGAGCAGCGGCGCGCGATGCGCGAGCACACCGCCGGCGCAGGTCAGGAATCCCACATGCATGAGCAGCCACTGCACGCGCTGGATGTCCTGGCCGAGCAGCTCGCTCGCCGTGGGAATGGCGCGCAGGCCGGCATGCTTGCTGAAGCGATGGAACCACACCAGGAACGGAACGATCTTGTACATCTGGCCGACGATCACGCCGCCGACGAAGCCCGGCAGCGCGAACAGCCCGTACAGCAGGGTGAGGCTCGCGCGCCACCCAGCCGGCACGAGATCGAACCCGAGCGTGATGCCGATCGAGAGCGCCAGGGCGAGATAGCAAAGCCCCATCAGCGTGTGCCACCACGCGACCTCGGTCCTGCGGCGCAGCCGGTGGCGATACAATCGTGCCACCTGCCACAGGTAGAGGGCGATGGCGAGTGCCAGCAACGCCACGCCCGCCGCGAACAGAAGCGGTGCGGCGCCGAACAGGAAGTGCGCGGTCAGCACGAGCAGCCCGAGATTGAACGCCAGCAAGGCGACCCATGCCGGCCGCTCGCTCACACCGTGGCTGAGCATGAACATCTCGATCAGCTTGAGCGACACGCCCATGATCAGCATGGCGAAGAAGCCGAGCGAGGCGAGGTGCGCATGCGCACGCAGCGGCTGCAGGTGATCGACGTACAGGAACATGCGGTGCAGATTCCAGGCGAGCAACAGGCCGAGCGGCGCGGCGACCAGCAGGTAGAACAGCGACGCGATCACGCACCAGCCGGTCAAGCCGACGGTGCGCGCGCGGCTGATCGTGACGAGCAGGTTGCCGACGTCGATCAGGATCGCGCCGGCGAGCAGCACCGCTGACATCACCAGGCCCAGGTGGGTGGAGAAGATCCACATGTGGCCGATCAGGCCGGTGGCGCCGACCACGTAGCTCGTGAGCGCGATCCACGCTGCGCGCTCGCTCCGGATCGGCGCCTCGAACACCACCGGCACGAGCTGGTGCAGCGCCCCGAGCGTGATCGGCAGCAGCCAGCCGAGCACGGCAAGGTGCGTGAGCCCGAGCAGCGCCGGCTGGAAGAAGTGGCCCTGCACCTCGCGGCCGGAGATCGCGAGCGCGGCGGCGAAGCCGACGAAGCCGACGATGCCGACGGCGGAAGCTGATCAACCGGAACGACGGCACCGGGTTGCGGGTGCCGATCTGCATGTCAGCGCTGCTCGTCGAGCGCCCACTGGGCAGGATGTGCACGACGAAGTCGCGTTCCCCGCGGCGCGTGGTGCGGGCGACGAACCCGCGCTCCTTGAGCCGGTCCTTGAGCAGCACCGGATCGCGATGATGCTGCACCAGGAGCTGGGCACAAGGGCCGAGCTCGGCGAGCTTCTCGAGGATGCGCAGCATCGGCTCGGGCGGCTCGAGGCCGCGCACGTCCAGCTCCACTGGCGGCGCGAGCGACCGGCCGGCGCGCGCCGGCGGTGCCGGCGCGGCAGCGGGCGCGGACTGCCCGGCCTCGACGTAGAAGTAGACGTGATGGACGCCATCCTGCTGCTCGGTCAGGTGCGCGCGTCCCATCTGCTGCAGCACGGCATAGAGCGGCCGCGGCTCGAAGCCGACGATCAAGTGCAGCACGTCGGTCGGCGCGAGCTGCTTCACGGTCTGCATGATCAGGCTGAATGGATCGGCGCCGCTCGCAAGCACCGGGCGCACGTCGAGATCGCAGACCCGATCGAAGCCGCGATCGCGTAGCGAGCTGGGAAGTCTGTGCACGTTCACGCTCCTGGTCACGTCACTTGGTCATGAGGAAATCGGCGAGCAGCCACGTCTGCGCTTGCGTGAGGCCGTAGGTCGGCATCGGCGTGCCGGGCTTGAGCGCCTGCGGATCGTTCAGCCAGGTGATGATCTCGTCGCGCGTCTTGCGCATGCGCACGCCGTTCAGCACCGGCCCCTCGATGCCGCCGCGGCCGTCGAGCTTGTGGCAGCTCTGGCACTTCAGCCGTTCGAACAGCACGGCGCCGCCCTGCGACAGCACGGCGCCGTCCAGGTCGGGCGTCGCGAACACGCCCTGCGCCCAGCTGGCAAGCGTCAGATCGGGCGCGCGCAGCTTCTGCTCGGCGAAATTCAGCAGGCTCACGAGGCCGAAGCCGAGCACCAGCGCGGCGGCGGCGATGGCGATCGCCCGCGCGCCGCGCATGTGCTCGGGAGAAGCCGCCAGTTCCGTCATCAGCATCCTCACGCACGATGGAGGCACCGAGTGGGCACGCGATGCAAAGCACATTCCTCGCTGCGCGGCGCGCTTTTTCGCGAGCCGCTGCCCGATCGACCGGCGACTTTGCCGCTGCCAAGCGCAATAATGCGCGGCCTCACTCACGAGGATGCCGCTCGATGCCCACCCGCTCCGGTGCCGATCCACCCGCCGCGGTGCCGTTCTGGACCGCGTTCCGGTTCTGGCTCAAGCTCGGCCTCATCAACTTCGGCGGCCCCACCGGTCAGATCGCGGTGATGCACCAGGAGCTGGTCGAGCGGCGGCGCTGGATCAGCGAGGATCGCTTCCTGCACGCGCTCAACTACTGCATGCTCTTGCCGGGGCCGGAGGCGCAGCAGCTCGCGGTGTACGTGGGCTGGCTCCTGCACCGCACCCCGGGCGGCTTGATCGCCGGCACGCTGTTCGTCCTGCCAGGCGCCCTGCTGATGCTGGCGCTGTCGTGGGTGTATGTGGTGCACGGCGATCTCTTGTGGATCGCGGCGATCTTCTACGGCTTGCGCGCCGCGGTGATCGCGATCGTGCTGAGCGCCATGCTCCGCATCGCCAGGAAGGCGCTCAAGAACCGGATCATGCTCGCGCTCGCCGCACTCGCGTTCGTCGCCATCTTCTTCCTGCACCTGCCGTTCCCGTTGATCGTGCTGGGCGCCGGTGCGCTCGGACTGTTCGGCTCGCGCTCGGCACCACGCGCGTTCCTGATCGCGCCGGCGCACGGCACCGTGCCGCCTGCCGCCGTCATCGACGACCTGGCACCGCCCGGCGAGCACACGCGGCCCAGGCTCGCGCGCGCGCTCGGCGTCGTCGCCATCGGCGGCCTGCTGTGGTGGGGTCCGCTCGCTCTCGTGATCACGTGGCGCGGATCGCACGACGTGCTCGCGCAGATCGCTCTGTTCTTCAGCAAGGCGGCGATGGTCACGTTCGGCGGCGCCTACGCCGTGCTCGCCTACATCAACGAGGCGGCGGTGCACACGTATGGTTGGATGAGCGCGCCGGCGATGCTCGACGGCCTCGGCCTGGCCGAGACCACGCCCGGCCCGCTGATCCTGGTCACCGAGTTCGTCGGCTTCCTCGGCGCCTACGCGCGGGCGCACGATCTCTCGCCGACGCTCGCTGGCTGCCTCGGCGCCGCGATCACGCTGTGGGCCACGTTCGCGCCGTGCTTCCTGTGGATCTTTCTCGGTGCGCCGTTCATCGAGCACCTGCGCGGCAACGTGAAGCTGACCGCGGCGCTGTCGTGCATCACCGCCGCAGTGGTCGGCGTGATCGCGAACCTCTCGGTGTGGTTTGCGCTGCACGCGCTGTTCGCGCGGGTGACGGCAGAGGTCGTGCTCGGCATTGCGATCCCGGTTCCGGACCTCGCGTCGCTCGACTGGTTCGCACTGTTGCTGGCGGCGTTCGCGTTCGCGGCGATGCAGCGGCTGCGCCTCGGCATCATGCCGGTGATCCTGATCTGCGCCGGCGCCGGCTTCGCCCGGCGGCGAGGGTGATGCTGGCCTGCACGCACGCGGTCGAGCGGAAAGGTCCCATCGCCGCGCGGTCACTTGCGGCGCAGCTTCGACAGCAGTCGCAGGATCTCGAGGTAGAGCCACACGAGCGTGACCAGGAGCCCGAATGCCGCGTACCACTCCATGTACCTGGGCGCGCCGCGGGCGGCACCCGCCTCGATGTAGTCGAAGTCGAGCACCAGGTTGAGGGCTGCAACCACCGTGATCGCCACGCTCACCAGGATGCCGATCGGCCCGGCGTCGTGGATGAAGCCCATCGACACGCCGAACAATCGCAGCACGAACGACAGCAGGTAAACGAGGCAGATCGCACCGGTCGCGGCGATCACGCCGAGCTTGAAGTTCTCGGTGGGCTTGATCAGGCCCGAGCGATAGGCGATGAGCAGGCACGCAAGCGTGCCGAACGTGGCCGTCACCGCCTGGATCGCGATGCCCGGATAGCGGCTCTCGAACACCGCCGAGATCGCGCCCAGCAACAGGCCCTCGCACAGCGCGTAGATGGGCGCGGTCACCGGCGCCCACTCGCGCTTCCAGATCGTCACCATGGAGATCACCAGCGCGCCCAGCATGCCGCCGATCAGCCACGGCCCGAGCGCACCCGCACCCTGGCCGCTCACCGCGCGCCAGGTGAAGCTCGCCGCCACCACGAGCAGCCCGAGCAGGATTGCGGTCTTGTTGACGGTGCCGGCGATGGTCATCACCTGACCGGCGGGTGCGGCCTCCAGGTTGGCGAACGCTCGATCGTTCAGCGCCGGGTTTGCGGTTCGCATGCTTGACGTCTCCTCGATCGGAAAGCTCCACACCAGTCACGTGCATCGCCCATAGAGAAGATGATCGCCGCGCGCGTGTCCAGCGTCTGGCTCGGTCCTCGGGCCGCGCCGGTCCTCAACCGCGGTGGGCGAGCAAGAATGCGCACACGACGACGCTCAGGAGGAGCAGCATGCCGGACGGCATGAGCTTGCGCGTCTTCGCCAGGCGGAACGCGAACAGCACCGCGAGCAGTGCGGCGAGCACGATGGCCGCGGGCTGGCCGATCTCGAGACCGGCCGCCATCGCCGCGCCGGCAGCGTACAGGAGCAGACCAGAGATGCCGCCGGCAATGAGCGAGGGCTTGCTCCTCGCCTTGAGAAACCCGATCACGCCGCCGAGCTCGACGAGCGTCGCGTACCCGAGCACCACGATGGTTGCCAGCATTGCGTCCTCCGTTGCGTCGTTTGCCAGGTTCGAGATGTCGGGGCGCCAGAAGACAGCAGGCAGCAGCGGAAGTAAAGCGACCAGCTCGCCCTCGGCACCACCGCGCTCCTCACCATCGCTGCAAGGGTTGATCTCCCCCCAGCAGCAGCGGGTACGCGAGCGCGGCGACCCATCCCAGATCGCTGCGCGCCCGGCGCTGATCGTTCGCGTCGCTCATGCGGCGCTCCACGCGGCGATGATCGCGCTCGCCACATCCGCGGCAGCGCGGGTCGATCGTCCGCTCGGATCGAGCGCGGGCGCGAGCTCGACCACGTCGGCCACCGCCGCGTACGGCGCCGCGGCGTGCGCCGCGGCCACCACGTCACAAAGCGGGAAGCGGCCGCTGCCGGGCGCGGAAACACCCGGCAGCTCGCGCTCGTCGACCGCATCGAGATCGATCGACAGATAGCGCGGCGCTGGCCACGCCGCGAGCGCATCGACCGCGCAGCGCGCGACGCCGATGCGCACTGCATCGTCGAACCCGACCGCGCGAATGCCGGCGGCGCGCGCGTAGCGCTCGAGCTCGTCGAAGCGACCGCGTGCCAGCCGCGCCGGATCCGCGGGTCGCTGGATGCCGATCGGCCGCAAGCGCTCAACCGCGATCACGCGCTCGTCCAGGAGCCGACGGAACGAGCAGCCGGACGAGTGCGGCGGATAGGCACGCAGGTCCCAGTGCACGTCGAGGTAGAGGAGCCCGCCGAGCGGCGCGCTGTGGCTCAGCCCGAGCGCCGCGGCGTAGGTGAGGCCGTTGTCGCCGCCGAGGAGGAGCACGCGCTCGTGCGTGGTGCTCAGCTCGGCGACGGCGCGCGCGATCGCAGCGAGGTCGCGCTCGAGGCTCGCCGCCGTGTTGCCGACCTCCGGCCGGTGCACGCTGCGCCGCGCAGCGCACCGAGGCCGCGCGAGCCTCGCCGAGGATGGCGCTCGGCCCAAGGGCAGCGCCCGGCCGCTCGGCGAGATTGATCACGCCGGCGTCGATCGGCGCGAGCAACACGGCCATGCGCGCCTTGCTCATGCGAAGATCTGGTCCAGCACGAAGCTGCTTCACCTGCGTCATGCTCAAGCGTTCCGCGGCGCCGAGCGGCGTCGACGACAAGAGCAGCGGCGCATCCTGTGGCGAAGCGGGCAGCAGCCCGTGCGAGCCACGCACCAGCCCGCCGTGCGTCGGAATCACATCCATCAGGTAGCGGCAGCCGAGCGTCTTGCGGGCGAGCAGCCACGCGATCTTGAGCGCGATCAGCTTGCGCCGGGTCGAGGAACAGCTCGCTCGGGTCGTAGCCGGCTTGCGGTGGATGGCCGACGGTGGGCGCGGTCGGGCCGCTTGCGCTCGTCGAGCCAGTAGTAGTAGCCGAACCACGCGTCGCGCTCCGCGAGCGCGACCAGCTCGCCCGAGCGCGGGTGATCGAGGCCGTGGGCACGCTTGCCCTGCTGGTCCAGCACCTGCGCCACGCCGGGCAAGCGTTGCACCAGATCGCGCACCGCCGCTGGGTCGCGCGGGTCGCGCACGTGGATGTGCGCGAGCCGATGGTCGACCACCGCGAACGCGCGACGCGCGCCGGCGTCGAGGTTCTCGCCGTTCACCTGCTCGTGCACCGCGAGCAGGTTGGCGGCGCGCAGCGCCTGGTTGATCGCGACGTCGCGCGTCACGTCCGCCATGCCGTACTCGGACACGACCAGCACGCGCAGAAGTCGCGCTCGCGCGCGAACGCCAGCAGCCGCCCCACCTCGCGATCCAGCTCGGCCGCGGCGGCGAGCGCGCGCGCATGGCTCGGGCCGAACCGCTGCAGGTCGTAATCGAGGTGCGGCAGGTACACGAGCGTGAGCGTCGGCTGTGCGCGCTGCATCACGTCGAGCGCGCTGGCGACGATCCACTGCGTGCTGGCGAGGCCCGCCTTGGGTCCCCAGAACTGGAACAGCGGGAACTGGCCGTGGCGTTCCTGCAGCTCGCGCGCGAGCGGCGCTGGCACCGTGTAGACGTCGGCGATCTTGCGGCCGTCCGCGGGGTACGCCGGCCGCGGCGTGACGGCGATGTCCGCGCTCGAGTACATGTTGAACCACCAGAACAGCTGCGCGCAGGTGAAGCGCGGATCGCGCCGGCGGCCGGCATCCCAGATCTTCTCGCCGGCGACCAGCGGATTGCTCTGGCGCCAGAACATGACCTGCGCGAGATCGCGGAAGTACCAGCCGTTGCCGACCACGCCGTGACCGTTCGGCATGAGCCCGGTGAGCATGGTGCTCTGCGACGTGCACGTCACCGCCGGCAGCGGCGGCTCGAGCACGCACTGGCAGCCGCTGCGCGCGAGCGCGGCGAGGTTGGGGGTGTGCGCGCCGAGCAGCCTCGGCGTGAGCGCGACCACGTCGATCAACAGCAGCGGATGCATCGGCGAGCGGATCAGCGGCTGTAGGCCGTGCCGCCGATCACGATCTGGTTCCCCTGCCGCCCGAGATCGTAGGTGACGCAGCCGCCCTGGCTCGAGGCGAGCACGAGCCTGTCCTTCGCCACGTAGAAGCGGCCCTCGTCGTGATCGTTCGCGGCCGAGAACACGGTGGCCTGCGTGCCCGAGCTGGTGGCGCCGCCGGCGACCGACAGGCTCGACTCGAACGCGTAGCTGTAGCTGCCGTCGGCGCGGAACGAGTACGACGCGAAGCTGCCGTGCGAGGTGCCGCCGGCCGGGCTCGAGAGACTGCCGGACGAGCCGCTCCTGGCGAGCGCCCAGTCGCCGACCAGCGCCGCCATCGCCGTGCGCTCAGGCGCGAACTCGCCGACCCGGAACGAACGCGCGATCGCGTCGATCCGCGCGCCTTGCACGGACATCATCTGCGGCGTGGTGAGGCCGCACACCATGATGCCGACGCCGAGGCCCGGATGCGCCGACCGCACCGCCCGGAACCGCGCGGCGATCGGCGTGCCGTCCTGCGCCTGGCCTTGATAGGCGGCGAACGTGCCCGGCAGATCGGCGATCGCCTCCGGCCGCGGGCCCTCGAGCGCCTGACCGCTCAAGCGCTGCTGCTGGAAGCCCTTGTTCAGGTCGAGGTACATGCCATCGAAGCTCGCGTACAGGCCGGCGTGCACGGCGATCAGACCCGGCTCGGTGTCCGACACGAGCGTGATCACGTCGGCGGCGCGGTCGGCGATGCGCCAGCCAGCCGGAATCACGAACCACGCCGGAAACGGCTCGAGCGCGGTCGCTCCGGGCGGCGCCGCCTGGGCCGGCGCGGGATGCTCGACCTCGTCGACGTCGTGGCGATCCGCTTGCTTCTGCTGGTCGAGCAACCGCAGCACGGCAGCGCGGGTCTCTGGATCCAGCTGGTCGAGCTGCCTCGGATCGATCATGGCGGGCGCAGGCTGATCGTCGGCGGCAGCCTTGCTCTCGTCGTGACCGGGTGCGGCCGCCGCGGTCTTCGAGGGCGGCCGCAAGCCCTTCACCACGCGCTGCGTGATCTGGTCGAGCACGGCGAGAGAGTCGGTGTCGCCGACGATGCCGATGGTGACGTGCACGTCCTTGAACACGGCGTGCACCAGGCGGATCGCGGCGGGCTCGGCGTCCTCGGGCGACTCCTCGTCCACCAGCACGAACGTGGCCTTCTGCACGAGCAAGCTCACGCCGCCCTCGCTCTTCGCTTCCTCCTGGAGCAGCTGCCACTGGCGTTGCTTCGACCAGTGGACGGCGTCGCCGGCCACGGCCGCCGCGAGCTCGGTGGCCATGGGCACCTTGCGCACGTGCACGCTCACGAACGCGCCCTGCGTGATCTCGAGGAACATCGCCTGACACGGGAACTCCGGCGGCTCGTCCTTGACCCAGGTCCCCGGCACCGCGAGCGTGAAGCGCTGCTCGGCGTCGACGTACTTGAGCGGTCCGGCGCGGTCGTCCACCTGCACCCGCACGAGCGCCGCCACCACGAGCATGCATGCCACCATGGCCAGTCCTCCACTGCGAGAATGGACGGAGCGTCGCGCACCCGGGCCGCGCGCGCAAATGAAATCTGCCGCACCCGGGACCCCGGCAAGGCCGGGGGTTACTTGCGGGCGGCTCGCGGCTTACAATGCGCGCGCGGTCCACTGCGCGCCGGCCGAACCCGTGCGCCCCATCCGGG
>JAXMBY010000035.1:0-68051 GCA_046349655.1 Planctomycetota bacterium
GCGCGCGCGAGCCGTGAAGTCGGCGCTGCTGGATCAACCCCAGGTCGCGCGCACCAGCTCGGGCAGGATCTCGCCCGCCTTGCCGTGCAGCGCGAACGTGGCCTCGGTCGAGAGCGGCGTCTCGCCGAGATTGATCTCGGCCACGGCGATGCCGCGCATCAGCGCCTCGTACGGTAGCGCCGCCGCCGGCTGCACCATCGCCGACGTGCCGATCGTGAGCAGCAGGTCGCAGGTGCGCACCGCGTGCAGCCCGGTCTCGAGCGCGCCAGCCGGCAGCGCCTCGCCGAACCACACCACGTCCGGTCGCAGAGAGCCGCCGCACCGCGGACAGCGCGGCGGGATTGCGCCCGTCTCTTGCCACGAGTCGACCACCACACCCTCGTTGAAGCAGCGGTTGCGCGCGAGGCTGCCGTGCAGCTCGATCACGCCATGGCTGCCGGCGCGCTGGTGCAAGCCATCGACGTTCTGCGTGATCAAGGTGAACACCGGCACGCGCGCTTGCATGCTCACCAGCGCCAGGTGACCGGCGTTGGGCGAGGCACGCGCCACCAGCTCGCGCCGCCACGCATACCACTCCCACACCAGCTTGGGATCGCGACGGAACGCTTGCGCGGTGGCGAGCTCCTCGGGCTGGAAACGCGCCCACAATCCGGTCTGTGCGTCGCGAAAGGTCGGCACCCCGCTCTCGGCAGAGATGCCCGACCCCGTCAACACCGCCACGTGATGGGCGCGACGCAAGTTCTCAACGAGATCGCTCGGGATCACGCGGCCATTCTCGCCTTCGGCCATGCGCCATGGCAAGCGGTGCTGGGATCGCATCGCGCCGCAAGCGCGAGTTGCAACCCCGGTGGACCACCGCTACACTTTCGCGTGGCGCTGGTCCGCGCCCAACCTCGATGGCCTTCTCCCAGCGATGGCCCTCGCCGAGGCAAAGGGGGGCACACTCCCGGATCCGATGCAGCGACCTTCGTCGTCGCGGACGATGTGCTGGGAGCTTCGCTCGCGACCAGAGACGAGGGATTGCGTCATGCCGGAGAACAAGGACTTCAAGCGGCTCGTCCGCGCCCGCATGCAGAAGACGGGCGAGGCGTACACCATCGCACGGCTGCGGCTCAAGCGGCAGAACGAGCCGTCTGCCGACCTCGCCGCGCGCGCGGGAATGAGCGACGCGTCGGTGCGCAAACAGACCGGGCGCAGCTGGAACGACTGGGTCGCGTTGCTCGACGCGGCCGGCGCTGCCGCCATGCCTCACCGCGACATCGCGCGGCACGTGTCGTCGCTGGGCATGCCGGACTGGTGGTCGCAGATGGTGACCGTCGGCTACGAGCGCATCCGCGGCTTGCGCGCCAAGGGGCAGCGGCGCGACGGCGGCTACGAGATCAGCAAGAGCCGCACGTACCACGTGCCGCTGGCGAGGCTCTACCAGGCATTCGCGAACGCGCGCATCCGCACCAGATGGCTGCCGGTGAAGATCGCCGTGCGCACGGCCACACCGGCGAGGACGATGCGCCTCACGTGGGAGGACGGCACGGTCGTGGCGATCGGTTTCACCGCCAGGGGAACCGCGAAGAGCGCAGTGGCCCTCTCGCATCTCAAGCTGCCCGACCGGACTGCCGCCGAGGCGATGAAGCGGACGTGGACTCTCTACCTCGACCGGCTGGGCGAGCTGCTCGGATGAATGCTCGTGAGGCGCAGGCTGAGCACCTGCGCCTCACCTCCTCGATGTGCTGCTGCGTTTCCCGCGGGAATGCTGGGACCCAACGACCTCGTGAAGGCGGTGCTCACTCGGCGGTTGTGGACGGCAGCGAAGGTCGACTCATGACGAGCGCGAAGCCTAGCGTTCCTGCAGCTCGATCTCGAGCTGCAGGAACGCTCCAGCCTTCACCTCGATCGGGAAGGGCGCGACCGAGCGGAAGCCGAGCACATCGGCGATCGTCACCTCGTAGCGACCTGGCGGTACCTTCGCCCAGCCAGGTCCCGACACGCCTCCCTCCAGCTCGCCGCCAAGCGGCCGCAGGGAGAAGCCGTCCGTCATCGGGATGATCTCCCGACCGCATTTCTGCACCACCTCGACACCGCTCGCGCGGCGCACGCGCAGCGTCAGATCGTTGGCACCGGGGCGCAGGAGAATCCGCTCCTGTTCCAGCTCGTAGTCCTTCTGCCACAGGGTGAACCACCGCTCACCGGCGGGCACGCGGAACTCGAACCGTCCGGTGGCCTGGTTGCGCGGGCACGAATCGAACTCGTCGATGGGTGCGACTCTTCCAGTCTCGGCCTCGATCAGCTCCACGGTCACATCGGCAGGCTCGGGCAGCGTGAGCTCGATGTCGTCGCGTCCCGGCGGTTCGAGCACGATCTCGGCCAGCTCCTGGCCGCGGCACCGGACGGTGTAGCGCATCGGCGAGAGGTGCCCGAGGTCCCATCGGTAACGACCCGCCTGTCCCGGCACGGCCTGCAGGTCGTGGAGATTGACGACACGCGAGCCATCGCCGCCGCTCGCGTCGAACGACAGCTCGAGGGCATCGAGGTCCCAGGCAAGCGGCACGAACAGGGTCCCGCTCATCGGCACAGGCTCGGCATACGACTCGTTCTCGGCCAGCACGGCGAGCGTATCGTCGGCCGGGTGCAGCGTGACGCGAGCACGCCCGCCGCGCTCGAGCTCGACCACCGCTTCCGCGAGCCAGGCAAGATCCTCCCGCACCTCACCGCCATCCACGACCTCGAGCAGTACGTGGTACTTGCCTGGCAAGAGGGACGTGATGGTCCTGGGTGCGGCATTCTCGCGCACGGCCACCTCGGCTTGCAGTGCACCGATGCGGTCGAATGCCTCCACCGCGCAGACCTGGATCATCGCCACGGGCGCGGCATCGCGTGCCCGGAAATGGGCCAGGACTTGCTCGACCCGGTCGAAGTCCGTCACCGACACCTCGAGCTCGCCGAGCCAGCTGGTCGGCAGCAAGCGAGCCACGTGCTCGCCGCCGCGCTCGTAGTCGATCTCGACCCGGACCCAGCCGTAGCCCAGGGCCGTAGCCCACAGGAACTCTCGCCAACAAGGTCCGGTCTCGCTCGCGGGCACAGCGAGCGTGATGGGTGATGGCGCTCGGCTCACGATCTCGGTGGAGCATGCACACGGCGACTGCGACGGCGCATCCGACCAGTCATGCACACAGCGCACCAGGGTCACCAGCGAGAGTTCCGCGCCGGTGGAGGAATCGAGGATTCTCAGCGCCGTGCGCGGCGGCCAGCGAGCCACGAGGCTGATGCGGCGATCCGCGGGGATGGCGAGGTCGGCGTGCGGATCGACCAGCACGGCAGCTCTTCCCTCGAGCACGGGATCCGCCGCGGTGAATCGTGCGGTCGCACTGACCGGGCAGCTCCAGCGACCGTTGATCACCGCGATCTCGTGCTCTTGCCATTCCTCGCCAGCGAGCGGACCCGACCGGGCGTGGAACTTGCCGTTGGCAGAACGATGCTCGCTCCCCGCCTCGTCCTCGACGACGAGCAGTCCCTCGAGCGTGACGAGATCAGCGGCGATGGATGTCGAGGCTGCGCCGCTCGTCCGTGCCACGGGGGAGAGGACCTCGGAGCGCATCGCTGCGTTGCCGAGGTCGCTCGCGGGCGGGTCGCTCGGAGCCGGTGAAGACACTCGGGTCGCTGGCGGTTGTCGTCCTGCATGCCAGGCCAGGATCGCGATCGAGCCAGCGGCGACCACGATCGTGACCAGCACGATGTTCGCTGCCTTGGCCATGGCCGAAACCGAATGCCAGCAGGGGATGGACATCTGTGACCAATCGCTTGTCCTGGGATCAGTCTACTCGTGGTGGAACCACTTCGTGAGCACGACCTCGGCGCTGCGGCCCGAGACGATGAAGCTGGTCGGCGCCACCGAGACCGTCTGACCACTGTTCAACTGCACCTGGCGGTTGCGGCCGGGACGCGTGCCGGCGACGCCACGCGAGGCGACGATCGGCTTCTCGATGCGCACTGGCGGCGGCGTGGTCGGCTTGTTCCGCTCGATCTCGTTCAGCAGCCTCTCGAGCTCCTGGTGCGGTTCGCGCGTGGCGAAGAAGTAGATGGTCTCGACGCCTTTGTTCTGGTCCAGGTAGAACCAGTCGGTCGTGGGCAGTGCGAGCTCGACGTTGGGCTGCACCGGGTTCTGGCCGTTGCCGAAGCCGCCCGGAAACAGGGTATCGATCTTGGCCGTGGCATCGACCTGGACGATGTACACGTGGCAAGGCGCGCTCGCGCGGAACAGGATCTTGTAGTTGTCGCCAGCCTCGGGATTGCCGCTGCCGTCGCGCAGCACGTCGCCGTCGTGCACCGGCAACGCCACCTCGCGGTTCTCGACCATCGCCTCCTTGACGATGTCGAACTCGACCTGCAACGGTGGGGCATCGGCCGCCTCGCCGCGCGGCACGGCGGTGACCGCGTCGCTCGCCGGCGCGGGAATCGCGATCGGTGGCGTGCTGGCGATGCTCGCGGTCTGCGCAACCAGCTCCGGGTGGGTCGGGGTGGGATCGGCCGCCGCCACCGTGCTCGCGTCGGCCGGCTCCGGCGTCGGCATCTTCTTCAGGACGTCGATGAACCCCTGGCACAGCTCCTGGTACTTGTCGGGAACGAAGTGGCCGGTTGCCACGCCGAGCAAGTCCAGGCCGGTCTTCACCACGTCGACGGCCGCGCAGCTCCACAACACGAGAATCGCCAGCACCGCGGCCGGGCACACACGTCGTTCACCCACAGTTCACTCCGTGCCGTTGACGGCTCATGCGGATCCGAGCCAGGGTAGGTTATCACCGGCCCCCCCCACCCTCGCAAGCACCTAGCCGCCGGCGCTCGACCGGCGACTGCGTGACGACCCTGATTGGCCCGGTCACGCCGAGGAATGCGCCGCTGCCGAGATCGATGGTCACCGCCGCGGCATGAAATGCGATGCCTGGAGGTGCGACCGGAAACTGAATCCATGGCGTGCTACCGGTGCCGCGCTGTCGATGGTGGTGCTCAAGACCGAGCTGAGCTGCAGACCGAGCAGGGGTGCAAGCGTCGAACGCGAGCGGTACACTCCCCCCGCCGAGCACCGCCGAGCTCCCCGGCCGATGCAGGGGCGCGGGTCCTTGACCAGGAACGCCGCTTCGTCTTACCTATGCGCTGCCTCGGCGATCTCCAGGAGAGTGTCCGTCCATGAGCGATTGCGCCGCGCGTCGATGACTCGATCGCCAGGGTCACCGCTGGTTTCAGGGCCGGCCACGCCGCGCACGGCAACCACCGCCGCCAGAGGCGCGACGCGCGATCGGCGCGTGGACTTCTTCCGCGGCGTTGCGCTGCTGTGGATCCTCACCAACCACATCGCTCTGTCAGGGTCGCGCCCGGCGCCGGCCATCTTCCACGTGCTGCCGCCGTACTGGGGTTACACCAGCGGGCTCGAGGTGTTCGTGTTCCTCTCCGGGCTGGTGTTCGGGATCGTGCACTTGCACGCGCAGCAGGAGCGGGGGCTGTTCTTCAGCCAGGTGAAGTCGGTGCACCGGGCCTGCCGGCTCTACGTCATGAATGCCTTCACCGTGGTGATGGTGCTCGCGCTCGCGAGCCTGTTCATCACGCGACGTGACCCTCGAGCAGGTCCGGCTCCTGCCACCGTACCTGACGCAACCCAAGCAGAGGCGCAGGGCATCCTGCGCTCAACTTCGGCGGCTTCCTGTTTCGTATCCTGCCGCTCTACATCAAGCTGCTGCTGGCGATGCCGCTGCTGTGGTTGATGCGGCGAAAACGCGCTGGCCGCGCTGGCGCTTGTCGCTGCTCGTCTACGCGTTCGCCCAGCGGCGCGGGATGGGCGGCGGAGTGTGCCGACGGCAGCTTCGATCCGCTCGCCTACCAGTTCCTGTTCGCGCTCGGCATGCTCACGGCGCTCGGCGGGATGCAGCCGCTCGCCCGGCACCGGCGCGCTGTTGTGGCTCGCGGCGAGCGTGGTGATCGTGACGGCCGCGTGCCGCTGGGCTTTTCCACGCTGGTGAATGCAGGCATCGCCAGCGCCTCCTGGGACTGTCTTCCCGCATCGCTCTACCGGCCGCGGCAACTGGGGCCGCTGCGCATCGTGCACTTCATCGCGTTCGCGTATCTCCTGAGCTCGTGGACGCGCCCTCAGAGTACGTTCTGGCGGAGCCGTCTCGCGTGGCCGCTGGTCGTCTGCGGTCATCACCCGCTCGAGGTGTTCTGCTTCGGCATGGTGCTCACCTACCTGACGATGTTCCTGCTGCAGCGCACGGAGCGGAGCCACGGCGCGGTCCTCGTCGTGCTCGTTCTGGCAAGCTATGCGGCGAGCATCGTGTTCGCCTCGTACCTGCATTGGTGCCGGCGGTTCTTGCGCGAGGACCGCGGCACGGTCGAGGTCTGAGCGCAGCGAAGGACAGAGAGACCGCAGCCACGCGCATGCTCCCGGACCACGCCGGCAATGACGACGTGGCGCACCCTCTGGGCGTCAGCGGCGCAGCAGCGTGAGGGCGATTTCGCGGCCCTGGTCGCGGAACATCGCCAGATGGAGCCACAGCAGCGCGAGCGGCTCGAGCAGGCGCGCCTCGGACAGCGGGCCGGCGTCGATCGGCTCGAAGCCGATCTCGGTCGCGAGCTGGGCGGCGATGTTCTTGGCGCTGGCATCGTCGCCGCAGTAGAGCATGGTGATGCCGCGGCCGCCGTAGTGCGGATCGGCCAGGTTGTTGGCGCCGGTGGTGTTGAACATCTTCACCACCCGCGCGCCGGGCGCCCACTTCGCCACCTGCTCGCCGCCGGAGGTGGTGTGGCCGAGCTCGAGGCCGGAGAGGTCGCCCTTCAGCGGGTTGGTGCAATCGATCAGCACCTTGCCACGCAGGTCGCCGGCTTTCTGCAGCGCGTCGCGGGTGCCGATCCAGGGAGTGGCCAGCACCACGACCTCGCCGAACGCCGCGGCCTGCGCCACGGTGCCGACGCTGGCGTGCTCGCCGAGCGCGGCGTGCAGCGCGGCCACCTTCGCGTCCTTTGGATCCCGCACGCCCAGCAGCACCCGATGGCCGGCCCGCACCGAAGCGCCCGCGAGCGTGCCACCCACCGAACCCACGCCGATGAATCCAATCTCCATGCGTCCACCTCTGCCACGTCGGTGGCGGCGTGCTCGTCACACGCTGAAATACTTCGCCTGCGGGTGATGCGCGATGATCGCCGAGGTCGACTGCTGCGGGATCAGCTGGTACTCCTCCGACAGCGAGATGCCGATGCGCTCGGCGCGCAACAGGCGCAGCAGCTTCTCCTGATCCTCGAGCTTGGGACAAGCGGGATAGCCGAACGAGTAGCGCGAACCGCGGTAGCCCTGGCGGAGCAGCTCCTTCATGTCGCGCACATCGTCGCCGAGCAGGCCGAGGTCGGAGCGGATCAGCTTGTGCATGTACTCGGCGAAGGCCTCGGTCATCTCGACCGAGAAGCCGTGCAGGAACAGGTAGTCGGTGTAGCGGTTCTGGTGGAACCAGGAGCGTGCCACCTCGTCGGCGCGCGCGCCCATGGTGACGATCTGCAAGCCGATCACGTCGAGGTCGCCGGTCTCCTTCGGCCGGAAGAAGTCGGCGATGCACAGGCGGGCACGGTCTGCCTGCCGCGGGAAGCGGAAGCGTGCGCTCTCGGTGTGCTTGTCCGGATCGAGCAAGACCACCTCGTCGCCCTGCGCGTAGCACGGGTAGAACCCGTACACGGCGCGCGGCTCGAGGATCGGCGCCGCCTCGCATTCCTGCAGCATGCGCTGCAGCGCGGGCCTGGCATGCTCGTCGAGATACGCCTCGAAATCGGCGCTGGTGCGAGCGCTCTTCTTGAAGCCCCACTGGAACTGGAACAGCATCACCTCGTTCAGGAACGGCAGCAGCGCACGCAACGGCACGCGATCCACGACGCGCGTGCCGAAGAACGGCACCTGGGGCAGCGGCACGTTGCGCGCGACATCGGTGTGCGCCTTGAGGGCGATGTTCACCTCGGGGGCGGGCCGTTCGGCGATCGACTTGGCGCGCACCTCGTCGAGTGCGGGTGGCGGCGTGCCGCCGTTGCGAGCTGCGGCACCCACCAGCACCTTGGCGGGCTCGGCGCGGGCAGGACTCGTGCGCGCGCGCCCGCAGATCTGCTCCATCAGCGCCAGGCCCTCGAACGCATCCTTGGCGTAGTCCACGTGGCCTTGATACAGCGCGCGCAGGTCCTTCTCGACGTAACGGCGGGTGAGCGCAGCACCGCCGAGGATCACCGGCAGCTTGATGCCCTGGCGATTCATCTCGTCCAGGTTGTCCTTCATGACGAGCGTGCTCTTCACCAGCAGGCCCGACATGCCGATGGCATCCGCGGCGTGGTTCTTGGCCGCGTCGAGGATGTTGTGGATCGGCTGCTTGATGCCGAGGTTGATCACCGCGTAGCCGTTGTTGGTGAGGATGATGTCGACCAGGTTCTTGCCGATGTCGTGCACATCGCCCTTCACCGTCGCCAGCACGATCTTGCCCTTGCTCTCGCCGGCGAGCTTCTCCATGAACGGCTCGAGGAAGTTCACCGCGGCCTTCATCGTCTCGGCGGACTGCAGCACGAACGGCAGCTGCATCGCGCCGCTCGCGAACAGCTCGCCCACCACCTTCATGCCCTCGAGCAAGAGGTTGTTGATGATGTCGAGCGGCCGATGCGTCTCGAGCGCCAGCTTGAGGTCGTCCTCGAGCCCCTTGCGGTCGCCGTCGACGATGCGGCTCTGCAAGCGCTCCTCGACGCTGCGCGCCTTGCGCTCGACCTTCTTCTCGACCTTGTGGTCGAGGAACAGCGCGATCAGCTCTTGCAGTGGATCATAGCCCTCGCGCCGGCGATCGAAGATCAAGTCCTCCGCCACCTGCCGCTGGCGCTCGTCGATCTTGTAGAGCGGCACGATCTTGGACGCGTGCACGATCGCCGCATCGAGACCGCTCGCGCGCGCATGGTGCAGGAACACCGAGTTCAAGACCGAGCGCGCCGCGGGCAGCAGACCGAACGAGATGTTCGACAGGCCGAGCATGGTGTGCGCTTGCGGCATGGCCTGCTTGATCAGGCGGATGCCCGCGAGCGTCTCCTCGCCGAGCTTGCGATCGTCCTCGTTGCCGGTGCAGATCGTGAACGTGAGCGGGTCGAACAGGATGTCGGACGGCTTCAAGCCGTACTTGTCGACGATGATGTCGTACAGGCGCCGCGCCACCTCGAGCTTGCGCGCGGCGGTCTTCGCCATGCCCTGCTCGTCGATGGTGAGCGCCACCACCGCGGCGCCGTACTGCTTGCACATCGGCAAGACCTTGGCGCAGCGCTCCTCGCCGTCCTCGAGGTTGACCGAGTTCACCAGGCACTTGCCGCCGTGCATCTTGAGCGCTTCCTCGATGACCGGCGCCTCGGTGCTGTCGATCATGAGCGGCACGGTCACCTCGCTCGCGAAGCGACGGATCACCGCCCTCATGTCCGCGGTCTCGTCGCGCCCCACGTACGCGGTGCACACGTCGATGACGTGGCTGCCCTCCTTCACCTGCCGCTTGGCCATCTGCACCATGCCGTCGAGGTCGCCCTTCTCGAGCAGCTCCTTGAACTGCTTGCTGCCGTTGGCGTTGGTGCGCTCGCCGATGATCAGCATCGAGTTGTCCTGGCGCAGCGTGACCGTGTTGTACAGGCTCGAGGCCGCGGGCTGGTGGCTGACCGCGCGCGGTGCTGGCGCACGCGTGCCGATCGCGGCCACCACCGCCTTGAGGTGCGCCGGCGTCGTGCCGCAGCAGCCGCCGACGATGTTGACGCCGTCCTCCTCCACGAACCGCTTGATCCACAGCGCCATCTCCTCCGGCGACAGCGGGTAGGCGGCGCAGCCGTCGATCAGCTGCGGCAAGCCGGCGTTGGGGACGACCGAGAGCCGTCGCGGGCAGTACTTGCTCAGGTACTTGATGTGCTCGCTCATCTCCGCGGGACCGGTGGCGCAGTTGAGCCCGATCACGTCGATCGGAAACGGATCGAGCGCCGTCACTGCCGCGCCCATGTCGGAGCCCACGAGCATCGTGCCGGTGGTCTCCATCGTCACCTGCACGATCAGCGGCAGGCGCGTGCCGCGCTCGTCGAACACGCGCAGCGCCGCGGCGAGCGCGCACTTGCACTGCAGGATGTCCTGGCAGGTCTCGATGATCAGCGCGTCGACGCCGCCATCGAGCAGCCCGCGGATCTGCTCGCTGTAGGAAGCGAGCAGCACATCGTAGGCGACGTGGCCGAGCGACGGCAGCTTGGTGCCCGGGCCGATCGAGCCGAGCACGAATCGCGGTCGCTCCGGCGTGGCGTGCTTGGCGGTCGCCGCGCGCGCGATCGACGCGGCGCGCGCATTCAGGTCGCGAGTCAGATGGGCGATGCCGAACTCGGCCAGCACGATCTGGTTGGCGCCGAAGGTGTTCGTCTCGACGGCGTCGCAGCCCACGGCGAGGAACGACTCGTGGATCTCGCGGATCACGTCGGGCCGCGTCTCGACCAGGATCTCGCAGCAGTTCTCGAGGCCCCGGTACTCCGACAGCGGCAGGTTGTGACTGTGGATGGAGGTGCCCATGGCACCGTCCAGCACGATCACCCGCCGGTCGACCTCGCGCAGGAAGTCAGCGTTCACGAATGAGTTCTCCAGTAGAGGATGCTCCCGGTTGACCCTTGATGCCGGTGGCGAGCACGGTCTTGAAGTACGGCGGCCGCGGCTCGCGCGACGTGATCGTGACCTGCGCCGCGGCGAAGCGCGCCTGCTTCATCAGGCGCAGCAGCTCGTCCTCGTTGAAGCCGAGCCAGACGTCCTTCAGCTTGTCGCGCACCCATGCCTCCTGGTGCTTGCGCAGATCGAGCACGATCACGCGACCGCCGGGCTTGAGCACGCGATGCGCCTCGTCGAGCGCGCGCGCCGGCGAGTCGGCATGATGCAGCACCTGCGACAGGATCACGACGTCCACTTCCTGCTCGGCGAGCGGCAGCGCGTCGATCTCGCCCGACCGGAACTCGATGTTGCTCAGGCCGGCGCGGAGCGCCTTGGTCGCGACCGTCTGCAGCATCTTCTCCGAGTAGTCGACCGCGATCACGCGCTGCGCCGCGCTGGCGAGCAGCAGCGTCAGCTCGCCGCTGCCGACGCCGAGGTCGGCCACGACCTGTCTTGGCACCAGCAGCAGCAGCGCCTTGGCGAGGCTCTCCCAGGTACGGCCGGGCAGGTACTGCTTGCCGAACGACTCGGCCGCCCGGTCGAAGTACGCGCGCTGCTCCTCGCGCCGCGCGCGCAGCACGTTCTTCAGCGAGTCCAGGTCCGCGCGTCCCTGATGGCTCTCGCGCACGCTGCGCCGCAAGCCGTCCCACACCGTGCCGAGCTCGGCGTCGGTGCGCAGCGAGCTGTACACGCGCTTGCCTTCGCGGCGCTCCTGGATCAGCCCCGCCTCACGCAGCATTGCCAGGTGGCCGGAGATGCGCGATTGTCCCATCGACAGGATCTCCTGCAGCTCCCCCACGGTGACCTCGTGCTCGGTGAGGATGGAAAGGATGCGCAGACGCGTGCGATCCGATAGCGTCTTCATCAGCTTCGTGCAGCTGTCGAGAGAAATCGTCATATCGTGATATTACGATATGAATTCGAACGACGGAAGAGCTTGAGCCCAGGCCCTGTTGCCGAGGAAGTTCGTCGCGCGGGATCACTGCGCGCAGGCTCGCGATCTCGACCGGTGATGCGAACGACCACCCGTGGAATGCGACATGGCCCGTCGGGAACGGGCCATGCAGGAGGATAGCGGGGGCAGGATTCGAACCTGCGACCTTCGGGTTATGAGCCCGACGAGCTGCCAGCTGCTCCACCCCGCGTCGAAGGGTGGCCCAGTCTACCGGCGAAAAGCTGCTTTTCAATTGGCTTGTCACAAAGCGAGGCGCGGGCGCTCGTTGAGGCGCACGCCCGCCGCCGCCGCGGTCGCAAGCGGTGTCTCGTCCGGGTGGCTCGCCTGTCACGCTCGCGAACGGTTCGTGCGCTTTTCACGGCCTGCCATGCCGCGGGTTGGCAAATGCCGTTTTCCGGGTCATCCTGTGTTCGCAATGAACTGTCGGGAATCCGAGCATGCCTTGCGGCCCAGTGATCCTGCTTGCCTTCTCATCCCTCCTCGGCGCTGCCGAGACCGCTCCGCGCTTGCCGCCCGCCGGAGCGCTGGCACGGCAGATCGCCCCGCCGGTCGAGCACGCGCGCGTGCGCCAGGCGCTCGCGCCCTATCGCCGCTGGCTCGGCACGAGCACGCCGGCCACGCAGCTGCCGGGCGGGCAGCTCGCCGGCAGTGACCCCAGGTTGCACGGGGCGGTGCCGTTCCGCCATCCCAACGACGGTCCGGTCTGGGTGCGCATCGACGGCGAGAACCTGCTCGACATCGCGCGCGTGGTGCTGCTGAACGCCGAGACGTTCGCGCTCGAGCGCGAGCTGAGCTTCGCCCCCGAGACCAGCCTGCGCCTGTGGGCCGAGGTCCCGGCGGGAGTGACGCCGGGTGTGTACCTGATCGTGCTGGTGCCGCTCAACGCGCACCTCGACCCGGCCTGGGCGGCGTGGCTCGTCGATCCGCCGGTGCCAGGCGTGACGCAGTGCACACCCGCGAGCGGCCGCTCGGGATCGACCACGTCGATCGAGCTCGCGGGCCACGCGCTGCGCGGCGTGACCGCGGCGCTGCTCGAGCGGGATGAATCGCTCGTGCACCTGAAGAACGTGGCCGAGATCAGCGACTCGATCCTGCACGCCGACGTCCCGGCCGATATCGACCCGGGCGACTATCGCATCCGCGTGCTGACCAAGGGCGGTGCCTCGTTCGAGACGGTGGCGTTCGTGGTGCAGCCGCGCGAGAACCCGCCGCCGCGCATCACCGCGGTGAACCCGCGGGTCGTGCTGAACACGCGCGGTACCGTGCTCACGCTGCGCGGCTCGGCGCTGGCGGAGGCGAGCCGGGTCGAGATCAAGCAAGGCACCACGCGCATCGCCCTGCCGTTCGCCGCGCTCGACGACGGCACGATCGGCGCGTGGCTCGCACCCGGCATCCCGGCCGGCGTGTACGACGCGCTCGTCACGACCCCCGCCGGCGCATCGACCTGGAGCGAGGACAAGCTGGTCGTGGTCGATCCGACCAGCGTCGCCATCCTGTGCTGGCCCAACGTGTTCCTGATCAACGGCCACTGTGCCGTCGTGGCGGGGCCCAAGTTCATGGCGTGCATCGACGACGGCCGGCTCGTCCTGTTCACCGGCGCCAAGGTCCTGTTCTCGAGCTGCCCGCAGACGAGCTGGCCGATGGGGCTGCAATTCATCGAGAGCGTGCCGGATGCCTTGATCGGCGCCTCCTGGATCCAGCGCATCGCCATCGTCGCCGCACCGGCGCCCGCGTGCGGCGTCGACTTCGTCTACGGAACCGCAGGGGTCGAGCTGTTCCGCTTCCGCTACGTCCTCGACGCCGACGGCGCGCTCGCGCTGAGCGCGCACTACGACCTCGCCAGCACCGGTGCCGCGTGGCACGTGCAGACCGTCGCCTTCGGCGCCGTCTCGACGCCGCGCGATCGGCGCCTGCTGCTGCCGGCGTTCGGCGGGATCGCACTCGACTGGGGCGCGCTCGAATCGCCGCGGTCGATCCAGCACCCGTACCACTTCGATCTGCCGTTCTGGCTGGTCGAGGGCCCGCAGACGTGCGCGGTCGAGTTCTTCGACGTCGCCCAGCACCACGACTTCGACGTGCCTTGCACCCGCTACGGGATGGAAGCTCTCACCACCGGCCTGCGCGCGACCGTGCACAAGGACCACCTGCAGGCAGCGAGCGTCGGGCCGATCCGGCTGCGACCGGCATCCTCCACGTGGCCGGCCGCGGTCGAGCGCTACCGCCCGTTGATCGGCAATCCAGACCGACCGGCGTGGTGCGACGACATCACCATGGCGTTCCACCTGATCCACGCCGGTGTGCCGGCGGACGGCGGCGTCAGCGGCCAGTACTTCGTCGACGTGGGGGTGGCCGGTTCCGGCGCGATCGGCGGCACCGTGAGCCACATCTTGATGCTCGTCACCAACGGCAACGAGGAGGAGCTCTCCTACCTGCCGGAGTTCACCGCGGCGCCGACGTTCATCGACGTGGCGCGTGGCGTGAAGGCGGCGGGCATGCGGTTCATGCCGTACTTCGCCACGCCCGGCATCTCGCCCAGCCACCCGCTGTTCGCCACCGTCGCCGCGCATCGCCTCTGCCTGTTCGATGCGAGCTCGCGCTCGTTCTACTACAAGTTCTGGGATGCCAACGGCAGCGGCGTGATGGGCGACGACCCATCGGACTACTGGAACGTGAACCTGTGGAGCGCGCCGTATCGCAGCTACGTCACGCAGGAGCTGCTCGACGCGCAGCAGGCATCGGCCTCGTTCGATGCGATCTACCTCGACTTCTGCAAGGCCAACCTGGATCTGCGCGATCGCAACCTGGAGACCGGCGACGCGACCGACGGGTTCGGCGCGCTCGCGGCAGAGCTGCGCAGCGCATTCGCGGCGAACCCGCTGCTCACGCTGGGCGGCGAGGCGTCGTCGCTGACGCTGGTGAACCACGGCACCAGCTTCTCGGCGGAGATGCTGCAAGCACCGGGCGACCTGGAGCGCGACCCGGCGATCGCGTACACGCCCGCCACGTCGCACCCCATCAGCGCCTACCTCATGCGCGGTGCGGTGACGAGCTTCTCCGCGCTGGATCTCGGCGCGCCTGCCATGTACCAGCGCTCGCACTACGAGTCGCGCTTGATCGGCTCGCGCCTCGGCCTGCTGCCGACCTACGCGGCGCAGGGACACGAAGGCTACTTCCACATGTACCACAACGCGGAATCGCTGCGCGCGGCCCGCATCCTGGTGGAAGAGGGCGCCTACCTGAAGAGCCATGGCCTCGCGCCACGCCTCGCGCCCGACGCCGGGTGGACCGCTCCGGACACGGCGTTCGTCTACCAGACGTCCGGCGCGCCGGTGATCCTCACCAAGGGCCAGGTGCTCCGCAAGCTGATCTGCGACCTCTACTGGCATTTTGGTGGCCGCGCCCCGAGCGCCGCCGAGTTCGATTCCCTCGCCGCGATCACCGCGTTCAATCCCACCGCCATCGATGCCGCGACGTGCCAGGTGCGCGCGCACTTCCAGGCCAACCCGACCGCCGACGACCAGATCGAGACGCGTGAGGTGGCGCTCGGCAAGATCCTGCAGGTCTTTCCCGAGTATCCGGTGCCGTGAGCGCGCCGGGTACTGCGCAGAAAACGCGATCACGTCGCTGCCGTGCATGACCAGCCGGCCGCCAACCAGCTGCCGGTCGCTCGCGCGGCGAGCGCGCCTTCCCAATCCGGGACGCGTCCGGGCGCGCACTCGCCACGAGCCACCACAATGAACACGCAGCGCGCCGTGGCGAAGCAATCCTCGTGGCTCACAGTGAACTCGCCGCGTGCGCCACATTGAAGGCTCTGGAAAAGCAGTGTCGCGTTCGCTATCTTTGGCAACCAACGAGCGTCATGCCTTTCCATCGCATCTCGTTCGCGATCGCTGGCACAGTCGGATTCTTCTCGTGACCCTTTGCCGGGCTGGCTCGGTCGAGGGTTGGTGGCTGCCATTGCCACTGTCGATCAGCTCGCCAGTGATTCATCCATTCACTGTTCGGTGAGAGGTTTCTTCATGGCCATGATCTGGACGCCAGACGAGTTGAAGCAACTGATCGAGGACAAGAGCCCGCATGTCCATCACTTCCTGTGGGAGGTGTTGAAGGCGGGTCGGATTGCGGCCAGCAACCTCGAGAGCAAGCCGGCCGCGCGGGCGATCCTGCAGCGGATGGTCCGCGGCCGCAACAAGGATGATCTGGTGGTCGCCCAGCAGGAGGGCAATGAGACCTACTACACGATCAATCCCGAGTACCAGCAGCTGCTGCGCAACACGATCGATCTCAGCCGCCTGCCGACCCTGCCGGAACGGCAGCCGAAGCGGCCGCGCGGCCGTCCGCGCCTGTCGCAAACGGCCGGCGGCGAGATCGCGCTGCGGCGGCCCGGGCGCCGCCTGGAGGGCAGCGGCGACGGCGTGGAGCTGCCCCTGAACGACGCCACCGACCTCAACTTCTGGCTCGACCTCGTCACCATGCTGAACCAGGGATCGGGGCGGCAGATCGTCATCCGCACGGACGGCCACTCGGCGAGGATGATGATCGGCTGACCGCGCTCAGTTGAGCCCGGCCTTCGTGCGCAGCCGGTCGAGCCGCGGGCCGAGCTCGGCCGTGAGCGACGCAGGCAGGCGAAAGCGCTTGACCAGCGCCTGCATGCTCTGCGTTTCGCCGCGGGTCTGGAGGATCTCGCACAGCTTCTCGAGCGCTTCGTACTGGTCGCGTGCGTTGGGCGGCGAATCCGCCTCGACGACTTTGGTCAGTCGATCGACGGCGCGGGTAAAGTCGCCCTTGCGCGCGCACGCCACGCCGCTCAGGTAGAGGTAGTCGAGCGAATCGGGCGCCCTCTGCAGCAAGCCATCCATCAGCTCGCACGCTTTCTCGGGGACGTTGGCAGCGAGATAGGCGCGGGCCGCGCGACTCACCACGTCCGCGAACTGCGGCTCGCCGTTGCCGAGCAGCTTGGCCTGCTGTTCGTAAGCATCCGCGGCGATATCGAACCGGCTCGTGCTCTCCGCCAGCTGGCCCTTGGTCTGCCAGAAAAGCGGCACCTGCTGCAGGCCAGCGAGGCCGGCGGCGGTGATCTCCGTGAACGGCTTGATCGCGCTCTGCGGCTGCTCCGCGCGAACATAGGCACGCGCCAGCGCAAAGCGGATGCGATCGGCGGTGTCGAGGTCCGGCACGAGCCCGTCGGGCACGGGTTGCGGGAGGTCGGGCGGGAATCGGCGCAGCAGATTGTCCAGAGCCCAGGCCTCGGCGGCGAACGCCTGCTGCTCGATCAACGAACGTGCGGCATGCGCCCAGTGGGCGAGGCGCTCGCCCAGGGAGCCGCTGTCGGCAACCTTGACGATCGCCGTGTGCAGGACGTCCGCACCCGGCTTCTCGCCGTTGCCGTTGCCCGCCGCGGGTCGCTTCGGCTCCTTCGCCAGCGTGCGCACCAGCACGTCCAGCGCTTCGGGTTGCCCCGCGGCGACATCGGCGATCGCGCTGATCAGCGCATCGCGCACCGACTGATTGCGCTCGTTCGCCTTCTCCAGACGATCCGCGAGCAGCACCAGGGCGCCGGCCGGATTGAGCTGCCCCAGGGTCTGCGCGCATTGCACCCGCACCTCGGCCTCCTCGTCCTGCAGGCCGCGGCCGAGGATCGGCATCAGCACACCGCTGGCATCGGGGTCGGTGGCCTTCAGCCGCCGGCCGATCTCGCCGAGCGCGGCCGCCGCGCGAAAGCGCAGCTGGAACTTGCTGCCCGGAGCAGCGGGATCCATGACCGCCTCGAGCGCCGGGATCACCGAGCGGTCACCGATCGTTCCGAGCGTATCGATCAGCTCGTTCTTGAGCTCTGCCGGCGCCGACGCCAGGTAGCGGGTGAACACCGAGAGCTCGCCGCCTTGCCAGTGCACGCCGATGGTGCGCAGCAGCTGCTCGATCAGGGGCACGAGCGGCGGCGACCTCAGCTGCTCCTTGGCCAGGGTGCGCAGCAGCAGGTCGCGGTCGACCAGGGCGCCCGAGTAGTTGCGCAGCGCGGCGGCAGCGGCGGCACGCACCCGTGCCGGGCCGTTCACGAGAAACCCTTGCAGCAGGGCGACCATGTCGCCCGGCGTCTCCTTCGCCGCCACCCCGGACGGCTTGCTGCCCTCGACGCTCGGATCGGGCTCCGGCACCGGCCCCTTCTGGAAGATCCGGCACTGGCCGACCGCCTCGACCAGCTTCGCCAGGTCCTCCTCGCCATACTGGGCCGGCGGATCGCGCAGCAAGGCAAAGACCTTGGCGCGCGCCGCATCGAGCACCCCGGGCTGGACGTCGGGCGCACTGGCAAGGCTCGGCAGCGCGGCAATCGCCGCCAGCCGCACGCGCAGATCGCGATGCTCGAGATGATGCACGAGCGCTTCGGGCTTGGCCCGCATCACCTCCTGGGCGAGCGCGGCCACTTCCTCCTCACGCCCCGAGAGGCTCGCCTGCAGCTCGATCACACGCGACTCGAGCAGCTGCTCGCGGGTCTTGGTGCCGTTCTGGTCGTAGAACTCGCGCCAGGCCGCCGGGTTCGGACCGTAGTTGCGGAAGGTGATGGATTCGAGCGCGCCGAGCACCGCCGCCTGGGGCAGCCCCGCATCCTGTGCTTCGAGCAGCTGGATCAGCTTCGGCACCGGGCGCAGCTGCTTGAGCTCGCCCAGCACCGCGACCGCTCCCACCCGCTCGGCCACCTGCTGCTGCGCATCGAGCGCGATGGTGACCAGCGAGTCGATCAGGTCGAGCTGCTTGCCGGCAAGGCGGCTGCGATACAGAGCGTCGAAATACAGGCTCGCCGCCGATCGCAGCGAGTCCTTGCGATCGAGCGCCATGAACGCCAGGCACTCGTGCAGGATGTCATCGGCCTTCGCGCTCGCGCTCGTGAACGCGAGGATGATCGCGGCCTGGACCGCCTGGTCCTTGGAAGTCCGCAGGATCTCGACCAGCTGCTTGTCTTGCTTCTTCTTGAGCAGCTCGCTCGCCGCGTCTTGCTTGAGCGCGGGATTGGGATCGTCGAGCAGGACCTTGCGCTCTGCGGCACCCACCTCGGCGGCTGCCGGCGCAGCGCCTTCTTGCGGCGTGTGGGCGGTCAGAATCGCGAGCCCGAGGCTCAAGATCCACGGCAGGCCAACCATCACGAGACGCCCCGTCTTGATCGATACGGATAGGGTCGAACGAAACGCCCGGTCGCACGATCGCTCTTCGCCGCAGAAGTGTCGGCGATTATAGGAGTGAGCTGAATACGCGGGAACGCGAAAAAGACCGGCGAGCTAAGACTTTTCGTCGTCGCTCACGATCCCTTTCGCCGACGCAATTCTGCGCACTGTGGCAACGACCTCGGACACCTCAGCGCTGGCATCGACCGTGACGCATGCGACCGCCGCGTACCATCGCGATCGCTCGGCGACGATGTGGGCGATCTCGGCCGCGAGCGGCAGCGTGGTGAGCGGCGGGCGTGTCCGATCGTCATGGAGGCGCCGCAGCGAGGAGACCGACCGGCGCATCCAGCCAGACGACCCATCCGAGCTGCAAGAGCAGCGCGCGGTGGCAGGCGCGATGATCACGCCGCCGCCGGTGGCGAGCACGCCGGCGGCGGTGCCTTGCGCGGCCGCGGCGGCGAGGTCCTGGAGCGCCTGCGATTCGATCGCGCGAAACCCCGCCTCGCCCGCGTCGGCGAACAGGCGCGCGATGCTCTTGTTCGCCGCTCGTTCGATCTCCTGATCGAGGTCGACGAACCGAACGCCGAGCTGCGCCGCGAGGGTCGGCCAACCGTCGTCTTGCCGACCCCTCGGGGTCCGACCAGAATGACCCAGCTGCGAAGACGCGCCATGGAGCTCCTGGCCTCCTCGAGGACGGCGCCACTCGCGCGCGACCACGTCGATGCGGGTACAGGGTGACGTTGCGGGCGGGAGAATCAAAGGGGAAGGCGGATGCCGCTCCCCTGGAGGATAGCCCCTACGGGATTCGAACCCGTGCTTGATGGCTGAGAACCACTTCCGTCCTGGACCGGACTAGACTAAGGGGCCGTCGATGGGTCAGGCGCAGAATGTTAGATGCGCATGCACCATCTTCAAGGCTCTTCCGCCAAGAAAATTTCCCGGAGCGCAATGGCATGAAACGCGTGGGGCTCGTGCTCATCGGTCTTGGCCTCGCCGCTGCACTGGTGGGCGTGTGGCGCTTCACGAGCGAGCGCTCGCGGCCAGCTCGCGAGCCCGTGGACGGCACCACGACGCCGAAGCCGGCGCGCCAGAGCGTGCCGCCCGGTTCGACCGCGGCCGCCGAGCGATCGAGGGCGGCACCGCGATGCTGCCGCTGCCAGACGTGGGCACCGCCACGCTCGCGCTCGCGCTGGTCGACGACCACGACACGCGCATCGCTGGCCGCGTAGCGACCACGGCCTTGCCCGGCGAGTCGAGCGCGTCGGTCGCTCCCGAGGGAACGGCGATCCACGTGCCGGCGGGCTGGCCGCTCATGCTGCGCGCGGAAGCCCCAGGCCACGGTCCCGCGAGCCTCGGGCCGCTGTGGCTGATGCCGGGGAGCACCGCTGATCACCGCTGCAGCGCGCGCGGCCGCCGGATCGAGGGCATCGTGCGCGGCGCGGCGGGCGCGCTCGGGCCAAGCGCAGAGCTGTCGATCGCGCTCGCCGGTGCCGCCCATCCCTTTGGCGAGTCCGCGGCGGTGCCCGTGGCGCGCGCCACCACCACGGCCGCAGCGCCGTCGTTCCGCCTCGCCGGCGTGCCGAAGCTCCCGGTCGAGCTGAGCGTGGCCGCCGACGGTTACGCGAACCAGGCCGTGAGCGTGGCTGGCAGCGACGACGCGCTCGACCTCGAGCTCACGCTGGTGCGTCCGGAGGAGCTGCATGGACTGGTGCTCGACCGGGCCAGAGAGCCGATCGAAGGCGCGCGCCTGGTCGCGCTGTCCTCGACCGACCAGCCGTCGTGCAGCGAGACCACGAGGTCGCTGCAGGATGGCACGTTCCGCTTCACCCATCTCGCGCCCGGGTTTTACACGGTGCGCGCCAGCGCCGACGCGTTCGTGGCGGCGGTGAAGACCGACGTTGGCACGGGCGCGCCCGACCTGCGATTCACGCTCGAGCCCGCTGGCGAACTCTGCGGCACGAGCAGCGGCGCACCACTCGAGGTCTGTCTGTTCCGCCCGCAAGCGAGCGGCGACGCCGTCACGCCTGGCGCCATGATCGCGCAGCACGGGGTCCTTGGAACCGCCGGGCGATTCTGCATTCCCGGCCTGGCGCCCGGATCGATCCTGGTGCAGGTCCGGGACGAGGCCGGCTGGTACCAGATCGGTCCGCTCGCGATCAGCAGCGGCGACGTGACCGAGCTGCCGCAGCCCTCACGGCCGGCCTCCGGCCAGATCGCCGGCACGGTGCAGAGTGCGCGGGGCCAGCCGCTCGCGGCGCTCGTGCGTCTCGTGCCGGCCGGCCAGGCGGTCGTGCCGCCGGCGCCGCTGCCGCTCACGTTGCCGCCGTGTCTGGCGCGGGCCGACCCGTCGTTCCTGCTCGCGGCGATTGCCCCGGGCGAGTACCAGCTCGAGGTGCTGGCGTCGGGCTTCGTGCCGGTGCGCCAGGCGGTGCTGGTCACCGCCGGCGTCAACAGCGAGGCCGGCACGATCACGCTGCACCCGGCCGCCGACGTGATCGCCACCGCCGCCGGCAAGCTGCGCGATCAGGAGCTCAGCCTGGAGCTGGTGCGCGGCTCGATCTCGATGTCACCGACCCGCGAGGCTCCCAACCGGTTTGCGTTCCGCAACGTCGCGCCGGGCACCTATGAGCTGCGCGTGTTCCGGGCCGGCGCCGCGAGCGAGTCGATCTTCGCGTCGCGGCCGCTCGAGCAGCGCGCGGTCACCGTGGCGGAAGGCCCAGGCACCGTGGTGGAGATCGAGCTCGGGGACTGACCCGCCGCCGGCGACCAGTCGGCGTGCGGCCCGATCTTGCAAGCGCGCGAGCAGCACGGCAATGCCGCGCTCCTTGATGTGGTCGACGCCGCGCGCGAACTCGAGCGGCTGATCGACCTCGTGATCGGGACGGACGCCACGACCCTCGAGCTCGATGCCGCCGCGCACTGGCACGCGCCTCAACGGGTGCATCAGCACCGAGCCATCGCTCAGCGAGTGGAACCCGGCCGCCAGCACCGCGCCCGCGGTGCGCTCGCCGACCAGCGGAAAGCCGTAGCGGTGCAAGTAGTAAGCAAGCACTTCCTTGGCGCTGCGGCTCTGCCGATCGATGAGCACCACGAGCGGCTTCTGCCACAGCGCCGGCGTGCCGTCGCGGCGCGCGACGAACAAGCTCAAGATCTGGTTCGCCACCTGCTCGAAGCCGCCGCGCCCGCGCAGGTCGAGCAGCAGGCCGTCGGCTGCGGCGAGCTTGCCCGCAAGCAGCTCGCGCACCACCTCCGGCAACGCGAGCGGCGCCATGTAGCCGAGGTGCAGGTAGCCGACCCGCCTGCCCGCCACGGCGATCAACCGGGCCGACTGCCGCGCGACCTGCAAGCCGCTCGAGGTCCGGGTCTCGAGCACGACCAGCCTGCGGCTGGTCGCCTCGGGCTCGGATTGCACGGCGATGGTGACCGACTCGCTCGCACGCGCGGCGAGCAGGAACGCCGGCGCGGATTCGAGCCCCGGGTCGCCGCCAGCGGGCAGCAGCCGGCCGCTGTGCTCCGGCGCCTTGCCGTCGATCGAGACGATGCGGTCGCCGAGCTGGATGCCATGGCGCTCGGCTGGTCCGCCTTCGAGCAAGGACGATGCATAGTAGCGGTCGCGCAGGCGAGTGACTTGCAAGCCGAGCGTCGGCTCGCGATCGCCGTTCAGTTCGCCGCGCAGGTACTCGTACGTCTTGCCCTCGAGCAGGGCCAGGTGCGACAGCTTGAGCTCGGCGAGGAGCTGGTTGATGACCGCGTGCTCCTCACGCGCGGAGGCCGCGGCGGCAACCATCGGCTGATACCATTGCGCTCGCTCGTCGAACGCCGCAGCGTCGATCTCGAGCGCCTGCAAGCTCGACCGCACCCGCTCGACCACCTCGTCGAACACGCCGCCCTGCGCCAAGCACACTGCAGCCAGGAATGACACTGGGTCCATGGGGGAATGTGGCCTTTCATCGTCCACATCGACGCCCCTATACTCGCAACTTGCGCGTGATGTTTGGTCGCAAGCTAGCGCGACGGGTCGATCCGGCTGGAACGCTCGGCGCGGCTCATGAAGCGCGGCAGGACCTTGCCATCGACCGGCAGCAGCACGCGATCGCCCGTCCCGAGCTGGTCCTTTGCCTTCTCTGCGGCCATCGCCTTGCCGTCGCGCGGGAGCGTGAACACCGATACCCTCGCTCCTTCACGCAGCTGGTCCCGCTCGACGTAGGCGAGCGCCACCTGGGCGGCGCCCACGTAGCAGGCGCTGGTGATGCGGCCGACGCAACGCCCGCGCGCGTCGATCACCGGATCGCCCGGGCGCACCGCCCGCACGCCGGCGCCGCCGAGCTCGAGCCGCAGGATCTCGGACCGGCGCTCCGCCTCGCGCTGCAACGCGGCCTCGCGGCCGATGAAGAATGGCTTGTGGAATTTCACGAAGCCTGGGTAGCCGGCGCCGAGCGGCGAGATATCGAACGCGCCCGCCAGCTCGTGGCCGTAGAGCGGGAAGCCGGCCTCGGTGCGAGTGGAATCCCGGGCGCCCAGACCGGTGGGACGCACTCCCAGGTCCTGGCCCTTCTCGAGCAGCAGGTAAAACAGCCGCACGGCGGCCTCGGGGTGCACGAACAGCTCGAAGCCGATCTCCTCGCCCGTGTACCCGGTGCGGGCGATGATCAGGTCGATGCCGCCACCGACGGTGCCCTCGGCCATCTCGAAGCGATCGAGCTGCGCGAGACGGCGCTCGAGCTCCTTGCCGTCGCAAACGCTCTGCAGGACCGGCAGCGACGCCGGCCCCTGGAAGGCGAGATCGATGCGGCGGTCCGCACCCGACGCCGGCTCCTTGAGGTCGCGGATGCGCGGCTCGGCATCGACCTCGGCTGCCGGATGTGCGAGGTCGATGGCGACGCTGCGCGCATTCACCGCCTGCAGCCAGGCGAGGATCTTGTCCGCGTTCGACGCATTGACCACCACCATGAAGCGATCGGCGCGGCGACGGTAGATGATGATGTCATCCATCACCGCGCCGGCCGGGTCGAGCACGTACGAGTACTGGCACTGGCCGTCGCGCAGGCGCGGAACGTAGTTGGTGGTCACCAGGTCGAGGAATCGCTCGGCATCCACACCGGCTACCTCGAGCACACCCATGTGCGCGACGTCGAACAGACCCGCTGCGGTGCGCACCACCCGGTGCTCCTCGGCGATGCTCGTGTACAGAACCGGCATCTCCCAGCCCGCAAACGGCACCAGGTTCCACTTCGCGGTGCGCCGGCGATGCTCGTCGATGAGCGGCGTGGTCTTGAGCGGTGCTGGCGGCGCCGCGAGAACGAACGCCGGCTTGGCGCCATCGGCGCTGGCAGCGAGCGAGCGGCGGCCGACGAAGTAGGGCTTGCGCAGATCGATCAGGTGCGGGAGCTTGGCCTGGACCTCGGCGGCGCGCACGGTTTCGTTCGCGCCGAACGCCGGCAAGCCCGACTTGCGGCGCATGCCGCTGCGAGTGCGCAGGCCCGCCGGCAACGCGCCGTGCTTCGCACCGGCGCGCAGCAGCTCCGAGTACACGCTCTCCGCATGCACTGCGGGCACGTAGAACTCGATGGTCGGATCGTCGCCGTTCAGCGACCCAAGCGACACCAGCACCGACACTCCTGCCACGCTGGCCGGCCGGTTCTGGAACTGCGTGACGTCCTTGAGCGATGGTGCGAGCTCGGCCAGCATCTCGACAGCACGCGGACCCGCGAGCCCGAGCGCCACACGACGCACCGCCGGATCCTCGTGCGCGGACAGATCCTCCACCACCACCGGGCCATCGATCTTGCGGTACGGATCGCCGTCCGCATCGAATTCGGCATAACCATCGGACAGCGCGAGCAACCACTCGAGCAACGCCTCGCGCGCGTGCGCGTGCAGCGACAGCAAGTAGTGCGGGAGATCGTGCGCGTCGTTCGCCAGGCGATGCAGCAGCACATCGTCCACGACCTGGCCGCGGCCGTCGAGCACGAGCGAGCGCAGCGACATCCCGGGGTGCAGCGCGCCGACGTTTGCGGTCATGATCGCCTGCAGCATCGCGAACGCGCGCTCGCCGCGCACGCTGAGCAGGCCCTTGTCCGAGCAGTCGCACACGATCGCGGACTTGCCCGCGGCGTCGTCCTCGGCGCGTTCATGGCCGAAGTGCAGGGGCACGCGCCGGCCGTGATGCACGACCAGGTGCGCCTCCTGCCGCTCGTGGTTCTCGAGCAACGGGCTCTCGATCGGCGGCGGCGCGCGCAGCGGCGGCGCACCCTGAGCGAACACGCCGTCGAAGATCGCCTCGTCCGCGGGCGCCCGCTGCAGCATCGCGCGCACGCTCGCGCCGGCCTCGCGCAGCACCGCCGGGTCGATCTTGGCGCGGCCGAGCGCACCGCCCACGCCGTGCACGACGTACGCGCGACAGGCACGCAGCACGCGATCGATGAGGCCCGCCAGCTCGCTCATGTCGGCAGGCTGCAGGCCGCGCTGGGTCGCCCACGTCGCACCGAGGCGCAGCCCGGTCGGATGCGCGGCCGCGACATCGCCGGCGATCGCATTCTTGTTGCAGGTGATTCCCGCGAGATCCAGCAGGCGCGCAGCGATGTCGGCCGACAGCACGCGCGCGCCGGGCGCGGCGAGCCCCTTGAGATCGATGAGGCACAGATGCGTGTTGGTGCCGCCGTAGGCGAGCGTCTGGCCGCACTGCAGCAGCGCATCGGCGAGCGCCCGGGAATTCTCGAGCACAGCAGCCATCAGCTGGCGGAACGCCGGCGTGCCCGCAACGGCGAACGTGACTGCCTTGGCGGCGATCGCATGCACGTGCGGCCCGCCTTGCTCGCCGGGGAACACGCCGAGGTCGATCGCCCTGGCGATGCGTGGATCGGTGGTGAGCACCGCGGCGCCACGCGGTCCACACAGCGTCTTGTGCGTGGTGAACGTCACCACGTCGGCGATCCCGACCGGGCTCTCGAGCACGCGCGCCGCCACCAGCCCGGCATGATGCGCGATGTCGGCGAGCAGGTACGCGCCGCAGGCATCGGCAACCTCGCGGAACCGCCGCCAGTCGATCGCCCACGGGAACGAGCTCGCACCGGCGATGATCATGCGCGGTCGCTCGGCCCTGGCGATCGCCGTCATCCGCTCCCAGTCGAGCGCACCGGTGGCGGGATCGGCAGTGTACGGCACGATCTTGAACAGCCGTCCGGAACGATTGACCGGACTGCCGTGCGTCAGGTGGCCGCCGTACGAGAGGTGCATGCCCATCACCGTGTCGCCGGGCTTGAGCAGGGCGTTGTACACGGCATTGTTGGCGGCCGCGCCGGACAGGGACTGAACGTTGGCGAACAGACGGTGCGCCGGCACGTCCCGGGTCGCGAACAGCTCGCACACTCGCTTGATCGCCAGCGACTCGACCAGGTTGACGAAGTCGCAGCCGCGATAGTAGCGGCGGTCGCCATAGCGGCGGTAGAACGACAGGTGCCGCTCGTTCCACTCGAGGCTGTCGCGCTCGTGCACGGCCATGCGCGACGACGGATAGCCCTCGGCGTAGATGTTGTTGTAGGGGGAGGCGAGCGCCTCGAGCACCGGCAATGGACACACGCTCTCGGAGGCGATCAGGATGATCTTGTCGCGCTGCCGCTCGAGCTCACGACCGATCAACGCGCCGATCTCGGGATCCAGCTCGCGCAGCAGCGGCTGCCGGCGGCTGGACGACGAATCGGCTGGGACGGCTTTTTTCTCGGCCTGCCTCATGAGCGTCACCCGACAGTTGGTCGATACATGATGGCTGGAATCTTGTGCACCTCGGGAACGATGCGATTATATCCGCGCGACGACCTCGGTTCTGAGCGCAAATCACGACCACGGCGAGCATGAAGATCCCGGAGCTTTTCAAGCAGGGCAGGCCAGTCTTCTCGTTCGAGTTCTTCCCGCCGAAGACCGAGAAGGCGGAGCAGCAGCTGTTCGAAACGATTGCCAGGTTGAGCGAGCTCAAGCCGAGCTTCGTGTCGGTCACCTACGGCGCCGGCGGCAGCACGCAGAAGAAGACCATCGAGCTGGTGACGCGCATCAAGCGCGAGACCGGCATCGAGGCGATGGCGCACCTGACCTGCGTCGGCGCATCGCGCGAAGAGATTCACGGCGTCCTCGATCGCCTGCTCGACAACGGCATCGAGAACGTGCTCGCGCTGCGCGGCGACCCGCCCAAGGGCGAAGCCAGCTTCGCGCGCCCGGCGGGTGGCTTCGCCTACGCGCACGAGCTGGTGCGGTTCATCCGCGGGTCGTATCCCTCCTTCGCGCTCGGCGGCGCGTTCTACCCCGAGGGGCACATCGAGTGCCCGGACCGCGAGCAGGATCTGCTGCACCTGAAGCAGAAGATCGATGCCGGCCTGGACTTCGTCGTCTCCCAGCTGTTCTTCGACAACGTGCACTACCTGCGCATCGTGCGGCGCGTGCGCGCGCTGGGCACGAGCATCCCGATGACGCCGGGCATCATGCCGATCACCAACGTCGAGCAGGTCGAGCGCTTCACATCGATGTGCGGCGCAACCATTCCGGCCGACCTGATGCAGCGCCTGAGCGCGGTGCGCGACGATCTCGACCGCGTCACCGAGATCGGCGTCGAGCATGCGACCCGCCAGTGCCTCGAGCTGCTCGCAGCCGGAGCGCCAGGAATCCACTTCTACACGCTCAACAAGTCGCCGGCGACGCGCGCGATCTTCGAGCGGTTGATCGCGGCCGGCGTCGCGTGCTAGGCCGGCGGCGTTAGGACTGCACCGACCTGGCATTGGCGCCGCGCTCGGACGAACCGCAGCAGAGTCGTGCGGCGCCAAGGCGCGATCGAACCAGTCGTGCCCGCCCAAGTCAGTGCCCGTTTGCCGCGTCCCCGATCCCCCCTCCCTCATCCGTCTCAGCGGGGAGCGCAAACGGGCACCGCCTCGATGTGGTCGACCGCGCGCCGCAGCAGAGGAGGACGGTGCCGGAGTTGCGTCCCGGAATCCGGCCGGAGGAATTCGGAAGGCAGCCCAAGCCGTGACGCTTGGACGCGTCTCGCCCACACCACCGCGGACCCGATCGCCTGGCGGCGCTTCGCGTGGCGGGGAGGGGAGCTCCGGCACCCGACTCAGTCTCACACCTCGACAGTGACCTCGCAGCCTGACCGGGGCACTGTCTCGTCTGTCGCGCCCCGTGCGAGCTGCTCGCTCGCGCGGCCGGTCGCGGGTCGCAAAAAACGCCATGGAAGAGGCGCCAAAGCGGGCTATGATTCCGGCCCGGATGGCCGCGTCCACGGAAGCCTGTCGCCCGTCCGGGCCGAACGGCATAAGTCCTTTGCAGGGCAGCCACTCCAGGCTACAACAGAATCGACACATGGCGAATCCAGCGGACAAGTGGGAAGACAACGTCGCGGGCAAGTGGTACGTCGACAAGCAGTGTATCCTCTGCTCCTTGTGCACCGACCTCGCGCCAGGCAACTTCAAGGAGAGCGCGAACGGCGATCACGACTTCGTGTTCAAGCAGCCGGGCAGCGACGAGGAGCTGTCGCAGTGCCGGGACGCCATGGAGCAATGCCCGGTGGAGGCCATCGGCAACGACAGCGATTGAGGCTGTCGCAGCCGCGCGGTGGCGGCGAGCTTGACCGCGAGAGGGCGGCGCCGATCACGCGCGTCGCCCTCGGCATTTCCTGCCTCGATGCTGGTCATTCGGAGTTGCCATGAAGAAGCGCTACGGACTGCACACCCGCGCCGCGCAAGCACATCTCGACGGACAGAAGCAGAACCGGCCGCTGAGCGTGCCCATCGTCCAGGCGTCCACGTTCCAGGTGGAGTCGAGCGAACAGCTCAAGCAGCTGTTCCGAACGCGCGCCGCGACCATGTATTCGCGGTTCGGCAACCCGACGCTGCGGGAAGCAGGTGCCCGGGTTGCGCTGCTCGAGGGCGCCGAGGCCGGGCTCGTGTTCGCGTCGGGGATGAGCGCCATCACCACGTCGCTGTTCACGCGGCTCAAGCCGGGCGACCATGTCGTGGCACAGCGTGACATCTTCGCGCAGACCTTCACGTTCCTCGACCGGTTCCTGCGCGGCCTCGGCGTCGACACGACATTCGTCGACGCCACCAACCTGGCCGAGGTGAAGGCGGCACGCAAGCCGAACACCAGGCTGGTGTACGTCGAGACCCCATCCAATCCGCTGATCAAGATCGTTGACCTCAAGGCCATCGCGCAGATCGCGCGCGAGCAGCACGCGGCGCTGTTCGTGGACAGCACGTTCGCGAGCCCGGCACTGCAGAATCCGCTCGAGCTCGGCGCCACGCTGGTGCTGCACTCGGCCACCAAGTTCCTTGCTGGCCACGCCGATCTGATGTGCGGCGCCGTCGCCGGCCCGCGCGATCTGATCGCGGCGATTCAAGAGACCCAGATCCTGCTGGGCAGCATCCAGGACCCGCACGCGGCGTGGCTCTTGCTGCGCGGCATGAAGACGCTCGGCGTGCGCGTGCAGCGCCAGTGCGAGAACGCGCTCGCGATCGCCCGCTTCCTCGCCGATCAGGACGGCATCGCGCGTGTGCACTACCCGTGGCTCGAGTCCTCGCCCTACCACCGGCTCGCTCGCGAGCAGATGCGCGGCGGCGGCGGCGTGCTGTCGTTCGAGGTGACGAGCGGCCTGCGTGGCGCACGCGCGTTCTTGCAAGCCCTCGAGCTGATCCCGGTCGCCACCAGCCTGGGCGGCGTCGAGACCGTCGTCGAGATCCCGGCCGAGCTCGACTTCGGTGAGGACGAGCTGGGCGAGGAAGTGAAGAAGACCGGGATCTCGAGCGCGCTCATCCGGCTCTCGGTCGGGATCGAGGACCCAAGCGATCTGCTCGACGATCTCAAGCGCGGCGTCGCCGCGCTCCGGCGCTGATTCACGCCATCAAGCAGCCGCTTCGCCCTGGCTGGTCGCCATCAGGTGCACCCGAAACGTGGAGCCGCGGCCGACGTCGCTCTCCAGCGTGATCTTGCCGCCGTGCAGCTCGATCAGCGATTGGCAGATGCTGAGCCCGAGTCCATGGCCCGGGACTGAATGCGCCTGGTTCTCGACGCGGAAGAAGCGCTCGAACACGCGATCGTGGTACTTCGCATCGATGCCGATCCCGTCGTCCTTCACCTCGAGCACGACCTCCTGTTTCTCGCTGCGCGTGCTCACCGTGATTGCGCCGTCCTCGGCCGTGAACTTGGCGGCATTGTCGAGCAGGTTGAACAGCACCTGGCGAATGGCACCCGCATCGAGCTCGAGCTTGGGAATCGACGCCTGCAGGTACAGGTCCACGTTGCGGTGATCGAGCAGATGATTCTTGCCCTCATCTCGGCAACCACACGGCGCACCAGCAGGTTCAGGTCAGCCGGCTCGGTGCGGATCGGCCGCTTGCCGGTCTCGAGCGTCGCCATCTCGAACAGCGAGTCGATCACGCCCTTCAACCGCTTCGCCTCGGCCAGTATGACGGCCAGGAACTCGTCGCGCTCGTGCTCCGGCATGTTCTTGCGATTGGCGAGCGTGTACGCGCTGCCGAGCACCAGCGTGAGCGGCGTGCGCAGCTCGTGCGACACGCCCGAGAGGAACTCGCTCTTGAGCTTCGCGACCTCGGCCAGAACCTCGCGCCGCACGGTGATCCAGGAAGGCGCCTTGTCCTTGCGCGGGTACAGCGCCTTGGCGAGCTCGAGCACGCTCTCGGCCTGGCGCCGGCCGGGATCGCCAGGCGCGAACTCGATCAGCAGGCACGCATCCGGATCGTTCTCGGCGCCGAGCACGCACGACTCGAACGAGCTCACAGCGAAGTTCTTCGCCAGCTCCTGCGGCGTGAACCGGCGGTGGTCGGCGAACGGGATGCGCAGTCCGGCGGCAACCGGAACGTTGTCGGTCTTGCTCTCGAGCACGAGCTCGAACGGCTGGCGCTGAACCTTGAACAGCAGCGCCTTCTGCACCGCCGGCGCTGCCGCCAGCCAACCGAACAGCGCGCGCGACGCGGCCGCGGCGGAATCCGCACGGGCGATCTGCTGCAGGATCTCGAGGCTCGCGTCGTCCGACCGGGTGTCATGCTCGATGCTCATGTGGTCCCGTTCGCCGATCCGTTTGCCATGCCAGCTCCGCCATCGCCGCGTGCGGCCGGAGCATTGCGACGTGTATCGGCTCGCGAGCGGTCACCGCCCAAGCAGATGGCCTTGGCTGCCCGCCATCAATGCGCCGTGAGCTTGCGCAGCCAGCCGCCCACGCGGCGGCCACCGAGGTGCTGGCGCAGGAACGAAACAGTCCTGGCCCAGGCGTCGGCCGCGGCGCGTACATCGAACGCTTCCTTGCGGTACTGATTGAAGAACGCGTGCTTGGCGCTGGCGTAGACCTGCACCGCCGAGTGCTGGCTCGACGCCTTGAGGGCGGCCGCCACTTGCTCGGCCGTCGCCGCGCTCACGACCTCGTCCTGGCCGCCGAAGAACGCGAGCACCGGCGCCTTGAGCGCGGCCAAGTCGGGCTGCACTTGCGCGAGGTACGGATAGAACGCGACGCACGCGCCGACATCGTCGCGCACGCTGGCCAGGTGCAACGCGAGCTGGGCACCGATCCCGAACCCGACCAGGCCGATCTTGCGCGCACGGCAGCCTGGGCGATCAGCCAGGTAGCGAACCGCCGCTTGCACGTCCTGCTCGACGGTGCTGGCCTTGAGCCCCTTCATCAGCGCATCGGCCACCTTCGGGTCGTAGCTGGCCGAGGTATGGTACAGATCCGGCGCGATGGCGAAGAAGTTCTCGTGCGAGAGCTTGTCGCACGTCTCCTTGACGAATCCGACCAGCCCCCACTGCTCGTGCAGCACGACCACTCCTGGTCCGCGCCGCGCTGCGGGCGAGGCGAGGTAGTACTTGGTCGCGCCACCGCCCACCAACAGCTCGACGGTCTCTGGAACTCCCATCGATGATCCGGCTCCGTTCCGAGGAATGTGTCGCGGCGATGCGTCATCGGTGCCGGCTCCTGAAGTTGATGGCACCGTTCAAGCAGATCGCAACTTCCTCGTGGAGAGCGCGCAGGCGTCCCTCCAGCGCGGTGAGGATCTGCTCGTCCGTGGTTGCATCCGCAACACAGTGATCGATCAGCAGCTCGAGCACCAGCGATCCGCGGTTGCGCAGGTCGTCGACGAACGAGCGCACGTCAGGCGATGCTTCGACGAGCTTCATGAATCGCATCTCCGGTTTTCGATGGCAAGCACAGCGTCGAAAAAAGTGGGCATTCGCTGCTCCCAGTTGAGCTTGCGCGCGCGCGGTTTCAACCCCGGCGGAACCCGGCTGACGCTGCGGCGTAGAACGCGGTCGCCATGTTCGCCGCCAGCGCGTCTCACGTTGCACCCCGAGGATCCCGGTCATGATCACGTCGCGTCGAGAGTTCTTGCTGTGGTCCGCAGCCGGTTCGCTGTGCGCCATGCACGCGCCGTTCGCATGGTCGCACGCGCTCGTCGCCCCGGGCCGAGCCGCAGGCCTCAAGGTGCTGATCCTTGGCGGCACCGGCTTCCTCGGCCCGCATCTGGTCGAGTGCGCAAAGCGGCGCGGCCATACGGTGACGCTGTTCAATCGCGGCAAGACCAATCCGCAGCTGTTCCCCGACGTGGAGAAGCTGCACGGCGATCGCGATGGTCACCTGCAAGCGCTCGAGGGCCGCCAGTGGGACGCGGTCATCGACACATCGGGCTACGTGCCGCGCATCGTGCGCGCATCCGCCGAGCTGTTGCAGGGCTCGGTCAAGCAGTACGTGTTCATCTCGAGCATCTCGGCCTATGCGGATTTCGCCAAGCCCGGGATCGACGAGTCGTGGCCCACCGGCAAGCTCGCCGACGCGAGCACCGAGCAGGTGAGCAACGCCGCCTATGGTCCGCTCAAGGCGTTGTGCGAACAGGCTGCCGAGCACGCCCTGCCCGGGCGGGTCACCAACGTGCGCCCGGGCCTGATCGTCGGCCCGCGCGACGAGAGCGATCGCTTCACCTACTGGCCGGTGCGCGTCGATCGCGGCGGTGAGGTGCTGGCGCCGGGAACGCCGGACGATCCGGTGCAGTTCATCGACGTGCGCGACCTCGCCGACTGGTGCTTGCACACGATCGAGAAGAACATCGTCGGTGTACAACGCGACCGGGCCGCTGGAGCGAACGAGCATCGCGGATCTGCTCGAGGAGTGCAAGTCGGTGACCGGCAGCAACGCCGAGTTCACCTGGGTGGACGCCGCGTTCTTGCAGCGCCACGAGGTGTCGCTGCCGGTGTGGGTACCGCCGGATCCGCAGTATGGCCACATGAACGAGGTGAGCGTGGCGCGCGCGGTGCGCGCTGGCCTGACGTTCCGGCCGCTCGCCGACACCATCAAGGATACGCTCGCGTGGTGGCGCGGCCTCGGCAAGAACCGCGTGCTGCGCGGTCTCGCCGCCAAGCGCGAGGCGGAGGTGCTCGCCGCCTGGCACGCCCGGGACCGGCGCTCCTAGCCCCGGTCAAACATCGCAGAGCGCCACGGCCTCGCGCAGCGGGTCAGGATCGCGGGTCGGCACGAACTCGTGCGCCACATAGCCCTGGAATCCGGTGGCGGCGATCGCGCGGCACACCGCCGCCCAGTTCAGCTCCTGCGTGTCGTCCAGCTCGTTGCGGCCTGGCACGCCGCCGGTGTGGTAGTGGGCAATGTGCTGGTGATTGTCACGGATGGTACGGATCACATCACCCTCCATGATCTGCATGTGATAGATGTCGTAGAGCAGCTTCACTCGCGGCGAGTCGACGCGCTTCACTACCTCCACGCCGAATGTGGTGCGATCGCCCTGGTAGTCCTTGTGATCGACCTTGCTGTTCAAGAGCTCGACGCACACCGTGACGCCGTGATCCTCCGCCACCCGCTTCACCCGATCGAGGCCGGCCACACAGTTGTCGATCGCCTCGGCATCGCCCAGGCCGCGCCGATTGCCGAAGAACGTGATCACGTTCGGAACACCGGCCTGCGCAGCCCTGGGAATGTTCTGCTCGAAGTTCTTCACGATCGCGGCGTGATTGGCCTTCACGTTCAGGCCATCGGCAATCGTGCCGCCGCCGGCATAACCCATCGAGCAGGTGAGCCGATGGCGCTCGAGTTCTTGCCACTCCGCCTCGTTCAGCAGATCGATCGCCGTGAGCCCCATCGCCGCCACCGCGCTGCAGAACTCGGTCATCGGTATGCGCCCGTAGCACCAGCGCGAGACCGACTGCTTGAGCCGACCCACCTTGACCACGCGGCCGTCATCGCCTGCCCGCGCCGCCTGCCACGCGCCGAGCGACCCCACCGCAGCACCTGCGGTGAGCCACAGCGTCTGCCGACGATTGAGTCGCATGACCAGCTCCTCCGGAGAGAGAACGGCGCTACAGGCGCAGATCCGTTTCGCTCGCGCCGTTGCCGGGCGGCGACAGCCACGGACTGCGGGGGAAGAACGGCGCGGGCGAGGCGATGCGCACTCGCCAGTGGTAGGGCTCGCTCGACCCGGGCACGCGGCGGTTCGAGATCGCCGGCGGGGCCGTGTTGCGTGTGCGGCCCGACAGGCGCGCGACGCCAGCCACCGCCACCGAGCTGCCGGTGCCGGTCGGCAGACCGGTGTCGAGCCAGGTCGGGGCGTGCGCCGTGCTGCTGCCGATGAAGCTCTGGCCGAGCCGCTCGAGCTGCCACTCGAGGCGCACGCGGCCGCGGCCAGCCGGGTGCGGCCGATGGCCGCGAGCTTGAACCAGCTCGGATTGTGCGATCGCCCCATCAGATCGATCGGACTGCCGTCGGCCGCCTGCGTCTGCTGCACGCTGCGGTCGAGGCCGCCGCCGTCGTTGCCGTAGAACGCGAAGCACGCGCCCTCATCGACGGCCGTGCCATCGAACAGCGGCGCGCCGGCAACGAGATCGCCGAAGCCGTCGCCGTTCACGTCGCCCGCCGCTGCCGCCGACCAGCCCAGCTCGGCGAACGGCTGGTTGCCCTCGACCTGCCACGCGGCCACGGTGCTCGGCCCGCCGCCGGAGCCGTGAAAGACGAACACCGCTCCCTCGCTGGTCTCGCCATTGGCGAAGAACGGCGCCGCGACCACCAGGTCGGCGAAGCCGTCGCCGTTCACGTCGCCCGCGCTCGCCACGACCCGGCCCAAGCCCGCCGACGCACGATCGCCCTCGACGCTCCAGTCCGGCGCGAGCGACGGCAGCGATGCCGACCCGAGGTACAGGCTCGCGCGGCCGGCGTTGGTCTGGCCGCTGTCGTGGAGCGGCGTGCCGACCAGCACGTCGGCGAAGCCATCGCCGTTCACGTCACCCGCACCCGCCACCGACCAGCCCATGCCGGCGAACGGCTCGTCGCCCTCGACCGACCAGGCGGGCATGCTCGCGAGCGGCTGGCGCGAGCCCACGTACAGGAGCGCCCGCCCCTCGTCGGTCTCGCCGTGATCGTAGAATGGTGCGCCCGCGACGAGATCGCCGAAGCCGTCGCCGTTCACGTCGCCGGCGCTCGCCACCGACCAGCCGAGCTGCGCGGTGCTCGAGCCGCCGGTGGCAATCCACACCGGTGCGAGCGAGAGGCCCGCGCCGCCGCCCGCGAACACCAACGCCTCGCCCTCGTCGGTCGGTCCGAAGAACGGCGCCCCGACGATCACGTCGGCAAAGCCGTCGCCGTTCACGTCGGCTGCCGGCGCGACGCTGAAGCCGAGCTCCGCCACCAGGCTGTTGCCTTCCACCGACCAGCCCGGTCCCGGCGCGAGCCCGGCGCTCGAGCCGTAGAACAGCAGCGCCCGACCCTCGTCGCTCGAGCCGTTGTCGTAGAACGGCGCGCCGACGATCACGTCCGAGTAGCCATCGCCGTTCACGTCGTGCGCGCCCGCGACCGACCAGCCCAGCTTCGCGAACGCCTGACCGCCCTCGGCACTCCACGACGGCACGGTGGCCAGCCCGGAACGCGAGCCGAGGTAGACCTCGGCGCGGCCCTCGTCGATCTCGCCGTGGTCGTAGAACGGTGCACCGACCACGACGTCGCCGTAGCCGTCGCCGTTCACGTCACCGGCCGATGCGACCGACAGTCCGAGCCCACCCTGGAACTGCGCGCTCGCCACGTTCCAGCTCGCGCTCGTGGACAGCGTCCCGCCGCCGCCCAGATAGAGCGTGGCGCGACCCTCGTCGCTCTCGCCGTCGTCGAATGCGGGAGCGCCAACCAGCACGTCGGAGTAGCCGTCGCCGTTCACATCGCCCGCGGTCGCCACCGAGCTGCCGAATGCTGCTCCGTCCTGATCGCCGGCGACCACCCAGGCGGGCGTGGTGCGCAGGCCGGCCGCGGCACCGAGATGGATCGTGGCCCGGCCATCGTCGATCGCGGGCAGGCTGTCGAATCCCGGCGCGCCGATCATCGCGTCGGCAAAGCCGTCGCCGTTCACGTCGCCCGCGGTCGCCACCGAGCTGCCCAGGCGTGCGCCGTCCTGTGCGCCATCCACGGTCCAGTCGGGCGTGAGCGAAGGACCGGCTGCCGAGCCCAGGTAGAGCTCGGCGCGCCCGTCGTCGACGAGCGCCGCGCTGTCGTGCTCGCTCGCGCCGACCAGCACATCGGCATAGCCGTCGCCGTTCACGTCGCCGGCGGTCGCCACCGAGCTGCCCAGGTGCGCACCATCCTGCAGACCTTCGGCGGTCCACGACGGCGCGAGGCTCGGCCCGCTCGGCGAGCCGCGGTAGAGCGTCACCTGCCCATCGTCGACGCGCGCCCCGCCATCGTGCCGGCTCGCGCCCACGAGGACGTCGGCAAAACCATCGCCGTCGACGTCGCCAGCCGCGGCCACCGCGCCGGCGAACGCCGCCAGATCCTGGTCGCCCGCAGCGGTCCACATCGCCGTGAGCGCGAGCCCGCCGGCGCCGCCCGCGTACACGCTGGCCTCGCCGTTGTCGGTGAACGGCGCGCGATCGATCTGCGCGGCGCCGATCACGACGTCGTCGAAGCCGTCGCCGTCCACATCGCCCGCACCTGCCACCGCGGCGAGCCCGGCGCCATCCTGGTCGCCTTCCACGCGCCACGCGGGCGTGGCGTCGAGCCCGAGCGCCGAGCCGCGGAACAGGAGCGCCGCGCCCTCGTCCGTCTCGCCATCGTCGAGGCCGCTCGCGGCAACCAGCACGTCGTGGTAGCCGTCGCCATCGACGTCGCCGGCCACCGCGACCATGCTGCCGAGCAGCGCTCCCGGCTGATCACCCTCCGCGGTCCAGGCCGGCGTGAGCGAGAGACCGCCCGCGGCTCCCAGGAACAGGTACGCACGGCCTTCATCCACCTCGCCGTTGTCGTAGGTGGGCGCGCCCACCAGGACATCGGAGTAGCCGTCGCCGTTCACGTCGCCGGCGGTGGCGAGGCTGGCACCGAAGCCGGCGCCATCCTGGTCGCCCTCCGCGCTCCACGACGCCGACGTGAGCAACGGGTCGACCGTGACCGGGTAGCTCGCGCCCTGGTCGTCGAAGCACACGATGACGCGCTGGCTCTCGAGCGCCAGCGTGGCCGGCAGTGCGCGTTGCGCCGCATCGGTCACGTGGATCTCGCCGTAGCGCAGCACGGCGGCGCCGCCCTTCGTGCGAAACACGATCGCGTCGCCAAGCTGGACGGGAAGGAGCGCGCCGCCGAGCGCGAGCTCGATGCGCACCTCGCCGCTGCCTGCGGGCGCGGCGGCGATCGTGAAGCCGTGCTCGAGCCCGCGCGCCCGGTTCACGAACCACTCGCGCACCGCGCCGCGCTCGACCGTCACCTGCGCGGCCGCGGCGTCCACCGTGCCGGCAGCGAGGCGCTGCGCCGGGGTGCGAGCGCGGCCGATCGACTGCGTCGCGAGCGATAGCCAGCAGTGCTCGCCCAGGTCGGCGGCGCTGACCGCGCGGTCGCTCACGATCACACCCTCGCCGTTCACCAGCACGCGCCAGCCCTGCTCGCGGTTGGGCGCCGACCAGCCACGCGCGGCCGGAGCAAACTCGTACTCGGCGCGAGCCAGGCGCTCGGCCACCGCCGACCACCACCGCGGCTGCTCGATCGCGTTCAGGTCGGTCGGGTCGAGGCGCAGCAGCCAATCGTCGAGGCGAAGAACCAGGTAGCATCGAGGACCCCGCGAAATCTGATGGTGGTGTCGGTCCGGAGCTGCCGGGGTGTGGCACGAGTCGTCCGCGGCGACGATCGTAAGAGCCCGCACTTTGCGGCGCAAGCCCGGCTCTGGCGGGGCGCTGTCGAGCTGACTGCCGGACTAGGATTCGAACCTAGACAAGCGGATCCAGAGTCCGCGGTCCTACCGTTAGACGATCCGGCACTGACACTCGTGCCTCTTTTCGACACGGGTGGCGCAGCAGTATAGCGGTGCCAGGAACCGGTTCAAGACACCGGCGGCGGAGTCGGCGGCTCTCGGTCCGCGTGCCCGTAGGCCGCAGGGACGCGCACCACCCGCCCGAGCAGCGGGCTCTCGAACAACGCATCGTCCACAGCGCGGCCGCGGTCGAAGCCGAGCTCCACCGGCACCTTGCCGCCGCCGCCGGGCAGATCGACCACGTAGCGCGGGATCCCCATGCCGGTGACCTTGCCGTACAGAGAGCGCACCAGCGCACGCCCCTCATCGACCGGCACCTGGAAGTGCGTGGCACCCTGGACCGGATCGCCGTGGTGCAGGTAATACGGCCGGACGCCGGCACGCAGCAACGCGCGCGACAGATCGAGCAGCGCCTCCTCGGTGTCGTTCACGCCGCGCAGCAAGACCGCCTGATTGCCGAGCTGGATGCGCGCGCACGCAAGGCGCGCGCACGCCGCGGTCGCGTCGGCGGTCAGCTCGCGCGCGTGGTTGAAGTGCGTGTTGAGGTAGAGCGGCGCACCGCTGCCGAGGGCAGCGAGCATCTCGTCATCGATGCGCTGCGGCAACGTCACCGGCACGCGCGAACCGATCCGGATCAGATCCAGATGGCCGATCGCGCGCAGCCCGCTCACCACCATGCGCAACAGCCCGGGCGACAGGTTGAGCGGATCGCCGCCCGAGACGAGCACGTCGCGGATGGCGCGATGCGCGGCGATGTAGTCGAGCGCCGCACGCAGCTCGCCCTCGCCGAGCGCATACCAGGGCTCCTGCCACGCGCGCTTGCGCATGCAATGGCGGCACAGCGTCGCGCAGAGGTTGGTGAGCACGAGCAGCGCTCGATCGGGATAGCGATGCACCAGCCCGGGCGCGACCGTCAGCTCGTCCTCGCGAAACGGGTCGGGCTCGCCGGCACCGCTCAGCTCGGCGGCGGCCGGCAGGATCTGGGGCAAGATCGGGTCGTGCGGATCGCACGGATCGACGAGATCGAGGTAGTACGGCGTCACCGACAGCGGCCACACGGCGGCGCTCGCCATCAGGGCGGCGCGGGTCGCGGGCGCGAGGCCGAGCAGCTGCGCGAGCTCGTCCGGCCTGGTGATGCGGTGGGCGACTTGCCATTGCCAGTCGTGCCACCTTGCATCCGGCACGTCGGCGAACGCGCCGCCCGTGCGCCGCAGGAAGCCGCGCACGGGTTCAGCGCGAGGTCGAGCGCTGGCACTGGGAACGGGGTTCATCTCGACGCTGGCTTCCTGGTTTCGTGGCCGAGCCGTCTAACATAGCATGGTCGCCGGCGCTGTCACGTTGGCGGACGTTTCCCCGGGGTGCCATGACCATCGAAACACCGCAGAACTTCCTCGGCCTCGACGCGCGACTCTCCCGCTACGCAACCGCCAGGGTCGTGGTGCTGCCGGTTCCATACGATGGCACCTCCACCTACGGCAAGGGTGCGGACCGCGGACCCGAGGCTTTCCTGCGCGCGTCCACCCAGGTCGAGTTCTTCGACGAGGAGCTGCTCACCTCGCCGTGCGAGATGGGCATCGCCACGCTGCCGCCGGTCGCCGTGGCCGCCGATCCCGCGCAGATGGTGGCGGCGACTCTGAGCGCCGCGCGCCGCGTGGTACAGGACGGCAAGCGGCTGTTCGGCATCGGCGGCGAGCACTCGATCAGCATCGGGCTGCTGCGCGCGGTGGCCGAGCGGCACGGTCGCCTGTCGATCCTGCAGATCGACGCACATGCCGACCTGCGCGACAGCTACGATGGCACCATCTACAACCACGCGTGCGTCATGAAGCGCGCGCTCGACGATGGGCACCAGGTGGTGCCGGTCGCGATCCGCGCGTTCTCGCTCGAGGAGCACGCGCTGATCGAGCGCGTGGCATCAAGCCGTTCTATGGCCATCTGATCGCCGGCCAGCGCGCGTGGATCGCCGAGGCGGTGGCGCGGCTCGAATCACCGGTGTACGTCACCGTCGATCTCGACGGCTTCGATCCGGCGGTGCTGCCGTCGACCGGCACGCCTGTGCCCGGCGGCATCGACTGGTACTCGGCGCTGGCGCTGCTGCGCCAGGTCGGCGACCCACGACGTCGTCGGCGCCGACATCAACGAGCTCAAGCCCGATCCGGTCAACCACCACTCCGAGTTCCTCGCCGCCAAGCTGGCCTACAAGATGATGGGCTACTTCTGGCACGTGCGCGTCAGTTGAACGCGAATTCCTTGCGGCGGAAGCGGGCCCAGGCGAGCAGCAGGAACACGAGCGGTGCCAGGATCAGCACCCGCAGCGACGGGCCGAGTGCCGGATCCTCCGCTTCACCGAACAGCGCGCGCGCGACGGTTGCCGAGATGAACCCGGCCTCGCCGGTGAGGTGGTAGGCCACGGTGTGCAAGTGATAGACGAACGACAGCAGCTTCATGCTGCCCGGCGCGACGCGAATCCAGATCGCCTCGTAGCCGAAGGTGAGCGCGATGCCGATCAGCACCGGCCAAGGCACCAGCACCGACAGGAACAGGAAGAAGGCGCCATAGGCAAACGCCGCCAGCAGCAGCACGAGCACGACCTCGCCCAGGAGCGGCAGCCGATCGATGATCGTGGCGAGCGAGAACTGGCTCATCGATAGCAGGAACACCAGCACCACCGACGGCACGATCAACACGACCGAGCACATCAGGTAGCTCGCGAACCGACCGGCCAGGATGGTTGCGCGCGGGATCGGCCGGATCAGCAAGTAGGTGATCGTGCGTCCCTCGACCTCATCGCCCACCGCCGCGCAGCCGAGGAACAGGAAGGCGAGCGGCAGCAGCACCGACAGGTAACCCACCATGACGATGTTGATGAAGCCCTCGGTGCCGCGGTGCCCGTGCCGGAATGCGAGCGACACACCCGCCGGCACGAGCGGCGTCAGCATGAGCAGCGCGAGCAGCAGGCCGCGGCGTCCGCGCAGCATCGAGAAGCCGCTCAAGCGCAGCACGGCGCCGGTGGCCTGCCACCACGTCGGCGCAGCCGGACGTTCTGCCAGGGCGATGGGGCTTGGCTTGTTGTCATTCATCGGACGAGGTAATCGAAAACCGCCTGGAGGTTGTCGTCTGGCGAATGCAGGCGATCGATGGCAACGTCGTTGCCGACCGCCACGTCGAGCAGCGCCGAGTAGAACAGGTCGGGCTGGCGCGTCTCGATGGTGAGCTGATCGTCGGCATCCCCGAGCCGCACGCTGACGACGCCCGGCAGCTCGAGCAGATGGCGAGCGAGGTCGCGCGGCTTCCCGGTGCGGATGCTGACGTGGTGCGGGTGGCGATCGATCAGGTCGCGGATCTCCTCGATGCGACCCTCGGCGAGCACCCGCCCGTGAGCCATCAGCGCGATGTGCCGGGTCATGTACTCCACTTCGTAGAGCACGTGGCTGCTCACCAGCACGCACTTGCCGGCGCGCCCGAGCTCCTTGATCAGCTCGATCGTCTCGCGCCGCCCGACCGGGTCGAGCCCGGTGAGCGGTTCGTCGAGGATCAAGACGTCGGGATCGTGGATCAGCGCTTGCGCCAGCCGCAGCCGTTGTCGCATTCCCTTGCTGTAGGTGCCCACACGCCGGTCGCCGGCGTCGGCGAGACGCACGACCGCGAGCAAGGCGCGCGACCGATCGGCAGCCCTGGCCATCGCCAGGCCCGAGAGATGACCGAGCGCGCGCAGGAACTCGAAGCCGCTCAGGTGGTCATAGAGCTCCTCGTGCTCGGGCGCGTAGCCGAGCCGCGTGTACAGCCGATGGTTGCCGAACGCCGGCTGGCCGAACACGCGCACCTCGCCCTTGCTGGGCTCGACCTGGCCCGTGATCAGCTTGAGCAAGGTCGACTTGCCCGCCCCATTGGGACCGAGCAACCCGGTGACGCCGCGCGCGAACTCGAGCGTCACGTCATTGACGGCAATCACTGGTCCGTACCACTTGGTGACGGCATTCAGCTCGATCAGCGCATCCACTGGCAGTCCTGCTTTCTCACTGTGAGGCGCAGTATCCTAGCAGCTTGCGTACCCGGCAACCATCGTGCGTCGCCGCGGGCTCGCTTGACAGTGCGTGTGGGTCTCCTAGAATTCGCCATGGTCCAGAGCGCGGATGACGGCGGTCACAGCGACGCCGGAAACCAGCCGGGCCGGCCGTTGCTCACGCCGTGGTGACGCAACGGTGAACAGCGCCCCTCCGCATCGCCGTGGGAGTCCTCATGCGCGGCCATTCCGTAGCGCGCCGCCATTCGACCGGGAGGCGCCACACCCGCGCGCGCCCGGCGAGCACCGGTGCCGCTCGCGAGCGCGTCTGGATCGCCCGGCTCACCGCGTTCTTGATCGCCAGCGCGATCGGCGCGCGCGCCCCGGCGCAGGCCATCTACCTCGCGCCGCAAGGCTCCGCGTCGTCCGAGTTCGGCAGCTGCCTGTGCGTGGCCTGGGACGTCACCGGCGATGGCGTGCCGGAGCTGCTCATCGGCGCGCCGGGCGCCGATCCCAACGGCCTCGCCAACGCGGGCAGCGTGTTCTTGATCTCGCCGCGCACCGGCCAGCTCCTGGGCGAGATCGACGGCACCCTGGTGGGTGAGGCGCTCGGCACATCGATCGCCATGCTGGGCGACGTGAACGGCGAGTCGATTCCCGACTTCGTGATCGGCTCGCCCTACGCGAACCAGGGCGGATTCCAGGCCGGCCGCGTGACGCTGTTCTCGGGCGGCACGTTCACCGCGATCCGCACGCATGACGGCAACCAGCTCGGCGAGGTTCTCGGTTGCAAGGTCGCCGGACCGGGCGACCTCGACGGCGACTCGGTGCCGGACTACCTGGTGGCAGCGAGCGGTTACTCTTCCGGCGGCCACTCGAGCCGCGGCGCGGTGGTCGCGTTCTCGGGGGCCACGGGCAGCGAGCTGTTCCGCGTCGAGGGCGACAGCGATTTCGATGCGCTCGGCACCGCGCTGGTGGCGGTGCCGGACCTGAACGGCGACGGCACGGACGAGTTCCTCGCCGGCGCGCCCGGCTTCGATGACGGCCCGTCGATCGGCGCCGGGCTGGTGCGCATGTACTCGGGCGCAAACGGCAGCCAGATGGCGGAGCGGCGCGGCGAACAATCGGGCGACAACTTCGGCGCGACCATCGTGCTCGACGCGGACCGGACGGGCGACGGCAAGGGCGAGTACCTGGTGGGCGCACCGCCCGCCGATCGTAACTCGCTGTCGAACGTGGGCGTCGTGTACTTGCTGACCGCGTACGGGTTGAGCATCCTCACCGCAATCGAGGGCTCGGAGGCCAACGCCTACCTGGGGACGTCCCTGTGCGAGCTCGGCGACATCGACGGCGATGGCGTGGCCGACTTCGCGCTGGGCGAGCCGGACGTGAGCAACGGCACCGGCGCGCTGCAGGTGTACTCGGGTCTGCTGCGCACGCTCGCCTACCGGCTGGAAGCGAGCGCGAGCGGCGACGCGTTCGCGTTCGCCGTCACCGACCTGGGCGATGTCGATCGGGACGGCTACGTGGACTACGCGATCGGCGCGCCGTTCCACGGCGGCGGTCAGGTCGAGATCCGGCGCGGCCTGGTGCCCGCGCTCACGATCACCGGCACCGGGCAGATCGGCACGATCATGTCGATCCATATCACCAGCGAGGTGAATCAGGATTTCCTGATCATCTACGATCTGAACGGCGGACCGGTCGACTCGCAGTTCGGCACGTTCCTGATTGGCTTCACTCCGTACTGGGGCCGCTCGCCCAAGCTGTACACGGACGGCTTCGGCCACTGGCAATACGACTACTCGATCCCGAACGACCCGGCGTTGATCGGCATCACGTTTTACATGCAAGCGCTGGTGTTCACGTTCTATCCGCCGAACGGCTCGTTCCTGCTGTCGCAGGGCGCGAGCATCACCTTCAGCTGATCGGCTCAGGCGCGGCCACGACCTCTCCCTCGACCGCGGTGAGCGCCTGGTACAGCGCGCTCAGGCGTCGCGTCATCGGCCCCGGCTGGCCGTTGCCGATCTGCCGACCGTCGACGCGCACCACCGGCGCCAGCTCGCCCATGGTGCCGGTCGAGAACATCTCATCGGCGCGATATACCTCGGTGAGCGAGAGATCGCGCTCGGCATGCGGGATGGCGTGCCGGCGGCACAGATCGAGCACGGTGGCGCGCGTGATGCCTTCCGGGCAGGCGACCGGATGGCTGGTCATCACCACGTCGCCGCACACCAGGAAGATGTGCGTGGCGTTGGTCTCGGCAACGAAGCCGCGCAGGTCGAGCATCAGTGCATCGTCCGCGCCGGCCTGGTTCGCCTGGATCTTGGCCAGGATCGACTGCAGCAGATTGGCGTGATGGATCTTGGGGTCGAGGCAGTCGGGCGGAAAGCGGCGGATGGCGCTGGTGACGAGCGTGATGCCGGAACGGTCGTACACCGGCGGCTTGTGCTCGGCGAGCACGATCAGCGTCGGCCCCGACTGGTTGAGACGCGGGTCCATCCCGGAAGTGATCTTGACCCCGCGGGTCAGCGTGAGCCGGATGTGCACGCCGTCGAACATCCGGTTCGCCGCCAGCGTGCGGCGAATCTCGTTCGTGATCTCGGCGTGGGCCGGGATCTGCGCGAACGCCAGCGCCAGCGCCGACCAGCGCAAGCGGTCGAGATGCTCGCGCAGCTTGAAGATGCGCCCGCGGTACAGGCGCAGCCCCTCCCAGACCGCATCGCCGCCCTGCACCGCCGAATCGAACGGGCTCACGCCCGCCTGATCGCGCGGCATGAGCATGCCGTTGATGTTGACGATGAGATGGCGGTTGCGTTCGTCGAACTTCTGCAGCATGGGTCGAGCTCAGGCACGCAGCCGGTGGCGGTACAGCTCCTGGTAGGGCACGAGACACTGCTCGTACAGCGCGCGCAAGCGGCCGGCGAGCCGCTCGTGCTTCGCCTGGTACGGGATGAACGAGGTCGAGCGCAGCACGGCATCGTACCAGTGCTTGGCCCAGATGCCGTCGGTGTCGCGCTGGCCCGGCGGCCAGCACAGCATGCTCTCCTCGAACGGCACCTGCAACGCGGCGCACAGCTGGCGCAGCACGCCCCGCGGATTCTCGAGCACGTCCCTGGCATCCACCACCGGCGGCGGACCGGCCAGGTCCTGGGCCCTGCGGAAGAGCTCGAGCTGCTGCGGCAGGCCGGTGTCCTCGAGCCGCGGCTCGGGCAGGTTCTTCACCAGCGACATCAGCATCTCGGCCGGCTCGCGCAGCAGGAAGCAATGCCGGAGCTCGGCGAGCCAGCCGCGGTCGATGCCGGGCAGCAGGTGATGCGCCATGTGCTTCTGGTAGAAGATGGTCTTGCCCGGCGGCAACGGCCCGGTGAGCACGCTCACCACCCGGCGCCAGTCGGTGTCGTGATGCGCGATCACCTCCTCGCGCCCCGGGTGCAGCACGCCCGTCTCGAGCAGGTAGTGTGCATACAAGGGCTCGTCGCACACGACGGTGTCGGATCGATTGCCCCACGCGCGCATCATCGCCGTGGAGATGTTGCGCGGCCCCGACCACATAGCGATCCTGAGCGCTGCCATGCTCACAGGAAGTTGTTCTCGGGCTTGCCGTGCGGCGGCAGCGGATCGTGCTCGCGCGCCACGCGGCTGGCCGCGCTCTGGCAGCGCTTCAGATCCTGCAGGATCTCGCGCACGCTGTCGACGTCCGGCCAGTACACCGAGACGTACTCGAACTCGTTGATCGCCGCCTCGATCTCGCGAAACGCAGCGCGCGCCGCCTTGGCGATCTGCTTCTTCGCATCGTCGTCGAGCATTCTCCGTCACTCCCGGCGCATCGCGACTGCGCGCACACGCCCGTACAGGATCGCAGCAGACGAGGCAATGTAGACCAACAGGGCCAGCCCGCACAGCGTGAGCGACGCACCCACCTCGATCTCCAGGTCGAACAGCTTGCCGCCGAAGTTGAGCGCGGCGCGCACCGGACTGATCAGCTCGAGCTCGGGCCGCTCCAGGATCCGGCTCAGCATCTGGCCGAGGAACGTGAGCACCATGTTGCCGCCGATCCAGAGCAGCGCCGCGTTCTTGGCGTTCTTGGTGAGCGACGAGACCGCGAGGATGGTGAGGCTGCACACCGCGATCGTCAGCGAGCAGTAGATCACGATGCGCGAGAGCTGCGGCAGGACCTTGCCCAGGTACCCGGCCTCGCTGGCGAGGAGCCAGTCGGCCAGCCACAGGATCAGGCACGGGAACAGCGTCACGCACGCGAGGAAGAACGCCATCACCAGGAACTTGCCGAGCACGTAGTCGAACACCGTGAGCGGCTTGGCGAGATAGCCCTCGATCGCGTTTGCGCTCAGGTCGCGCGCGATCAGGCCCGAGCCGATGAAGACCGTGAACAGCAGCACCCAGATGGTCTCGGCGAGCAGCACCTGGGGATAGTACTGAGGCTTGCTCGGATCGAACACTGTGGCGAGATCGCCGAGCAGCTTGGTGCGCACCACGTAGATGCTCACCAGGAAGAACAAGAACGGCATCTGCGACAGGACGTACATGACGCGCGTCAGCACGTTCAAGAACGGCGACGGCTTGGACTTGAGGTGCAGCCGGATGCCCTCGATCGCGATCGGCACGCAGCGCGCGGACCGCGCCTTGATCTGTCCTTGCCAGTGGCGGTAGCTCTGATCGTAGACCGGCATGATCTGGTTCCGTCCCGGTGCAACTCAGCGTTGTGCCGCGGACGCCACGGCGCCCGCCGGCGACGCGCCCGCCGCCGCACCTTCGAGCGACCGCAGGAACACGTCCTCCAGGCTCTCCTCGACCGGCAGCAGGCGGCGCACCTGCACGTGCGCGTCGCGCGCCGCGACCAGGATCGCCCGCGTGCCGCGCTCGCCGCCCAGATCCACCGTGAGGTCGCCCGCCTCGCCCAGCTGCGCCTGCAAGCCGAGCTCGGCGAGGCGGCTCGCGAAGGCGGCGGCGTCGCCCTTGATGCGCACCTGGTAGGCACGGCCCTGGTGCGACTTGAGAGCGGCGATCGTGCCGGCCGAGCGCACCTCGCCCTGCGCCAGCACCACCACCGAGTCACACACGCTCTCGACGTCCTGCAGCAGATGCGACGAGAGGATCACGTGCATGCCCTTCTCGTGCCAGAGATGGCGGATCAACTCCAGGATCTCCACGCGCGCATGCGGATCGAGGCCGTTGGTGGGCTCGTCCAGGAACACGAGCCTGGGATCGTGCACCAGCGCTTGCGCCAGCTTGACCTTCTGCTTCATGCCGCGCGAGTACTGGTCGACCTCGCGGTAGCGCGCCTCGCCGAGGCCGACATACTGCAGCACCTCGTGCGCGCGCTGGCGCGCATCGGCGCGCGGCATGCCCACGAGCCAGCCGCTGTAGGCGACGAACTCGAAACCGGTCATGCCCGGCACGTGGCTGTCGCGCTCCGGCATGTAGCCGACGGCACGGCGGATCGAAAGACCGTCCTGGCCGATGTCGAGCCCGAGCACGCGCCCCCGGCCGGACGCGACGTCGACCAGCCCGAGCAACGCCCGGATCAGCGTCGACTTGCCGGCGCCGTTGGGCCCGAGCAGCCCGACCCCGCCGCCGGCGATGTCGACCGTCACGCCCTTGAGCGCCTGGAATGACCCGTAACAGACCTTGAGGTCCTTGAGCTCGATGACGCTCACGCGCGTCCTTGCCGTTGCCACATTCGCATGTCCATGCCCCCGCACCGCCGCCGAGACGCGACCGCTCGCGATCGAATGCCTGCGCAGCAGCCGGAAGTATGCTAAAACCACCGCCCCACACAAGGCACTGTCGACGCAGGAGGCCTCATGCTCACGCTTTCCGCATGCGTGCTGGTGGCATGCGCCGCCACCTCTCACACCGCCAGGCTCGCCGATGCCAAGGTGCACTACGAGAGCTACGGCGAGGGCGACGAGGCGCTCGTGTTCGTGCACGGCTGGACCTGCAACGGCCGGTTCTGGCGGCTGCAGCTCAAGAGCTTCGCCGAGCGGCGCGTGCTGGTGGTGGACCTGCCGGGACACGGCGACAGCGACAAGCCCGAGCAACGCTACTCGATGGAGCTGTTTGCGCGCGGCGTCGACGCCGTGATGACCGACGCCGGCGTGAGCAAGGCAGTGCTGGTCGGCCACAGCATGGGCGCGCCGGTGATTCGTCAGTTCTACCGGTTGTTTCCGGAGCGCGTGCTGGCGCTGGTCATCGTCGACGGCGCGCTGCGTCCGTTCGGCGACAAGGCGAGCAGCGATCGCATGATCACCAGCCTGAAGACCGGCGACTTCGGCAAGAACCTGAGCGGCATGCTCGACTCCATGCTCGCGCCGATGAAGGACGCGAAGCTCAAGGACGAGGTGCGCAAGGACATGCTGTCGACGCCCCGGCACGTCGCGCTCAGCGCGTTCGAGAACCTGCTCGATCCGGCGAACTTCGACGCCGACCCGATCGACGTGCCGCTGCTCGCGGTCCTGGCTCGATCGGGTTCGTGGCCGCCGGACACCGAGACGTTCCTGAAGAGCCTCGCGCCCGGGCTCGAGCTCCACATGCTGGATGGCGTGAGCCACTTCTTGATGCTGGACGCGCCGAACGAGTTCAACGCGATGCTGAAGGCATTCCTCGACCACAACGATCTGCTGGCGGATTGACCGGCCGGCAGCCGATCGGATCGCCGTTTGCATTGCGGCCCCGCGGGTTCCGATCGGCACCGCCAGCGCGAGCGTCGATGGCAGATCTGCAACGGTGGTTCGCAAGACTGCGGCAGCAGCCGGCATGCGCATGGGTCGCGGCAACCGCGCTCATCGTGCTGCTGGTGGCGATCACCTACGCGCCGATCCTCGGCAGCTTCTTCAACGAGATCGATGATGCCAGCCATCTGTTCGGCGTCACCGCCGGCGTCGATCCATCGCCGCACTTCCGGCCGCTGCACTTCTGCTGGAACGAGCTCTTGTGCCAGCTGTTCGGGGCGCGGCCGACGCCGTTCTATCTCGCCAGCATGCTGCTGCATGCAATCAACGCGACCCTGGTGCTCGTCCTGGTGCACGGCCTCGTCGGCAAGATGTTGCCGGCGGTGGTGGCGAGCAGCGTGTTCGCCGGCTTCTACGCCCCGCATCAGGCGGTGCTCTGGATCTCGGCCAGCTGCGGCTTGCTGAGCATGTGCTTCGTGCTGTCGGCGTGCGTCGCGCACGTTCGCTATCGGGCGGCGCGGCGACCGCGTGAGCTCCTGCTGTGCATGCTCGCCGCGGCGCTGGCGATGGCCAGCAAGGAAGACGCGGTGATCCTGGTACCGCTGGTGATCGCGATCGACGCAGCGCTGCTCGGCTGGCGGGCGACGATCGGCAGGCGCGTGCTGCTCGGGCATGTGCCGCTCATGCTCACCACGCTGTCGTTCCTGATCGTGACCTTGCATCCGTCGCTGTGGGCTGCACGCCCCGACGTCGGCCGCTACGCCATCGACGCCTCGATCGTGCCCAAGCTGCTGCGCAGCTTCGCGTGGTTGTTCTGGCCGCGGCCGGCGGCGGCGAGCAACGGCTCGACCGCGATCGCACTCGTCGGCCTCGCGCTGCTGATCGGGCTCGCGCTGCTGGGCGTGGTGATGCGCGGCGAGCGCAACCTGTTCCTGATCGGCCTGGTGACCGCGGCCGCGGGATTCCTGCCGATCTTGCCAGGGCCGTTCCTGCTGGTCGGCAACCGCTACGCGTATCCGAGCGCGATCGGCGCGGCGATCATGATCGGCGCGATCGCCGAGCGCCTGTGGTCCACGGCGCGCCGCTGGAAGCGCGCCGCACTGCTCCTGGCGCTGTTCGGCTTCGCGCTGGTGCAGGTCCTCGCGGTGCACTCGATCGAGAGCTGGCGCTACGCACGGCGCTGCGCGCGCCTGTTCAACCTCGTGCAATCCACGCGCGCCCAGCTGCTCGGCGACAGCACCGAGGATGCGATCGTGATCTCACCGGTGATCTACAACGCCCAGGACTACGTGCACGCGGTCGAGGTGTTCCTGCACTGGCCTCCCAGCCAGGTCTCGCTCGAGTCGCTGCCGTGCGACGAGCGCGTGGCGGAACGGCTCGCGGCCGGCGCGCTCGACGTCGCCCACCATCGCGTCTTCGCATGCCGTGGCGACGGCTGCCTGTACCGGCTGCACAGCGTCGCCGACGCGCCGCTCGACTCCTGGCGGCGTCTGGCGAGGGAGCGCGAGCAGCGCGGCTGCGGGCGCACGCTCGCGATCGCGCGGTTCGCCGCTCGCGCCACGAGTTCATCGGCGCACTCGTAGCACGCGCCAGCTCGCAACCCCCGAAGCAAGAGCGGCCTGCCCATGGAAACGCGCCGGCGCATCGGTTCTCATCGGCGGCAGAGCCGTGACGAGCTGCGTTCCGGTTGGAATCCGAGTCGTGCCACCAGCAGTCGGAGGCGATCATGAGGGTCCTGGTCGGGTTGTTGAGTCTCGCGAGCATCGGCCTCGGCTTCTGCCTGGCGCAGGAGATCGCGGCGCGCAAGCCGTCGGTGTACACGGATGGCTTGTATGGCTTCTCGATCCGCGCGCCGCAGTTCGCCGCGACGCGGGACAAGACCACGGTGGCGCCGGTCATGCTCCTCGGGCCGGCCGTGGATGGCTTCTCCCCCAACGTGAGCGTGATGGTGCAGGAAGGGCCGATGACGCGCGAGGACTACCGCACGCTGTCGCTTGGACAGTTCAAGCAGGCGAAGCTCGAGCTCACCTCGCAGAAGGACCTGACCGTGGGCGGCAAGGACGCATGGCTGATCGAGTACACCGGCCAGCAGAAGGGCACCGATCTCAGCTTCATGGCGCTCGCCGTGTTCCTCGGCAATCGCATGTTCCTGGTCACGTGCACCGACACCAAGAAGGACTATCCATCGATCGCGGCCGAGTTCCGCGCCTGCATCGACAGCTTCTCGCTCGCGCCGTGAGCGGCGGGCGCCGGCCGCGGTGCCCCGCGCCCCGAGGTTCGCGAGCACCATGCTCCTCGTCACCTGTCTTCGTGCAATCGCAGCGTGACATCCGTCGCACCGGCCAAGACGTCGCGCTGATAGGCGTGCATCGGCGGATCCGCCGTGGTCATCTTGCCGAGCGGCCCCTGGAACCGGTGCGAGAGCGTTGCGGAGACGTAGTACCTGCCGCCCTTGGGGACGACCAGAGCGAACTGGCCCGCGTCGTTGGCGAAGGCATCGCTCTGGCGTGCGTCATCGTGAGCCCAGACCATGGCGCCGGCGCCCGGGGTGCCGTCCGGCTTGAGCACGGTTCCCGAGATCGCCGACCCCTCGGGCATGATCACCCGCACGTCACGCGCGCCAGCCTCGACGCCGCTCACCGAGACATTGCAGAGCAGGCGCGGTGCCTGCGACCCATCGGCGAGCGGCAACGGCGTGGCACTGATCGTGTAGAGCCCGGCGGGCAACCGCTCGAAATGAAACCGCCCGTCCTCGCACATGGCCACGCGCCACACCTTCGGATCGGACTCGAGATTCATGAAGGCCTGAACGTGCGCCACGGGCTCGCCGGCCGTGTCGACCACCGTGCCATCGATGCTGAGCCCGCCGGCGATGACGATCTCGACACCAGCCCGGTCTTCCCCTGCGCCGAGCGACACCTTCTGCCGGTCGCCAGGACCGCTGTCGCGCAGCCACGCGTTGAGTCCATACTCGCCTGCGGCCAGATCCTCGAACCGGAAGCGGCCGTCTTCGCTTGTGTGCGCCGTGCGTCTGCCCACGTCGTCCTCGGTCAGCGTGGCGCGCTCGCCGCCCGAGAAGCGGAAACGGTCGTCGTTCCATCCGTGCATGAGCACCAGCACGCCCTTCATCGGGCCACCCGCAGCGTCCACCACGCGGCCGGCGATGCTGCCCGGTGGCGGCAGCGCGATGTCGCCCAGATCGATGGATGCCTGTGTGGCTTCGCTCGCCGGGAAGTCGTGGAGGACCGAACCGTAGCGATGCATCGCCACGAGGAGAGCATGCGGCGCGTCGGGGCGCAGCCCACGCAAGGCGAACGTGCCGTCCCGTTCGGTGCGGGCCGAGATCCAGTCCCTTCGCCGCCATTGCAGGAATCCGGACGTGGCCGCGCTTGCCACCGCCGCCACGTACGCGCCGGCGACCGGCTCGCCGCGCGCGTCGATCACGCGCCCACGGGCCTCGCGTGCCCGCGCGAGCGCGAAGTCGATCGCCTTGATGCCCTCGGTGAAGTCCTCGATGTTCTGCTCGCTGGTACCGAATCCCGCCGCCCGCACGTGCACCACGTCCACGCTGCTCGGCGGCACCCACACGCCCGTGAGCTGGTACTCGCCCCGCTCATCGGTGCATGCGATCTTGGGCGCAAATTGGCCGACGCTGATCTCGGCGCCGGCGATGGGGGCGCCACCCAATGCCTCGGTCACCGTGCCCCTGAGCGTGCCGCCCAGCTTGACCGCCACGTCCTGGCGTAGCTCGCCGCCGTCACTCACCGAGATCTCGAGCTCCTGCCAGGCCTCCTGCTCGGGGATGATCCACAGCGACACCCTGCGCGGGACCACTCCTTCGAGGCGGTAGTTGCCGCTCGCGTCCGTGCGCGTCTCCACGCGGTCCTTCGCTCGCGGCACCGGCGACCACGAGGCGCTCACCCGCACGCGCGCCACCGGCAGACCATCTGCTTCGCGCGTCACCTTGCCGAACACCGTGCCGCCGCGGCGCAGGCGCACGGTCACGAACCGGTCGACCGGGTGCTCGCTCACCTCGGCCACCGGAAAGCCCGCGGCCGTGACCGACAGATCGACGAGCGGCACGCGCGGACGCTCCATGGAGAACTCGCCCTGCGCGCCGGTCGAGGTCACGCCGAGGCGAGGAGTCGTGACGTCTGAGTCCGGATCGCGTCCGGACATCGGTTCCCAGCGCGTGGCAACGACCTGCGCGTTCGCGACGGGCGCGCCATCCGGATCGAGCACGCGTCCGCAGAGCTCGTTCGGCGCGACCGCGATGTCGTCGTCGCTGGTGGCGGCAGCCGCTGGTGGTGCGGTCGATGAGGTCGCTACCTCGCTGCGGTCGGGAATCGCGGCGGTGATCGGCGGCGCCGGCAGCTCGACCGGCGGCGGAGTGTCGGCTCCCCGATGTGCCGGGTGCCACACGTCGTCGCGCGTGAGCCGCCAGGCGGTTGCCGACAACCCGATCACCAGGACCACCGTCGCCACGATCTTCACCTTGAGGTCGATGAGCGCTGCTCCGGCGATGACCGTCGTGGCCGGGGGTTTCCAGCCGAGGGTGGCGAGCACCAGCGCCCACTCGCGCCGATCGCCATGCTGCTGCTCGAGCATGGCGCGCAGCGTGATGATCGCGCGCTTGAGTCGCGTGCGCACGGTCTCGACCGGCACGTTCATGCGGCGCGCGATCTCGCGGTCCGGCAGCTCGTCCAGGTAGCGCATCAGCACGGTGGAACGCGCGGGCTCGGGCAGGCCCAGCACCGCGCCGACCACCATCCGCAGCATCTCCGCCCGCTGCAGCGTCGCATCGGCTGGCGGCAGCGCCTCGTTCACCGCAGCGTGTGCTTCCCATGCCATGCGCCGCTCGGCCTGGCGACCCATCCTCGCGGCGATGCGGCGCGCGACCTTGGTCAGCCACGAACGCAACGACCGCTCGCATCGCGGCGGTGCCTCGAGCGCCTTCAGCCAGGTCTGCTGCACGACGTCGTCGACCAGGTGCTCGTCCGCGAGCAGCCGCCGCGCCAGCGCGCGCACCAGCGGCGCCTGCTCGAGCACGGATCTTGGATCGATCGTCGAAGAGCCCTCGTTCATAGGTCATCCATGATAGAAGAGCGAGCAAGCGGCCCGGGTGGTTCAGACCGGAAGAAAACTCCGGCTCATCGGTGCCCCGCGGCGGAAGCCGCGGCGGTCGCGAAAGCGCCGCGATCGTGGCGTCGCAAGCGGCCCTGGCCACGCGTCCCGAACGAGGCTATCTGGTCGCCATGATCCTCGACCGCTCGCACTTTCGCATCACCCTGAACGACGGCCAGCAGTTGACCCTGTCGCCCAAGACGTTCGTGGCGCTCGCGTACCTCGCCGAGCACGCGGGCCAGCCGATCACACGCGCCGCGCTCGACCAGCAGCTCAAGACGCGCGGGCGGGTCGAGCAGGTGATCCACAGCCTCGAGCAGACGTTTCCGGGGCGCGTGGTCGCGGACGCTGTGGGCGTCCGCTTGCTGCTCGATCCGGCCCAGATCCGGTCTGTGGGCGCGTATGCCGATGCGGATGACGAGGACTGAGCGCGATTGACTCATCGCGGAGCGGGCGCACACGGCGAGATCGCTGTTGCCTCGCCTCGGAAAGCGCCGCTACCCGCGCTTCCTGTCGCCCGTCACGCTCGCCCACCGGAGGTCTGCCCATGCACCGCTGGCTGCTCACCGTGATCTGTTTCTCGGGATTCGCCGCGCTCGCCGCGGCCGAGGTCGGCCCCAAGCAGTACTGGTCGTGATCAACGACTCGAGCGCGATCTCGATCGCGATCGGCAACTACTATCAATCGGTGGCATCCCCGGCGAGAACATCTGCCATCTCGTGGCCGGCACCACCACCGCCGAGGTGATCGACCGGCCGACGTACAACACGCAGATTCGCGACCCGATCGCGACCTACCTCACGATCACGCAGCCGCAGCTCAAGGACCAGATCCGGTTCATCGTCCTCACCAAGGACGTGCCGCTGCGCGTGTACGGCGGCAGCGATGCGTCGGTGGATTCCGATCTCACGCAGCTGTTCACCGGCCACGTGCCCGACTCGGGCGGCGCGGGTCGCTTGCTGAACCCGTACTTCTGCAGCTGCGCCCGTTCGATCAGTTCTCGAGCCCGGACATCTCCTACCTGGTGTTCCGCCTCGATGGCTACCAGGACGGGCATCGACCCTGGACGGGCGTACCCGTGGACATCAAGCGGCTGATCGACGATGCGCAGCACCCGGCCCAGTCCGGCAACGTCGTGCTCGATGCGACTGCGACCACCGGTCAAGGCAACGACTGGATGGCGACCGCCGCTGCGGATCTCATGGCCATGGGCGTGCCGGTCATCGACACCGATCCTGGCATCTTCCTCAAGAACCAGCCCAGCATCATCGCCTACTGCTCGTGGGGCTCGAACGACCCGTCCGATGCCGGCCCACCCTACTACGGCGAGGTGCCGCCTGGCTCCGGCAACTTCTATCCCGGCACGTTCCTCACCGGCTGCATCACCACCGACTACGTCAGCACCAGCGGCCGCACGTTCATCGACGGGAACCAGAACTACGGCCAGTCGCTCACCGCCGATCTGATCCGCGTCGGCGCTGCCGGCGGCAACGGCCACGTGGCCGAACCGTACCTCGATGCGGTGTCGCGCCCGCACCTGTTGTTCCGCGACTACATCGAGGGATTCCTGGTGGGCGAAGCGTACTACCAGAGCTTCGCGTACGTGCACTGGATGAACGTCGTGGTGGTCGATCCGTTGATGAAGAGCGGCTTCATTGCCGGCCTGCCGCCGCAGCTCAACAGCATCTCGGGACCGGGCACGCACGCCGGCGGCACGACGCTCACGTTGAGCGGCAAGAACTTCACCAACCCGGCGACCTCGAGCGTGACGTTCGAAGGCACGCCGTCGCCGTCGATCGACACCGCTTCACGCACGCAGATGACCGCGCTCACGCCGGCGCTCGAACCTGGCGTTTACGACGTCACGGTGACGACGCCGTTCGGCAGCGACACGGTCGCGGACGCGTATCAGGCGCTGCCGGTAGCGACGCTGCAGGGTACGCCCGGGATCGGCAACACGATCTCGGTCACGATGGTGGATCAGGCGCTCGACGAGTACTACCTGTTCCTCAGCCTGGGCACAGCGAGCTTGCCTTTGCCGCCGTTCGGCAAGCTGCTGCTCGACCCGACCGTCGGCTTCCACATCGTCGCGCATGGGTTCTTCTCGTTCTCGTCGTCCTACACGCTGAGCGGCAAGATCCCGGACGACCCGTCGCTGCACGGCCTCACGTTCTACCTGCAAGCACTGCTCGGGCCGAGCGTGAGTGCTCACAACGCCTACTTCACCAACCGGCTCGACGTCGCGATCCCATGATCAGGCGTGGGGGAAGAGTCGGGGCTACTCGATCTTGATGAACTGTCCCTTGTCGGTGCGGCGGTTGATCAAGTAGCAGGTCTTGCACGGCCCATAGGCGTCGTCGGTGTGGACGCGCCGGCGCATCTCACGGTAGAGGTCGTTGTTCCACACCTCGGCGAAGCTGCCCTCGCTCAGGTTGCCGTTCTTGTGGATGCCCGACAGGCAGCATGGAATGACGTCGCCGAACGGGCCGATGTAGGCGCGGCGCCACAGGAAGTAGCAGTGCCCGGCAGCACCGCTTGCGGCGCCGCTTCCGCGAACAGCGGCGGCAGGTTCACCGAGAGCTCGAGGCGCTCGGCGGTGCGGCGAGCGGCGCGAAGGTAGTGGTCCGACAGCTCGCGATGATCGTCGAGCGTCTCGTCCTTCATGCACTCCTCGAACACCACCAGGTGCGCGACCGTGACGTGTGCCGCACCCAGCTCCTTCGCCAGCTCGAGGAAGCGCGGCACCTCGTGCACGTTGCGCTTCATCACGATGTAGTTGAAGTGCAGCGGCGGCTGCGCCTGCGGCGGCAGCTTGTGCACCTCGTTCATGTAGGCGCGGACGTTGGCGACCACCTCGTCGAAGTCGGCGCCGACGCGCAGCGCGTTGTAGGTCTCGGGAGTGGCGCCATCGATCGAGACGGTGAGCAGCCCCACGGTGCGCGCCATGCGCTGGAGCAGCTTCTCGCCCTTCATCAAGGTGGCGTTGGTCACCATCTCGAGCTTCACGCCGAACTGCTCCATGTCGGCGATCTTGCCGTAGATGTTGGGGGTCATCATCGGCTCGCCGTAGGCGGTGAGCTGCACGGTGTCGATGAACGGGTACACCTCCTCGACCACGCGGCGGTAGACGGATTCCTCCATCTTCCAGTCCACGCCCTTGCCATAGGCCTGATTACAGAAGATGCACTTCAGATTGCAGACCGTCGAGTTGGTGGTGTTGACCCACGTCGGCAGATGATCGCAATGCTCGCCACCGCCCTGCTCGTTCTCGATCGCGCGCTGGCGGTTCTCCGCCTTGAGCGAGCGCAGCTCGTCCGCACTCGGCACCGCGCCGGCGCGCACGCGCTCGGTGACCTTCGCTACCTGGTCGAGGAATCTCATGGGTCCTTTCGTGTCGGCTGTCGCCCGCGGCACCTCTAAATAACGCGCCTCGGTGCGCGCCGCAACTTCAGCGCGGCCAGGGCACCTCGCGGCTGTGCACTTGCGCCGCGAGCCGCTCGACCTCGGCCCTCTCGAAATCGCACACGCCCAGGCGGGCGGCGTTGGCCGCGCCGGCAGCCGCGCCAAGCTGGCAGGCCGCCGCCATCGCCGCGCCAGCCTCGAGCGCCGCCAGCATGCCGCCGAACATGGCGTCGCCCGAACCGACCGGGTTCTTCTCCACCAGCCGCGGGCCCTGAAACCGCAGGATGCGCTCGGGCTCGAACAAGAGGGCGCCATCCGCCCCGCCGGTGATCAGCACGTAGCGGGTGCCGTGCTCGAGGCGCTCGCGCGCGAACCGCACCAACGCTGCCTCGGAGCGCTCGATGCCGAACGAGGTGACCAGCTCGTCCCGGTTCGACTTGAACAGCATGGGCGCGGATCGTGCCACGGCGCGGGCCGGCGGACCGTACGTGTCGACCACCACCGGCACGCGGCCCGCCGTGCGCTCGAGCAGACGCACGAACAGGTCGTCGAGGCGCGCGTGCGGCGAGCTGCCGCACAGCGCGACGATGCTCGCCCCGGCAGTCGCCGCCAGCGCCACGTCGAACAGGGTCTCGGCCTCGTCCGCCGTGACCGCGCCGCCCGACTCCAGGTACTCGGAGAACTCGCCGGTGTCCTCGTCGAACAGGCCGGTGCTGAGGCGCGTGGGCGCGGCGACGCGCACCAGCCGCGCCGGGAAGCCGTCCGCCGTGACCGCCTCCTCGAACAGGGCGCCCGTGGTCCCGCCGTGCGTGCTCACGGCGAGCACCTTGGCGCCGAGGCGGGCGGCCGCGCGCGCCACGTTCAACCCCTTGCCGCCCGCCTGATAGGACGAGACCACCGGCTTGACGACCTTCTCCACGCGCGCGCTGGATCGGTACACGATGAGCTTGTGAACGCAGGGATTGGTGGTCACGGTGACGATCATGGCTTGGGCCGTTCGAATGTCGGTCAACGTCGGGCGCGAGAGTCACAACCCTGCAGCAGGGCAAGGGTCGGATCCACGAGAATGCGCTGACCCACACAATCGGAGAAAACCGCGCGGGAGCTGTCTGGCATCACCGTCCGATCTATGGAAGACGTTATCATCGTATTGAGAACGGTTCCTGTTTGCACGAGTGGGTCGCCCAATGAACGATGCGATGGACGCGAACCAGCCCCTCACGGTCGACCGCCGGGGTTTCCTGCGCACCACGTTCTTCACCGCTCTCTCCGGCGCCGCGGCCGGCCTCGCCTACGGGCGATTCGTCGAGTCCCAGTGGATCGAGGCGACCGCGCGCGAGGTCGCGATCCGCGACTTGCCGGTCGAGTTCGACGGCTTCCGGATCGCCCAGCTATCCGACATCCATCACGGCCGCATGATGCCGCGCGAGATGATCTTGAACGGCGTCGCGATCTGCAACGCCGCGCAACCGGACATCGCCGTGGTCACCGGCGATCATCTCGGCGATCACCAGGACTACTTGTTCGAGCTGGCCGAGCTGCTCACCGAGCTGCGCCCCAGGATCGGCACGTTCGTGATCCTCGGCAACCACGACTACGGGGTGTACTCGCCGCGCGGGACCAGCCGCGACTTCAACGTGCACAAGAAGGTGGTGCGCGCGTTCGGCGGCCAGCGGTTGACGCTGCTGCGCAACGACCGCGTCGTGCTCGAGCGCGGCGCGGCGTCGCTCGACCTGGTCGGGCTCGACGACTTCTGGTCGCGGCAGACGCAGCCGCAGGTGCTCGACGAGATCGCGGAATCGCGCCCGCGCATCGTGCTCGCGCACAACCCCGACACGGTGCTGCAGATCGGCCAGAAGCGTGCGGATCTGATCTTGAGCGGCCACACCCACGGCGGGCAGATCGTGCTGCCGATGCTCGGCCCGATCGTGGTTCCCACCGAGCATCGACGGTTCGTGGCCGGGCTCTACCAGGTCGGCCAGAACCAGCTGTACGTGAACCGCGGCCTGGGCTTCGTTTGGCGGCCGGTGCGCTTTGGCGCGCGGCCGGAGGTGGCGATGCTGACCTTGCGGCGGGCGGAGTCGCCGGCCACGACCTGAACGCGCCGGGCGGCCGCGCCCTTGAACGGCGCGCGGAAAAACCGTACGCGTCTGTGATGAGCACGTTCCCACCCCTCGCCCAGCAGCTCGCGCACCACTTCTGCCTCGACCCCGAGGTGATCTTCCTCAACCACGGCTCGTTCGGCGCGTGTCCGCGCGCGATCCTCGATCGCCAGGGCGAGTGGCGCCGCCGCATGGAGCGCGAGCCGGTGCTGTTCCTCGGGCGCGAGCTCGAGCACGCGCTGGACGAGGCACGCGGCAAGCTGGCGGAGTTCCTGGGCGCCGACGCCGACGATCTCGCGTTCGTGCCCAATGCCACGACCGGCGTCAACACCGTGCTGCGCTCGCTCGCGTTCCAGCCCGGCGATCAGATCCTGATCACCAATCACGAGTACAACGCTTGCCGCAACGCGGTGGTGGCGGTGGCGGAGCGAGCGCGCGCCGAGGTGGTGGTGGCCGCGGTGCCGTTCCCGCTCGCGTCGGCCGACGACGTGGTCGGCGCGATCATGCGCCGGGTGACGAGCAAGACTCGCCTGGTGCTGGTCGACCACATCACCAGCCAGACCGGGCTCTTGTTCCCGATCGCACGCATCGTGCAGGAGCTCCTGGCGCTCGGCATCGACACGATGGTGGACGGCGCCCATGCACCCGGCATGGTGCCGCTCGATCTGCGCGTGCTGCGCGCCGCCTACTACACCGGCAACTGCCACAAGTGGCTGTGCGCCCCCAAGGGCGCCGCGTTCTTGCACGTGCGCCGCGATCGGCAAGCGGGCTTGCTGCCGATCGCGGTCAGCCACGGCTACAACTCGCCTCGCAGCGACCGCTCGCGCTTCCGCCTGCTGTTCGACTGGGGCGGCACCACCGACCCGAGCGCCTTCCTGTGCATCCCCGACTGCATCCAGTTCCTCTGCAACCTGCTGCCAGGCGGCATCGCCGCGCTGCAGGACCACAACCACCAGATGGCCTGCGCTGGTCGCGCGCTCCTGTGCGACGCGCTCGCCATCGACCGCCCTTGCCCCGACGGCATGCTGGGCTCGCTCGCCGCCGTGCCATTACCGGGCGCGCCAGCGACCGCGCCCAGGCCGCCGCTGTACCTGCATCCGCTGCAGACGGAGCTGTTCGATCGGCATCGGATCGAGGTGCCGATCATGGCTTGGCCGGCAGCGCCGCAATGGCAGCTGCGCATCTCGGCACAGATCTACAACGAGCCCGCACACTATCGAGCCCTCGCGCGCGCCCTCGCCAGCCGCGGGTGAGACCGGCCACCGCTCACAGATGCGCAACGAACGCGCCGGTGAGACGCGGTTCATCGATGCGGAGGACCAGCTGGCGTGGTTGTCGGACGACAGCCGATTCGCTATCACGTCCCGCAGCACGACGGGAGGTCTTCATGATGACGCTGCGTCGCGCCAGCGAGCGCGGTCATTTCGACCACGGCTGGCTCGACACCTACCACACGTTCTCGTTCTCGAGCTACTACGATCCGGACCACATGGCGTTTCGCTCGCTGCGCGTCATCAACGACGACCGCGTGGCAGCCGGGCGCGGCTTCGGCACGCATCCGCACGAGGACATGGAGATCATCACCTACGTGCTCGAAGGCGAGCTGCAGCACAAGGACTCGATGGGCAATGGCTCGATCATCCGCCCCGGCGAGGTGCAGCGCATGTCTGCAGGAACCGGCGTGACGCACAGCGAGGTGAACCCATCGCCGAGCGAGGCGGTGCACCTGCTGCAGATCTGGATCCTGCCGGAGCGCCGCGGCCTGCCGCCGAGCTACGAGCAAAGGGAGTATCCGGCGGCGCAGCGCCGCGGGCGGCTGCGGTTGATCGCGGCGCGCGATGGCCGTGACGGGAGCGTGACCATCCATCAGGACGCAAGCGTGTACGCTGGTCTGTTCGACGGCGACGAGCGCGCCCGGTTCGAGGTCGCGAGCCAGCGCCACGTGTGGCTGCAGCTCGCCCGCGGCTCGCTGCGCGTCAACGGCGTGCAGCTCGCGGCGGGCGACGGCGTCGCCATCACGGGCGAGCGGTTGCTGCAGCTCGATCAAGGCGCCGACTGCGAGCTGCTCGTGTTCGATCTCGCGTGAGGCGGACGCGGCACCTCAATCCTCGACCTGTCGGATACCGACCGCGGCAGTCGCGCACGCAGCCGCTCGAGGATGCGCCGGTACTTGACCGATCCGGTGGAGGATGGTCGTGCTCACCGGCGTGTAGCGGCCATCCCGCGGCGGCAGCTCACCCAGCCTGCGCAACGGAAGTCCGGGTGGCCTCCCGTTGCCTATCGCCGCGACTCCGTGTACCGCAGCTCGTGGGTGACGACGCAGCGGATGCGATCCGGTGTCAGGACAAGCGTGGGAACATCGGCTCCTGGGTAATCGCGCCCACTATGCACCAACTCGCGTCGCGGGAAACTCATTCCATAGTCGCCGGACTGCGCGTAGACCATCGACATCAGTTCCTTCGGCCACTTCTGGTACCAGATGGCGTAGATGGCGCCGTCTGGCCCGGAGCGTACCGAGCGACGCTCGACCATGAACAGGCCATCGCCATCGGTATGCTTGAACGGACCTTGGAAGTTGACGCCGTCCATGGCGACCAAGCTGTAGAGGTAGAATTCCCTGTGTGCGGCATTCTCGTCCGAGAAGAAGATCGTCACGGGGCCATCGGGCGCCACCGTGAGCTGCACATTGCTGATGTCGTTGCCGCCGCCGAGGTCACGGGACGGAGGAAACGTGAGCCCCTGGTAGGCGCGCGTGAACGCGATGTGACGGTCCTTGGTTTCATAGACGATCGAAACGAACCCCACCCCGTCGACTGCCATGACGGGTAGCTGTAGGCGCGGCCATCCTCGGCGAACAGCCGCTGCCCCGGGAGGAAGACCGGATCGCGTGATTGTCTGCCGGACGCGTCGGGCAGGTACGTCGGCGTGGAGCGCAGGTAGTAAAGCGAATGGCTTGATCCATTCGGTGCCCAGGCAAAGTGCAGCGCACCCGAGCTGTCGATCTCGATGCTGAACTCGAGGCTCCCCGGCAGCGACGGATCGGCAGCGACCGGTGTGGCGAAACTCCCGCCCTGGTCATCGGTCCAGGTCACCGTGAGGCCGTGGCTGCCGAACCAGGCGATGTAGGCGCGGCCGCCCTTGGCACCGACCACCTGCGGGCCGCCGCCGAAATCTTCCGAACCCGGAACCCGCACCGCCCGAGTCCACGCGACGCCATCGCGGCTCACCTGGTAGAAGAGCGCACAGATGGTGTCCTTGCAGAACAGATCCCTTCCGGCGTAGACGACGTAACGCGTGCCCTCATCGTCGATGCCGAAGGCCGGGTAATGCTGGTGCTGCACGTCCGGATCGGAGAAGAACTCGAGCGGCGGCCACTGCGGCACCGTGGCACCCGGTGGGTGCAGGAGCGGTGGCGGGCCTGCTTTCACATCCTGGGGGAACATGCCGAGGACCAGTGGCAGGAGGACACACATGACAGCACCTCTTCCGGGTTCCGGGGCGGATCAGTAGTTCCAGGCGTATGCGAGCCCGGCGTTCGGAACACCGAAGATGCTCTGCATGGGGGCACCCACGACGCATGGGATCGCCTGGCGATGCTGGTCGAGAAGGTAGTAGCACCTCCCGAGTTGGTGCTAGTTGGTGCAGGGACTTGGCCATTCGGTGAGTCACCGACTCTCTCGAACAACGCGCGCGCTTCTTGGTGATACTGTCACCGTCGCGCATTGATCGAGGGCGAAGCAGCAAAGGATACCCGCCCACCGTTGCCTACCGCCGAGACTCCGTGTACCGCAGCTCGTGGGTGACGACGCAGCGGATGCGATCCGGTGTCAGGACAAGCGTGGGAACATCGGCTCCTGGGTAATCGCGCCCACTATGCACCAACCGCGTCGCGGGAAACTCATTCCATAGTCGCCGGACTGCGCGTAGACCATCGACATCAGTTCCTTCGGCCACTTCTGGTACCAGATGGCGTAGATGGCGCCGTCTGGCCCGGAGCGTACCGAGCGACGCTCGACCATGAACAGGCCATCGCCATCGGTATGCTTGAACGGACCTTGGAAGTTGACGCCGTCCATGGCGACCAAGCTGTAGAGGTAGAATTCCCTGTGTGCGGCATTCTCGTCCGAGAAGAAGATCGTCACGGGGCCATCGGGCGCCACCGTGAGCTGCACATTGCTGATGTCGTTGCCGCCGCCGAGGTCACGGGACGGAGGAAACGTGAGCCCCTGGTAGGCGCGCGTGAACGCGATGTGACGGTCCTTGGTTTCATAGACGATCGAAACGAACCCCACCCCGTCGACTGCCATGACGGGGTAGCTGTAGGCGCGGCCATCCTCGGCGAACAGCCGCTGCCCCGGGAGGAAGACCGGATCGCGTGATTGTCTGCCGGACGCGTCGGGCAGGTACGTCGGCGTGGACCGGAGGTAGTAGAGGTAGTCGTTGTACGCCTCGTCCCAGGCAAAGTGCAGCGCGCCCGAGCTGTCGATCTCGATGCTGAACTCGAGGCTCCCCGGCAGCGACGGATCGGCAGCGACCGGTGTGGCGAAACTCCCGCCCTGGTCATCGGTCCAGGTCACCGTGAGGCCATGGCTGCCGAACCAGGCGATGTAAGCGCGGCCGCCCTTGGCACCGACCACCTGCGGGCCGCCGCCGAAATCTTCCGAACCCGGAACCCTCACCGCCCGAGTCCACGCGACGCCATCGCGGCTCACCTGGTAGAAGAGCGCACAGATGGTGTACTTGCAGAACAGATCCCTTCCGGCGTAGACGACGTAACGCGTGCCCTCATCGTCGATGCCGAAGGCCGGGTAATGCTGTAGCTGCACGTCCGGATCGGAGAAGAACTCGAGCGGCGGCCACTGCGGCACCATGGCACCCGGTGGGTGCAGGAGCGGTGGCGGGCCTGCTTTCACATCCTGGGGGAACATGCCGAGGACCAGTGGCAGGAGGACGCACATGACAGCACCTCTTCCGGGTTCCGGGGCGGATCAGTAGTTCCAGGCGTATGCGAGCCCGGCGTTCGGAACACCGAAGATGCTCTGCATGGGGGCACCCACGACGACGTCCTCACCCCCTGGCACCATCGGGTCGTCCAGGCGCAGCCCCTTGGCCACGGCCCAGCCGAAGCGCATGCCATCGTTGCCCACCATCGACAGTGTAACCATCGGCCACTGGAAAGGCAGCTGGCTTGCCGAAGGGTGTGTGATGAGCACCTTGCCGTGCTGGGAGCCGGGCTGGCCGATGCTGGCGTCGATGCCCGGGCCGCCGATCACGAGGTCGAGCTGGTTGGCATAGTCGGTGTTGGCCCAAACGAGGCTGAAGCCGAACAGGTTCGTGCTCGTCTGCATGCTCAGCGTCGTCAGAGGGACAGTCTACGCTGTCCCTCCTTCAGCACCTCGCGGTTGAACGGATCGCGGTTGGCCATGAGGCTGCGGGCCGCCTCGCTGCGTTGCCGTTCGATGCGGGTCCGCACCAGGCGCGTGGTCTCTTGCAAGCGCGGCATGGCATCCGGGTGCCGGAGCGCCTTCAAGATGCGGTAGTGCACGAACAGGATCTCGGCGAAACGCTTGCTCGTCATGGGCAGACCGCGCGCCATGCGCAGCGCCTTCGCCGAGATCGTGATCGCCCAGCGCGGCCGGCCGGCCGCGAGGTAAGCCAGCGCAAGCGCATTCTGCGCCAGCAGCTGCTCGCGCGGCAGCTCGAGCGCCGAGGCGCGCCGCACGGCCTCCTTCGCGAACGTGATCGCGCGCTCGATGTCGTGCTGCGGATAGCGCCGTGCCTGCAGCACGACGGCGAGGTCGGCCAGCACGTACACGAGGATGGCTCGATCGCCTGCCTGCTCGGCCAGATCCTGCGCCCGGTCGAGGCTCGCCCGCGCCAGCGAATACTCCTTGCGCCGCAGCCGCACGTCGCCCTTCAAGAACGTGGCGCGCGCCTCGAGTCCTTGATCGCGCAGCGCCGTGGCAATCGCGATCGCCCGATCCGCGAGCTGCTCGGCCGTGGCGAAGTCGGCGAGCTCGCGATGTGCGCGCGCAGCGTAGACGCACGCTCGCCCGATCTCGAGCTGCGCTTGCTCCACCTCGGCGAGCCTGACTGCATGCGCCAGGACGCGCCGCGCGCGCAGCAGCTCGTCGACGTCGGTCAAGCCCCGTCCCACCTCGAGCAGCACGCGCGCATATCCCAGGCGATCACGCGCACGCGCCGCTGTCGACAGCGCCATGCGCAGCACGCGCCGCGCCTCGTCGTGATCGCCGAGCACGATGTTCGCACTCGCCTTCAGCGTCAGCGCTTGCACCAGCAGCCTCTGGTCGCCCGCCAGCCGCAGCCGGATCTCCGCCTGGGTGAGGAAGCGTCCCGCCGACAGCACGCGACCGCCGCGCACGGCGGCGTCGCCCAGGCGCAGATACGCGCTGCCGACGATGCGATCGTCCCCGCAGGCAAGCCCCGCCTTGAGCGACGCCTTGAGCTGCTCTTCCTGTTCGCCGAACGCACCTGCGGCCCCCAGCACATCGGCGAGCAGCAGGCGCAATGTGCCGCTGTGATGATCGCGCTCGCTGCCGCTCGGCTCGTGCTCGAGCAGCTTGAGCGCTCCGGCCAGCAGGTGGCGTGCTTGATCGTGCTGCTGGCGGCTCGCGTACCAGTGCACGGCCGCAGGCAGTGCGGGCGCGAGCAAGTGGAAGGCGCGGCCGCGCAGCGCATGCTCCGCCACCTTCACCGCCGGACGATCGCTCAGCGTCGGTGCGAGCTGCCGATAGTAGGCGGCCATCTCGCGATGCAAGAGCTCGCGGTGTGCGGCTCGAGCGCCTCGAGGATGACGGTCTGCAGGCCGGGCCGCTCGAAGCGCAGCGCTCGCTCCTCGGCCATGAACACGCGATGCACGTGCAGCAGCCGGCGCAGGACCTCGTCGGCCTCGAGCGGGCGCAACCTCAGCACCGCTTGCACCGCCTCGGGCCGAAACCGCGCGCCGAGCACGGCCGCCGCTTCCACGTAGCGTCGTTCCGCCGGCGTCAAGCGCACCACCACCCGGCGATACACCTCGAGCAGATCGAGCGGCATCGCCAGTCCAGGCCCACCCGCCGCGCGTTCGTGCGCGAGCAGCTGCTCCGCCTGCAGCACGAACAGCGGGTTGCCGTGCGCGGCCGCGGCCAGCGCCGGGCGATGCTGCTCGGCAACCGCGAGATCGGCGAGGATCGTCGCGATCGCGTCGGCGCCGAGCGAGCGCAGGCGCACGGTTGAACGTGCATCGCGGCTCTCGATCTCGCGTGCCAGCCGCAGCGCATCACGCTCGAGCTCGCTCTCGCGCGCAGTGAGGAACAGCATCATCGGCAGCGTGGGCAAGAGCGTGAGGAACGACCGCAGCACGGCGATGGTGCCGGGATCCACCCACTGCAGCCCCTCGAGCACCAAAATCGTCTGCGTGCGTTGCGCGATGGCGCCGAGCAGGTGTGTGTACAGCTTGGCCGCGCGCTCGTCGGCGAAGCTCTTGCTCTCGCGACCCATCAGGAACGAAGCGGCCTCGGCGGCAATGGCGTCTGGCATGCCGAGCACTTCCCGCAGCTGGTCCTTGAGCAGCGGCGCCATCTGCGCCGCGCTCAGGCCCTTCAGCCCGAACGCGGTCTCGATCATCTCGCCCAGCGGGTAGAACGGCAGCGACACCGAAACGTTCACGCCGCGGCTGATCAGGATGAGCGCCGAGAGCCCCTCCGCATCGAGCGACTCGAGCACCTCGTCGAGCAAGCGGGTCTTGCCGAGCCCGGCCTCGCCGAGGAGCAGCACGACGCCGCCGCGCTGCTCGGGCAACGAGCGGCGCACGCGCTCGCGCAGGTCGAGCAGCTCCGGCTCGCGGCCCACGAACCGCGTGCGGCGATCGACGAAGAACGCGCGCTTGCCGCTGCGCACCTGCTCGGCCGACGCACGTGTCCACTTGCGCCACCAGTCCGACGACTCCCCCTCGCGCAGCACCCGCAGCAGCAGCTCGGCGGGACGCAGCCGGCGCTCCGGCTCGGGATCGAGGAGCTGCAAGATCACCTGGTCCATGAAATACGAGAGCGACCGGTTCAGCATCGATGGCGGCGGAAAGCGGGCGTCGACCGCCGCTCCCGAGAACACCCAATCGATCGGCCGGGGGTGCTTGCCGGTCGCGAGCTCGTACAGCACGAGACCGAGCGCGTAGAGGTCAGCCTCGGGGCCGATGGTCGCACCCGGGACGAACCACTCCGGCGCGGCGTAGATGAGGGTGCCATCGAAGCGCTTCGCCGCCTGGGTCTGTCCACCTTGCGCGAACGCGGACAGGCCGAAGTCGGTGACGATTGGCTGCCCCTCGTCGTCGACGAACACGTTCTCGGGCTTCAGGTCGCGATGCAGCAGGCCGCGGCCGTGCAGCTCGGCCAGCGCGTCCGCGATCCCGAGCGCGACGCGCCGCAGGAACCCGTCCGTGCTCGGCAGCCCGACCAGATCGCGCAGGTTCTGACCGGGCTGGAACGCGCGCACCAGGTAGCGTACCGGCTGGCCCTCGAGCGTGCCGCTGCCGAGATCGTGGATCGCGCACAGGCTCGGGTGGCGCACACCCAGCCCGACGCCAGCCTCGCGCTCGAACGCCCGCACCTGCTCCGGGTCGTCGTGCAGCTCCGGATCGAGCAGCTTGACGGC
>JAXMBY010000036.1:0-67572 GCA_046349655.1 Planctomycetota bacterium
GAAGTGGTCGCGAGCGAAGTACTTGCCGTACACCCGGAAGTACGTGTCCTCGCCGAGCTGCCCGCCGTAGCGCACGCCGCCGAACCGCTTCTCCTCGGTGCCGCCGCCGGCGTTCAGCAGCACGCCCTGCGTGTCCTTCGCGCTCTTGGTGATGATGTTGATGACGCCGTTGACCGCGTTCGCGCCCCATACCGTCGCGCCCGGCCCGCGAATCACCTCGATGCGCTCGACGTCCTCGAGCAGCACGTCCTGCACGTCCCAGTACACACCCGAGAACAGCGGCGTGTAGACGCTGCGGCCGTCGATCAGGACCAGCAGCTTGTTCGCGAACGGCAGATTGAAGCCGCGCGCGCTGATCGCCCATTGATTGGCGTTGACCTGCGCGACCTCGAGCCCCGGCACGCTGCGGAGCAGATCGGGCACCGAGCGCGCGGTCGAGCGGCGGATGTCCTCCTGGGTGATGACGTACACCGCCGATGGCGTCTCCGCCAGCTTCTGCTCCTTGCGCGCCACCGAGGTGACCTCGACGCTCATCAGCTCCTCGAGGCTGAGCTCGGTCAGATCGTCGGGCACGCTCTTGGTCGGTTCATCGCCGCCGGCTGCCGCCGGCGGCGCGGCCAGCGACCACGTCACCACGCCGAGCGCGATGGCGAGCGATGCGCGCCGCACACGCCACCACCCACCGCGGCGCACGCGGTTGGGGAATCCACCATGACACGACGGACAATGACCCATGAGAGCAATCCTCGAGCGTCCCAATTCCCCACACGACTCGTCGGTATTGCTCTCTCGTGGCTTGAAGTGCGTTTCCCAACTGGCGCCGGACGGCACCGAGATGTTCAGTCGCTGCAACGCGGCCGGCGCCAAGACCGCGCAAGCTCGCACCAGATCGCGCGGGCCGGCGCACCCGGCAGGCTCAGTCGCGGCCGGGCAAGCTCACCGCCTTCAGCACCCAGGCGCGGCGCTTGAGCTCCCACCAGACCTCGAGGCTGCCGTGGTCGAGCGCATAGTGAGCCTTCACCACGTTCTCGCCCCGGGTGATGGTCGGGCTCGCGATCACGGGCCAGCGCCGATCCCAGCCGCGCCTGGCAACCGAGCGGCGCAGGAAGCTCGCGAGCCGATCGCGGTAGTCCTCGTCGGCGAGCGCCGCGACCGCGTCGATGCTCGCCTCGTTCCAGGCCTTGACGAACTCGCCTTGCAGGGTGAACGGCGGCGGACGGCGCGACCGCCACAGGCCGGCCATCGAGGCGCCGAACGCGAGCACCACGGCGGCGCCGATCAGCAGATCGCGCGTGAGCACGCGCCGGCGCTCGGCGGCCTGACGCTCGCGCCGGCGATGCAGCTCCTCGGTGCCGGGACCGGTGGCGCGCTCGAGAGGATGCGGCTCGTGCAGCCCCGGGTGCGCGGCGAGCTGCGCGCGCAGGCGGGCGGCGCTCGGAACGAACAGCCACGCACACAGCGTGCAGAAGACCGTGAGCCCGAGCCGCAGCCACGCCAGGTCGCCGAGCAGGCACGCGCCCAGGTTCAGGGTCCAGGAGACGGCGATCACGACCGTCCAGGCGAGCGGGTTGACGGCGACGCGCAACAGGCCGAGCACCATCGCGCCGAGCTGCACCGTGACCACGGCGGCGAGCACCACGAGCACCGCGCTCAGCTCGTGGCGCGCGGCCTCCTGCCACACGACGATGCCGAGCAAGAGCGCCGGGACGAGCGTGAGGATGGCGTTGGCGAGATGCCACCAGCGCAGCCGGGCGAGGCCGTCGCGCGCTTCGTGCACCTCGCGCCTGAGCTCTACCCAATCCGTCGTCGGAGCTGCCGCGTGCGCCATGGCTCGTTCCTCGCCTTGCGAGCACATCCACCTGCCTGTACATGAGGTGGACCCCGGCGGCAACGCCTCTACAATGTGCGCCCATCATGAGACGCCATCCGTTCCTGCTCGCCAGCAGCTGCCTGGCGCTGGCCTGCCACCACGGTCATTCGGACTCGAGTCCGACCGAAGAGAACAACGTGCTCGGCGAGGCGACCATCGGGCCCGCCGGCGGCTCGATCGAGGTGAGCGACCCGAACAGCCCGTTCCGGCGGACGCGCCTGGTGATACCCGCCGGCGCGCTCGACGCCGCGGTCGACGTGCAGCTCTGGCGCATCGGCATCGAACCCGGCACGCTGAGCGAGGTGAACACGTTCGAGGTGCGGCCGATCGATGTCGTGCTGCGCAAGCCGGCCGCGATCACGCTGCGCGTCGCCGAGGCCTACCTCGATCGCGTGGACACGCTGTTCCTCGATTCGTGCTTCCCGTGCGGCGAGGACGGCGCCCGCGACGCGGCGATGGAGGACCTGCTGCTGTTCTTCGAGGATCGACCGGGCAAGCCGCTCGAGGTGGTGCTGCCGACCGACATCGACGCCGGCCACCGCACCATCACCGGCGAGATCGATGCGTTCGGCAGGATCTTCCCGCTCAACCCGCTGCTGTTCATCGGCATGCATCAGGAAGCAGAGCTGGTCGACCCCGCCGATGCCTTCACGTTCGAGAAGCACGACGAACTGTTCGTGCCGGTGCCGAACGGCTCGGCGATGGCGTTCGTCGGCAAGGGCAGCCTGGCGAGCTTCTGGTCGAGCTCGAGCAACGCCATCATGATCCACGGCGTGGGTTCGAACCCGCTCAACTTCATGGGCGACGACGATCTCATTCCAGCCGACCTGTCGCGCGGCATCGCGCCGTGGTTCGACAACGTCGTCGCATATCAGTACCCGAGCACGCGCAGCATCGCCGCGAACGCCAACCACCTCTACGACGTGATCATGGCGAACAAGCAGCCTGGCTTCCACGCGACGCTGATCGTGCACAGCATGGGCGGCCTGCTGTCGCGCTATTTGATCGAGCAATCGTATCGCGATCCTGGGCGCCAGAGCTTCACGCCGACCGATCCATCGCTCGCCGACACGATCGACACCCTGGTCACGATCGCCACGCCGCACAGAGGCGCCGGCCTCGCCAACTTCGCGTTCGGCCTGATCCTGGATGGCCTGCCCGCGCGCGATCGGCCGTTCCTCCAGGGCGCGCTCGACCTCGGCACCGAGGACGGCTCGTTCACGGCGCGCCTCAACGACGCGTACACCGACAACGCGACCCGCTACCTCCTGATCGCCGGCAACGTGCTGCTCACCGGCAGCGACGGCGTGGTGAGCGTGAGCAGCGCGCTCGGCGTGCCGCTCACCCCACCCGAGGACGACAAGGAATTCTCGGGAGACACCTCCGTGTCGCACACCGGCTTGCACCAGGAAGCCGCGACCAACGGCGTCCTCGACCGCATCCGCAAGTGGCTGGGGAAATGAGGTCGCGGTCGACGATCGCGCGCCTGCGAGGTGGGCGATGAGCACCGCAAGACGCCGCTGATTCGGACCTGGCACCGGCCGATTTCGCACAGTGCATTCGCCAGCGCTCCGAGAGTCCTGCGCTTGGCAGTCGCATTTGTCTGGTGCCGGCACTCTCGCACAATGCACTCATTCAACTGCAGCGTCTGCACGAGATTGCTGGCCCTCACCGTGTGGCCGTTGGACGCATCGTTGCGCGCCATTCCTCCCCCGCGCGCGCTTTCCCGCATCGACGAGCATCAGCGACCCAGCCAGGCAAGGGCTCCCGGGCGGCGGAGCCTGGTTTGCATCACTCCGAGCAGAAGCGGTCAACCGACCGATCAGTGTTCGATGGGAGGAGAACAACATGAACCACCTTCGAAGTATCGCGGCCCTCTCCTGTTTCCTCGCCACCACACGCCTCCGTGCCCAGATGCCGCTGTCGTTCATGCTGTATGATCCCGCACCCGAGGTCCTGGGACACTTCGGCGTGGACGTTCAGATCGCCGATCTCGACGGCGATGGTGTGGGCGAGGTGATCGTCGGTGCCGAAGGCTAGACGGTGAACGGCGCAGCGCAAGCGGGAGCGGTCTACGTCCGCACCAGCGTCCTCACGCCGAACCCCGCGTGGGTGGTGGTGACCGAGCCCACGATCGGCGGCAGCGGTGGCCCGCGCCAGGGCGACCGGTTCGGCTTCCGCATCCTCGTCGGTGATCTCAACCTGGATGGCTACCAGGACGTGGTCGTGTCAGCGCGCGGTGTGAGGATCGACAAGGACTGCGAGCAGGGCGAGGTCTTTGTGCTCTACGGCCCGTGGACGCTCGTGCCGTCACCCACGACTCCGCCGTACGCGGGCGGCGCCATCGGCATCGTGGAGGACGTGTACCACCGCAACAACCCGCCTAATGACACCTACGGCGATCGATTCGGTTTTCGCATCGCGCTCGGCGATCCCAACCAGGACGGCTACCCGGACCTGGTCGTCGGCTCGCCGTACAGTCGCATCCCACCCTATCCGAATCAGAACGGTGAGGCCTACGTTTACTGGGGTCCGTCGTTCTCCGCGTGGCTCGAGCTCGTGCTGCCATGGGACTCGCCGGGATCCGCCGCACTACTATCCATCGATCGGCTCTGGGGTGGGACGTCGCATGCGGCAACGTCGCGGACTGGGAGCGAGGCTCCAATGATGACATCATCGTGTCGGAGCCTACAACTCAGACAACGTTGCTCCTGACGGCACGAAGGGCTACAACAACGGCTGGATTCGCATTTTCCGAGACTACATGGGCAGCACGCCACCGGACTTGACGCGTCGTGGACATCAGGAGACCGGGCGGAGACAGAGACCAGGCCGACTTTCCCGGCGCTGCCATCAGCCTTGGCAGCCACTACGGCAGCACCTATCTCGACATGGCGGTTGGCGCACCGTACGACGACAATGTGATTCGGTACGGCGAAGTGCACGTCTTCCAGGGTGGCCCAGGCTTTCCTTCGAATGCGTACTCGTTCACACGTGACATCGATGGGTATCAGATCATGGACAAGTTTGGATTCGACGTCGATTTCCTGGGCGATCAGAACGGCGACGGTCGCCTCGAGCTCGCCGTGGGTGCACCCTGGTTTTCCACCGGGGTTCCTGCAGGTCGAACTATGGACCCGGTCGGGTGGACGTCCGCAGAAGCAACGGCGGCTCCTCGTACATCAACGATCCTGATCCCGAGGTGCTTGCCGTGTCCTGGTGGTACGGCTGGGGTTCGGCCCTCGCGGTGGGGAAGATCGATGCGAACAGCCAGCTCGACCTCGCGATCGGCAACGCCCGGACGACCGGATTTCGCCACCCAGACCGAAGAAGTCGGCGAAGCGCGCGTGGTGGTCTACCACTACCGATAGCCAAGCCAAGGAGGAATCGACATGAAAGACGCTCATCCGCGGTTCTTGCGCTCGTGCTGCTGCTGGCCCCGGTGGCCTGGTCAAGCGCTGCGCTTCGACTTCCGGGGCGACCTGCCCTTCGACCGGCTTCGGGCACGCCATTGCGAGCGGCGGCGACATCAACCGCGATGGGTTCGAGGACATCCTGGTCGGGCGCCTGGGTGAACCTGGCAGCAGTTGCAACAGCGGTGGCTCTGTCCGCGCGTTCTCGGCAAGGACGGGGCGGTGCTCTTCACCGTGCACGGTCACTGCCTCGATGGCGACACGAGCGGCCTGGGCTGGTCCGTGGCGAATGCCGGGGACGAACGAGGATGGCTGGCCAGACCTGGTGGCGGGTGCCAGTTCGACGGACCCGTCGGCGGCGACCTCGGCAGCGCCAGGGTGTTCCTTGGGACCGTACGGTGCGCGGCGCCACCTTCACCGGGACGTTTGGCGACCGGTCCCCAGTTTGGATTCTCCGTCGCGGGAGGCGCCGACCTTGAACGGCGATGGCGAAACCGATGTCATCATCGGCACCGACGACGACCTGCTTGCCATCCAGGGCGGCAGTCTATTCTGTTCTCGGGCAAGGATGGCAGCCTGATCGAGATCGTGCGGGGCGATGATTTCTGGCTCGGTGAGTCCCTGGCGCTCGCCGGCGACTGGAACCACGATGGCGTCAATGGACTTCGCGGCAGGTGCGCTCTACGGCGGACCCGCGCCGGGCATCGTGCGCGTGTACTTCGGCAAGGACCGCACGGTGCTTCGCGACGTTGACCGGCGAGTTCCTGGGCGATGCGTTCGGTGCCGCTCGCCAGCGCGGGCGACGTGAACAAGGATGGCAAGGACGACCTCATCGTCGGTGCGTACGACTTTTTCGAGACGACACCGGGCAGGCGTACGTGTTCTCGGGTTGGGACGGAGCATTGCTCTACGCGCTGGAGACCAGCCGAAGCGATTACTTCGGCTGGTCGGTCGCAGGTGCCGCGCGCAACCGCGCCCTGCTGGGTGGGCGACGTCAACGGCGATGGGTATTCGCGGACGTGCTAGTGGGCAATTATGCCAGTGGCTTCAACGGTGCCCCTGGGTAAAGCGTATCTCTACCTCGGCAAGACCGGCGCACTGCTCTATCGTTTCGACGAGGCTGATCCAGGTGGTCTATTCCTATCATCCGTGGCCGGCCTCGGTGACCTCGATCATGACGGCCTGCAGGACTTCGCGATTGGCAATTATCACGAGGACCAGGACCGCGGCCACGTGAGGGTTCACCTCGGCAACGATCTCTTCCCCTGTGCGCCAGGCCGCGTTCGGTGGTGGCGGGCCAGACGATCACGCTCACGGTGGGGCGAGATGACCGCAGGCGACCGCGCCCTGCTGGCCGTGACGGACGTCGACGGCAGCGCGGTCTTCCTGCCGGTCGCGACGGGCACCTTCGACAACACCGGAACGTGGCAGATCAGCGCGGTCGTGCCGCCCGGCTTCTCGGGGCTCAGCAGCGCGCTGCGCGCCTATGCGATGGATGCCGCTGGCAAGGTGCGCGACTCCGAGGACGAGGCGGTGCGAGTCCAGTGACGGCAAGACGGGACAGCGCCAGCATGGCAGCAGGAGCAGGGTTTCCGTGAGTGTACGTCAGTGGTCGCGTAGCACCTCGGTCACGACCTTGCCGAGCCTGGGTTCGAGGAGACGTCCTGCGGGATCGCGATCGCCTGGTGAACAAGGCGAGCTGACCGATCAGCATCAGGTTGTCCAGGATCGGCAGTCTCGCCGCGAAGGTGCCCTCGCGCTCGACGACGACTTGCACGTGCGCCGATGACGCCGCACAAGCGTCCATGGCACTTCGACAATCAGCGCCGTCACACCCGCGCAATCTGCGGCAAGACGTCGAAATGCCGATCGCGGGTACACAGGAACAGATCGTGCTGTACGTGACCAGTGCGGCTACCCAGAGATCATTCGTCGGAATTGGGGTTCTGTTGCGCAGCTGCAAGAACAACTGCATGATGATGGGTGGTTGCCTTCATCGGCCAGGAGTACATCAACCCGTGGCGAGCTGGATGAACTGCACCAGCCGAGCTCTGTTCTCGCGACCGGCGAGCGCTGGTGGCCCCGGCCTTCAGGAGGATCACCACGTTGATCGGGTTCGAGGCGAGCGAGCACGCAGGCGAACCTGAACGTCACTTCACCATGGCAGCACTGGATTCACGAGGAAGTGGGTGGCTGCACGTCAGTGGTCGCGCAGCACCTCGGCCACGACGTTGCTGAGCTTGGGTTTGAGGAAGACGTCCTGCGGGATCGCGATCGCCTGGAACAAGGCGAGCTGACCGATCAGCATCGGGTTATCCAGGATCGGCAGGTTCACCGCGAGCGTTCCCGCGCCGGAGATCGTGCCGATCGGCACGACGAAGAAGAACGTCCCGCCCGGCACCGCGAACAGCGGGAAGCCGTCGAGCCCCGCGACGCTCATCCGGTCGAAGCGGTCCGCGGCGATCAGGAGCACGCGCTCGCCTGGGTTGCCGGTCACCTGGAGCGTGAGGAGATCGCCGATCGCACCGGTACCGTAGATCGCGAGCGTCGGGAAGAGCTCGCCCGACGGGTCGACCGATCCCTTCGAGGGCAGCCCGGCTTTCCCCGGCGGGTTGCCGTCGCCGCCCGAACCGGGGACGAGCTGGAACGGCCCGTGCAGCGTCGCCTGCCCACCCAGCGCATCGATGCCGTCGCCGCCGTCGCCACCGGCAAACGTCGGCCCACCGCAGTCGCTGAGCGGTCCACCGTAGCCGCCCTTGCCGCCGGCGAACTGCATCACGGAGTCATGCGTCGCGCCGATCACCACCCCGCCGTTCACGATCTCGAGCCCGGGTCCACCAGGCTGCGCCGGCCACTTCTGGTCGCAGTAGATGCCGCCCACCCACGCCGGGGCTCCCAGGCCGCCCTGCGCCGACACATCGGCGAGGTACACCGTCGTGTTGTCGATGTACATGCCCGCACCCCCTTGCTCGGGCTCCTGGGCATCATCGCCGTCGCCGCCCTTGAGGCCGGTGAAAGAACCCTGGGAGATGGTGATGAAACCGCCCTTGAGCAGCACGGCACCGTGCGGTCGGCCAACCGTGAAGCCATCCGGAGGAAACTCGTCGACGACCTGAGCGCGAGTGATGGCAACTCGCATCCCGCCCCCAGCACTTGGTGGTATTCCAGGGAGCGGATCACCTATGGGAGCACAACGGAGCTCGACGTCCGAGGCCACACCGGCTCCATCGACACTGCCAAATCCGAGGCATGTGTAACCCCTGAGCGTCATGTGCCCGATGGCAACCACGCCGGCTGCCAATTCAGAAACAAAGATAGGGCAATAGTCGTACTGTCCATCACTCGCCACGACCGTGTTGCCAATCCCTGAGCCGACGATGGTGAGCGTCTTCCCCTTCACCTCGACGCTCTCGACGTACGTTCCCGCACGAACGACGATCACGTCGCCCGCGGCGGCGGCGTCCACCGCCGCCTGGATGGTGACGAAATCTCCGCTGCCGTCCTGGGCGACGAACCAGGTCTTCGCCGAGGCCGAGGCGACCAGCGAAACCAGAAACACGACGGCCGTTGTGAGCATTCTCACCATGGCAGCACCGGATTCACGAGGAAGTTGTGAACGTAGCCCGACGTGAACAGGATCAAGCAGGATCGGGTCCACCGTTGATCTTGGAGAACGGGATCTGGCCACCGATGTCGGTGGCGATCTCACCGTTGCCTGTGTCCTTGGTGAGGTTGCGGGCGAGATTGTCGTCGTAGGAATCAGTGCTCTGCGCGAGGAGTGACGAGGCGAAAGCTGCGAAAGCGAGGCCTACCCCCCAAAGCGACGTACGCGCTCGGTTCAGCCGGCACGCTGCCATGAGGCCCTCCTGATTTCGTTCGTGTGCGCTCTTCCTGTTCGGATTGTCGCAAGGCGCCACGACATCGTCAAGGCGGCACGCATGACATGTCCAGCGAGCGGCCATCACTCGGTCACCACGAGGTCGCGGAAGACGGCACAAACCGCCGCAAGCAGCGACATCACCGATGCGCGCAACCGTGCCCGGCTGTCGCGTCTCACGTTCTCTGAGACTCGCGTCTCACGCTCTTCGAGACGCATCCACGCACCCACTTCATCCACCCAACCTACGCTCAGCTACGCAGGCCTCAGCGCTCAGGGATAGCGATCGAAAACATCACGGACTCACGTAGGCAAGCGTCGGGCTGTGCGTGGGCCGCCGGCCGATTTCTCCCGTCACGCGAGCATGCGAGCGCTGCTACGCTGCTCGCCGTCGCACACTCTCCCGCTCGAGAATGACCGGCCGATGCGCATCGTCTGCCTTGCTGACACCCACTCCCGGCACGACCGCGTGCGCGTGCCGGCGGGCGACCTCTTGCTGCACGCGGGCGATCTCACGAAGCTGGGCTCGGCGAGCGAGATCACGGTGTTCGACCAGTGGCTCGGCACGCTGCCGCACCGGCACAAGGTCATCATCGCCGGCAACCACGACTTCCTGTTCGAGCGCGAGCCCGAGCGAGCGCGCGCGCTGATCAAGAACGCGATCTACCTCGAGGATCGCGCGATCACGCTCGACGGGCTCACGATCTTCGGTACACCGTGGCAGCCCGAGTTCTTCCACTGGGCGTTCAACCTGCCGCGCGGCGAGCCGCTGGCACGCAAGTGGGCCGCGATCCCGGACGGCGTCGACGTGCTCATGACGCACGGCCCCCCGCACGGCATCCAGGACCGCGTCCAGGACGGCGAGCTCGTGGGCTGCGCCGATCTGCGCGCCGCGCTGGCGCGGGTGCGCCCGCGCCTGCACGTGTTCGGCCACATCCACGAGGCCTACGGCCAGCAGCTCCAGGACGGAACGACGTTCGTCAACGCCGCGATCTGCGACCTCGGCTATGCACCGGTGCACGCGCCGATCGTGATCACGCTGTGAGCGTGGTCTAGGGCGAAATCACGGTCACGCAATTGGTGAAGCCCACCGCGGGTGGCGCGCAGCCCGCGTTGCCCCAGAACGCCGCGAGGTAGAACGTGCCGGCGACGTTGGGCCAGGGGAAGCCGAGGCGCCGGAACGACTCCGTCGCCGTCGAGGTCGGGCGCGGTGGTGAACACGCCCGGCAGGAAGAAGCTCGGCAGGCAGGTCGCGGTCATCAGGGGACAGCAGGAAGACGTCGCCGGGCTGCGGGCCGAAGAACGACAGCCGCAGCGTGTCGCCGGGCAGCACGTGCTGCAGCAGGCGGTCGCCCTTGCCGGGATCGCTGCCGATGCCGCTGATCGCGTCGCCGCGGGCGACGCGCAGGCGCCCGTGCGGCAGGCGCGAGGCGACGGTGCAGGAAGTGGTCGTGCTGTTGTCCTGGCCGATGCAGATGCCCATGTCGGCGAGCGTCATCGGCAGCCCCGGCGTCGAGTACCCGTTCAAGCTGTAGTACGAGCTGCCGGAGATCGAGCTGCTGCTGTCACCGCCGATCTGCACGAGACCCGGATCGCCGGGCGGCAATTGGATCGCGGCGATCACCGTCGGCGTGCCGGGGGCGATCATCGCCTCCGGCGTGTCGAAGAAGATGAAGTCGGAAGCGACCGGCCCTGGCACCACCACGTTCAGGAGCTCGATCACGCGATTGTTGAGGTCGGGGGTGCACCCCCCGGGCGTGGTCGGGTAGTAGACGCCGATGCGCGGGAACACGCCGACGATGCCGCCCGGGATGCACAGGCTCACGGCGATGCCGGTCACCGGCAGGCCGTCGACGACGTTGGGCAGGTTGGGAATCCCGGGCGCCACCTTGAAGCACACGCTGAAGTAATCGGCGGTGCCGGTGGGCACCTGCACGGACCAGCAGCTGTTCATGTCGCTGTAGTTGCCAACGCCGATGTTCTGGTTCACGTCGGTGATCCAGATCGTGTCGAGCTCGGTCTGGCCGGCGCGGGCAGTGGCGATCGCCATCACGATGCACACCACCAACGGGTAGAGTGGCGCTCTCATGGACTTCTCCTCGTCTTCCGGTTCGTCGTTCGTGAAGTTGCCGAGCCAGGGCGGTGATGGCAACGCGTGCGATCATCGCATGCGCACGCGCAGCTGTCCACCACCCCGGTGATCACGCGAAACATTGCGCGCACCGCGCCGCAGCGTACAATCACGCGCATGCCAACCGCGCAGTCGAAGATCACCTTCGCGACCTTGCGTGACATCCTGAAGCACCACGAGCACGAGCTCGTGGTGCAGGCGGACGATGCGACCAGCTACCTGCTCTGCTCGCGCGACGTGGTCGACCGCGCCGGACGGCCGCTGTTCTGCGCCGGCGTGCGCATCGGCAAGGCATACGTCAGCTATCACCTGATGGCCATCTACGCTCGCCCGGATCTCGTGCAGGCGCTCTCGCCCTCGCTGCGCCAGCGCCTGCACGGCAAGTCGTGCTTCAACTTCAAGCAGATCGAGCCCGCCCACGTGCTCGAGCTGGCGCGGCTGACGCGGGTCAGCCTGCAGGGCTTCGCGCGCGCGGCCGCCGCGTGGATGCAGCAGCCGCTCACCGGTGTTCGGCGCGCCACGCCGCGTCCGCGTCGTGCACGCGCGCCACACGACCGTCGGTGAACGCCGGCTGCGTCCACGCGTAGAACTGCTCCCACTGCTCGCCGCTGTGCCGCGTGAAGCTGATGCGCGCGCGGACGTAGCCAGAGCCGGCGACCAGCGGCTGGCTCGCGCTGGTGGCGGCATGGACGGCGATCACGGCGCCGCCCATGCCGATGAACTCGATGCGCCAGCCAGCGGCCGCGTTGTCGATGCGGCGGCCGTGCACGATCGGCGAGCTCAGCTCGCGCGCGGTGGCGGCCTCGTCGACGGCAATGCGATAGTGCTGGTGATCAACCTCGAGCGCTCCCAGGATCACGCCGCTGCTCGCGTAGAAGTCGGCAGCGCGCATCGCCCGCACGATCGCGTCGGCGGTGAGCTCGCTCGCCCGCACCATGCACCAGCCGCGGCCCGGGTTGGACTCGTGCTCGCCCCACTGCTTGAGCGTGTGCGCATCGTCGGCCGAGACCGCGTAGACGACCAGGCCATGCGTGAGCAGCTCGTCCCACAGCTGCTCGGTCGACGGGCGCCTGGCGCTGCCGAAGCTGTGCGTGGCGGGGTGGCCGTTGTACAGCTCGAGGAAATGCAGGCGCTCGACCGGCTCGAGGTCCGCGGCGCCCACCGCGTCGCCGAAGTTCGGGTGGTTCAGGATCGGCTCGCCGCCCTGGCCGAGGATCTGGTCGGTGTGGTGCTGCAGCAGGGCCGACAGCTCGGCCTCGTCGCAGTCCCACGGCACGACCGAGTGGCTGTTGAGCGCGGTCAGATGCACGCTGCGCGGGCCGGTCACCTCCTCGCCGGGGATCAGGATGAAGTCCGGGCGGCGCGGGTCGGGCAGCACCACGGTGCGCGGATCGATGAACTGATTGTGCTCGCTCAGCACCAGGAAGTGGTAGCCGTGTTCGAGGTACCATTGCGCGACGGCCGCGGGCGTCGAGTCGGCGTGGCCGCAGAGCTGCGTGTGCGCATGCGTGTTGCCCTTGTACCAGGTGGGGCTCGCGAGCGCGGCGATGGCCAGGATGGCGGCGATCATGGCGCCCATTGAAGCAATCGGCGCGGCCGCAGGAAAGTCGGTGAATCCTCGAGTTTCGCGCGCGCGGTTGCGTTACCTTGGGCGACCGCCCGCAGCACCACCGAGAGGAGGTCACCGCTCATGATCATCAAGGTCGTCGCGATGTGCTCAGGGTTGCTCGCCGCGTTCGTTCTGGTCGCGCAGCAGCCGGACCTGAGCAAGGTGGAGATCCAGGTCGTGAAGGCCGGCGGCTGCGTGTCCATGCTGGCCGGCGCCGGCGGCAACATCGGCGCCTCGATCGGCGAGGATGGCATCCTGATCGTCGACTCCGAGTTCGCGGAGCTCGCGCCCAAGATCGCGGCGGCGCTGAAGCAGATCGGCGACGAGCCGCTGCGCTTCCTGATCAACACGCACTGGCATGGCGACCACACCGGCGGCAATGCGCCGTTCGCGCAGATGTCGGCCGAGATCATCGCCCACGACAACGTGCGCAAGCGCCTGGCAGCGGGCGCGACCAACCGCTTCGGCACGTTTCCGCCGGCCGCCAAGGACGCGCTGCCGATCATCACCTTCGACGATCGCCTCTCGGTGTTCGTGAACGGCGAGGAGGTGCGCGCGATCCACGTCGCTAACGGTCACACCGACGGCGACAGCGTGATCGTGTTCACCAGGTCGAAGGTGGTGCACATGGGCGACGACTTCTTCAACGGCATGTTCCCGTTCATCGATCTCGACAGCGGCGGCAGCGTGAGCGGATTGATCGCCGGCATCGAGCAGGTCATGGGCGAGATCCCAGACGATGCGAAGATCATCCCCGGGCACGGCGCGCTCGCCACCAAGGACGACCTGCGCAAGTTCCTCACCATGCTGAAGGAGACCTCGGCCGCGGTCGCGGCAGCGCTCGCGCAAGGCAAGACGCTCGCGCAGCTGCAGAAGGACCGCGTGCTCGCGCCGTGGGACGCGTGGGGACAGGGCTTCATCAAGACCGACGCCTTCACCGAGCTCCTGGTGCACAGCCTGAGCAAGCAGGCGGGCGGCGCGCAGGACCAGCACGGCCATGGCCGCTGAGCGAGGGCGCGCCGCGTGGCATCCCCGACCACCGAACCGCTGCTCGCCACGGTCGAGCTGCACAAGCAATTCCCATCCGTGCGCGCGCTCGCGGGCGTGAGCCTCGAGTTTCGCGCCGGCGAGGTGCACGGCATCGTCGGCGAGAACGGCGCCGGCAAGAGCACGCTGGTCAAGATCCTGAGCGGCGTGTACCAGCCGACTGCCGGCCACCTCACGCACCGCGGCCGACCGGTGCGCATCACCAGCCCGGCGGCGGCGATCGCGCTCGGCATCGCCATGATCCATCAGGAGCTGAACCTGATCGACGAGCTGTCGGTGGCGGACAACATCTTCCTCGGCCGCGAGCAGCTGCGCCGCGGCCTGCGCCTGGTCGACGAGCGGCGCACGCTCGCGGCGGCGCGCGACCTGCTCTCGAGCTTCGACTGCGCGATCGATCCGCGCACGCTGGTGAAGCGCCTGTCGATCGCCGAGAAGCAGCTGGTCGAGATCGCCAAGGCGCTCTCCTGCAACGCCTCGCTGCTGATCATGGACGAGCCGACTGCGGTGCTCACCACCAAGGAAGTGAAGCTTCCTGTTCGCGCTGATCCGGCGATCATGTGCGAGCGGCGCGGCGATCGTGCACATCTCGTACTACCTGCACGAGGGCCGGAGATCTGCGATCGCGTGACCGTGATGCGCGACGGCCGGCAGGTGGCGACGCCTTCGAGGGCGACCAGGTGGGACGCAACCCTGCCGGCGAGCTCAAGCTCGCGAGCTTGATGGTGGGCCGCCAGCTGAGCGAGCACTTCCTGCCGCGCCGCCTGCCGGGCGACGCCACGGCGTTCGAGCGCGGCCTGAGCGTGCCGGGAGTGGTGTCGGCCGCCTGCTCCGCGGTGCGGCGCGGCGAGGTCACCCTGCTGCTCGATCGCCGACGCACCGCGATGCTCGCCGAGGCGATCGCCGGCCTGCGCCGGCGGCCTGCTCGGCGAGATCGTGGTGCTCTGCTCGATCGCCGCCATCGACGACCTGCGCGCCGCGGTTCGCCACGGCATCGCCTACATGTCCAGGACCTGGAGGCCGTCCTCGACGGCTGCGCCTGGCCACGCCTGGAGAACACCGACGTTGCGCCGCTCGCGCGCCCTTGCACCGCGTTCTTCATCCTTCCGCTCAATCGATCGCGCGGCCGAGGAGCAGGCGGCGCTGGCACGCGCGCGCGAGTTGCACATCAAGCTCGCCCACGTGCGCGAGCTCGTCGATCAGCTGAGCGGCGGCATCACGAAGGTGGCGATTCAGCTCAAGTGCCTGAGATGAACCCGAGCGTGCTGATCCTCGATGGAGGACGCCGTCATCGACATCGGCGCGAAGGAGGAGATCTTACCGTTTGATCCACATGCTGGTCGCGATGCGGCGGCGTGCGTGTTCATCTCGTCCGGAGCTGAACGGAGTTCGACCCGCACAAGTCACCCATCGTTGTGATGCGCGCCGGCCGCATCGCCGCGATCGATGGCCATCCTGCCATTCACCGAGGAAGAGCTCATGCACCACGCGGCGCTGGCGCCGGGAGCGTGAGTCGGCGAACGACGTGACGGCCGGCGCGGGACGCAGCCGATGGCGCGCAGTGCTCGATCGCTTCGTCCGATCGTCGCGCTCGCGATCTTGCTGGTCGCGAGCGCGGCGCTGAGCCCGGTGTTCCTCGCCTGGAGAACTCGCCCGAACATCCTGAACCAGAACGCGTTCGTCGGCATCATCGCCATCGGCATGACGTTCGTCATCATCATGGGCGGCATCGATCTCTCGGTCGGCCGCTCACCGCGTTCGTGCGCGGCTCGGCATCCTGGCGATGAACGCCGTGGCGCCGGCACGCCAGGAGCGGCAGCGTGGTGGTGGTGGAGCGCGACGACGCTCGGCGTGCTGGTCGCGGTGGCGCGATCCTCGCGGTCGGCCTGGTGGCCGGCCGCCTGAACGGCCTCGTGATCACCAAGGGACGCATCGCCCTGCTCCACGCCACGCTCGGCGCGCCTGGTGATCTTCCGCTTCGCCTGCGCTCGATGCCGCGATCGACGCGGGCGAGTACCGGCCCACCAGCCCGACCCGGTTCCACGCGATCGGCGGCGGCGGCATCCCGATCCCGTTCACCAACGTCGCGCCGGGCGCGCCCACCGCCGTGCCGCTGATCCTGCCCTGGTCCAGCCGGTGTTCATCGCCGTGGCGTGCGGCGCGCACGTGCTGCTGAGCAAGACCCGCTACGGGCCGCTACGTCGTCGCGATCGGCTGCAGCGAGCGCGCGGCCCGGTACTCCGCGATCAGCGTCGATCGCATCAAGGTGCTCACGTACACGCTGGTCGGCGGCACCTGCGGCATCACCGCGCTGCTCGAGGCGTCGCGCTACAACTCGGTGAGCAGCTCGCAGGCCGGAATGCTCTACGAGCTCGACGCGATCGCCGCCGCGGTGATCGGCGGCACGCGCATGAACGGCGCGGGCAGCATCGCCGGCACCGTCGCCGGCGTGTTGATCCCGCGACCGTGAACCTGCTCGGCCTGCTGCAGGTCTCGCCGCACTTGCAGGGATTCGTGAAGGGCCTGATCATCATCGCCGCGGTGCTGATCCAGCGCGGCGAGAAGCCCGGGGCGAGCTGAGAGTGCGCGTGGTCGTCTACCACCGAGTCGAGGCGGAAGGACAGCCATGACACGCCACCGACGCCGGCCGTTGCTCGACCGCTGCTCGCGCAGTTCGCCGGCGCATTCAACGACAACGCGTGAAAGCCGATCGTCGCGCTGCTGGCGATCGGCACGCCGGGCGCGTTCGGCGGCGCCGACCACGAGGCGCGGTCGCAGAGCACCACCACCTGGGATTCGTCGCCTCCACGCTGCTGCCTGCGCCTGCCGGCCGGAATGCTCGCCGATCGCTTCAGCAAGCGCTCGGTCATCATCGCGCCTGGAGATGGTCGAGGTGCTGCTCATGGCGATCTGCACCGTGGCGCGTGCTGGCCGCGCCGCAGGGCGGCGCGCTACTGAACGTAGGTGCCCGGGGCTGGATGGCCTGCAGAGCGCGCTGTTCAGCCCGGCGAAGTACGGCATCCTGCCGGAGCCGTGCCGCACGAGCAGCCTGCGCAAGGCAACGGCCAGCTCGAGCTGTGGACGTTCCTCGCCATCATCCTCGGCACGGCGACGGGCGGGCTGCTGCTCGATGGCGCGCGTGGTCACACCCGGCTCGCTGGGCCTCGCGCTCACCCTGTTCGCCGCGCTCGGACTGGTTGGCGTCGTTTGATCCTGCGTCCGAATCGGCGACGCCGGTCACGACCAGCTTCACGCGCTCGGTCGCGAGCGCCTGGCAGGCGGTGCGCGGCGACCGCGCTGTGGCTCGCGGTGCTCGGCAGCGCCTTCTTCCTGGCTGCTCGCGAGCTTGCTCGGCCAGGACCTGCTCGTCTACGGCAAGGTCACGCTCGCGCTCGCCGATCGCACCGCGGCCATGCCGATGGCGCTGTTCGGCATCGGCGTGGGTCTTGGCAGCGTGCTGGCGGGCAGACTGTCGCGCGGCAAGGTCGAGTACGGTCTGATCCTGCCATGGCATGCTGGCGCTGTTCACGCTGCTGCTCGGCTGGCTCGCACCCGCGCTCACCGGCACGCTCGTGCTGATGACCTTGCTCGGCATCGCCAGCGGCATCGTCGTGGTGCCGATCGAGTCGATCCTGCAGTGGCGCGCGCCGGCCGGCCGTCGCGGCGCCGTGATCGCCCTCTCGAACGTGTTCGCCTGCTGGCGTGCTGCTCGGCTCGATCGGCACGCGTCCGCGATCCCGTCGCCGGCTTGAACACCATGCGCGGCATCCTGACCGGCGCTGCCGCTTCCGCCACGCTCGCCGCTACTACCTGGGCGCTCACGCTGTTGCCGCTCGCGTTCATGCGGCTCTTGCTCGTGCTGCTCACGCACACGATCTATCGCGTGCGCGTGCTGGGCCGCGAGCACGTGCCGCAGTCGGGCGGCGCCTTGCTCGTGCCCAACCACGTCTCGTTCGTCGATGGCCTGTTCCTGATCGCCAGCACCGATCGACCGATCCGCTTCCTGGTCGACGCTGCGTGGTTCGCGCAGCCGCTGCTGCGGCCGTTCATGCGCGTGCTCGGCGCGATCCCGATCTCGGCGAGCGGCGGACCGCGGCAGACGTTGCGCGCGCTGCGCGCCGCCGGCGACGATCTCGATCAGGGCGAGCTCGTGTGCATCTTCGCCGAGGGACAGATCACGCGCACCGGTGCACTGCTGCCTTTCCGCCGCGGGCTGGAGCGCATCGTCAAGGGACGCGCCGCGCCGATCGTGCCGGTGTTCCTCGACGGCGTGTGGGGCAGCATCTTCTCGCGCTCGGGTGGCCGCTTCCTGTGGAAATGGCCACGGCAAATCCCCTATCCGGTCACGGTCGCGTATGAGCCGATGCCGTCCTCGACCCCGGATCCAGGAGGTGCGTCGCGCTGTCATGAGCCTCGCCACCGAGACCGCGCTGATCGGGCGCGAGCGCGCCCGGCCGCTGCATCACGAGTTCCTCCTGAGCGCGCAAGCATCCGTTCAGGCTCGCGTTCGCGGACGCGAACGAGCTGCGGTTGAACCGGACTGCAAGCGCTCACGCTCGCCAGTTGCCTGCGCGCCGCTCGCCTGCCGCTGGGGCGATCAGCCGCGCGTCGGCTGCCTGCTGTCGCCGTCGTCGGCGGCGCGCTCGTCAACCTGGCTGCGAGCTTGAGCGGCCGCACGATCGTGAATTCAACTACATCGTCGGCGCGAGCGGGCCTGCGTCGGCGGTGCGGCAAGCCGAGCTGGAGACCGTGGTCACGAGCGACGCGTTCTCGAGCGCGCCAAGGTGACCTTGCCGACGGCGTCGACCCGGGTGATCGACATCGAGGCGCTGCTCGCGCGGCGGTCGTGGCGCGAACAGCTGGTGGCGATGCTGATCGGGCTGTGCCTGCCGCGACGCCAGGTGGAGCGCGCGTGCGGCGCGCGGCGGCCGGTGCAGGCGAGCGATCTCGCCACCGTGATCTTCTCGAGCGGCAGCACCGGCGAGCCCAAGGGCGTGATGCTCAGCCACTTCAACATCGCCAGCAACGTGACGTCGGTGTGCCAGGTGGTGCCGCTCACCAGCGACGATCGCGTGCTCGGCATCCTGCCTCTGTTCCACTCGTTCGGCTATCTCCTGCTCTGGGTGTGCGCAGAGCGCGGGCTCGCCTCGGTGTTCCACGCGAACCCGCTCGATGCGGTGGCGGTCGGCGACCTGGTCGAGCGCCACCAGCTCACGCTGTTGCTCGCGACGCCGACCTTCCTGCAGATCTACCTGCGCCGCTGCACGCCCGGGCAGTTCGGCTCGCCCGGTCTGTGGTGGCCGGCGCCGAGAAGCCGTAGTGGAGCGCCTGGCGCTCGCGTTCGAGGAGCGCTCGGCGTGCGGCCGCTCGAGGTGGCCATGGGCGCTACCGAGTGCTCGCCGGTGGTCTCGCTCAGCACGCCGGGCTTTCGCGCGCCGGGCTTCTACCAGAGCGCGCGCGGCGCGGCTCGGTCGCCACCTGTTCCGTGCCCGGCGTCTCGGTGTGCGGCTCGTCGATCCCGACACGCGCGCGCCGCTGCCGGGCGGTCAGCCCGGCCTGCTGCTGGTGCGCGGCCCGAACGTCATGCAAGGCTACCTCGGTCGGGACGACCTGACCCGGCAAGCCCTGGTCGACGGCTGGTACGTGACTGGCGACATCGCCCGCATCGACGACGACGGCTTCCTCGGAGATCACCGACGGCCCGCGCGCGCTTCTCGAAGATCGGCGGCGAGATGGTGCCGCACGGCAGGTCGAGCAAGCGCTGCACGAGGCGGCCGAATCGACGTGCAAGTGTTCGCGGTGACCGCGGTCGCCGACGAGCGCAAGGGCGAATCGCTCGCCGTGCTGCACACGCTCGCCGAGGAGCGCATCGCCACGGTGCTCGAGCGCGTGGCCGCGAGCGGCCTGCCCAACCTGTTCATCCCGCGCCGTGAGCGGTTCGGCAGATGTCGCCGGTGCTCGGCAATGGGTGCCGATCTGCGCGAGGTGAAGCGGCTGGCGGCGGAATCGCTCGGCCATGCGCGAGCGCCGCCCTCGGCACCTGCTGCAGCGGCGGCCTGGCTCGGTGAAGGCGTGTTCGACAGCGCCGAGGAGAACGCCGCCGGCAAGCTGGCCCTGGCCTACTTTTAGCCTACGCCTTTACTGCTGCTGGCGAGTACCTGGCCTGGTAGCTGGACGGTGCACCGCAGGCGTTACAAGATCAAGATCGGCGTCTCGGTGCCGGCGGCGGACCACGGCTGGACCGCGGGCATCGGCTGGTGGGCGAACCAGGCGATGAACCTGTACCGCTCGGAGAGCATCGAGTTCGTGTACGCCACCGCCGACAAGCCGGCGAAGCAGACCGCGGACATCGAGACCATGATGGCGCAAGGCGTGAACGGGCTCGTGATCCTGGCGACCGAGAGCGCGCCGATGACGCCGATCGCGAAGAAGGCCAAGGAGCGCGGCATCTTCATCGTCAACGTCGACCGCGGCTTCCTCGAGCCGGTCGCCGACATCTTCATCGAGGGCGACAACAAGGCGTTCGGCCGCAAGAGCGCCGAGTTCATGGTGAAGAAGCTCGGCGGCAAGGGGCAGATCGTGATCCTGGAGGGGCTGCCGTGCACGGTCAACACCGATCGCGTCGAGGCCGGCCTCGAGGTGTTCAAGCGCTACCCCGACATCAAGATCCTCGGCCAGCAGGCGGCCAACTGGAATCGCCAGAAGGGCCTCGAGGTGATGAAGAACTTCCTGGTGCAGTTCGACCGGATCGACGCGGTGTGGGCGCAGGACGACGACATCGCGCTCGGCGCGATCCAGGCGATCAAGGAAGCCAACCGCGAGAAGGAGATGTGGGTGTTCCCGGGCGCCGGCATGAAGGACGTCATCAAGATGGTGATGGACCGGGAGCCGATGATCCCGGCGGACATGACCTACCCGCCGGCGATGATCGCCGCCGGCATCCATCTCGCGGTCAGCTCGCTGCGCGACGGCAACCAGAAGCGCATCGCGCAGTTCGTGCCGCGGCACCTGATGATCGACGTCGATCTGGTCACGCCCGAGAACGCGAGCGAGTTCTACTTCCCCGAGTCGGTGTACTGAGCGCGCCACGGCGATTGCCGTCATCCACCCTGCCGTGATCGCGCGCGAGTTCGCCGCCGGCTGGAATCAGCCGCCGCCGGCCGCCGCCGTGCCGCCGCGCTTCAGGTCCTTGGGCGCGACGAACCACCGGTACCCGTAGCTGTCGCTGAAGTACAATCGCGCGCGGTTCTCGCCGAGCCACGCCCTGTAGCCGGCCGCATCGCGCGGGACATCTGCCGGCAGGTACCGATCGATGAGCTCGCGCGCCACGGGGTCACCGCGCCCCAGCAGCTCGCCCAGCTTGTCGAGAAACTCCGGATTGCGGTTGCTGACGTCGAGATCCTCGAGCGTCTCGTCGATCGTGTACTGGCAGATCCTCGCGTCGTAATCCTTCCGCTTCACGGTCTTCACCACGGGGTGCATGTACTCGAGCCGCTCGCGGTAGTAGGCCTCGAGCTTCGCCGCATCCAGGCCGCACTCGTCCAGCACGGTGTCGGGCAGCTGCTGCCGCAAGTAGTCGATCAGCTGCTCGTTCTTGCCGTACGCCTCGACGAACGCGCACAGGTCGAGCACCTGGGCGCGCGGCGAGAGCTGCCGGGATTCGCGCGACAGCGTGACCAGCGGCACCTGTCCATCGAAGTTCTTCATCCACACGATGGCGTTCAGGAAGACTTGCCGCGCACTCTCGGTCATCTGTGTGGGGTCGCCGGCGAAGCCCCACAGGAACCAGTTGCCGTGCCGGCCGAGCGCCATCGAGCTCGGGCCCTTCGAGTTGATGCCGCTCGAGATCCACTCGGCGTCAGGCGAGTCCTCGAAGCCGTGGGGCCCGGACACCATGCCGTAGTCGACGGTCTTGCCGCATTCGCCGGCCTGCACCTGCCACGTGTCGAGCTGCGCCGGCAGCGCCTTGCCGCCGTGGTAATGCCGGTAGTTCTCGGGCGTCGCGTGCTTCGACAGAGTGATGCTGGGGTGGAGCGGACCGTTGAAGATCGGATGATCCAGGCGCATCCCGTGCGCCTCGTTGCCCAGGCACAGTCACAGCCAGTCGATCTTGGTGTGATGCTGGATGGTGCCGCCCACCGCCGAGATCGTGACGATCGGCTTGATGAACTCCGGGCCGATCTCCACTCTCGGCGTTCGCAGCGGGGACTTGTCGTCCATCGGGTAGAGCCGCGGCCCATCCGCCACCACCACGTCCGCGTCCTTCGCGGCGGCGGCCGACAGCTTCTCGATGTCGATGCTGTCGACCGTGGTGAAGTGCTCGCGCAGGAATCTCACGAACGCTTCGGCACGGTCGGTGCCGCTGGGGCCCGCGTACAGGATCCTGAGCGCCTTCGCCGCGCCGAGATCATCCTCGGCCGGAGCTGTCGCCGCCCCGGCGGCAAGCGCGAGGAGCAAGCTCGTCAGACATGACATGTTCGGCCTCCTTCGTTCGTTTCGAGGCGAAATACCCGGGAACGCCCGATCATAGATCGTGCCGCGACGTGGCACCAGAGCCTTCACGTGCGACTGTCCCGCATGTACGACGGGCCATCACCGGGACCGGGCGGCCTGGATCGGGTCGAGCGACGTGCCGAGTGAGTGCATGCTCGAGCGTGTCGGCGAGCGTGCGACCGTGACGAGCGCTTGACGCTGACGCTGCGGCGTGCCTTGGTCACCTGGCCAGCGCCGCAGGCAGCGCCATGCGGTGCACGCGCTCGGCGAGGCCCTGCAGCGCTTGTCTTGCCATGAGTCGCTCGACTTCGCTCGCAGCGTCGACGAGCGCGGTCCGCAGATGCTTCTCTGCAAGCACGCCGCCGATGTCGCCCAGAGCTCGGATCGCAAGTGCCCGCAGGCTGGGGTCCTCGGCGTCGAGCTGCACCACCAGCCTTGGCACCGCCTTCTCGTCGCCACAGCGGCCGAGGGCCATGACCGCTTCCTGGCGCACGCGCGGCCGCTGATCGTCGAGCAGATCGAGCAGATCAGGCTCCGCTGCGAAGGCACGCAGGCGGCCCAGCGCGCGGATCGCATTTCCCGCCACGATCGGATCGTTCGACTCGAGCGCAGCCCGTCGCAGCCGCGGCACGTCGTCGCGCTGCATCGCCTGCGTCTGCTCGACGACCGCATGCACCTCGGCCTGCGACCGGACGCGATCGGGGATCGGCGACAGCGCCGCTTGCTTGTGCGGCACGGGCACAGCGGTCGCGAGCGAGTCCGATGCGCGAGGTCCCTGGTCCGCCAGGTCTTGGTCCTGCTTTGCGCTCGGCCACAGCACACCGACGGCGAGGCTTCCAAGCAGAACGTGCAGCCCGCAGAACACCAGGAGAGCGGGCAAGGAGCGAGAAGCTCGCATGAGATCCTCCGTCAGGACATGACAGATGTGATGCGTGTTGCCTGGTCCTCTGGCGGAAGCCATCAGCCGTCGGGCAGTCGACGGCTGATGGCGCCGATGACTCTCCTTCAATCCTCGTCGTCGTGGTTGCAGCGCTGGCCGCACTTCACCTTGAGGATGTCGGTGCCGATCACGCGACTACCGCTGTCGGCGGTCAGCGTGACCGTGACGTTGGAGTCGGCCTGGATCAGGTTGGCGGCCATGCCCGCCTGGATCGCGGCCACCAGCGCACGCCGGTCGAAGTTCACGATGATCTCCGGTTTGCCATCGCGGTCTCGATCGCGAACATCGTCCTTGCCCTTGTAGCTCGCGAGCGCGTTGACCGGGCTGCCGCCGGGCACGCGCAGCTGCAGCTGGTGCAGATCGGTCGGTACCAGCAGCGCGACGTTGGGACCTTCCACGGTCGCTCGCACCTCCTTGGCTTTGCCGAACAAGTGGATCGCGGTGGGCTTCAAGTCGAACGCGAGATTGTCCACCTGGACCGTCGCGGTGCAGCTCGACGTGTTGCCGGCGCGATCCGTCACGCGCACCTCGATCGGCAGCGGTCCGTCGAGCACCGTCGTCGTATCGAACAGCACGCTCAAGGGGGACGTGGTGGACGTTTGCGACAACCCGTTCACGATGATCTCGATGTTCGCCAGATTGGCATCACTCGACGTCGCAGTGATGGTGAGCGAGCCGGAAACGATCTGGCCATCCAGCGGCGTCGTCAGACTCTTCTGCGGCGCGGTGTTGTCGACGTTGACGATCACGCTGGTCTGCGCCTGGTTGCCGACCGCGTCGACCGCGAGCGCCGTCAGTGCGAGCGGTCCATCATTGTGCCGCGTGGTGTCCTCGCTCCCCGATCGCACGTCGGACGCGACCGGCGTCGGGTAGGTGGTCGAGGCATCGTTCGTCGGCGCCTGTCCGCCCGCCTGCATCGTCATCGACAGAAGGCCCGCGCCGCTGTCGGAGCCCTGCACCTCGAAGGCGATCGTGCCGCGCGCCCAGGCACCATCGAAGGGCGACACGATGCCGAGCGCCGGCACCGTGTTGTCTACCATGATCACCACCGACGTGGTCCTCGCGTTCGCCTTGCCGTCGGCCGCCAGCCCAGCGATCGTATGCGGTCCGTCGGCGAGCCCATGGGTGTCGAGGTCGAGCTCGTAGGGCGGTTCTGGCAGCGAGGCAATCGTGCTGCCGTCCACCCGGATGTCGACGCTGCTCACGCCCGAGCCGGGTAGCGGATCGTTCGCACGCACTTCGATCTCGATCTCGCCGCGCACGAACGTGCCGTCGCTGGGCGTGACGATCGAGACGGCGGGCGCGATGGTATCGAGCACCACCGACACCGACGCCGATCCGGTCAGGTGCGAGTCGTCGGTCGCGTTGACGGTGATCAGGTTCGAGCCCTCGTCGAGCGCGATCACTCCCGCGACGATGCCGCCGCCCGCGGGCAGCGAACCGACAACGCCGGCCGGCGACGAGCTCACCGCGGTGGCTGTGAAGTCGTCGACCGTCGCGGTCACCGCGATCGACGTGTTTCCGGGCCCGAAGCAGGCGCCGTTGGCCGGGCTGTCGATCGTCACGATCGGCGCCTCGGTATCGAGGATCAGGTGCAGCGTCGAGACGGTGCTGTTGTGGCCCTCATCGGTGGCCGTGATGGCAATGTCGTTCGCACCCTCCGCCAGCGCCACCATGCCCACGATGCGATTGCCTCCGGACGCCAGATCGAAGGTGTGGCCGCCGAACGTCACCGTGGTGGCGGTGGCATCCAGGACGTCGACGGTGAGCGTTACTGGCGACATGCCGAACACCGCGTTCATGGCCGGCGCCACCACGCTGATCGCCGGTGCAGTCGTGTCCCGGATCACCGTGATCGACGTGCCGCCGGTATTGTCGACGCTGTCGACGGCGTTGATCGACAGCGTGTCGAGGCCCTCGTTCAGCAGCGGCAGCGTGCCACTCACGTCGTGCGAGCCGGGCGGCAAGCTGTTCGGTGCGATGCCGGCGGGGTCCGAGGTCACGGTCGTCGCGGACGCGTCCGCCACCGTGCCGGTGACCGCCACCGACGTGGTGCCGAACACCAGGGGGTCGCCGTTCGGCTTGGTGCCCGGCGACGTGATGACGACGACCGGCGGATCGCGTTCCGGCGGGATCAGCTCGACGCAGTCGATCAACAGCGCGGAGTCGACCTCCGAATCCGTGACGTCGACCACGCCGAAGCCGACCGTGATGGTGGCTGCCGAACTGAAGGTGTAGGAGAAGGTTTCCGTCGGCGTCTCCTTGCCGAACACCGTCGGCGAATCGGAGAAGGTGGGGAACAGAGTGTTGGCGAGCAGCACGGCCTGACCCGAAACGATGGTGACGAAGCCGAAGTCGTTGAAGGTGAGGTCGGGTGTGGCCTCGTCGGTCAGGAACTTCCACCTGAATTGCAGCGTGTCGTGCGCGCCCACGGTGATCGTCTGCTTGAGGCCGCTGCCCTCGACGGGCGTTCCGGATCCGAGCCCGGCGAGCGTTCCGGCCGGCAATGACAGGAAGGACTCGAGCGTGGCGGCGGGGACCGGCGGCTCGGTTGCCGAGAAGTGCAGCTGGTCGCCGGTGCTCATGCCTGCCTGCAAGCCGCCCGAGGGAGCCGGTGAATTGAAGTCGGGACCGAGGATGGTGCGACGGCCGATCGACGACCATTGCGGCGTGAGCGAGGCGGTCTCGAAGCTGCCGTTCGGTACTGGGTGCTGGCAGGCCGAGTCGTCGAAAAACACCCGGATGTCCATGTAGTAGTTGGCGACGAAGCCGTCATCGTCGTGGTGGTACAGGAACCCGTCGGGGAAGCAATCCGACGGCCCGAACCACGTCAGGTTGTGGCTCGTGCCGTGGGCGACGCTGGGATCGCCGCCGAAGATGTCAACGGCTCCGGCCATGCTGCCAGCGGTGCCTGGCGGCGAGAGGATCGTGACCCCGACCCACAGGTCCCTCGGCACCGGGATCGGATCGGGGATGTTGAAGCTGCGCAGGTAGAAGACGTTGTTGTTCCAGACCAGGTCCGGGATCGTGTAGGAGGCGATGAGACCAGCAGGCGGTGTGATCGAGTCGTTCGCGTCGTTCGTGTAGAAGTTCACGATCGCGGTCGCGGTTCCCGAGTCCGGCACACCGGGGCTGCTCAGGACGTTGTAGGCAAAGGTGAACGAAGCGAGGTAGCCCTCGCCGACCATGTGCACCTCTTCGGCCACCTCACGGGTCGGCGTGACGTTGCCAAGCTCGTCCTGGCCGCACACCATGATGAAGTCCGGGTCGGACACCATCTGGTAGAGGACGAAGCCCTGCTGCGCGCGGGCGCTCTGGCCGGATGACCAGGCGATGCCAGCGAGGACGACGAAACGAACGATGTTCCGACGCATCTGATCTCCTCCGTGGTTTGGACTTTCCCCGATCCACACACCCAACACCCGGTTCGTCCCCTGCACGCCGGTGAGCGCGTCAGGACGCGCGACAACGACCGCCCAGAGCGCTGGTGCCTAACGCGATCGCGGGCTTCGGCACGCAAGCGCACGAGGCGGGCGACACCTCACGCTGTTTTCTTGAGTTGAGTTGAGATCAATGCCAAACGATGGTGTTCAGCTCGTTCAGACCGCGCGGAAGAAACGGCAACGGCTACCGGGCGCAAGACGGTTGTCGAAGGTGATCAAGGGAATTGCTGGGACGCGATCGGACGGTGGCGCGTGGCCCTCCACGAGCCCCACGGTGCACCGTCCCCTCTCACCTCTCCCTTCCGCCTGATCCCATGTCACCCCTGGTGCCACGTCACTGCTCGAGGGCGCGCGCCGGACGGATGCCGATGGTGATATGGCGGTACTCCGGCGAACGGGCAGCGCGAAACGCGGAGCGCGCATCGGGCTCGTTGCTCGCGTGATGAGCGCCGCGCACCACCTTGCGCAGATCGCCGCCGCTCGCACGCAGGCCGTCGCCGGGAGCGCAGGCCAGCCAGGCGCTGCCGTAGTCGTCACGGCACCACTCGCTCACGTTGCCGAGCGTGCCGAACAACCCGAACCCATTGGCACAGAGGCGGTCGACGGGCGACCAGGCATCGTAGCCGTCGTTCGTGATCGCCGGATGGAGGTTGGCACACCCCTGAAGGGAGCGCACGTCGTTGCCGGTGCTCCAGGTGGTGTCGGTGCCGGCGCGCGCGGCATGCTCCCACTGCGCCTCGGTGGGTAGCTCGAGGCCCAGGCGCGGCAGCCAGCGCGCGGCCTCGGTCCAGCTCACCTGACTCTTCGGAAGCTTGGGTTCGCTCGAAGATTGCCGCGTGATGCGCTCCCACTGTGCATTGGTCAGCTCGTACTTCGAGAGGAAGAAGGGGTCGAGCGACACCGTCTGCACGGGCTGCTCGTTGGGCCAGGCGTACGGATCGTAGTTCGGCAAGGAGCGCGCCTCGCTCTGCGAGCCCATGGCGAATTCCCCGCCGGGCAGCAGCACGAGGATGAGGCCCAGCTCCGGATCGAAGCGGCGCTCGGCATCCGGCGAGCGTGCCCCCGCACGCGCGACCGCGGCGGCCGTGGCGGTCGTCTCGGCGTGCAGGAACTCCCACAGACCGCTCATCGGATCGCGTCCGAGCGGCAGGAGCCCTCGCTGCGGCACGATCAGCAAGCCGCGGTAGAGTGGACACTCCATCGGGTTGGCGATCGACGCGATCGCTCCCGACCAGGCGCGCACCGCCGCCGGCCCGGCCACGGTCAGCCCGTCGAGGAGATCCGCGTACGCGAGGCGTCGCTCGACCCCGACGATCGCCCCGAACGCCGGGTGCTGGAAGGCCTCGAGGTCGTGCACCAGAGCCACGAGGCGATCGGCGAGCCACTGCTCGCGCCGGCGAGCGATCGGATCGGCCGCGGCATCCATCGCCGCCAGCCGACGTTCGACCACGGCCAGCCGCGCACGATGCGACTCGAGGTGCACGGCCAGTGCCCGTGCCTCGGTGAGCCAGGCGGCAAGGTCGGGTGCGATCGCGGCGCGCGTGGGCCACAGCTCGTCCGACCGCCTGAGCAAGGCTTCCAGCCGCCGGTGGTCGGCGAGGCTCAGGATCTCGTCGCTCGCCGATCGGGACCGTCGCTCGTCGGCACGCAGCGCGGTATCCGCCGCGGCGATCTCGCGCTGCGAGCGCTCGAGCCGCGAGCGATGGCGCGCGGCGAGCGCGTTGACGGAGAGCGGCGTCGCGAGCAGCAAGGCCACGACGCCGGTCAACGCGGTCGTGAGCGCACGATTGCGGGCAACCCACTTCCGGAGCTCGGGCCACGCGCCTGTCGCGTACGCGCGGACCACGCGTCCCTCGAGGAATGCCAGCAGGTCCTGGCGCAGGTCCTGCATCGCGGCCGAGGCGCCGTTCGCGTGCGTCACGGCCTGGCGAATGATGGCGCTCAGTTCTGGGGACGGACGCGACGGCCAGAGCCCGGCGATCCGCTCGAGCAACGCTCCCAGCGCGGCGCAGTCCTCGCTCACCGATCCCTTGCGCCCCATTCCCCAGCTCGTGATCACCACCTCGCCGTGGCCGCCCACGAGAACTCCGTGTGCGGCGAGGCTGCCGTGGACGAATCCCTGTTGATGGGCATGTTCGAGCGCATCGCTCACACGTGCCAGGATGCCGACCAGACGCGACGGCGGCCACGAGCCCTGCGAATGCTCCGCTTCCTGCAAGACGTCCTCGAGGGAGCGGCCGTCGAGTGCCGGCATGATGAAGTACGCATGACCGTCCTTCTGCCTGCCCGCCTCGTGCACGCTGATGATGCCGGGATGATCGAGCTGGCCGAGAGCACGCGCTTCGGCGATGACGAGCGCGCTCGCGGCATCGTCGATCGCCCGCTTGACCAAGACCTCGCGGCGCAGGACCGCGTCGAGCCCGCGCCACACCTCGATGCCGCCGCCGGACTCGAGCAGCCGATCCAGCGTGGTCGGCGTCTCTCCATCGTCGCACTCGAGGATGCGGGAACCGGCAGCGCTCATGGTCGTCACTCCTCGATCGCCCGTGCCGGGCGGACGCCGCCGGTGGGAAACCGGAGCGGAGTGTCGTACGCGCTCGCCGCCTCGGAGCGCGTTTCCAGGATGCGGCTGGCCGAGTCGCGTGACACGCGCCTGCCGGTCTCCTGCGCTTCGAAGCGGCCGCCGTCGCCGTCGCGCGCAGGCAGATTCACGGTCGAGTCGGCGCACCACTCGGCGGCGTTGCCGTGCACGTCGTACAGCCCGAACGGGTTCGGGCGGTACGAGCCGACGCGCGCGATGCTGGCGCAGCCGTCGTCCCAGGGAGCATACGACCACGACGGCTCGCCGATGCCCAGGCGCAGGTTCGCCTGATCGGCGAAGTTGCCCGCACCCTCGAGGCTCTTGAGGTCGTCGCCCGTCCACCACTTCGTGGTGGTGCCCGCCCGGCAGCCGTACTCGCCCTGCGCCCAGGTCTGCAGCGCGAGCCCGAGCTCGCGCATCACGCGGTCCGCCTCGGGCCAGCTCACGAACCCCACGGGATGCGCGAGGGTGATGGGTTCGCCGCTCCAGTCGTTGCGCTCCGGGCACATCACTGACGGGTTCTCGCCCGTGGCACGCAACCACTGGCCCTGCGTCATCTCGTACTTGGACAGGAACACCGGATCGAGCCGCACGCGACGCGTGGGGTGACGCAACGAGCCCGGCGGCAAGAGCACCAGCACGATGCCGGTGCCGTCTTCGATCCTGAGCTGCCCGGAGGCGGCGTCGCGCTCCGGCTCGGCACCCGTCTGCAGGTGCCAGAACTCCCACAGCTGCGATCCGGGATCGCGGCCGATGGGCAGCAGCCCGAGCTGCGGACGCAGCTGCAGACCAGCGTAATGGGGGCTGCTCGTGCGATCGGCGACGTCGGCGATCGCCGCCTGCCATCGAGCCCGCGCCTCGGCGCCGGGGATGGACCGCTCCCGCACGGTGCGTGCGTGCTCGAGGCGCTTCGTCATCAGCACATGCTCGTGCTGCGCGAAGCTCGCGAGCTCGCTCACCAGCCGGCCGAGCACGTCGTGATGCCACTGGTCCTCGGCCCGGTCGAACACGATCGGAACCGCCGCCGGCAGCTCGCCCTCGAGGGCCGCAATCGTGCGGGCGCGCTCCTCGACCTCGCACCACAGCCCACGGTCCGTTGCCACCGCGCGGGCTCGCGCATAGCCCTGATCACGCTCCGTGCGCTCGCGCCGAAGGGCGTCCTCGACCGTTGCCCGCAGCCGATCATCTGCGCGCTCGGCATCGGTCCACGCACGCGCCCGCGTGCGCAGGGCGGCCAGGGTCGCCCGATGCGACGGCGCGCGGCCGAGCAGCTGGTCGGCGTCCGCCAGCCACTGCTCCAGCCCCGCGATCTTGCCGGGGTTGGGAGGCGTGAGCGCCCCCATCTGCTGGCGCAGCGTCTCGAGCAGCTTGAGGTCGGAGAGCTCGAGCAGATCCTGCTCCTGAGCTGCAGCGGCGGCAGCCGCGTCGCGCGCCGCATCGCGCGACCGAGCGAGCCGTTCGGTCCTCGCGCGCATCTCTCCCAGGAACTGCACCTGTCGTGCCGCAAGGATCGTGACTGCAATGAGCACGATCAACACCGCACCCGCGAGCGATGCGCCGAGGGAGCGGTTGCGGCGCAGCCAGGAGCGTAGCTCGGACCACGTGCCGGTGCGATGCGCGCTCACGGGCCGCACCTCGAGGAAGGCGCGCAGGTCATTCGCAAGGGCGTGCATGGACGGGTAACGCGCGCTCGGCTCACGCGCCATGGCCCGGTCCGCGATCGCGATCAGCTCCACGGGTGCGCGACCGGCCGCGGTGCCAAGCGGCGCCGGCGGTCCGCGCCGCACGCGCGCGAGGATCGCCTGCGGCGACGGCTCGATCCCGTCTACATAGGGAGGCCTGCCGGCGAGCAGATGATACAGCATGGCGCCCGCCCCGTAGACGTCGGCGCGCTCGTCCACCCGTTCCGCATCGCCATGTGCCTGCTCCGGCGGCATGTAGGCCGGGGTGCCGAGCACCTCGCCATCGATGGTCAACCGGGCACCCTCGAGAGAGCGTGCGCTGGGCCACGATCCGGGCGTCTCCTGGTCGCGACGATTGCGAGCCTTGGCCAGGCCCCAGTCCATGACGTACACCTGACCCTGACGGCCCACCATGATGTTCGCGGGCTTGAGGTCCCGGTGGATCACGCCGCGCTCGTGCGCATAGGCCATCGCCTCGCACACGCGCAGCAGCACCTGCACCGATCCGGCCAGCGTGTCCTGCCCGTTTGCCGCGTGCAGGCTCGCGATCACGTCGGCGAAGCTCTGCCCGGTGACCAGCGGCATGGTGAAGAAGACCTCGCCATCGGCGGTGGTGCCCACGTGGTGCAACGGCAGGATCGAGGGGTGCTGCAGCTGGCCGAGCAGCGACGCTTCGTTCACCAGGCGGCTGCTGCAGCGCTCGCGCCACAGCAGCGCGATCGGGTTGCTCAAGTCGCGAGGGCGCGGCACGGTCTTCATCGCCGTTCGCCGCCCCAGGTTCTTGTCGGTCGCAGCGACGATGGTGCTCATGCCACCGTGCGCGATCTCAGGGCCGACCTCGTAGCGATCCTGCCTCCGCGGCGTGCGCATCTCTCCGCGCCGCAGCCGCAGGTCGCCGAGCGCCTGCTGCATGCGACGGCGTTCGTGGCGAAGCAGATGCAGGTCCGAGGCCGCCGCGGGATGCGCCGCGCAGAGCGCGTCGAAGTCGACGGACTCGCCGCGCTCCGTCCGTATCAGGTAGTCGCAGAACAGCGACTCGGCGAGCGTCATCTGGCGGCGCGGAGGCTCAGGCTTCGCCACGGTGGTTTCCATCTCCCGCGTTCCCACCCAGCAGGCGCGCCAGCCTGGAGATGGCGCGCGCGTGCAGCATGTGACAGGCCGCCTCGGTCGGCCGTCCCATGCGCTGTGCGATCTCGCGGTAGGGCAGCCCTTCCAGATCCCGCAGGCGGATCACGGCCTGGTAGTCCTCCGGCAGAGCGGCGAGTGCCTCCTCGAGCCGCTCGATCTGCTCGGCGCGGTCGACGTTGCCGAGCGTCGGGTTGCTGTCGTCGCAGACGTCGAGCGAGGTGGCCAGCCGGTTCATCTTGCGCAACCGCTCGCGCCGCAGCAGATCACGAAGATTGTTGCGCGCGATGTGCGCCGTCAGATTGAGGAACGCCTCGTCGTCCCGAATCGCCATCCCATCGAACGCCTTCACCAGATCGAGGAACAGCTCGTGCAGCAGGTCATCGGAGTCGGTGAAGCGGCGCGCCTCCGGTCCGAGGAACGCGCGGATGCGCTCCAGCAATTGCGGTCGGTAGCGGGCGATCAGCTCGCCCACCGCGACCAGGTTGCCGTCGCGGGCGGCATGGATCAGCTGGACGGTGATGTGGAACTGGCTGGCGTCGGACATGCCTTCGAATTCGCTGCTCGTTGCGCAGCCGCAAACCGTCGACGAACCGTCCCGAGTCGGGGTCCGGCCGACGTCCCCCCCACCGAATACGGTCTTCAGCAGGCTGCTCGATCGTATCCAAGAGACGGATCGCGGTCCACGTCTCGGCATGCGGCACACCGCCCGCGCCCGGATCGAGACGGCCGTTGTGGGCAACGCCATCCTCCCCCGCAAGAACGAGCGGTTTTTTTTGCGTGAGGTCGCGGGGCCGAGACGCGCTTGAGGTGGCTGATGAGCTTTCCGGCGGCCCCCCGTGCCGCGCGGTTTCAGAGCGATCTAGTCGGAAGGGAAGCCACCATGACGGTCCGTCTCCTCGCGTACCTCGCCATGTTCCAGATCCTCGCGTGGAATGCGTCCGCCCAGGCACCAGGCCAGACGTTCGGCCCGACGCTGCCCGGCCCGCGCCCCGAGCGCCTCATGGCCAACTTCTCGGGAACACCTCGCACCGGAGCCATACCGCTGCTCGTGAGCTTCACCGACGAGTCGCTGGGTGGACCGCAAAGCTGGTTCTGGGAGTTCGGCGACGGCGGCACGTCCACGCAGCAAGACCCGTCGCACACCTACACAGTCGTGGGCTTCTACACGGTGAAGCTCACCGTCACGCACGGACCGTACACGCACACGCTCACCCGCACCGACTACGTGCACGCGACCGACCCGCCGCCGATCGCGGACTTCTCGGCCGCGCCGCTCGCCGGAGTGTTGCCGCTCAGCGTCGCGTTCACCGATCTCTCGAGCGGCGGCCCGCGCACGGGCTGGTCGTGGACCTTCGGCGACGGCGGCACGTCCACCAACCAGAACCCCGGGCACGTGTACACGCAGCCCGGCTTCTACACGGTGACGCTCCTCGCGTCCGGTCCGGGCGGCTCCGACGCCGAGACGAAGACCAATTACATCCACGTGCTCGCGCCGGTGCCCGACATCAGCGTCGATCTGCCGGACTTCGTCATGCTGACGGACATCGTCGAGTTCACGGTGACCGTGACCGACCCGAACGATGACCTGGTCACGATGCGGCTCCTGAACCCGCCGCCGGGCATGGTGCTCGAGCCGATCTTGAGCCAGCCGTCGCCCGCGACCGTCACCGGCCGCTGGTTCCCGATCCAGTATGACCGGGGTTTCACGCAGCTCGAGTTCGAGGCCTTCAACGCCACCTATCCGGACGCGAAGGCGCGCGAGCGGGTGCAGGTCGAGGTCTTCGACGGCGTAGGCTACGAGGCTACCACTCAACTCCTGGTTGGGGATGTCACCGGCGACGGAGTGCCCGACACGATCGCACGCGGGAAGTGGGGCGAGTACCTGCATGTGTTCGCGGGCAAGACCACGCCCGACGCGACACCGACGGCAACCCTCACGCCGCCGACCAACTTCCAGTTCAACTCTGCGTTCACCATCTTCCTCGTCGACGTCACGGGCGACGGGATTCTCGACGTGATGTGTGTTGCCACGGACTATGTGACTGACGAGGTCATCCTCGTCTACGCGGGCGGTCCTCAGCTCGTGGGCAACGTGACCTACTCCGCACGTCTCCGAGACCCGGCAGCATTGTCGGTGGGCCCGTCGATCATGCTCGCCAGCGTCACCGGATCCCAGTATCCGGACGTCGTCGCGTACTCTGTGAACAACATTGCCATCTTCAAGACCGGGCCGACCATGACCGGCACCCGCTCTCCCGACGCACGCCTGAAGCCGCCATCAGGCCAGCAGTTTCAGGAAGACCCTTCTGGACCACGCCCCTGCGGGATCGCGGACATGACGGGAGATGGCGTGCTCGATGTCCTCGTGGTGCTGGACAACATCAATGACCCGACGCCACCACAGGACAGCGGTCACATCCTGATCTGGAAAGGCGGCGCCACGCTCACGGGGACGCCAGCCGCCTGGGCCGACCTCACGACCTCGCAGAATCTGGAGTACCTGGGAAGGGCGTGGGGAGGAGGGGACTGCTGCCAATCGGGCCTGATTGGTGGTTCCGGTTGGTGGATCGTCGATGTCGATGGCGACGGATTGCTGGACGTTCTTGCCGGTGCGCCCGACCACGACGTCGTCGCCGGCGGCTCCCATCCCGATGCCGGCGCGATCTACGTCTGGCGGCAGATCGCAGCCGGTGCTCATGGCCCCTCGGCGGTGCTCGAGCCCCCGTCCCCAGCGTACCTCGAGCGCTTTCCTGGCCGCGTCCTGTTCCATGACGTCACCGGCGACGGCATCCTCGACATCCTGGCCTACTCGGCCAAGGGTCGCGGCGTGGAGGACTGGGACGGGAACGTCCTCATCTGGGCCGGGGGCGCGAGCCTGGTGGGGATGGCGCCGCCGCCGATCGCCAACCTTCGCGACCTCGACCCGAATTCGGATAACATCAGCGACCAACAAGGGTCGGGCGCGGGTCAGACTTTCTCCCTGGTCGATGTGACCGGTGACGGCGAGCTGGATGTGGTGATCTCCGATTCGCTCGCGGGTGGCATCATTTCGTTTCCCGGGATCGACTGGGGGGCGATCCGCATCTACGCCGGGCCGACCTTCCTTGGCGACGTGGAGCCGTCCGCGGTGCTCGAGATCGACCATCAATTCCAGGGGTTGCTGAACGGCGCCATGGAGGGTCACGGCATGCAGCTCGTGGATCTCAATGCCGACGGCGTCACCGACATCTTGACGGGCAGCTTCCGCTGGGACGTCGGCTCGGCCACGGATGCCGGAGCGATCTTCTTCTGGGCGGGTGGTCCAGCGCTGGCGGGATACCCGCCGCCCACGGCGACGCTCACGCTCGCGAGCCCGCTCGGGGGCGAACGCCTCGGCACCTCGATCATGGTCACGGGACCCGGTGAGAACGCCTATCAACGCTGGGGAGTGAGGTTCGGAATCATGCTGGGGGACGTGACCGGCGATGGCTTGCGCGACATCGTGGCCGCGTCGGTCTACTCCGATGTGGGTGGTGCCGCGGACACCGGCGGCGTGTTCGTGTGGGCAGGAGGCCCCGCACTGTCGGGCGCGCTGACGCCGACGGCGAGCCTCACCCTGACCGGAGCTTCGAGCGACAATGTCGGGTTCGTGAGCGGCCAGGCCATCCAGCTCGCCGACGTCACGAACGACGGTATCCTCGACGTCGTTTCGGGTACCTACAACTACGACGGCGCCAAGGCCGATACCGGAGCGTTCCTGGTGTGGCCCGGTGGTCCGACTCTCACCGGTTACCAGGGTTCGCCCTACGTGTTCACCGTCCCCGGCACCGAGGTGGACCGCCTCGGGTTTGCCAAGTCGACGCAAGGCCTGAGGCTGGCCGACGTCACCGGCGACGGCATCCCGGACCTCATCGGCAGCGCACCGCACACCGACGTGGGGGGCGTGGACGAGGCAGGTGCCATCTACCTCTTCCGCGGGCCGCTCAGCGCGAGCGCGGCGCCGATCCAGAAGCTCTACTACCCGGGCGCACCGGCGCATTACCTGCTCTCGGGACAGGACAACTGATCTGCCGACGTGCATTCCTCGAGCCTGAGCACGAGACGAGGCCGGCTGCCGCACAACGGATGGGCCGGCCTCGTGCCGTTGTGATACTGACCAGACACTGATTGCCCCAAGTTCATGACGCGGCATTGCGATATGGCGTGACTGGCTCGTTGCGACTAGGATCGTGGTCCTCCGCAATGAGCTCGTCCGACGATCTCGAACCTCCTGCCGCTGATGACCGGTCCAGCGACGAGCTGACCGAGGCGCAACGATTCTTCCTGGCCCGCATGGTCGAGCTGGAAGCGGCAAACCGACCGGTCGAGCTCGAGCCGATGCTCGAGCAGCGGCCCGATCTGGCCGCCCAGCTACAGTCGCTCTACGAGACCTACCGCGTGGGACGCGGCGCGATCCCCGACCAGGCGAATGAGCCACCCATCTCCGAAGCCGAGCGACTCTATCGGTCGCTCGGCGACCACTCACCCAGGAGCAGCGATGCGGTGGAGCGGCTGTGTGCCGCTCGGCCCGATCTCGAGCACGAGCTCCGAGCCCTGCATGCGGAGTGCTTGCGCGCGTCGGCGGAGGTCGAATCCGCGCGGCTCGCCGTCCCGCGCGAGGACGATCAGACCACGCTGGTGGCGAGCGACCTGATCGAGCCGTTCCGCGCGCCCCACGCGCGCGAGCGCGAGTACTTCTTGATCGAGACCATTGCACGCGGCGGCTTCGGGATCGTGGAGAAGGTATGGGACGCGCGGCTGCGCCGTGTGGTCGCGCGCAAGGTGCTGCCGGTCGATGCGCGGCCGGAGCGGTTGCCGGTCGCCGTCGTGCGGCGCCTGAGCCGGTTCCTCGCCGAGGCGCAGATCCAGAGTCAGCTGAGCCACCCCGCGATCCTGCCGGTGGTGGACGTGGGGCTCGACGCCCGCGGGCGGCCTTACTACACGATGCCGCTCGTGCATGGCGAACACCTGGGCAAGGTGATCGAGCGCATGCACAAGGGCGAAGCCGGAGCATCGCTGGCGCGCTGCGTGCAGATCCTCGTGCAAGCTTGCGAGGCGATGGCGTACGCCCACGAGAAGGGTGTGATCCATCGGGATCTCAAGCCGCAGAACATCATGGTGGGCCGCTTTGGCGAGACCTTCCTGATGGACTGGGGCCTGGCACGCGTGCTGAAGGCGCCGAGCACGCGCGACCAGCGACCGTCCCCGTCGGTCGAGCTGTCGACGCTGCGTGCCGATCTCGACCCGCAGGCCGGCGGGATGCTGACGCTCGAAGGCGATGTGCTGGGCACGCCCGCGTTCATGGCACCGGAGCAAGCCGCCGGTCACGTCTCCGAGACCGGGCATCTCGCGGACCAGTACTCGATGGGTGCGATCCTCTACCAGGTCCTGACTGCCCGTGCACCATACAGCGAGCCCGCATCGAGCGATCCGGTGGCGCTCGTCAACGCCGTGCGGCGATCACGGCCGGAGGCGATCGCGAAGCTCGCACCCAAGGCACCCGTCGAGCTGGTCGCGGTCTGCGAGCGCGCCATGGCGCGCGTCCCCGCGGAGCGCTACGCCACGATGCGCGCTTTCGCCGAGGACTTGCGCGCCTATCTCGAAGGCCGGGTCGTGCGCGCGCACGCCACCGGCGCGCTCGCCGAGCTCAGGAAGTGGGTTCGGCGCAACAGGACCGCGGCCGGCGTGAGCGCATGCGCGCTGGCGATCATCCTGCTCGCCCTGATGAGCGGCTACTGGCTGCAGGCGCGCGGCCGGCGTCAGGCGGAAGCGAGCAACGCAGCGTTGAAGGACGAGCAGGCGCGCTCCGAGCAGCGCTTGCGCAAGGCGCGCTGGGCCGGGTACCGCAGTGACCTGAAGGAGGTGCAGGCGCGCCTCGACGCAAGCGACGTCACGCCCGGCGTGGACCGCCTCCTTGCCGGCTGCGATCCGGAGCTGCGCGGCTGGGAGTGGGACTGGCTCGATCATCGCCTGGACGAGAGCGACCGCGTGTTCGTGACCGACCAGGAGATCACGAGCGTGGCGGCATCTCCTGACGGCAACCTGATTGCCGGCGGGAACCACTTCGTGAGAGTCTGGCAAGGTGACACCGGCAACTGCGTGCTCGCGGGGAGTCAGCTGAACCGCATCCACTGCATGACCTTCTCACCCGACGGCGGCTCGATTGCGACGGGCAGCCAGGACGCCACGCTGCGGTTGTGGGACCTCGCCTCGGGACGTCAGGCTGCGAAAGTACCCCTGCCAGACACCGCTTGGGCCGTGGCCTTCCTCGACGACGGACGCATCGCGTCGGCGTGTGAAGACCGGCGCGTGCGGCTTCATGAGGCCGACTCGCTCGCAATCACGCACGAGCTGCCGGCGTTCACGGCCATGCCCTACAGCGTCACCGCGAACGATCTCTGGCTCGCCGCCGGCGACGAGTCGGGCGAAATCCGCGTCTGGGACCTGGTGAGCCTCGAGGTCGTCGCAGACTGTCGTGTCGGCGGCGGCGTGAACGCGTTGCAGTTCGACGCGGGGACGAACGAACTGTGGGGGCTCGCGAAAGGTGGTGTCTTTCGCCTCGATCCTCGGAACCCCAAGGTCTACCCGGTCGACGTTCCTTTCGGCGACGAGCAGAACCGTGCGCAGCGGAGCTATTGCGCCCTTGCGGTGGCCGCTGACCTGGTTGGCATCGGCCTGGCTGACGGCATCCATGTGGTGCGGCTCGACGGCACGCCCAGGGCGCGCCTCTTCGGTGCGATCAGCGACCTGGTCAAGTTCGAGTTTTCGGCCGATGGCAAGCGGGCTGTCAGCGGCCACCACGATGGCAAGGTGCGGCTCTGGTCGCTCGATCGCCTCGGTGCGACGCACGAGCTGGCCGGCCCCGGCGAGGTGCTGAGCATCTGCTTCTCGAGCGACAGCTCCCAGCTGTTCGCCAGCGGCTTGAACGGCAGGGTAGCGGTGTTCGATCTCACGCAGATCCCCGTGGCACGGCGCGAGATCGACACCGGCCAGGGACCGATCATGATCCTCGCTTCGCCGGATGGCAGCTCCTTCTTGACAGTGCGTCGACAACGGGGCCCTGAATACCTCAAGCAATGGGATGCGCGCACGCTCAAGCTCTTGGCCGAGGCCACCATGACCGACTTCTCCACCGATGCCGCATGGTCGGCCGATGGCAAGTTCCTCGCGCTCTCGCGCGCTGTAAGGGCGGTCCTTGTCCGTGGTCTCGATGGGGAAGGTGGAATCACCGACCTGGGTCGCAGCCACAACCTCACCATCACTCGAGTCGCCATCTCTCCGCACAGCGACGAGGTCGCGACGCTCGACGACACGGGCGGGCTGTGCGTGTGGCGGACCGACGGAAAAAAGCGCGGCGAATGGCGCGCGCACGAGGCCGATGGCAAGTGTCTCGAGTGGTCGAACAATGGTCAGCTTCTGGCTACGGCAGGATCTGATGTCCCCTGGGGCAAGCCGACCGTGAAGCTCTTCGACGCGGCATCGGGTGAACTCAAAGGTCGATTCGATGTCCAGCGTATCCTCAGGAATCTGTCGCCGAGGGGTACGTGGTCGCAGATCGCCTTCACCCCAGACAGCAACCGGCTTGCCTACACGGACAATGGCCGCGTGATCCGGCTCATCGACACGGCCTCCTGCGAGCCCGTGCTCTCGATCGAGGTCAAGCACAACGTGTCATGCCTCGCGTTCTCGCCCGACGGTCGCTTCCTCGCCGCGGGCGACGAGGACGGCGGCATTCACCTCTACTGGGCAGGACCGCGCGATCGCGAAGCGCGAGCAAAGTGAGCGTGCATCGGGTCCCGTTCGCGCTGCACCCCAGTCTCTCGCCATGCAGCGGTCTCGCAACACGGGCCATGAATTCGCAAGGGCTTGCCAAGCAGTCGTAGTCGCGATAGACATGTTCCGGTCCATCAGCAACGTGGGTCGTGTGCGAATTGTGGCCGGAACACGTGTGAACAGCTCCTACTCGCAAACCGTCGAACTGTTACGTGCCGCGCGTCGTGGCAACAGAGAGGCGCTCGCACGCATCGCCACCAAATACCACGATCGCCTGCTGGCACGCATCCGGATCATGATGGGGCCGGAGGCGCGCCGTCGTGCCGAATCCGGCGACTTCCTGCAGACGGTCTTTGTCGACTTGTGCCGGCATGCGCCGGTCGACCAGCTCGACGACGAGGAGAGCCTCCTGGGCTTCTTGACCGCGGTCGCGAGCAACAACATCAAGAGTGCCTTGCGCAAGAAGCGCGAGCGGGCGCTCGAGTCGTTCTCCGCCACGATCTGCCTGGCGAACGCCAATGGAAGAACTCCGTCGGCTGATGCGCATCACGCAGAAACCCTCAGGCTTCTCGTGATCGCACTCGAACGGCTCAGGGAGGACCATCGCACCGTGATCGAGCTGCGCAACCTGGAGCAGCTGCCATACCGTGAGATCGCCGAGCGCATGGGAAAGAGCGTTGGCGCGATCCACATGCTGCACGCGCGCGCCATCCTCAAGCTCGGCGAGCTGGTCAAGGCACGCCAGCCATAGGGAAGCGCAGGGGCTGAGGGCAGTGCTTCGACTGCCCGGCCTTGCTGCCACGCTGCATGGAGTGACGTCCATGTCCGCTCCCGCCATCGCCTGCCGTGCAGGAGTTCGAGTCCCGGCGTGAACGACACTCCCTGGCTTGCCAACGATGGCGTTCGCGCGAGACACCGAAGGCTATCGCGCGACTCACACCGTGTGCTGGCGGCGATCCTGCCGAGGACGCTCATGACCACGGGTCTTGCCGAGCGTCGGCCCCGCTGCATCGTACGTCTACGATGACAAGCCCATTGACCGCGCGACAGCTTGCCGCGATGAAACGAGTGGCCGACGTGAAGGCGATTCGCACCAAGCTGGGGATGACGCAAGAAGCCTTCGCGGAGGCGTTTCATCTCTCCGTGGCCACGGTGCGCGACTGGGAACAAGGTCGTTTCCTGCCGGATCGCGCAGCGCGCGTCCTGCTGCGACTGATCGAGACCATCCCCGACCACGTGCGGTCGGCGCTGGCGCGGTTCTGAATGAGGTGGCGAGCAGCGCGATGTGCGGTCCTCGGATGCGAAATCAGTTTCCGGCGATGAACGCGAACCGGACAGTCAAGGACGTCGCCCTGGGACGTGACGGCCAGACCGTGACGCGCGTGTGGACGCGATTCTCCTGCGGGCGTGCGAGGCCGTCGACGATGCCCACTTGATTGGTGTCGTGCACGGGACCTCGCCGAGCAACATCATGGTCGGTCCGTTCGGCGACGAAACCGTGATGGACTGGGGTCTGGCAAAGCTCGCCGGTCACGCCGAGGCGGAAGCTCGATCGGTGCGCGCCGATCTGGCACGAGCGGCACCCGAATCGCCGCTCTGGACGGGTCGCGGCGACAGACCGGGCGATCGGGACGCACTCCAACGTCTCGCCATCGGCGCGATCCCCTACCATCTGCTCGCCGGACACCCTCCATACCACGACGACACCTCGACCGGCTCGGCCAAGGTGCGGAGTCTGGTCAAGGTCGGGCCGCCGTTGCCGTTGCCCAGGCGCGTCCAGGACGCGCACCCGGAGCTGGTGGCGATGTGGTTCCTGGGGGTATGCACCGATCGGCCAGGCCGAGGACGTGATCCAGTTCTGGTTGATGCAGCCATCCCGCTGGAACGAGGTCCCCAATCATCAAGGCCCGCAAGCCGTTCGTGATCGAGTTCGACATGCTGATCGGTGAAGCCGGCGCCCGACGTGCGTTTCGCAGCGTGGCCGGCACCGTCACGCCGCGATTATCGCCCGTTGATCTCATCGCCGCCCGGTGTGTCCGCGACCTCACGCGGATTTCTCGCGCGTGCGCTCGAGCACCCGTGCCGCTCGCGACGCAGAAATCCAGACAGTGGCTGACTCCTCCTCCTCGAGCGCGCGAACCCCATGCAAACTCACGGAGAGCAATGCGGCGCCCTGCCTCGGTGCCGTCTGGATCCTCGACGCGCACAATGAGATCAACGTCCCTGACGCGCGTCCCGACGTGCCGGGTGCCGGCAAACTCGGCGATGTACTCGACGCGCTCGCAGTGGCCTCGGTTCTCGAGCAGTGATCAGTCGCGTCCAGGCGCAGAGGGGGCACGAGATCGAACGGCGGTCAAAGCCTGGTTGGCCAGATCGAGAGGCCGCTGTCGCGACCAGCGTTCCACAGCTGCGCATCGAACGTCGCCACGGTCACGGCGTGACCCAAGCCCTCCTGCCATGCGAGCGCGGCGGCGAGATGCATGGCGTCGTAGCCACGCAGTCCGAGCTGCCACGCGTGGCTGCCGGCACTCGACACGAGACTCTCGGTCACCGGGATGCGAACCAGGTCCACCCAAGCTGCCTGCGCGGCTCGCCACGCCTTCAGTCCGTTTTCACGCGTGAGAACGCGCAGGCGAACCGCCTTGGCGAGCGCGGCACTCAGCTCCGCCCTGCTGATCAGCGAAGTGCCGACGGTGTCCGCGCTGGCAATCAAGCTGCCGGTCTCGTGGGAACCGATCTCTTCGACGTAGAGCTTGACCAGTGCGCTGGCGTCCAGGTAGACGATCATTCGCGGTCGCGTACGAGGAGGTCGGCAACCGATCGCTTGCGGGTGGCGCGTGGCACGCCCGGTCTCGACTTCAGCTTCTTGCCGCTCCAAGCCACCAGTCCGGCGGCCACCAGGTCCTCGACCTTGTCGGCGAGTGCCTTGCCGGCCGGAACGATCCGCCCGACCGTCTGGCCTCGGTCGGTGATCTCGATCGTTCGGCCCTGCCGGACCATGCGCAGGTAGTGGCTCAACCTTGCCTTGAGATCACGCACCCCGACGGCGACATGGGCCATGCTCCGGACTCCTGGATGGGTGTAAATCCTGTCGAACGAGCCAAGTCGGCTGGTGACCACATTCTAGTCGGAGTGACTACTTTGGTCAACCAGACCGCCGTGGTCCGAGGCTCGCGAAGAGGGCACCCGAATGCGAGACATCCACGCGATCGGCAAGCCTTGGGGAGGATGCCGAGGATGCGAGGGCCGTACCGCCGATCGAGGTCGTGGCGACCGTGGTGGACGCATTGGTGCTCGCGAACGGATTCTGTTGGACCGCATCGAGCTTGGCCTCCTTGGTTGTTGCCCACCGGCACCTTGGGCAGGGTGAGCGAGCGGCCATCGTTCAGTCTGCTCGAGCGCCACCACCAGTGCCGTGAACTCGCCCGGGTTCAGCACGACGCCGCCGAAACCAGCCGAGCCCGAACAGTGACGAGAGCAGGAAGATCGTGTCGCCATCGTTGCCCTGACACGCGAGGCAGCGCGGCGCCCTCGATGAGGTTCGCCACTTCCCCGGGACCGAGCTGCGCCCGGTGGACAGCCGTAATCTGGCGCACCTCCTCTGCGGTTGCGGGAAGGTCCGCAAAGCCCTCCGACCAGGGAGTACCACGCAGGATGGCGACGCCGCCGCTCGCTCTCGAGGCGCCTCATGAGGCCACGACTGGCCCGTGCGAGCCGATGATCGCGGCGGACAAGACCTACGCGCCGGACCTGCTCGCCGCCGGCATCCATCTCGCGCTCGCGCGACGGCAACCAGAAGCGCATCGCGCAGTGCGTGCCGCGGCAACTGATGATCGACGTCGTTCTGGCCACGCCCGGGAACGCGAGTTCTACTTCCCCGAGTCGGTGTCCTGAGCGCGCCAGGCGCCGGCTAGGCGCATCATCTTGAAGAACACCTCGGTGTTGTCGTAGGTGCCGGTGAACGTGAGCGCGCCCGGCCCGGACGCCGACAGCGGCACGTCGCTCGCCGTGTGGTTGCACTCGTAGAACGCGAGCGAGGACGTGTCGGCGGGCGCCGACGGATCGCGGTGCGCGCCGTTCTCGATCAGGCCGCTCACGAACAGTCCCGCGATGCGCTCGCCCTCGACCGTGGATGCATCGGCGCGGGCGGACGGCCCGTCGCGGTCGGGATTGGCGAGCACGCCCGCCTCGGTCGCGATCGCCGCGTCGAGCTGATAGCGGTTCGAGATGAAGTTCTCGTAGCGATCCGGGCCGGCGGCGAAGCTCACGATCAGCTTGCGCGTGGGATCGGGGTGCACCGGGTAGCCGCGCTCGTCCGGCACGTAGTTGGGGAACAGCTCGAGCTCCTGCTGCGGCTGGAACCGCAGCGTCGCCACGTAGTCGCGCACCGCTCGACCCAGTCGCGGCGGGTAGTACCGTTCATTGCCGACACCGATCAGCGCCGCCCCGCCGCACTCGTGGTCCGCGGTGACGATCACCAAGGTGTCGTTCCATGGATCCTGGTCGCCGTTGGTGCGCCGCGCGAACGCGAGCGCGACGCCGACGGCGCGATCGAACTCGATCGTGTCCCAGATCATGCGCTCGGCATCCTGATCGTGCGCGCGCTTGTCGATCGATGCGCCCTCGATCAGCAGGCAGAAGCCGGACGTTGAGCCGTGCTCGAGCACGCGCAGCGCGACCGCCGCCATGTCATCCAGCATCGGCTGGTCGCGCCACGGCGCCGCCGCTGCCGGCGTGAGCTCGAGGCTGTAGCCGGCGCGGTAGCCGATCTTGTCGAACGCGGTCGTCATGTGATCGAGGTGGAACAGGCCGAGCACCCGGCTCGGCACGGCATCGCCATGCCACGCCTGCATCTCGGTCGCGGTGGCGGCGTAGGCGAACCCGGCGGCGCCGAGCTCGCCGATCAGGTCGCGGCTCGGCTGCGACCCGCCCTCGCTCGCGCGCACGAAGTGCCGGCGCCCGCCGCCCATCAACACCGCGAGCGCGGTGTGCTCGCGCTCGTCACAGTAGCGCTGCGCGATGCCCGGGCTCGCCATGCGGTTGGCGGTGTGCACGGCGTTCGCCGCCGGCGTCGCGTCCGTGACGTCCGCGGTCGTGACGATGCCGAGCTCGAAGCCCGGGCCGCGCGTGCGGCGCAGGATCTCGCCCAGGTACTCGACGCGCGGGTTGTCGAACGGATCGCCCGGCGTGTCGTCGGGGAACACCCCTTCCTGGTTGTTGTTGCCCTTGTTGCCGGTCGAGTACGCAGCCATGCCGGGCGCCGAGTCGGTCACGAGCGCATTCAGCGACGACGTCATCACCAGGCCGGTGGCTTCCATCGCGTCCATGGCGAGCAGCCCGTTCGCCTTGCCGCCCTTGTAGCCGCGCGCCAGCACGCGCGCCGCGGTGCGCTGCGCGATGCCCATGCCGTCGCCGAGCAGGAAGATGATGTTCTTCACCGGCGGTGCTGGCAGGTCGCGCCACGGCTGTGCCTCGAGCGTGACCCGCGCCCGCACATCCGCGCCGATGACCGCCTCGATCGTGTGCGCGCCCGCGCTCGACAGCGATGCGTCGCGCGCCAGGAACGTGGCCGCCGCCGGCGCGGCGTCGCGCGCCGTGATGTCGACGCCATCGAGCAGCACGCGGAGCACACCCGCGTCCTGCGTCTCCACGCGGATGTCGAAGCGTTGATCGAGCAGGAACTTCGCACCCTCGGGCGGCATGATGCGCGTGCCGCTCTGGAACCGCGAGGGCGTCACCGAAGCCACGATCAGCACTGCCATCGCGATCAGCGCGCTCATTGCCGGTTCCCCGTGCCAGCGACGTGCACGAGCAGCACGCGCGCGTGCGGCGCGGTGCGGTGCTCGACGAGGTAGAGCGCTTGCCACGTCCCGAGCACGAGCCGCCCCTCGGCAATCGGGATGTTCTCCGAGGTGCGCGTGATCGCCGACCGCAGGTGCGCCGCCATGTCGTCCGGTCCCTCGGCGTCGTGAGCGTAGCGCGGATCGCCGTCGGGCGCCACGCGTGCGAGCCAGCCGAGCAGGTCCGCCTGTACCGCGGCATCGGCGTTCTCCTGGATCAGCAGGCTCGCCGACGTGTGCGTGCAGAACACCACGCACAATCCCGTGCCCACCTGCGCGCGCGTCACGATCGCTTGCACGGCGCCGGTGATGTTGGTCAGCCCGCGCCCGCTCGTGCGCAGCGTGAGGTTTTCCTGATACTGCTTCATTAAGCCACCGTTGATACTTGGGACATGCAGCTCGAGAGCCTACACATCTACGCGGTGAAATCAGCCGCCGGAATCAACGCCGCGCGCTGGCCGGTCGACGAGTTCCGGACTGTGCCACGACGTCGATTCGTGGTCGTGGACGAAGGTGGCATGTTCCGCACGCAGCGCCACCACCCGCGCCTGGCGCTCTTGCGCACCACGCTGGGCGACGCTGCCATCACCCTGGCAGCGCCCGGCATGCAGCCGCTCAGCCTGCCGCTCGACCCGGCGGGCGGCCGCGCGGCCCTGGTCACGGTCTGGAACGACACCTGTGAGGCCAGGCTGTGCGAGCACGCCGCAGACGACTGGCTGTCGCGGTTCCTCGGCGTCCCGTCCCGGCTCGCCTACATGCCGGCCACGACCCTGCGCCCACTCGATCCCGAGCGTGCGCCGCCCGGCCGGCGCGTGAGCTTCGCCGACGCCTATCCCTTCCTCTTGATCGGCGCGGCCTCGCTCATGGACCTCAACCGCCGCCTCGCTGCCGCCCTACCGATGAACCGCTTCCGCCCCAACCTGGTGATCGCCGGATCCGCCCCGTACGCCGAGGATTCCTGGCACCGCATCCGCATCGGCACGCTCGAGTTCGATGTCGTCAAGCCCTGCGCCCGCTGCGTGATCACCACCACCGACCAGGATACCGCCGAGCGCGGCGTCGAACCCCTGCGCACGCTCGGCCAGTACCGCCGTTTCGGCGACGACGTGTGGTTCGGACAGAACCTCGTGCATCACGGCACCGGCGAGCTCCGTGTCGGCGATCCGGTGACCGTGCTCGCGTGAGCGGCGTTGCCACTCGGGCTGCTCGAGCGCCGGCCACCGAACTGATCGCGTGCCGCCGTGATCGCCGCTCACGTGCTGCTGCTGGGACCGCTGATGAGCGCCAACCTGGTGGAGGTCCGCAGCCAGTGCCGACGGCCTGGCGAACGCAGCGGGGTCCGGCCACTGATGGCGATCCTCCGGAGCCAGCATCAGGCCGACGACGTGATCTACGTTGGCAGGAAGACGGTCGCGGCGTATCGGTACTACTCGCTGGGAAACTCGGGTCCGGCAATGGTCATGGTCACGTCTGGACCACGCACGCTCGGAGACACGCTGAGGCGGCGGCCGTCCCGTGAGGTCTGGTTCTTGTGCACCATCTCGAACGATCTCGCCGAGGACGAGCGAGGAATGGTTCTCGCCTGGTTGGACGCCCATGGCCGGCGTCTCGGGGACTGGGACGCCAGGCCGAGTCACCTGTATCGCTACGAAGTGAGTCGTGGCGGTTGACGACGATCGCCCGAGCAGGCGCGCGCGCGGCGTCAAGGTCCGCGCGCCACTCATGGATTGGGCCGACAGAACAGTGCAGCCAGCGGCAGCACGGCGATGCTCGCCAGCCACACGTAGCATCCGGGCAAGATGCGGATCACGGTCATCTTGGTGACGTTGCCCTCGTCCGCCGGCAGCTCGCGGCCGATCAGCGAGAACGTGGTCGAGGCGATGGCGAGTGCGACGATGCCGGACACAGCGACCGCAATCGGCTTGCGCAGGCCGCCCATGATCACGCCGATCAGCCACACCGGATTCGCATACCAGGCCAGCACGCCGGCGAACACGCCCGACCAGCCGACGGCGAGCGCCCGCAGGCCCAGCATCACGTCACGCGTGCCATTGCTTTGCTTGAGCTCGAGCACGGGCAAGGAGCAGGCGATCACAAACAGGACCAGGCTGGCGATCAGCAGGATCTTCATCGGTGGGCGATTCCGAGCAGGATCACCTCACGTTGACAACGCGGCGGGCGATGGCAACCGGCTGGCCCCTGGGTGGCGGCGCCGGCGGTCGGACGGAGGGTGGCCATCCCGCGCCGCCCATGCGCGCGCGTCCTTGGAGGTGGCAGGGGAAATCCGGCGCGCGGCCAGGTAGACTCCCGGTTTTTTCGGATCGCGCGATGGCCCTGATGTCCACGATCGACGCCCTGTTCGCCGGCCGGTTCGGGCCGCTCGTCATCTTCCTCTTGCGCATCGTCGACGTGTCGCTGTCGACCACCCGCGTGCTGCTGTTGATGCGCGGCGCGAAGCGCATCGTGCCGTGCATCGCGTTCTTCGAGACGCTGATCTGGATCTTCGGCGTCGGCAACGCCATGAAGCACATGGGCAGCACCTGGCACCTGCTCGGCTATGCGTGCGGCTTCGCCGCCGGCAATGTCGTTGGCATGTGGCTCGAGGAGCGGGTGGCGTTCGGCTTCGCCACGGTACGGGTCATCTCGCGCAACCCGAGCGTGAGCGTGGGCGCGGCGCTGCGCGCGCACGGTTTCGGCGTCACCGAGTTCCGCGGGCAGGGCCGGGAAGGCGACGTGGACCTGGTGCTCACGGTCGTGCGGCGGCGCGACGTCGAGCGGGTGCAGAGGGAGGTGGAGCGGGTCGATCCCACCGCATTCGTGACGGTGGAGGAGCCGAAGGCGATCCAGCGCGGCTGGCTGCGGCGCTCGCCGGGATCGGCCGACTGACGCGCGGGCCGCGCGATCCACGCCGCGGCGACGCGCAATCCCGACCAGCTGCCGCGCGCGAGTGCGCAGTAGGGGCGATCGCCCCGGTGCACCGCGAGCGCGTCGCCGCCGGTACGTCAGTTGCGCGCGCGAGTCGCCATGAGCTTCGCCCATCGCACCATCATCGAGCCATTCAAGATCAAGGTCTGGCCGTCGAGCCGCTCAACATCCGCACGCGCGCGAGCGCGGGCAGTCCTGCGGGCCGCGGGCACAACCTGTTCCTGGTGCCGGCCGCCGAGGTGACGTTCGACTTCCTCACCGACTCGAACACCACGGCGATGAGCGCGGCGCAATGGGGCGCGATGCTGATCGCGGACGAGAGCGCCGGCTCGCGCAACGGCAAGTTCGAGCGCGTGGTGCGCGAGCTGACCGGCTACGCTTGCGTGATCCCGACGCATCAGGGTCGCGCCGCCGACGACTGCTGTTCTCGCTGGTGGTGAAGCCGGGCTGCGCGTGCCGTCCAACAACCACTTCGACGACCCTTTCGACATCGAGCAGCTCGGCGGCGAGGCCGTCGACCTGGTGATTGCCGAGGTCGCGATCCTGACACCGCACCCGTTCGAGGGCAACATCGATCTGGAGCGGCTCGACGCATTCTGCCGCAGGCGCAGCGCCGCCGCATCCGCTCGGCATGCTGACCATCACCAACAACACCGGCGGCGAGTCAACCGGTGTCGCGCTCGACAACCTGCGCGGCGCCGGCGAGATCTATCGCCGGCACGGCATTCCGTTCTTCCTCGACGCGTGCCACTTCGCCGAGAACAACTACCTGAACAAGCTGCGCGCCCGCGCTCGGGACGCGCACCGTGCGCGACATCGCGCGCGGCCGTTCGCGCTCGCGGATGGCTGCCTGATGAGCGCGAAGGACGGTCTGGTCAACATCGGCGGGTTTCCTGGCAATGCAGGCATCGGACTGGGTGGAGCAGGCGCGCAACCTGCTCATCGACCGAGAAACTACACCTACGGCGGGCTCGCGGCGCGCCTGATCTGGAGGCGCTCGCGGTCGACTCGACGAGGTGCTGGACGACAAGCGCATCGCCTACCGCATCGCCGTCGCGCGCTACATGGCGGACGGCCTCAATCGTCTCGGCATCCCGACCGTGCAGCCGCCGGGCAGCCGCGCGATCTACATCGATGCGCGCGTGGCCGCACATCCGCCTTGCAGGTTTCCCGGGCAGGCGCTGGTGTGCGAGCTGTACCTGGCGGAAGGCATCCGCGCATGCGAGATCCGGCTCGGTGATGTTCGGCAAGCGGATCGATCAACGCTTCGAGCCCGCACCCATGGAGCTGGTGCGGCTCGCGTTCCCGGCGCGTCTACGCGAGCACTTCGACTACATCCTCGAGGGCATGGCCGAGGTCGCGCAGCGCAAGCAGGATCTGCGCGGCCTGCCGCGGCTCACGTTCGATCCACGCCACCACCACGCCACTTCGGCGCGGTTCGCGCCGCTCACGCTCAAGGGAACAAGGCAGCGCCATGCCGGTGGTCTCGCGGCCCCGCCGAGCGCAGCGTGCGCGAGGCTGCCTCGGCCAGCGGCGGCTCCGGTCGATGCCCACCACCGGCGCCGCTGCCATCCAGTCGAACAGCTCGCCGGCGCGCCACGAGCTCGGCGCGATCGCCGATGTAGTGGAACAGGGTCAGGCGCGTGGGCACGAGCAGGCCCTTCTGCGCCAGCACCTGCGGGTCGAGCGGTGCGACGCGCCCTTGATTGACCGAACAGCACCAGCATGCCGCGCCGGCACAGCACGTCCAGGCTGCGATCGAAGGTGGCCTTGCCGACCGAATCGTAGACCACGTCCACGCCCTTGCCATCGGTGAGACGCTTCACCTCCACTGCGAAGTCCTGCCGGGTGTAGTCGATGGTGTGGCCGGCGCCGGCGGCGCGCGCGCGCGCTGCCTTCGCGTCGCTCGAGACCGTGGCGATCACGCGCGCGCCCCGCATCCTCGCCACCTGGCACAGGAGCAGGCCGACGCCGCCCGCGCCCGCGTGCACGAGGCAGGTGTCGCCGAGCTTGAGCGGATGGGTCGAGCAGGCGAGGTAGTGCGCGGTCATGCCTTGCAGCATCACCGCCGCCGCCTGCCGGCTCGAGATGGCGGCGGGCACTCTCACCAGGCGCGCCGCCGGCACCGCAGCGAGCGTGGCATAGGCGCCGAGCACGCCGGCGTAGGCGACGCGTTCTCCCACCCGCACGCTGGTGACATCCGCCGCCACGGCGGCCACCACCCCGGCCGCTTCCTGACCGAGCGTGGCCGGCAGCGGGATCGGATACTGGCCGGTGCGCTGATAGATGTCGATGAAGTTGACGCCCACCGCCTCGATGCGCACGAGCGCCTGCCCTGCCTCGAGCCGCGGCTCGGGCACGTGCTCGTGACACAAGACCTCGACCCCACCCGCCGCGTGAACCCGGATCGCCTGCATCGCTGCCCTCGAATGGCTGAAGGTCGCTGGCTGCCCTCCGAGATCGTAGCGCGCGGCGCACGAAGCTCAACGCCGCGAGCCGCGGCACGATGTGCGCCGGCCCGCGGTTGACTTCCAGGCACGCGCTGGTTTACCGTGCCCCAGATCGCAATGGGAGGCATGGTTCGCGTGAGGCTCGAGGAATTCCTGGCCGGCGTGGTCCGCTCGCTCGAGCAGCAGATCCAGGAGCTCTTGAAGCTGGGCTGCGAGCGCTTCCAGCTGCCGATCGGCATGGTGACCCGCGTGCGCGGCGAGGAGCTCGAGATCGAGCAGGTCGAGGCCCCGCCCGGCGCCGGGCTTCACCAGGGCGCGCGCCTGAGCATCGTCAAGACCTTCTGCCAGCAGGCGCTCAAGAGCGGCGCTGCCGTGGCGATCGAGCATGCCGGCGCGACCGAGTGGCGCCATCATCCGGGCTACGCGTCCGGGCTCGAGGCCTACCTCGGCGCGCGCGTGAACGGTGCCGAGCAATCGTACGGAACGCTGTGCTTCGGCGACGTGCAACCGTACCGCGGCCGGTTCACTCCGGCCGATCGCGACCTCCTGCAGCGGCTGGCGTGGTGGATCGGTGCCGAGCTGGATCGGCGGCAAGCCGAGCGCGACACGCGCCATGTCCAGTCGCTGGTGACGGCGATCGTCGAGAACCTGCCGCAACTCGTGTTCGTCAAGGATGCGCGCGATCTGCGCTACGTGCTGATCAACAAGGCCACCGAAGAGCTCCTGGGCCGGCCGCGCGCGGCGGTGATCGGCAAGCTCGACACGCAGCTGTTCCCGGCCGCGGCGGCAGCGCAGCTGAACGCCACCGATCGCAGGGTGATGAGCAGCGGCAATCTGGTCGAGGACTCGGAGGAGACGGTGAGCGGCGTCGGTCCCGGCACGCGCACGTTCCGCACCAGGAGGATCGTGATCCGCGGCGCCGACGGCACGCCGCACCACGTGCTGGGCATCGCCGACGACATCACCCAGCGCAAGCGGCACGAGCTGGAGGTGCGTCAGGCGCAGAAGATGCAGGCCATCGGCACGCTGGCCGGCGGCATCGCCCACGACTTCAACAACATCCTGACCGTGATCATGGGCTTCAGCGAGATGGCGCAGGACGGCGTGCCGAAGGACGGCATCGCCGCCGAGAACCTGAGGCAGGTCCTGCTCGCGGGCACGCGCGCGAAGAAGCTGGTCCAGCAGATCCTCGCGTTCAGCCGCCAGCAGGAAGAGGCGCGGGCGCCGCTGCGGCTGGGCGGCCTGCTGCGCGAGGCGCAGACGCTGCTGCGCGCGGCACTTCCCACCACGATCGAGATGGATCTGTGCGTCGGCACCGAGGACCCGCTCGTGCTCGCCGACCCGACGCAGATCCAGCAGCTCTTGCTCAACCTGTGCAGCAACGCCGGCTACGCGATGCGCGAGCGCGGCGGCTGCCTCACGCTCCGCCTCGAACCGGTCGCGGTGACCGAGGAGTTCGCCGCCCATCATCCGCCGCTGCGGCCCGGGCCGCATGTGCGGCTCGCGGTCAGCGACACCGGCTGCGGCATCCCGCCCGAGCTGCTCGACCGCATCTTCGATCCGTTCTTCACCACCAAGCCGGTGGGCGAGGGCACCGGGCTCGGCCTGTCGGTCGCGCACGGGATCGTCGCCGCGCACGAGGGCGTGATCACGGTCGCGAGCGAGATGGACAAGGGCACCACGTTCGAGGTGCACCTGCCGGTGATGCGCGACGAGCAGGTTGCGCCCGACTCGGTGCCGGGCGACCTGCAGGGCAGCGGCCGCGTGCTGTTCGTCGACGACGAGCCGATGCTGGTCGCGTGGGGCGAGCAGATCCTGACGCGGCTGGGCTACGACGTGGTGGCGGTGAACGACCCCGTGCACGCACTCGAGCTGTTCCGGGCCACGCCCGAACGGTTCGACATCGTCATCACCGATCAGGTCATGCCGAGAATGACCGGCGAGGCGCTGGCACGTGAGCTATTACAGACGCGCCCCGAGATCCCGATCGTCCTGTACACGGGCTTCATCCGCACCATGACGCCGGAGCGAGCGCGTCGGCTCGGCATCCGCGCGTGCTTGACCAAGCCGGTGGTGATGGCGGAGCTGGCGGTGACGCTGCGGCAGATCCTGACGCAGGCCGCGGCACGGGACCGGGCCGAGCAGAACCGGAGCGGGTGCCATGGCACGCATCCTGATCATCGAAGATGACGCCCAGCTGCGGGCGATGCTGCGGCAGATGCTGGAGAGCGCGGGCCACGAGGTCAGCGACGCTCAAGATGGTCGCACCGGCGTCGCGCAGTGGGCAAGCAGCCCGGCCGACCTGATCATCACCGACATCCTGATGCCCGACAAGGATGGCCTCGAGGCCATCATGGAAGTGCGCCGCACCACCCCGCACGCCAAGATCATCGCCATCACCGGTGGCGGCAACGTCGGACGCGTCAACCTGCTCCACATCGCCAACCAGCTCGGCGCGCAGCGCACGCTGCTCAAGCCGTTCGATCGCCGCGAGCTGCTGAGCACGGTGCGCGAGCTCCTGGACCAGCCGTGAGCGACCGGGCGAGGCGGGGTGATCGTCCGGAGGCAATCTCGGCGACCAGCCACCGCCCCTCGCTGGCGTTCTGCGCCGGCCTGTGCCATGATTCAGCTGATGACCGCGCGAGAACCCGCTCAGCCGCCCCGTGATGGCTGGATCGAGTCGCTCCTCGAGCAGCACCTACCGCATCTTCAGGCATTCGTGCGGCTGCGCGCCGGACGCGCGCTGCTGCTCAACGAATCGGCGGCCGACCTGGTACAGTCGGTGTGTGGCGAGGTGCTCGAGCAGGCACGCGCCAGCAAGTTCGAGAGCGAGGCCGACTTCAGGCGCTGGCTGTTCACCACCGCGCATCGCAAGATCGTGAATCGCTACAAGTACCACCACGCGGCGAAGCGCGACATGCGGCGCAGGATGTCGCTCAGCGCGGCCGATCAGAAGCGGTTGCTCGACGTGTACCGTTCGCTGCACACCCCCAGTCAGCACGCGGCCGCACGCGAAGCGATCGAGCGGTTCGAGCAGGCGTTCCTCGGTCTCCCCGACCGCTACCGCGAGGTCATCTTGCTGGTGCGGCTGGTCGGGCTTTCCGCACGCGATGTGGCTCAGCAATGGCAAACCACCGAGGGCGCGGTGTGGACTTTGCTGAGCCGTGCGCTGTCAAGGCTCGCGGCCGAGCTCGAGAAGCGCGAACGTCCCTGAGCGGGTGCCGATGCGCAGATGCGCAGGTCATGAACGACTCCTTCTCGGCGTGGCGATTCCTGGTGTGCGAGCCATCGCTACTCGAAACGGTGCGACGCGACCACGGTCTCCGGATCGAAGCCACCGATGTCGTCTCGCCCCGGCGGGTCGGGCTGCGGGTTGAAGCCGCGCGCGTACAGCTGCCGCCCTGGCGGGTCGGGCTGCGGGTTGAAGCCGCGCATCGCGCCGCGCGTACGTGGGTTGTTGCGCAACGCCGTGCAGGCATTGCCCCAATCACGCACGCGGTCGCCGGGGTCATGCTTCTCGCCGTCGACGAAACGGCCAATGCGCGGATCGAGCGCACCGCCACGCATTCGGTAAAGACCCATCTGCTGCTCGAACGGTTGCGCCTCGAACAGGAAGGCGTTGCCGATGACGGAGCCGGTGCGGACGTTTCCCACTGGGTCGAGGATCGTTACCTGTCCGAAGTCGCCGTATTCGTAACGCTCGACGACATCGCTCGTCACGGCGTCGACCACTGCCATGATGCTTCCCTGCTCATCCTCGAGGTACGCGTAGTCCTGGCCTCCACGGCGCATCTCCAGCAACTCGTCTGGCCGTGCGCCCCAGACGTAAGTGGCCAGCGTGTTCGAGAGCGTGTCCTGTTCCTCCACCAGGTGATCCTGGTGATAGAGGAGCCGCGTCGTACCCGAGCCCGTGCTGCGCTGGATGCACCGGCCGAGCGCGTCGTAGGCGTACGTCGTCACGTCGCCGGTAATGCCGGTGTGGGATACGATCTGATCACGATAATCGTAGGCGAACTGGCGCGATGACGTCGGCGACAACACGATGCGCGACAGGTTGCCGTTGCGATCGTAGACGCGTGACCCGCCTGGCTCACAAGGCGTGGCCGTGTACTGGTTCACCTGGTAGTCCGCTGGCTCGGGAACCGTTGTGTCGAGGAGATAGTCGCCCGCGCACTCGTCACCGGTGACGAGCGTGCGGTTCCCGCTCCCGTCGAGAACGTAGGTCGTATCTCTCACCGTGGCACCGCTCCCGTATTCGGTCACCAGCGTTGCCACCAGACGGTGCGCGAAGTCGTAGCTGTAGCTGGATGCCAGCTCCGGTCCGCCGCCCCGCAGGTCGTTGCATTGCGTCTTGTTCGACATCGGATCCCACTGATAGGAGCGCATTTCGACCGGCAGGAACGGATACTCCTGCGGCGTGTGCTGCGTGACAATGACGCGCCCCAGGTCATCCGTCACGTAGTCACTCCAGATGGTCGGTGTGGGTCGCAAGTACTGGCGGAGCTCCACCCGGCTGCTGCCGAAGTAGTCGTACGTCGCAATGACCTGGGTGTCCTCGGCGATGGTTTTCCTGCGATTCAGCACGTCATACGTGCAACCGAGCCGGCGACCACCAGGCAGCGTCCAGTCGATCTCGTTGCCAACCCCGTCGTAGGTGGAAACCAGCCGCGCGCCATTCTCGACCTCGGAGACGAGGTGCGACAGCGAGTCGTAGCTGCGCCCGAGCACCGAACCGTCGTTCTCGGCGCGCACCAGGCGCGAGAGGCCATCGTACTGGTAGACCTCGAAGCTCGTGGCGCTCGACACGCCGCTGCCCACGACGATGTCGCGACGCGTCAGGCGGTCGAGTCGATCGTACGTGCTGGAAACCGCGCTACCGTTCGCGTCGACGGTCGCCACCACGTTGTCGTGCACGTCGTGGGCCAGCGTCGTCGAGGTCCCGTCCGCCCTGGTCACGCTCACCAGCCGATCGAGAGCATCGTAGCCATAGATTGCCTGGTTGCCGTTGCCATCGCTCTCGCCGATCAGCCGCGAGTTGCTGTCCCAGGTCCTGCCGATCGCGATCTGCCCAGCACCGCTTTGCGGTTGTTGCGTCATGCTGAGCAGCCGCCCGAGCCCGTCGTAGGTGCGCAGGGTGCGGTTGCCCTTGCGATCGGTGACGCGCACCAGCAGGTCGAGCGCGTCATAGGCATAAGCCATGGCTTGGCCGAGGGTGTCCGTCTCGCCAACGGTTCGGTTCAGGCTGTCGTAGGTGAGCGTGGTGACGAACGAGGCGTCCGGGCTGCCGAGATCGCTCTTCTCCAGCATCGAGACCTGGTTCACGTTGCTGGTCGGGTCGTACGCGTAGGTGACCACATTACCACGAGCGTCGGTCGCACTGACGAGGCGACCTGCGGCATCGTGCGCGAACAGCGACTGATGACCGTTGTCGTCGACGACCCGCACGACGAGCGATCGGTCGTCGTACTCCCAGGTCGTGGTTGCCTGTCCGTCGCCGATCGGTTGTTGCGTGGCAGGATCGAAGAATGCCACCTTTTGTTCGGTCAGACGATCGACGGCATCGAAGGTCGCGGCAGCTTCCCACAGGCGGATGGTCGACCCGCTTCCCTGACCGTCGACCAGCTCCCCCCACGCCTTCGCCGCCACTCGATTGCCGTTCCCGTCATAGTGGTGTTCCATGCCGTTCCCCATGGGATCAGTGAGTTCCAGCAATCGGTCGAACGCATCGTAGACGCGCGTGGTGATGCGCGGCTCCCCTTCGAGGCCCTGGCTGACGCGGGTCAGGTTGCCGTTGCCGTCCCAGTCGTACTGGGTGGTGGATTGCAAGGGCGAGCCGGGGGCGCGCGCGCTCCTGAGCAGCCGGTTGCGCGCATCCCACGTGAGCTGCACCACGTTCTCGGGCTGATTGCCGAGGATTGCCTCGCCGCTCCGCAGCAGGGCAAGATTGCCGCTCGCGTCATAGGCGTACTCCGTGGTGACCCGAGAGGTCTCGTCCACTTCCCGCGTCGTGCGGATCACGCGGTCGAGCGCATCGTAGTCGTAGCTGGTGACGAGGCTCGCGTTGCTGCGCACCTGACCATTCTCGTCAATGTTCTGCACCTCGATCTGAACGAGGTTGTCGTTGGCATCGTAGAAGAAGTCCCGCCGGTACCGCACGCTACCGGTCACGATCGGCGACTCTTCACGCACGATCTGGTTCAAGGCGTTGTACATGAGCAACCAGGTGTTGGCACGCGGGTCGACGATGCGCGTTGCGTTGCCCACCTGGTCATACTCGTAATTCGTGGTGATGGCGAGCCCGCCGGCATCGACCGTCCACTGCTTCAGCCGCCCTTTCTGAGAACCCAACAAGTAGTACCGGAAGTTGTCCCTGCGCCGGTGACCTGTGGCATCGGCTGGGAACCTGCGACTGGTCATCTGGCCGGCGGCGTTGTACTCGAAGTCCTCGACGATCGTCGCGATCGGGTGCTCCGTATGCGTGCGATTACCCTTTCCGTCATAAGTATGCTGGGTCACTCCGCCGTTGGCATCGATCGCGCGCGTGAGCGCGTTCGTCCCCGGCTCGTATTCGAAGAACAGATGCAGCGCACTCTGATCACCAACTGGGCTGTGGCTGCCGGGGTAGCGATGCACCTCGCGCAGGTTGCCGCGTGATCGCCAGGCAGATCCAGAATCGAGCTCGAGCTCGAACACGTTCTGGGTCTCGTTGCCATTCTCGTGTACGGCGTGGATGACGAGCGCGTCCTCGTTGTATTCGAAGCTGGTCTCGAAGTACGGCGGATCGTCCATGCGTGACGGCTGCGCAGCGCGAATGCCGTTGCGTGTCGTCATGTCGTGCGATGGAGCGAGAGCCGTGAGATTGCGCTGGACCACCAGGCGATTGGCGGGATCGTAACTGCGCTGGATCACACGTCCGCCACCATCCGTGACGACCGCCTGGATGACGCCGCTCTGATCGCTGTACGAGATGTCGGTCACGCCGCCGAGCTCGCCGCGCCACTGCTGCACGACGCGGTCGTAGGCGAGCGCTCCAGGATCGAGCGTGTCAGCATAGACGTTGGTGAGGGCGCGTCGCCCACGGGCATCGACGATGCCGAGCAGGTTGTGGTTCAGGGCTGCGTCGGCGAAGCCGTGCGAGTAGGTGTAGGTCGTCGTCTTGCCGGCAGGGAAGTCGTTGCCGTTCGGCGTGCCCGTCACTGCGGGCGAGGTCACCGACTTGAGATCGCCCTGGGACCCATCCGCATCACCGGCTCCATAATAGGCATAGGTCACCTGCCGCCCCGCAAAGTCAGTGATCGAAGAGATGTGTCCATCGGCAGAGTAGGCTACGGTGATGACGTGATCGAGCGTGTCGGTGATCTGGTTGAGGCGCCCCAGGCTGTCGTACTGCAGCGCGAGCGCGTTGCCGTTGCGGTCGACGATGCGTTCGAGCCTGCCTTGTGCAGGACTGCCGTCCAGCGCGCGAAACACCCATTGGCCCGAGTCGGCGAACACGAGCGTGAACTTGCCGCCGATGAGGGTGCCCTCGCGGAACAGCTCCTTGGCGGCATACGTGCCGTCGCTCTGCAGCGAATACAGGTCCGAGCGCGTGTTGCCGTCGTTGACCCGGAAGCCGGTCCCCTCTGCCTGCACGAACACGTCGTACGAGTAGTCCCAGTGATCGCCCTGCGCCGTGTTCGGCCCGATTCGCGATCGGTACTTGCGCGCCCAGACGAAGTCGATGCCGCGCCCCGGTAGACGCAGGTCTTCCTCGGCCAGGAAGTACTCGCCCGAGAAGAGATAGATCCCCCCTGAACGATCGGCCTCGCCGGGCGGCACTGGCGACGGGCTGGCCGGTGGCGTCGCAGGTGGCGACTCGTAGAGCAGCCGATCGGGCGACGCGCCCGAACCGCGCACCGCAGTTCTCTGCGGCGGACGTTCGCTGCCTCCGGCCATCGCGATCGGGGTCGGCGACAGAACGAGGCAGATCAGGAACAGGTTCACGGCGATCGACCGGTGCCGATGCGATGATGGCTGCGCGCAGTTCATGGATGTCTCCCGGAACGAAGGCAGGGCGCAGTGCACGATGCTCGTGCAGGGCCCAATGGATGGGCAACCAGCAACGTGTTCGGAGACTTACGCGGAAAATGCGGACGCGGTGTGGTGCGGCGGACGCCGGACGCTCAGCGCTGGGTGGACAGCGCGTCGATCGGCCGCGACGGACGCAAGCCGAGCGCATCGAGCGCGAATTCTTGCTCCTGGTCCATGCGCCACGAGGCGCGTGCGAAGGCGGCACAGAACTCCCAGCATCCACCGCGGATCATGTGCCGCGTCGACTCGGTCACGATGCGCTCGCCGTCACCCGGTCGCTCGGGCATCCGGTAGAGGCCATAACAATCGCGACACCACTCCCAGACGTTGCCCAACACGTCGTGCAACCCGAACGGGTTGGGGAGGAAGCTGCCGACCGGAGCGCCGCCCCAGAAGCCATCATCCCACGCTTCGTGCACGAACCCCTTCGGGTTGGTGCCCTCGACCAGGTGGCGCTGATCGGCGACATTCTCGCTGTCCTTGAGCTTGGTCTTGTCGGCGCCCACCCACCGCGGCGAGGTGGTTCCACCGCGCGCCGCGTATTCCCACTGCGCTTCGGTAGGCAGCAGCAGACCAAGCTGCTGACAGGCCCTCACGCACTGCGCATGGCGCACGAGCGTCGCTGGATGAGGCATCGTGTCGACGCCATCGAGGAGCCCGTCGTCGCGTTGCTCCCACGAGCGGCTGGTACCCGTCAAGCGCACCCATTGCCCTTGTGTCATCTCGTACTTCGACATGAAGAACGGTGCCAGCGTGACCGGATGCGGAGGCCCTTCGTTGGCTTCCGCGTCGACATCGTAGGTCGACCCGCGGCTGCTGCTCTGCGCGCCCATCGTGAACCTGCCGCCCGGCAACAGCACCAGAACCAGCCCGGAGTTGCTGGTGATGCGGTAGCGACCGGTGCGCTCGTCCCTGACCGGACGCTCGCCGCTCTCCCAGAGCCAGAACTCGAACAACCCCGACTGCGGATCGGGTTCGAGCGGGATCAGACCCAGCTGCGGTTCGAGGTCGAGGCCGCGATAGAGCGAGCTCTCGGCACTGTGTTGCCGGGCGAACGACCACTCGTCCTCGAGTTCGGTGACGGTCGCGCGCTCGATGGTGCTCGCGACCTGCAAGCGCTGTTCGATCGCGCGGAGCAACCCGTGGTCCGGATCCTCGAGCGTGCGCAGATCGCGCACCAGGCCCGACAGCGCCACGTACCACCATCGATCGGCGGCGGTCGTGAACTCGGGCTCGCCGCTCTGGTCCACGCCCGCGGCTCGCGATCGGAGGGCAGCGAGCGTGGCGATGTGCTGGGGCAGGTGGTCGTGAAGTTGATACGCGCGCGCGAGCCAGGCGCGATAGCGTTCGACCATGGGCGGTCGTCGCGGCCACAGGCCATCGGCTTCGCTCACGAGATCTTGCAGCTCCTTGACGTCGGACAGCCGCATGAGAGCATCGGCGCGTTGCGCGACCAGCGCTGCATTGCGAGTGATCTCCTCGTTCGCGATCCTGAGCCTCTCCGAGGCGAACCGTTGCTGCAGTCCGAACGCGATCGGCCCCAACACCAGGATCACGAACGCCGACATCAGACCCACGGCTCGCGCAGGATGGCGTTGCATCCAGCGCTTGACGCGCAAACCGGTGCCCGGACGGCGCGCCGCGATCGGTCGCAGCTCGAGCACGTTCAGCAGATCGCGCGCGAAGCCGGCGGCGCTCGCGTAGCGGCGCTGCGGATCTTGCTCCATCGCGGTCAGGCACACGGTCTCGGCATCCCACGGCACCGCCGGGTTGAGCGACTGGATGCGATCGGGCGTGCCCTTCAGGATCAGCTGGATGGTGCGCGCGCCGGTGGTCGCCTGGTAGGGCAGCCGCAGCGTGAGCATCTCGTACAGCGTGACGCCGAGCGAATAGATGTCGGCGCGGCAGTCGATCGGCGTCTCGCTGAACCGCTCGCGCGGCATGTAAGGCAGCGAGCCCACTTGCGACCCGGTGCGCGTGAGCCTGAGCCCGCCTTCGGTGGAGGCGAGCCCGAAATCGAGCAGCAACGCACGGCCATCGCGCGTGAGCATGATGTTCGAGGGTTTGATGTCACGGTGCAGGATGCCGCGCTGGTGCGCGTGATCGAGTGCTTCGGCGACTTGCCGGATGACCTGAAAGCACACGCCGACCCAGTTCCCGGAGAACTGCCGCGCCAGCTCTGGACCATCGCCGTGATCGAGCAGTCGCGCCAGGTCCTCGCCCTTCAGGCTCGCGGCTGGGCGCCCCTGCAACCGAGCGATCACCTCGGCAAGCGAGCATCCGGTCACATGCTCCATGGCGAAGAACGGCACGCCACCCTCTTCGCCCACGGTGTAGATCGGGATGATGCCCGGATGCTTGAGCTGAGCGATGGTCTCCACCTCGCGCAAGAAGCGCTCGCGCGCTCCCGGCACATCGAGCTGGTCGGGCCGGATCAGCTTGAGCGCCACGTGGCGATGCAGCGCCTCCTGCTCGGCGAGGTACACGACGCCCATGCCGCCCACGCCAATGCTCTTCAACAAGCGGAACCCACCGATCGTCTGCGGCAGCTGCGGCTCCCAGGCCAGACCCACGTGCTGCAGCAGATCCATGCGTTTGCGAATGCCCTGCGCGTGCTCGGGGTGTTGCTGGCACATCGCTTCGATGGCGGCCGGACCCTCGAGCCTGATGCGCTCGAGACCCTCGGCCACGAGTTGCTCGAGCCGGTCGGACGGCACCGAGCCGGTACGCGGCGGTTCGAGGCGATCGCAGTCGTCGCGCTCCATCGTCTTGCTATCCACCCAGCGTCAAGCACAAGCCGCGCGAGAACGAGACGCCGACGCTCGCGCCGGGATCGATCTCGAGCACTTGCAAGTACAACGACACGCCGCACAGATCGGCCGGCACGTTGGCCGTCACCTGCGCGCCCGCTGCGGGCAACGCGATCGGCACGATCACCTGGGGGAACACCAGCACCACGCCGCCCATCTTGGTCGGCAGCGAAGCGGGCGCGGCGCCGGCGAGGATCACGGCCTGCGTGTTGGTGCCCCGCGAATTGCGAATGTCGAGCACCAGCGGCTTGCCGATCAACGGATAGTCGGCGGCGAAGAATTCCGGCACGATGCCACCGGTGCCCGGCCAACCCGCGCCATAGTTGGCCGCCGCGGCCACCGGCAGCTGCGTCACCACCACGTCCTGATAGCCGCTCTTGGTCGAGTCGAAGCACGAGGGCGAGACCGGGTAGTCCGGCGATTCCGTGTATCCCGCCAGCACCGGCACACCGAACGCATCCAGCGTCAGCGAGTAGCCCGGATCGACCGTGTCCGAACGCGCACCGCCGAGCTGGGTGGAGGTCACGAGCTCGGCCGGTCCAAGGCCGCCGGCGCGCAGCCGCGTCAAGAACACGTCCTGCTGGCGGTGTGGTCGTGCACCGGGAGTGCAGGCGGAGAGCGGAAAGTCGAGCGAGGTCGTGGTACCAACCACGGTGACGCCGTTGAGTTCGTCGATCACCACCGCCTGGCCGATGTCGGTCCCGGCACCGCCGAGAAAGCTCGCATAGCGAAGGTCTGCAGCTCCGGCACCCGCAGGATCGATGCTCAGCACGAACGCATCGTAGGCAGGCCCATGGAACGAGGTGTCGAACGCGCCGGTCGTGACCGGAAAGTCGGGCGACGCCGACGTGCCGGTCACGGCCGCCATGCCGCGGCGCACCGCGACGCCGTTCGCCACGTCATCATCCGCGCCGCCAAAGTAGGTGCAGTAAGAGAGCGTGGTGCCATCCGCCGTCATGACGAGCAGGAACCCGTCCTGGATGCCGCCGTTGTAGCTGCCGTCGAATGCCCCGCCGGTGGTCGGCAGGTCCGTGGAGTTGGTCGTGCCGGTGCCAAACACGCGTCCGCCATCGACCACGCCGCTGCTCACGTAGTCGTCGCCCGAACCGCCGAACAACGTCGCCAATTGCAGCTGCGCGCTGCCGGTCTTGCTCGGGTCGAACAGTGCGAGGAACGCATCGAGCCCGCCGTTGTGGATGGTCGAATACGCGCCTGGCGTGGTGGGAAAGTCGCTCGAGTAGGTATTGCCGCCCACCAGCACGCGGCCGCTCGCGTCGATCGAGTTGTGCAGCAAGCCCGCGAAGTCGTCGCTGTTGCCGCCGAGCAGCGTGGACCAGACCAGCTGTGCAGCACCACTCTGCCGCGGATCGAGCTTGAGCACCAGACCATCGATGACGGCCTGGTGCGCGCGCTGGTAGGCACCTGGCGTGGTGGGAAAGTCGGTGCCGTCCGTGTATCCCGCGGCCACCACCGCGCCGCTCGCATCCACGGCCACGCTGGTGAGCTGATCGTAGCCGCTGCTGCCGATGAACGTCGACCACCGGAGCTGCGCGCTGCCGCTGAGCCGGGGATCGAACTGCGCCACGAATGCGTCGAAGCTGCCGCCCAGCGTGCGATCGTAAGCTCCCGCAGTGGTGGGGAAGTTCGGCGACAGCGTGTTGCCGGCGACGGTGACGAGCCCCTCGGCATCGACGGTGACCGAGGTGGTCACGTCGGGTTGCACGCCACCCAGGAATGTCGACCAGCCGACGCCTGGGTCGATGATCACCGCATCGTCGTAGTGCCGCTCTGGCAGCACGAATCCGAACCGGTGACCGTCGATCAGCCGGTAGCGGCATGGCACCGGCCACCGCGCGCCGTCGACCTCGCGCCAGGTCAGCGGTGGTGGCTGCGCGACTGCGCCGAGCGCCGTGTGGATCAGGAGCGAGCCATCGGCGTCGAGCTCCAGGCGCTCACCGCCGCACGTGGACACGACGAGGTCATCAGCGTCGGTGCCCGGCGCAAGGCAGAGATCGTATTCGAGCATGCGGTCGGTCGGATGGAAGCGCACGTCGACGCCATCCCACGCGCCCCGGTACACCAACGTCGCGTAGGTTCCGGCGTCGGTTCGCCACCGCTCGCGCCGGTCGCCCAGCAAGTACGTGACCGGTCCGCCGCGCTCCCCTTCCCCCGCCGGCTCAGCGGCCAGCTGGGACTCGAATCGAAACGCGACGGCCGCGGCCTTGACGCCGCCCTCGACGCGCATCGCGCGCTGCACGACGAAGCCACCCCGGCGAAACACCACGCGTGCCTCGCCCGACTGCGCCACGAAGCGCACGGTCGGGTCGAACTGCCCGACGTTCGCCACGAACGTAATCGGCACCACGAACGCACGGCGCTCGGCGCCACGGCTGGTCGCGAGGACGCCAAGCCAGCAACACATGGCACGAACACACAACGTCACGCAGCCTCGACTCATGGCAGTCTCTCCCAGCGTGCAATCCCCGAGTGATGGGCGCAGCCGATGGTAACCGATCCGATCGGAACTGTCGCGCCAGCGGAGCGAGCGTGGCGATGTCGTCGACCCGTGCCAGCGAGGTCGCGGCTCCTGCGGCATGCGCGCCGAGGAAAGCGGGGCCGAGAACTCCCGGCTGAGGAATCAACGCCAGACGGTACGTTTCATGGCGCTCCACGGCAAGGGGCCTCACCCCGTGACACGTCTCTCGACCAGAAAAGCGCGCCGGACCTCAACGTGCAGAATCCCTGCGCCGGACGAGCCGGTTCGAGCGCCGACTTCTTCGCTCTCGAGCCGCGCGTGGACGGCAAGCGCTTTTCGATCTTAGCCTTGCCGGCCGGCCGGACCGAAGGATGAGGGAAAGGAGTCCTCACCATGCTGGCATGGGCCACCGTCATCGTCCTCGCACAGACCAACGCGCAGCCGGCAGAGACCGCGCTCACCCTGCGGCCGCTGTTCAACGGCGAGAACCTGCAGGGCTGGTCGAGCTTGCAGGGCTCGTCGAGCCCGTGGACGGTACGCGATCGCATGATCGTTTGCAGCGGCAAGCCCGCCGGCGTGCTGCGCACCGAGCGGCAGTACGAGAACTTCGTGCTCGAGCTGGAATGGCAGCGCGTGGAACCGGGCGGCAGCGCGGGGCTATTCGTCTGGTCCGACGCGTTGCCCGCCATCGGCCAACCGTTTCCGCGCGCGATCGAGGTGCAGATGACGGACGCAGCCGATGCGGCCACCGACCTGCGCCATGGTGACGTGCTGTCGATCCGCGGCGCGCACATGACGCCCGACCGCCCGAGCGCGAGCGGCGGCGAGCGGTGCGTGGCGAGCGAGGCGCGCGGCAAGCCGGCCGGCGAGTGGAATCAGTATCGCGTGACCTGCAAGGACGGCACGCTCAAGCTCGAGTGCAATGGCAAGGAGGTCGCCGGCGGCTACAACATGTCACCGCGCAAGGGCTACATCAGCCTCGGGTCGGACGGCGCCGCGATCAACTTCCGCAACCTCCGCTGCGCCGAGCTGCCGGCGAAGACGAAGCTCAAGCAGGAGCAGGTCGCCGAGCACGATCATGGGTTCCAGCCGTTGCTGAACGGAACCGACCTGGGCGGCTGGCAGCGCGCGGCCAGCGACGCCCCGCACTGGACCGTGAACGGCCTCGTACTCGTGAACGACGGCGGCGGCGGTACGCTGTGGACCGAGGCGGAGTACCAGGACTTCGAGCTGATCCTCGACTGGCACTGGGCGGGCGACACGGCGCGGCACGACCTGCCGCTGCTCCTGGTGCGCGGCGGCGCCGCGCCCACTCGCGACGTCGTCGGCGATGCGGTCGCACGCGGCTGGAACCGACTGTCGATCGCCATGGCCGGCGACGCCTGCACGATCCAGCTGAACGGCGTCACCGTGCTCGACCGCGTGCTCCTGCCGGGCGTCGCGGCGCGCGGCCGGATCGGCATCAAGCCGCTCGCCACCGGCGCGCGCTTCACCAACCTGCTGGTGCGCGCGCGCTGAAGGCATGGCGCTCACGCCGGCGCGACCTCGACCGTGGCGTCGTTGAAGCAGGCGCCGTGGCACAGATCGGCATGATGCGCGGGCGCGAGCGCGGAGACGGTCTGACGGTTCACGCTGGTCGACAGCCAGGCGCCCTTCGGCGTGGACACCACGCCGGCGCGCACGCGGTCGGTGACCGCGAGCGTGAAGTGCACCTCGCCCAGCTCGTTGAACGCGCGCACGCGCGCGCCGCTCTCCAGGCCGCGTGCGCTCGCATCCTCTGGATGCATGTCGAGCACCGGCAGCTCCGCTCCCACCCCGCCGAACGTGGACGTGATGCGCTGGTCGGATGCCGGCGACAGCAGCACGAGCGGGAACTTCGCGGTGCGCTGGCGATGCACGGGCAGCGGCTGGCCGAACCTCTGCGCGAGGTACTGCGACTCGAGCTCGACCTTGCCAGACGGCGTCCCGGGAAACACGTTGGCGAACATCACCAGCTCGGCGCCGCCCTCGGGCATCGGCGTCGCTCGATCCACGGGCAGCTGGCTGGCACGTCCGCCGCGCAGCTCGAGCGCGGCATCGATCAGCTGTTCGTCGGTGGCGCGGAACGCGTCCTCGGTGAAGCCGAAGCGCGCCGCGAGCCGGCGGAAGATCTCGGTGTTGGGCAGCGCCTCGCCGACCGGGTCGATCACGGGTTCGGCGCGTTGCAGCCAGTGCTGGCCGTACGCGGCATACACGTCGGCGTGCTCGAAGTGGCTGCAGGCGGGCAACACGATGTCGGCGTAGCGCATGCTGTCGGTCATCACGACGTCGGCGCCGACGATGAACAGGTCCGCGCGTTCGAGGCCGCGCCGCAGCCGGTTCTGATCGGGGTGCACGATCAGCGGGTTGTGATTGTAGATGAACACCACCTTGATGGGCGGTGCCAGCGTCGCATCGGTCAGGTGCCGTCCGACGTCGATGATGTTGAACGTGCGCGTGCCTGGCGGCACCAGGTCCGGGCGCTGCAGGCGGTCGGCCGTTTTCGGGAATGCGAACGAGGCGCCGTTCACCAGGCCGCCGCCAGGCACGCCGAACTTGCCGGCGAGCGCGGGCAACGCGAAGATCGCGCGGATCGCGCTGCCGCCGTTGTGATTGCGCTCGAGGCCGTTGCCGACGCTGATCGCTGCGGGCTCGAGGTCGCGGTACCACTCGGAGAGCTCGGTGATCGCGCGCGCGTCGAGACCGCAGGCGCGCGCTGCCGCCGCGCCATCGATCGCGCGCACCGACCGCAGGTACGCGGCGAATCCGTGCACGTGGTTGCGGATGAAGTCGTGATCGAACGCGCCGAGGCGCTCGAGCTCCTTGGTCATGGCCCAGGCCAGCAACAGATCGGTGCCGGGCATGAGCTGCAGGTGGCGGTCGGCCTGCTCGGCGATCTTGGTGCGCCGCGGATCGATCACCACCAGGCGCGCCCCGGCGCGGCGCGCGGCATTGATGACCGGCACCAGGTGCAGGTTGGA
>JAXMBY010000037.1:0-65856 GCA_046349655.1 Planctomycetota bacterium
AGCGCGCGCGGCAGAGGGTCTCGCGGAGAATCCCGGGGCCGGGCGCGCGCGGCACTCAGTTGGTGGTGAGGCGGATGCCCAGGTTCGCGGGCACCGGCTGCGCCGGGGTCGCGTAGCCATCGGTGCTGAAGAACGAGCAGCCGTTGATCGACGTCGTGTCCGCGCCGACGGCGATGTTCGCCGCCAGCTGCGCCCAGCCGTGCACGTTCCCCGACAGCAGGCTGCCCGGGATCGAGCAGGGTTGGCAGGCGTAGCCAGCCGAGGTGGACGTGTAGGTCCCGGGCGCGAACGAGAACGGCGCGATCAGCGCGAGCGGCGAGCCGATGTCGGGCGTGCTGCCGCTGGGATCCACGCCGAGGTTGGCGAGCGAGACGCCAGCGGCCGGGAAGGCGGCCGTGGTGGCACCGAAGTCGATGGCGGCGATGCACAGTCCGGTGACGTAGTTCACCGACGGCGGTGCGGCGCCGAAGTTGTTGCTGAAGTAATCGGATGGACCGGCGGGAATGGAGACCACCCAGCCGGACTCGATCGTGCCGTCGTCACAGACGCCGAACCGCGTATCCGCGGTGATGATCGTGACGCAGTTCGTGAAGCCGGCGCCCGGGTTGCTGCACGCGGGATTGCCCCATGCGGCGGCAAATCGCAACGTCATGCCGCCAAACCCAGATGGCCAGATGGTGCTGAGCCGCATGTAGCTGCCATCCGCGTCGGGATCCGCCACGGTGCTGAGGATCGGCCCGATGGGCTGCGACGGCGTGCACGGCGCGAGGCTCAGGTACAGGCGCCACCGGTCGCCTGCTTGCGGGCCGAAGAAGGCGAGCTGCAGGACCTGGCCGGGTCGCACTGGCACGGTGAGCTGATCACCCTCGCCGATGCCCTGCAGGACGCGCCCGGCGCGCAGGCGTCCGTGCGGCGCTCGATCGGCTGGCTTGCATGAGGTCGTGGTCGAGTTGTCTTGACCGACGTTCAGCCCGAAGTCGAGCCACGCCAGGCCGACGGACGGCGTCGTGTAGCCATCGGTGGTGAAGCCGCTGCCAACGGCGGCGGTGGTGCTGTCGGCGCCAACGCCGAGCAGGCCGGAATCTCCGGGCGGCAGCTGCACCACGGCGTGCACCCTGGTGTCGCCCGACGGGATCGCACCCTCGGGCGTGTCGAAGGCGACGAAATCATACAGCGGCGGCGGCGCGAACGCCGGGCTCGCGAGCTCGGCCAGAGCCGCGGCGAGATCGGGGGACTCGCCGGACGGATCGAGCGCCAGGTTCGAGCGGTAGGCACCCACGCGCGGGTACACGCGGCCCGACCCGAAGTCCGCGACCGAGACCGCCACGGCCGTGATCGGCAGGGCGCCCGCGATCGATGCGCCGGCGACATTGCCCGATCCAGCCACGACGTGATAGGTGGCATCGAAGTAGTCGGCGCTGCCGGTCGGGTACTGGACCACCCAGGCGGAATCGATCGGGTCTTGCTTCACGCCCGACCAGATCGTGGAATCGGCATTGCCGCCGGCGAACGCCGGCGCGGCGCAGGTGAGCATCACGGTCCATGCCAGGCGATGCATGCGGTCCTCCTCAGAATCGGTCGAGCCATTGCGGTGCTGCTGCCAGGAGAAGTGCCGCGCGGACCAGATCCGGGACAGAAAAAACACATGCCGCTCGCGCTCGCTACCGGCGCAGCGACCAGACCACGGGTCGATCGCTCGCTTGCACGCGCTCGAAGTCGGCGCGGCGATGGATGCCGCGCCAGCCCTCCGCCACCAGGATCTGGCCGCACACGCCGCCCAGCGTGTTGCCCGGCCCGGGCAGGACGAGCAGGTCGGGCGCGTGCTCGCGCAAGAGGACGCGCACGCCCGTGGTCAGCGAGAACGGCTCGGTGATCTGCGGGCCGAGCGTGTAGCGCGCGAGCTCGCTCACGCTCGCCGACCACGGCGTGAAGCGCACGCCGCGGCCATCGATCAGCGTGCAGCGCGGCTTGTGGAAAGCGAGGTCGCGCAGCCGCTCGCGCGCGCGCGCCGCCACGCCCGCGAGCAGGGGCGTGTGGTAGGGGCCGTGCTGCGCGAGCCGCCAGGGATAGCTGCTCGCGCCCACCTTGATGGGCGGCAAGCGCGCCTCGAGCAGCGCCAGCCCGGCATCGCTGCCGGCAAGCACGACGTAGCCGCCGAGCTCGATCGACAGGAACGCTTCGCCCGGCGCCGCCGCGAGCGCGGCGGCCACGCTCGCGGCCCGCTCGGCGTCGCTGGTCCAGTCGTCCTGCACCAGAGGATAGAAGATCTGGCCGCCGCCGCCGCGCCAGGACTCCTGCGCGAGCGCGACCTCTTGCACCAGCCGGAAGCCGTCCTCGAACGACAGCGCTCCCCACCACGGCCAGGGCCGTGTACCAGCCGAGCGAGTTGCCGAGCACGCACACCACGTCGTGCGCGGCCGCCACCGGCGCCGCGTCGAGCATGGTGGCGACGTAGATGAGCGGCGACACGTTCGCCGGGCGCAGATGCAGCGCCGGCCGGAACTTCGCCGCGCGATCCAGCTCGAGCAAGGGCAGCAGATCGTGGGCGGCACGCGGCCTCCCGCGCTCCGCACCCACGCGTGCTCCGGCAGCGACCCGAGCGAGTGCTCGGTGTGCAGGCCACGCCCCGGGCACATGATCGCGACGCAGCTCCATGGCGCAGGCCGCGCATCACCAGCGGCGATGTCGGCTTCCTGCACCAGCACCAGGTTCGCCGCGGCGCCGAGCGGGATGTAGCTGTCGGCCGCGCGCACGCTGGCGGCCTGAACGCCGAGCGATTGCTCCGCCAGCTCGGCGATCACCTCGGCGGCGATGCCGCCACCAGTCGCGCAGCACTCGTCGACGACGAGCACCTTGCCGCAGTCGCGCCTGCATGCCTGCGTGCCGATCACGGCCATCGGCAGCGGGTTCAGCCAGCGCACGTCGAGCACGCGCGGCACCCGGATGCGGCCTCGCGCTCGAGCACGCCGCGTAGCGGCGCGCAACGACAGGCGGACGCCGTTGCCGTAGGTCACGATCAGCAGGTCGCGCGCGGGCTCGTGGTAGGCCCTCGCCGGGCACGAGCGCGGTCCCTGGCAGCAGGTAGTCGAACAGCCACTGGCCATCGCCGGCCTGGTGCAGGTCGCGCTCGTGATACAGCGCGATCGGCTCGAGGAACACCACCACGCGACCCAGCTCGCGCGCGGCGCGATCGCGCCGCGCAGGAGCCGTGCGGCATCGTCACCGCGCGCTGGCACGCACAGCATCAATCCGGGAATGTCGCGCAGCGCCTTGCGAGTTGTCGTTGTGGAAGTGACCGCCGAAGCCCTTCTGGTACGCCGAGTCCCTGCACGCGCACCACCATGGGATTGCGGTACTGGCCGCTGGAAGAACTGCAGCGAGCACACTTCGCCCGCGCAACTGATCGATGGCGTTGTGCAGGTACGCCAGGTACTGGATCTCGGGGATCGGCAGGAAGCCGATGTGGGCAGCGCCCTGGGCGATGCCGAGGATCGTGGTCTCGTCGAGCAGCGTGTCGAACACGCGCGCTGCGCCGAACCGTTGCTGCAGATCGGCGGTGACGTAGTACGCCGCGCTTCTTGCCCACGTCCTCGCCGAACACCAGGATCTCGGGACGGCGCAGCATCTCGTCGTGCAGCGCGGCGTTGATGTGCGCCGCCATGGTGCGCCGCGTCGGTGTGGTCGCGGCCTCGGGCAGCTTGCCTGCGAACCGGTGCGCACGCGCCGCGTCCACCGGCTGCGTCGCCGACGCCCGTACTCGCTCCGCATCGTACGGCAGGCGTGTACACCTCACCGGCTCGTGATGCGAGCTTGCACCGCGACGCGGCTTCCTCGCCCGCAGCCGCCGCGCGCGCAGCGTGTATCGGCGATCAGCGCGCGCAACATCGCCGGCGTGGCCGCGCCGCTCGCGAGCAAGCGGCGCGCGGTGCGCAGCAGAGGATCGCTCGCCTCGCTCGCCTCGATCTGTGCCACCGTGCGATAGCCAGTCTCGACGTCGGTGCCCGCATGACCGAACAGACGCACGCACTGCAGATGCAGGAACACCGGCGCGCGGCGCGTGCGGCAGTGAGCGATCGCGTCGTGCACCCGCTCGTGCACGTCGTCCAGCTCGCCGTCCGCGCACACGTAGTGCAGGTCGCCGCGGCCGCCGAACGAATCCGCGAGCCAGCCGCGCGGCGTCGGCACGGAGATGCCGATGCCGTTGTCCTCGCACAGGAACAGGATCGGCATCGGCTGCCGCATGCGCGCCGAGTAGCGCGCCGCGTTGAAGCCGGCGAGCGCGGTGGCGTGATTGGCGGAGGCGTCCCCGAACGAGCACAGCACGATCGCATCGTCCGGCAAGCCGGTGGCCAGCTCCAGCCGGCGCGCGCGGCCGAGCGCGAACGCGAGGCCCACGGCCTTCGGCACGTGCGACGCGATCGTGCTGGTCTGCGGCGGCACCCACAGCGGCCGGCTGCCCCACACCTTGTGGCGGCCGTGGCTGATCGGATCCTCGGCCGACGCCGTCAAGCTGAGCAGCGTGTCGAAGGTGGGCGTGCTGCCGGCGAGCTGGCGGCTGCGCGCCATCATCAGCGCGCCCGAGCGATAGTGCAGGAAGCACGGATCGTCGATGCGCAGCAGGCGCCCCACGCATGCGTTCATCTCGTGGCCGGAGCTACCGATGGTGTAGAACGACTTGTTGTGCTTCTTGAGAGAGCGCGCCGCGACGTCGAGCGTGCGGCTCAAGACCATGTCCTCGAACAGCTCGATCGCCGCGCGCGCGGTCAAGCGTGCACCCGGCACGAGCGGCGCATCGTCGGCGAGCAGCGTCGCCGCGGCGGCGGCGCTCGCCAGGTAGTGGTCCAGGTTCTGCTCGGCGATCTCGACGCGGGTCAACGACATGAGGCTCTCGCGCAAACGCGCCGTGGTCTAGCTTGACCCACGGCGCAGAGAAGAGGCTGCGGCGAAGAACTTGCAGCCATCATGGATGCGGCGCGGCCGGGGCTGCTCGCGCCGCGGCGTTCGCATACGCGGCATGAGCTTGCTCGTCCTTGGCGCTGTACTCGAGGGTCGCCGCGAGCAGGCGAAGGAACTCCTGGTCCGCGCGCACCGCGGCGAGGTTCTGCTCGATCGCGTGCAGCACGAGCTCGGGCGTATCCGGTGCGAGCGGCTCGTTCAGCATGTACCAGCTCGCCAGCAGCCACTGGAAGCGCGGCTCGTGCCCGAGCTCGGCCGCGTGGCGGGTGACGTTGCGCGCGAACCATCCGCTGTCGAGCTCGCGCTCGCGGTACAGCTGCTGGATGCGGCCGGTCTTCTCGGCATCGTACAGCTCGCGCCGCGCGAGGTCGAGCCAGCGCGCGCGCGCGCTGGCATCGTCCGGGTGCGCCTCGAAGCTGGCGCGCGCCGCCGACGCGGCGCCGGCGAGGTCGCCCGCCTCGACCTGGGCGGCGATGCGGTCCGGGTCGCGCAAGCGCAGGCCGATGCCAATCGCACCGATCGCCACCAGCACCAGGGCGAGCACCAGCAACAGCCGCGGGTGGCGCCGCGTCGCCGCGAGGTCCACGCGCATCGGCGGCATCGCCTGCTCCAGCTCCGAGCGCGACATGAGCCGGGCGGCCTCGATGAAGCCGTCCACGATCTTGAACACCTTCACCTCGCCCGGGATGCCCTTGAACACGCGGAAGCCCACCTCCATGGCTGCGATCTCGCTCTGGTTCATCGACAGGAACGTGCTCTCGGTGAGGTAGACCGAGCCCGGCTCGGCGATGCTCTGGACGCGCGCCGCCAGGTTCACCGGCGGACCGAACACGTCGCCATCCGCGTCGATCGAGACCTCGCCGGTGGAGATGGCGATGCGCACGCGCATCGCTTGCGCCGGATCGGCGAGCTCGGCGTTCTGTACCAGCAGGACCTTCTGCACCTGCACCGCGGCGAGCACCGCATCGGTCGGGCTCTCGAACGTGGCGAGGAACGCGTCGCCCATGGACTTGACCACGTTGCCGCCGAATCCGCGCAGCGCCGGCACGACCAGCTGGCGATGCTGCGCCACCAGCTGCTCGATCGCCTGGCGCGAGGAGCGCGACTGGCGCGACGTGTAGCCCTGCATGTCGGAGATCAGGATGGTGAGGATGCACTTGCGCATGGCGACGACTCACTGCCGATGGTAAGGGTGGCCGGCGAGGATCTTCTCGGCGCGATAGATCTGCTCGCACAGCATCGCGCGCACCAGGAAATGCGGCCAGGTGGCGTTGCCGAACGCGAGCGTCAGCTGCGCCGCTTGCAGCGCGCGCTCGGACAGCCCCTCGGCACCGCCGATCAAGAACGCGAGCACGCTCACGCTGCGCTCGCGTGCGCGGCCGAGCCACCGGGCCAGCTCGATGCTCGACAGGTTCTGGCCGCGCCGGTCGAGCGCGACGATGCTCGCCCCGGCGGGCACCGCCGCGAGCAGCAGCTCGCTCTCGCGGGCGATGCGCTCGGCCGGCGGCAGCGGCCGCTTCTCGTCCAGCTCGCGCAGCTCGAGCGGCCAGCTCACCCGCTCGGCGAACTGTCGGTACAGCTCCGCCTCCGGACCGCGGCGTGCTTTGCCGATCGCCAGGATGAGGACGCGCATCGTGCCGAGCTTACGCTGGCGCCGGGACCGAGCACAAGCGCCATCTGCCGCTTCAAAGCCGCGGCCTGGCGTGCTAGTTGTTGAGCGCCATGGAGCGCTTGCTCATCCATCCCCCATTCGCCGACCCGACGCAGCCCTACCTCAGCCTGCCGACGCTGAAGGGCTACCTGCGCGGCCACGGGCTCGATGCGCGCGTGCTCGACCTCAACCTCGAGGCGGCGCATCACCTGCTCGACCAGAGCGTGCTGAACGATCTCGCGCGGCGCATGGGGCTCAGGTTCCTCGAGCTGAACGCGAAGCAGGAGCTCGATTTCCATGAGCAGCGCGAGTACCGCGCAATCGTCGAGGCGCGCCCCAAGATGGAGGAGATCCTGGCGGCCGATCCGCCGCCGATCGCGGTGTTCCAGAGCCGCGAGCTGTTCTACGACGCCGCCGCCTACGCCATCGCGCGGCGGCGGGTCGAGGGCTTTTTCGACGCCTTGAGCGCGATCCACCACCCGTTCCGTTTCGGCTTCAACCGCGCGAGCCACGACGTCGTGCCGTGGAGCTTCGATCTGCTCGAGAGCTACGCGCGCGAGGCGCGGAGCCCGCTCGAGCATCTGTACCGTCAGGTGTTCGATCCACCCGAGGACTGGTCGGCGGTCGACTGGGACGAGCTGCGCGTCGATCTCGCGGCGGTGGATTTCATCGGCATCTCGATCGTGTTCCCGAGCCAGATCCCCGAGGCGTTCTACCTCGCGCGCTTCCTCAAGCAGCGCGCGCCGCACGCGTTCGTGGCGCTCGGCGGGCCATGCCTGCATCAGGTGGTGATCCACCAGGACGACGCAATCCGGCGCCGTGTGCTCGGCTGGGTCGATGGCGTCGGCCTGTTCGAGGGCGAGGCGACGCTCGCCCAGCTGTTCCCGCGGCTCGAGCAATGGCGCGCGGCCGAAACCGACGCCGAGCGCGCAGCCGCCCTTCTCGACGTCGCCAACCTGCTGGTGTGGGATGGCCGTGCGCAGCAATCGCGGCTCGGCCCGCGGCACGTGATGGACCTGCACGAGGCACCGGCGCCCGACTACTCCGACCTCGACCTCGATCGCTACCTGGCGCCGAGCCGCATCCTGCTCTATGCGCCGACGCGCGGCTGCTACTGGAACCGGTGCTCGTTCTGCTACTACGGACTGTCCGAGACCGCCACCGCGCGCTATCGCGAAGTGCCGCCCGCGCGCGCCGCCGCCGATCTCGCCAAGCTGGCGCAGCGCTACGGCGTGAAGCACTTCTACGTCTCGTGCGACGTGCTGTCGCCCGCGTACGCCGTGCACTTCGCCGAGGCGCTGATCGAGCGCGGCGTGAAGATCCGCTGGTCGAGCGACCTGAAGATCGAGAAGTACTTCACCCCCGAGCGCTGCGAGATCCTGTTCCGCTCGGGAATGCGTTCGGCGGCGTTCGGCATCGAGAGCGGCTCGAACCGCATCCTCGCGCTGATGCAGAAGGGCTGCGATCGCGAGACCATGACCGAGGTGAACCGCGCCTTCCATCGCGCGCTGATCGCCACCGAGTGGATGACGTTCACCGATCATCCGAGCGAGACCGTGGCGGAGGCGCTCGACACCGTGAAGTGGATCGCGACCGAGCGCGAGTTCATCGATCTTTTCCTCGTCGGCGAGTTCGGCCTGGAGCAGGGCTCGCACATCGCCCAGGAGCCGGAGCGCTACGGCGTCGAGCGAATCTTCTTCGCCGAGGGCGACGAGCTCAAGCTGTACGCGCTGTTCACGCAGAAGCAGCCCGAGCGAACACCGGCGGAGCGCGAGCAGATCGATCGCGAGATCGAGGCGGTCGCGCGCGGGTTGGCGATGAAGCCCTACCCCTGGGCAGGTGCGATCTCCACGCACCACACGTTCCTGCACTTCCTCGAGTTCGGGCAGAGCGCGTTCAGGACGCACTTCCAGCAGGCCCCCACCGCCCACCAAGGCGCCATGCCGCCGCCGCCGCTCTCGCACCTGGCCGGCCTGCGGCAGCGGCCGCGCTTCTCGGTGCGCGCGATCGCCGCGCGCGAGGAGCAGTTCTTCGCGCAGTACCTGCCGCGCGCACTGTTCACCACGATCGCCGCGCGCCGCAGCGGCGGCACCACCGACGTCGCGCCCCTGTCCGCTGCGCACTTCGCGCAGGCCGCGGCGCAGGTGAAGCCGCTCCGGGGCGGCTCGCGGTAGCTCTCACCACGAGCGGCTGATGTGTCGAGCACAGTCCCGGCCCCGACGACATGTCACCCGCGCGCGAGACTGCCCCGGGCTCCGGTTCCCGCCGCGAACCCGCTCGACCAGGCCCACTGGAAATTGAAGCCGCCGAGGCGGCCGGTGACGTTCACCACCTCGCCGCAGAAGAACAGGCCGGGCGCACACTGGCTCTCCAGCGTCGTGCGGTGCAGCTCGCGCAAGGGACGCCGCCCGAGGTGACCTCGGCCTTCTCGAACCCTTCGGTCTCGCGCAGCTGCAGATCGCCGTGCACGAGCGCGCGCCAGACGCGGTCGAGCTCGTCGGCGCTCGCCTCGCGGATGCGCCGCCGGGGGTCGATCGCGTGCGCGCAGGAGCTGCTCGACGAGCCGTCTGGGGATGCGGCGCTCGAGCGTGCCGGCGAGGGTGCCGTCGCCAGCGGCGAGCTCGCGAACCTGCGCGGCGAACTCGGCAACGGCGGTCGGCCGCGGCGTCATGCCGGCGGCAGCGACGCGCCGGGGTCGGCAGCGCGAGGAACGGGGCATAGGGCGACTGGGGCAGCGTGAGCGTCCAGAAATCGCCGCGCAGCGTGACCGGACGCTGCTCGGCGAGCGAGCGCGCGCAGGCGCGCTCACGTCGAGCGCTGCCGGCCCCGAGATCCCGTGGTGGGTGATGAGGCAGCTGCCGGCGGCGCGCGCGAGCGACTGATGCTTCTTCCCCGAGACTTGCTCGGGCGTGGCATCCGGTTCGACCAGCGACAGCAGCGCCGGCACCGTGATGCCGGCGAGACCGTGCAGCGGCCCGCCGTCCGCGAGCCGGATCGGCGCGAGCGCGGGCAGCGGGCGCCACGGACGGCGTGCCCGAAGCCGTGCGCCACCTCGTAGCCGAACCCGCGTGAGCCGGTCCTGGGCAGGCTCTGCCGCCGGTGGCGATCACCACTCGCGCGGCCGCGAGCTCGCGGCCGCTCGCGCACCGCACCTGAACCTGCCGCCTGCTGCGCGGCTCACCGCCACCACCTCATCGGCGGGCGCGAGCGTGATGCCGGCGGCGGTGACCGCGTGCACGAGGACGGCGAGCACGTCCGCGGCGCGGTTGCTGCGGGAACAGCTTGCCGAGGGGTCGGCGTACAGCGGGCAGCCGCGCGAGTGCAGCAGCGCGCGCACGCTCGCCACCGGAAACGCGCGCAACAGGCTGCGCAGCAGGTGCGGCGCATCGGTGCTGAAGTCGCGCTCGTCGACCGCCTCGTTGGTGACGTTGCAGCGGCCGCCGCCCGACGCGAGGATCTTGAGACCGATCCTGCCGGCGCCGTCCTGCAGCACCACGCTCGGCGCGCCAGGCGGGACCGCTCGGGCCTGGCCGCTGGCGTCGCACGCACCGCGCGCCGCCAGCGCGGCCAGCATGCCGGCGGCCCCGGCGCCGACGACGACGATGTCGTTCATGCGGCAGCAGCCTGGCGCGCACTTGGCGCGCGCGAATCGCGCGCTAATCTAACCACGCAACGATCCACCCTGTTCACCCACGAGGAGGCTCCGCCATGTCATCCCCCATGTACGACCCGGAAGCGGTGCAGCCGATGCGCGACGAGCTCACTGCCGTCGGCTTCGAGGAAGTCACCACCGCCGCAGCCGTGGACCAGGTGCTCGCCGATACGCACGGCACGGTGCTCGTCGTGATCAACTCGGTGTGCGGCTGCGCGGCCGGCAGCATGCGGCCGGGAGTGGGCCTCTCGCTCCAGCACAAGATGATCCCCGATCGCATCGTGACCGCGTTCGCCGGCAACGACCGCGAGGCGGTCGACCGCATCCGCCAGCGCACCGTGGGCATCCCACCCTCGTCCCCCTCGGCGTTCCTGTTCCAGGGTGGCAAGGTCATCTTCGCGCTGCCGCGCCATCAGATCGAGCGGCGCTCGCCGAGCGAGATCGCTGCCGACCTCACGGCCGCATTCGACCAGCTGTGCCATCGCCAGGGGCCATCGATCCCGCCGGAGCAGTTCCAGAAGCTGCCGCACGTGCAGATGTGCGGCTCGAGCATCCGCGCGTCGACCTCTAGTCCCTGGGCAGCTCCTTGCTCCCGACCACGGTCAGGTTGAGCCCGATCTGCACGCTCACGGGCTTGCCGCCGACGTCGATCATCACCTTGCCGTTGAGATACCAGCCGAACGAACCGGTCGAGAACTCCTTCACCTGGGCCTGCTGCGGGACGCCGTTGATGGCGATCGTGACGGGCTCGGCCTTCGCGCGGAAGTCCGCGCGACTGATCGGACAGGGATGGGCCATGGGTTTTCGCTGCCTCTGAGATCCTTGGTTGGCTGGGCACCGCACACCGGCGCTGGCACCGCGGCGAGCGCGATGGCGGCACGGGGCTGACGGTACCTGAACCGCCGCGGCATTACAATCACTCCGCCATGCACCGACGCCCGCTGCTCGAGCTTCTCGACCGCTACACCGAGCGCTACCCGGATGAGCAGGCGATGGCGGCGCGGGTGCGCGCGCTGGTGAGCGCGCATCGCGACTGCTTCGCGCGATCGTGCCTGCCTGGGCACATCACGGCATCGGCGTGGATCGTGTCGAGCGATCGACGCGAGTTCCTGCTCGGCCATCACCGGAAGCTGGGGCGGTGGCTGCAGCTCGGCGGCCACGCGGACGGCGAGCATCTGGTGGAGCAGGTCGCGCTGCGCGAGGCACGCGAGGAATCCGGAATGCACACGTTCGAGCTCTTCATTGGCGGCGGCGCGCTGGTACCGCTCGATGTCGACGTGCACCTGATACCTCCGCACGGCGGCGAGCCGGAGCACTTCCACCACGACCTCCGCTTCCTGTTGATCGCGGCGCCGGGGCAAGCGATCCAGGTGAGCGCGGAGTCGCTCGCGCTTCGCTGGTTCGAGATGAACGCGCTCGAGCAGGTCGCGCGCGAGCCGAGCCTGCTGCGCATGGGACGGAAGGCACGCGCGATGCTGTCGCTACCCGGGCCGGACGCGCGCCCGGCTACTGGCAGATGACCAGATCGAGGCCGCCCGACGCGGCCAGCCCCTGGGGCGCTCCCGCATCGACCACGATCCACTGCAAGTAGAGGTGGATGCCGCCAATGCCCGGGAGGTTCGGGATCGGGAACGGCATGGTTGCGCGGCCCTGGCCGCTGCCCGAGCCCGAGCTGCTGCGCAGGAACAGCTGGTGCGGCATGAACGGGTCGACCTTGAGCCGGATGCCGAGCACCGCCAGGTCGGCGGGGTAGGCGCCCATCAAGAGCAGCGCGGCGGTGCCGCCCTTCATCTGATCGCCGCGCACCTGCAAGCTCGTGTTGCCCGCGACCGGTGCGCCCTGCGCGAGATAGATGTTGGGCACGTAGCCGCCCGAGCCGGGTGTGCCGCCGTTGTCGTCGGCGGCGGGTGTGCAGTTCAGATTCTGCGCGACCACGTTGGTGACGCGCACGTCGTCGATGGTCCAGCCGCCGAAGTTGTAGAGCTGATCGCTCTGCATCTCGAACGAGATCTGCACGCTCGCGTTGTTGTCGGCGAGCGCCGAGATGTCGATCTCCTGGCGCGTCCAGCTCGTGTCGACCAGGCTGTCGTCGCCGCCGCCGCCAGGGTTGGTCCACACGGCAGTGCCGTTCACCCTCACGGTCGCGTGGTCGTAGATGCCGTCCTCGGAGCCGAGCCAGCGCAGGAACGAGAGGTGCGTGCCGGTCACGCCCGAGAGATCCATGATCGGCGAGTACAGCGTGCTCTTGCTGTACGAGACGTACTTGCCGTCCTCGGCGAGGTCGTTGCCGAACACCTTCGCGCCCGACCCGGCCGTGCTCGGGTCGCCGCCCTTGCCCAGCGGCGCGCCGCGCGTCCAGTCGTCGGTGCCATAGGCAGCCGAGTGCGACCAGCCCGCCTCGGTCGTGCCTTCGAAGTCGAAGCGATTCGCCTCGAGCGCATAGCCGACGAAGTAGAAGAACCGGCTGTCGTCGGGTGCGCTCGCTGGCAGCACGCTCGACGAGGCGTTGGCGTTGACCGCCTGGATGTAGTACCAGACCGTGGTGCCGGCGGCGAACGCCGGGATCGTGCCGCTGAACGTGTCCGGCGCGCCGGTGGCGTTCATCGCCGCCGACGACCAGGTGCTGCCGCGATTGATCGAGTACAGCACAAGGGCGGTGGTGATCGGCGTCGCGTCGAGCGAGGCGATCACCGCCGTGATCGGCACGGCCGTACCCGGCACCGAGCTCGAGCCCTGAGCGTGCTCGATGGTGATGTGCGAGGGGTCGAGGCCGGGAAAGCCCTGGTCCTTGAAGCCGCCGTCGATCTCGCTGAAGTGCGGCGTGCCGTTGTAGATGTTGCCGTCGTCGTCGTCGAGCGCGAGCAGATGCTCCTCGATGATGTCGCTCACGCGGTTGTCGTCGAACGCCTGCATCCAGCCGATGAACAGCGCGTTCGCGACCGCGTCGCCGGCGGCGTCGCCGAGCGCGGTGTTCAGCCGCTGGCGCATCTTCCAGAAGGCGCCCATCAGCGGCTCGCCTTCCTTGTGCACCTCACCGCCGTGGCAGGCCTCGAGATCGTTGCCGCAGTACATCGTCGCATTCAGGCCGGTGCGGATGTAGGTGCCGCTGCCGCCGAAGTCCTGGCCGACGACGGGATTGTCGAAGATGTACATCGCCCACACGTCGGCGGCGCCCTCGTGGAAGGCGCCGGTCATGCCGCCGTTGAAGCGATCGTTCGCCCAGTGGCCGAGCTCGTGCGCAACCACCGAGGAGTAGGCCGAATTCACGCAGCCGCCACCGGCACGGTAGAAGTTGATGCTCGAGCCGTTCCAGTAGGCATTGCAGGTGCTGGCGATGTTCACGTTGGCCACGACCTGGAAGTCCATGGTCGTCTCGAGCGCGTCCACCGAATGCACCCAGTTCTGGAAGCGCGTGATCGTGGTGAGCGCGTTCATCTGCGCGGTCTCGTACTCGGTGCGCCCCTGGTTGATGGTGAGCGTGAGCGGGGTGCCCGGCGTTGCCGAGCCCGACACCGAGAGGTTGCTGCCCGCGGCGTTGACCACGAGCACGCGCGCCGAGGCGAGCGAGGCGGTGACGGACTGGGCGCCGCCGCCGGACGGGAGCAGCGTCCACGTGCCGTCGCCGGCGCTGATCGTGTTGCCGAGCGGACCGCTGAGCAGCGCGCCCTCGATCGTTCCGTCCACCTCGGTGTTGCTCGCGCTGTCGGGCAGCATGGTGTTGATGTAGTAGCCGTGCAGCGTCCCGGTCAAGTCGACGTGATAGATGGTTGCGCGCTGCTCGAGGATCGCGCCGGTGACCGCATCGACGATCACGCAGTAGCCCTCGGGCTCGGCCGCGAACGGCACGCTGAGCAGCACGCGGTACGCCTCATGCACGGCGAGGTCCTCGGGCCCGGCAGCGAGCACCGGATCGGCGCGCACGGCGACGCTGCCCGGGATGGCGGCGATCGCCTTCTGGGTCGCCTCGGCCTCGGTGAGCGCTGGCGCGGCCGCCGAGCGCGCGACCGGTGCGAGCGTGCTCTGCACGGCCAGCACGCAGCCCTGCTGATCGAGCAGCACCGATGCCTGCGCGCCGTGCACGCAGAGACCACCGTCTTCCTGCGCGTAGCTGACCATCACCTTGGCGGTGGTGCCGACGAGGTCGAGCTGCCGGACGCGGGCATGCACGAGCGAGCCCACGCTGCCACCGAACAGGTCCGAGTTGGTGCCGAGGAAGGAGCGCACCGCACGCGCGCCGTCGCGAGTCGGATCGCGAGTGATCGATGCCGTGCGCCCGCGCACGTCGCGCACGCGACCATGAGCATCGACGTGGCGCACCTGGAGATGGCCGCCGAGGCGCGCCTGCAGCGTGCGCGCCGCTTCGGTCGCCGCCGAGATGCCATCGGCGCCGTGCGCGGCGACCGTGGTCACGAGCCACGCGGTCATGAATGCCAGGGGATACCGGCGCCAGTGTGCCGACACTGCCGCCAGGAGTTCGTTCGTGGTCATGTTCACTCGGGCGATGGGCTGGCGAGCGGGCTCTCGCGGGTTCCGGGACGCGCACCCGGTGGCGAATCGGCGCGTCGTGACCGAACCATACCCCACGATCGCTCGCGCGCCAACTCGAGCGGCAGGGTGTGCGCTGGTGAGAAGCGTACGTCGGAAATCGCGACGCACGAGGCAAGCGCAAGGCAGCGCGCGCGTCATGGCTCGGTCGCGAACCCGGCCGTCGACGTTCGTGGACGGCGCGGTCAGGCGCGCTCGATGTGCCACTCGCACAGCGAGCACGGCAAGCCGGAGCGCACGCGCTGCGCGCGATCCCCCGGCCGCAGCGTGAAGCCCTGCGCGCGGGCGCCGCTCTGCGTCTGGTAGCCGTAGATGCGCTCGCCGCCGAGCGCCGCAATCACCTGCCCGTCTTGCGGGCAGATGAATGCTTGCCGGTGATGCGGCATGAGCCGCACCACGGTCAAGCCCGGGTAGCGCGCGGGGTCATGCGGGGTGAGCAGGTTCTGGCCGGCAGTCAGCGATTCGACGCGGCGCATTCCGCTTGCCTCACGTGAGCTTGGTCTGGCCAGGGATCGCCACCGCCGGCATCGGCACCGGGCCCCACGCGTAGGTCTTCGGGCTCAGATCCTCCTGCGAGTTGAGCGCCTGCTCCCAGGTGACCACCTGCCCGGTGTATGCGGCCATGCGGCCCATGATCGCGAGCAGCGTGCTCTGCGTCATCCAGGTGCCGTCGTTGTGCGCCTTGCCGTTGCGAATCGAGTCGAACAACACGTCGTGCTCGTTCTGGTACATGTCGCGATGCGGACCGTTGTACTCCCAGGGCTTCTCGCCCTTGATGACGTGCTTGTTGCCGAAGCCGTTGATGAAGCACGTGCCCTTGGTGCCCATCAGGTAGTCGGTGTTCTCGTTCGCACAGTTGTTGTTCTGGCGGCACATGTGGAAGCCGCGCGCGCCGTTCTCGTACTCGTACTCGACGCTGAAGTGATCCCACACGTTGCCGCTCTCGGCGCCGGTGCGCGACTGGCGCCCACCGAGCGCATTGCACTTGACCGGCAGCATGCCGTTCATGGCCCAGCTCATCTTGTCGATGCTGTGCACGGCTTGCTCGACGATGTGGTCGCCGGCGAGCCAGGTGAAGTGCTGCCAGTTGCGCAGCTGCCACTCCATGTCGCTCCACCCCGGTTGCCGCGGATGCGTGCCGAGCGTGCCGGTCAGGTAGCAGGTGTAGATCGCGGTGAGGTCGCCGATCGCGCCGCCCAGCACCTGCTCGAACGTCGCTCGCTCGGGGTCGCTGTAGCGCCAGCAGAAGCCCGATAGCAGCGTGAGCTTCTTCTGCTTCGCTGCCTCGGCGGTGGCGATCACCGAGCGCACACCCGGCCCATCGACCGCCATCGGCTTCTCGCAGAAGACGTGCTTGCCCTGCTCGACGGCGTACTTCAAGTGCGCCGGTCGGAAGTGCGGCGGCGCCGCGAGCAGCACGACGTCGACGCTGTCGATCACCTTCTGGTAGGCATCGAAGCCGGTGAAGCAGTGCTCGCGATCGACCTGCACCTGCTCGCCATGCTCCGCCTTGAGCGCGCTCAAGCTGGTCTCCAGCCGATCCATGAATGCGTCGCCCATCGCCACGAGCACCGCGCCGCGGTCGGCGGTCAATGCTTGCGCCGCCGCGCCGGTGCCGCGCCCGCCACATCCGACCAGCCCCACCCGCAGTCGATCGGACCCGGCCGCCTGCCCGCGCGCCAGCTTGACCTGGGTGGCGAACAACGGGACGGCGGCGGCGGCAGCGGCGGTCTTGACGAACGTGCGACGCGTGACGGAGCTCATGAGCAGATCCTCGGTCAGAAGGGATGCCGGAAGGAACGGGCCAGAGGATAAGCCATACCCCGTTCGCAGCAGGCACTCAAGAGGGCATGATGCGGCGCGGCAGCCGCGGTCGCACGGCAAAGTTCGGCGCTGGCCTTTCATCGATCCGGGATTAGGCTGCGCGCTGCGGCACCGATTCGCGGGAGGGCCATGCCAGCGAGCCATCACGTGTTCATGACCGGCGCCACCGGCTACGTGGGCAGGCGCCTGATCGGCGCGCTCACCGCACGCGGGCATCGCGTGACGGCGCTGGTGCGTCCGGGTGGCGAGCACCGCCTGGTTGGCGGCGCGGTCGCGGTCGCCGGCGACCCGCTTCGCGCCGAATCCTACGTCGAGAGCGCGCGCGGCGCCGATGCGCTCGTGCAGCTGGTGGGTGCACGGCATCCTGCTCCCTGGAAGAAGGCGGCCTTTCGCCGCGTCGACCTGGCCGCGGGCCTGGCCGCGGTGGCGGCCGTGCGGCGCGCCGCGATCGCGCATCTCGTGTACGTGAGCGTGGCGCAGCCGGCGCCGGTGATGAAGGCTTACGCCAGCGTGCGGGCCGAGGTGGAGGCGGCGATCGCCGCGCAGGCCATCGACGCGAGCATCATGCGACCCTGGTACGTGCTCGGCCCGGGGCATCGCTGGCCGCTCTTGCTGCTGCCGTGGTACAAGCTGCTCGAGCGGGTGCCGGCAACCCGGGCGGGCGCGCTCAGGCTCGGCCTGGTCACGATCGCCGAGATGCTGGCGGCGCTGGGGTGGGCCGTGGAACATCCCGCGCGCGGGCAGCGGGTGATCGACGTCCCGGGCATCCGCGAACTGGCGCGCGAGCTGGGCGCCGCCGTTCCGGTTTGCTAGACTCCGCGCGCACCGGCCCGATCGGAACTCTCATGACACGTGATCAGGCAATCGCCCTGCTGAACGAGTGGACCAAGAGCGACGCGCTGCGCAAGCACGCGCGCAGCGTCGAGCTGGTGATGCGCGCCTACGCCCGCGCCCGCGGCGCCGACGAGGAGCTGTGGGGCAACGCCGGATTGCTGCACGACGCCGACTACGAAGCGTTCCCCGACCGGCACCCGAACGTCACCGTCGAGCGGTTGCGCGCGCTGGGTGAGCACGAGCTCGCCCACGCGATCTCCGCCCACTACACGCGCTGGAACGTGCCGTACGAGACGGACCTCGACCGTGCCCTGATCGCCTGCGACGAGCTCACCGGGTTCGTGACGGCCTGCTCGCTGGTGCGGCCCAACGGCATCGCCGATCTCGAGGCCAAGTCGGTGGCGAAGAAGCTCAAGGACAGGTCGTTCGCAGCCAAGGTCGAGCGCGAGGAAGTGCACCGCGGCGCCGAGCTGTTCGGGGTGGACCTGGCACAACACATCACCTTCATCATCGGCGTACTGCGCGAGCACAAGGCCGAGCTCGATCTGCCTGGCTGAGAGCGGAGCGACGGTCGTCATGGAAGAAGCTCACGACCTGGCGACGCTGTTCGCGCATGCGGCGCGCGGTGACGGGGCGGCGCAGGCGCAGCTGGTGCACCAGTTCGCCGACCTCGTGTACTCCGTGATCCTGCGCGAGCACGTCCCCGAGCAAGACCGCGAGGACATCTTCCAGGGCACGTTCCTGTCGTTCTTCAAGTGGCTCGGCCGCATCACCAAGCCCGACAAGATCCCGTCGTGGCTGATGACCACCACGCAGCGCCTGTGCTGGCGGCGCGCGACGCATCCGGCCTTCGATCGTCTGGAGGGCAACGCGCCGCCCAGGGATCGCAAACGCCCACGACCCGCATCGCGGAAGCGGTGCGAATCGAGCAGACGCGCGCGGCTCGTGCGCGGGCTCGCCGAGCTCAATCCGCGCTGCCGCAGGCTGTTGCACGCACTGTACCGCGAGGAGCGCAGCTACGACTGGATCGCGACCGAGCTGCGCATGCCGCAGGGCGCGATCGGCCCGACGCGCGCGCGCTGCCTGCGCACCTTGCGGCGGCTCCTGAACCAGCCCGACCGCGCGCCGCAGGACGACGGCCCATGAGCGCTGCACGGCGCCAGCCTCGAGCGCCGCCCGGCCCCGGTATTATTTCCCGAGCGGCCGGCTCTCCTAGGGGTGAGGGAAGCTATCCAGCGGAGGCTTCGAGATCATGCCTTGCTTCAAAGACGACGAGCTCGTGCAGTACGTGGAGCGCGCGGCCGCAGCTCAGCTCGCCGATCGGATCGCGGCGCACCTGGACGTGGATCGGTGCCGGCCGTGCGGCGGTTTCGTCGCCTGGCTGACGCAGACGCTGCCGCAGCTCCGCGCCGCTCTGCAAGTGGCGCCGACCGGCGTGGTCGAGCGCACCATCCCGCGCGTCGTCACGCCTGCCGCGCCCGGCCCGTTCGACGTCGAGGCCGCGATCGAGATCCGCGCCCTGCCAGCCGGCGTGCGCAATCTCGCCGCCGAGCTGGAACGCGTGTACCAGATCGGTGCGCAGCGGCTCGAGCTGCTGATGCAGGCTTCGCTCACCCCGCCGTTCGTCGATCTGGTCGGGCTGATCGAGCCCAGGCCGCAGCGCGCGACCGAGGTGCTGCTGGTCGCCGACCAGGTGCCGATCGACTCGGTGCAGCCGGATCTGGACGGACGCTTCACGTTCGTCCCGCTGCAGCGCGGCGTGTACGAGATCGAGGTGCAGATCGAGGGTGAGGCTGCGCGCCGCACGCCGCCGTTCGATGTGCGACTGGGATGATGCCGACCCGCCGCGCCCGCTCGGCGCGGGCATGGACGTCGACCAAGGAAGCCAGGCGATGCTGCGCGAGATCACGACGGCGCTGAAGGCGGGGGCGGCCAATCCTGCCCAGCTCGCGTCGCTCAAGGATCTGCCGCACGCCGAGATCATGGCGCTGGCGAAGTCGCTCAAGGCCGAGGTGGACCTGCAGATCCAGAAGGACCTCGCCCAGACCGAGAAGCTCGTCGCCGCGCTGGAGAGCGTGGCGCACGCGGCTCCGCATGGCGCGGTGCGCGCGCTGGCGGCACGCAGCCGCGCGCAGCTGCATCATGTGTTCGGCAACTTCGCCGACGCCCGCCGCCTGTACCGCAGCGCCATCGCTTTGCACTTGCGGCTGGGCGAGCCGATCGAGGCTGCGCGCACGCGCAAGACGCTGATGGACGTGCTCATGTACCTCGGCCGCCTCGACGAGGCCGCGCGCATGGCCGCGCGCGCGCGCACCGCGCTCGTGGGCTGCACCGACCAGCGCCTGCTGGCACAGCTCGACACGCACGAGGCAAACCTGCTGCAGCGGCGCGAGGAATTCGCGCCGGCGATACGGCTGTACCGCCGCGCCCGCGCCCGCTTCCGCAGCCAGGGTGATGCCTATGGCCTCGCGCACGTCGCGTTCAATCTCGGCAACTGCCACGCGATGCTCGATCAGGTGGCGCGCGCGCGCCGTCTGTACCACGTCGCCCGACGCCGCTACGAGCGGCTCGCGTTCTGGCGCATGGTGGCCGACACCGACTACAGCCTCGGCTACCTCGACTTCCTGGCTGGCGCCGTCGGCCCGGCCATCGAGCGGCTGCTGAAGGCGGGCGAGCTGTTCCGCGCCGAGGGACACGAGATCGGCGTGGCCCTGGTCGAGCTCGACCTGAGCGAGATCATGCTGCATCTGCAGGACATGCCGCGCGCGCTGCGTCACGCCAAGCGTGGCGCACTCGCCTTCAAGAAGCTCGAGCTGCGGCTGGAGGAAGCACGCACTCGCCTGTACGCCGCCTCGGCGTTGATGCGCCTCGGCGATCTTGCCGCCGCGTCCGGATCGCTCGCTCGCGCGCGCGAGCTGATCGTCCTGGAACGGAACCGTGTACGCTACGCGGACCTGAACCTCGAGCACGCGCACTTGAGCCGCTTGCAGGGCTCGCTCGCGACCGCGGCCGCGGCCTATCAAGATCTCGCGCGCACCTACCGCGCGCTCGGATTGCCGCGGCGCGAGGCAAGCGCGCTGCTGCACGCGAGCGCCGGTCTCCGCGAGCTCGGCTCGCCGGGCGCGCTCGAGCGTGCGCAGCTGGCCCGGAAGAAGGCGCGCGAGGCAGCCGACCTGAGATTGCTCGCCGGCGCCTACGAGCTGCTCGGAGATTGCGGGCCACCCCGCTCGCAGCGTGCAGAGCGCCAGCGCCGCGCCGCGCTGCACTGTCTGCGCCGGCTGCTGCCGTTCATGCCGTCGTTGTTCGCGTCGGGCTCGCCTCGCCGAGGATGCGACCCGCGTGGTGGCGAAGCTGGTGGGATCGCAGGAAGCACCCACGCGGTGCTTCGATCTGATCGATCAGGCGCACGCGATCCCGCTCGAGCTGATGCGCGGCGTGGGCAGCGGGCGCGCCGAGCACGAGCGACAGCTGCACGAGGAGCTGCGCTGGCTGTATCAGCGCCTGTACCTCGATCGCCGCATGCACGGCGCGGGCGATGCCGCGGGCGCGCCCGGGGCGGTGGACTGGCGCGTGCTGGAGGCACGCCAGCTCGAGGTCGAGCAAGCGCTCGAGCGCAGCAAGCTGTTGCGCCGGGTCGCGGCGTCGAGCGGCCCGCAGCCGCGCGCTTCGCAGCTGATCGAGGTGCTGCGGCCCGCGGAGACACTGGTCGAGTACTTCCCGGTGCACGGTCGCTGGAATGCGGCGCTGGTCACACGCGATCGGATCGAGGTGCTCGCGCTCGATGCGAGCGTGACCGAGACCTACCGCCTGTGCCAGGCGCTGCAGATCGAGCTGTTGCACGTCGCACGCACGCATCCGCAGCCGCCTTCCTCGGTGCGCACGACGGCGGCGCGCGCCGTGCTCGAGCAGCTTGCCGACCGGTTGCTCGTGCCGATCGGGGCCGCGGCCGCCGGTGCCGATCTGCTGATCGCGCCGCATGGCCACCTCTGGCTGCTGCCGTTCGCCGCGCTGAGCCTGCTGCGCAGCCTGGACTTCACGTCGGTCGTGCAGGTCACGTCGCTGTGCGACCTGCAGCGCGCGCGCGAGCGTCCGGCACGCGCCCGCCGGCAAGCTGCGGTCCTGGGCGGCGGCGACGCCGATCTGCCGAGCGCGCACGACGAGCTCGCGAGCGTGATCGGCTGTCTCGCGCAGCACCGCATCGAGCACCTGGGCGACGACCTGGAACGACGGCCGCCGCTCGAGTGGATTCACATCGCCGGCCACGGCATCCGCCGGGACGACAACCCGTACTTCGGCGCGATCCGCACGGCGCACGGCTTCCTGTCGGCGGCCGAGATCGCCGAGATGGATCTCGGCACGGTCGAGCTCGTGGTGCTGAGCGGCTGCGAGACCGGACGCGGCAGCCTCGAGATTGGTCGAGAGCTCGGCGGGCTCACGCTCGCGTTCCTCGGCGCACAGGCGCGCGCGGTGCTGTCGAGCATGTGGCCGGTGGACGACGCCGCCACCTATGAGCTGATGCGCGCCTTCTACCAGAACGTCTTCACCCGCGGTTGGTCGGTCGGTCGCGCATTGCACCGCGCCGAGATCGATTGCGCGCGCGAGAACCGCGCGCGCCATCCATACTACTGGGGCGCCTTTCGCCTGGTGGGCGACTGTGATCCGCCCGCGCCGCTCGCACGGAGGACTGCATGATCCAGAGACTCGTCCACATCGCCACGCTGGTCGCCGGCATGGCGCTGCCGCTCGCGCTGGGCGGCGAGAACGCAACGTCCTTGCTGGTACGGCCCGACCGTTCGACCACGATCGAGCGCATCGCCGCGCGCCACGGCCTGGTGATCCAGCGGCGCATGGATGCGATCCGGTGGTATCAGCTCGGCTTGCCGTCCGGGCTCAGCATGCTGCGCACGCTCGACCGGCTGCGTCGCGACCCGCAGGTCGCGCTGGTCGAGCGGAACGGCCCGATCGAATCGCCCGAGACCGACCAGATCATCCATGCGTTCATCGACGGCTCGCCCACCACCACCGAGTACGTGGATCAGGACGCGTTCGCTCGCATCAAGGGGCCCGAGGCATGGCCGTACGTGACCGGCGCGCCGAGCTTGGTCGCGGTGCTCGACACCGGCGTGGATCTCGATCACCCGGGTCTTGCCGGGCACATCAGCGACGGCGGCTGGGACTTCGTCGCGGACGATCCGGTCCCGGACGACGACCAGGATGGCATCGACGAGGATGGCGACGGCGAAGTGGACGAGGGCGCCGGCCACGGCACGCACATCGCGGGCATCATCACGCTGGTGCATCCGAACGCGATCATCTTGGCAGTGCGCGTGCTCAACAGCGACGGCACCGGCGACGTCGGCCAGGTCGCGAGCGGCGTGATCTACGCGGTGCAGGCCGGCGCGCCAGTGATCAACCTGAGCCTCGGCCTCACCGCCGATTCGCAGGCGTTGCGCGATGCCGTGGCGTACGCGGTGCATCTCGGTGCGGCGGTGGTCGCGTCGGCCGGCAATCGCCGCACCGATCAGCCGCAGTACCCCGCCGCCTACCCGGGCGTGATCTCGGTGGCGGCCACCGACCGCGAGAGCTTGAAGGCGGACTTCTCGAACTTCGGCGCATGGGTGGCGATCGCTGCGCCGGGCGTCGACATCTACAGCACCTTCGCCAATGGCCAGTACGCGGTCTGGAGCGGCACGTCGTTCAGCACCGCGTTCGTGTCCGGGCAGGTGGCGCTCTTGCTGTCGGTCGACACGACGCTCGCGCCGCAGCAGACGCTGCCGTACATCACCGGCACCGCCGAGAACGAGGATCCGCGTTACGCGCTCGGCGCCGGCGAGGTGGTGATGCGCGACGCGGCACGGCAGGCCGCGGGCGGCGACGACTGAGCGCGCGGCCGGTTCAGGAGGCCACCGGCGCGGGCGCTACGTTCTGGCGCGCCTCGAACAGATCCGCCTCGTGCTTGCTGGGATCGCTCGGATCGACCACCACCACGATCGTGTCGCCGTGGTTCCAGCGGTGGCGCACCTTCACGGACGGCACCTCGGTGCGACCGCTGACCAGCTGGCCATCGGCTACCGGGAACTCGTAGTAGACGAAGTACTCGGAGTTCTTGTCCTTGCGATCCGTGGCGACGTCGGTGACCCGCCCCGCGAACGCCTTGCCACCCAGGATGAACGCGGCGCTGCGCGACGCGCGCGAGCGGCGCTTGATGAAGTCGAACAGGCCGAAACCGAGGAGCGCCAGGCCGCCGCTCACCACCGCCATCGGCCCGAGCCACTGGCTCTGGCCGGCCAGCCGGTTGGTGGCTGGATCGCTCGCGACGTAGACGACGTCGATGGTGCTATCGACCGGATGCGCCGCCCACGCTTCGTGGTCCACGTCGGTCTGCAGCTCGAAGTCCTGGTGACTGGCATCCTGGAACGAGCAGCGCAGCCAGTACAGCATGGTCGTGGCACGCTTGCCGCCCGCCGCCTGCTCGCCGCGATCGACGACGCGCGCCTTGGCGATCACGCCCTGGCTGGCGAACCGCCATTCGGTCATCGCCGCGACCGCGCCCGCAATCGACAGCGCCAGACCGGCCAGCACGAACACCCACACCCGGGCCCGGGCCCCGGAGCCACCGAAATAGTGCGCACGCAGCTCGTTCTGGTTCATGTTGCCACCTCGCGGTCGGTCCTGAGCCGAACAGAGTAGCGCAGGAGGCGGCAGCCACCAAGGACGATGTGGCACGAGCGGCGATCGCGGCAGCGCGCGCCTGCGGGCTGCTCGTGGAAACGGTGGCGGCTCGCTGCTGCGGCGACCACGTTCGCGCCGACAGCGCGAGCACGAACGCCAGCGTGAGCGAGTTGAACGAGGCCTCGTGCCGGCGTGGATCTCGGCGATGCGGCCGCGCGCAGGAACAACCCGCGCGCGGCCGGCATCGCCGTCGGGACATGCGTCGATCGCGGCACGCGCGCTGGACGCGGGAGCTCCTCGGGTCTAGTGCGGCTTCTCGTGGCACAGCGTGCAGCTGATCGGCTGCCCCTTCGGAATGCGCACGCTGCCGTGTTCGATCTGGAACGTGCGATCTGCCGCGGCGCGAGCCAGCACCGTGCCTTCCAGGGCGAGGCCGTGGCACGTCTTGCAGCTGTCCGGGTTGCGCTCCCAGAAATCGCCGTGGTCGTCCACCCAACGCTGCTCGTTCACGTTGTGCAGTCCATGCGGTCCGTTCATGCCGAGGCCAAGGCTGCCGCGCAGATGACACACGGTGCACTCGATGAGCGGGCCGGTGTGGCGCTGCAGCTGCAGGGCGGCGACGTTGTCGTTCGCGAGCGGATCGGCATTGGGCCACTCGGCATGCGTGCTGTTGTGGCAGCCCTCGCAGGCGACGCCACCATGGCCGAAGCTGAAGCGGTACCGGGTATCGAGATTCTCGGCGAAGCGCTTGTTGGCGGCGAGAATCGGCGACGCCGAGTCGTCGCCGACCAGGAACGCCTGGCGCAGCCGGATGCCATCGGGCGAAGGCACGTACTGCGGCCCGACAGATGCGACAGCACGTCGCCGGTGTGGCACGACTGGCAGCGTGGCAGGTCGAGCCACGGCCGCCGCCGCCCGCCATCGTTCTGGCCGTCCATGCTGCCGCCTGGCAAGAGCAGATGCTCGGCGCCGACCGACAGCATGCCGCCGTGACAGTCCTTGCATTCCAGGTTGCCGTTCTTCATGGCGCCCCGTTCGCACTTGGTCACTTTCCCGGGAGGACACTGATAGCAGGTCTGCTCGGCGTCGCCGTCCGGCGGGAACAGTGGCTGGCCGGCATCGTCCCGCAGCTTGCCATGGAAATTGTGCGCCACGTGCGACATCAGCGGGCGCCCCACCTGATCGCCTTGCGGCCCGGCGCCGGCGAGGTCGAGGGCTGGCGAGTAGTGGCAGCTCGCGCACAACACCGGTGTCGAGCCGCGCAAGTTGGTCCATTGATTCCAGTCATGCAGGATCAGCACGTTCTCCTTCGACTGGATCTCGATGTCAGGGTCGTTCGACCAGCCGATCGCCGGATCGCGCGCAGCGATCTCCCCGGTCGCATGGCAGTTCTTGCAGTCCGTCTCCTGCGCCACGGGGACGACGACGTCGAGCTGCGCGAGCTCGGTCCCGGTGAGCCGGTCGAAGGCGGCGATGCGCATGAGTGGGTAGGTATTGACCTGACCCGCGTCATCGATGGGCGTGATCGGGACCCCCTCGGCGCTGAACCAGCGGTAGCTCGCATGATAGTTCATCAGCTGTGGCACCGTCGTCGGCCGGTCCTTGGGCATGTAGAAGCCGAGCAGGCCCTGGCCGGGGCGCAGGGTGGCACCGAACAGCTCGTAGGCATATTGCCAGAAATCCGTCTTCAAGCGGCTGGTCGAGTTGATCGAGCCGGTGCGGTCGGCCACCGGCAGGTAGCGCAGCTCGACTGCCGACGAGTCGAGGATGACTGGGTTGCCATGGACGCCCTGGCGAATCACCTGCGCATTCACGACGTTGAAGGGGGGAAGGATGGCGAACACCGAGAACTCCCGGTCCATGCAGTGCATGCCGAGGTCGTTGAACGCCACCAGTCGATGGCCCTCCAGGGCGCTGTTGCCCTGATTCCCGCCGGCAAGCGCGGGCGCGGCGAACAGCCAAAACATCAAGACAGCACGCGAGTAGGTTCTCATGGTGTGCTCCTCAGAGTGTGGATTCTCGAGGCATGCGGGCATGTGCCGCTCCACGAAGCGTTTGCACCGCAAGCGTTGGAACGACATCGGGAAGCAACGGCGGGGCCGGTGGCGATGCTCGGTCACCAGAGTGTCATCGAGCGAACCGACCGCGCGGCGCTCGCGGTGGGCGCGCCGCAAGCGCCTGCCCGCACCCGCACGTCGCGGGAAATGACCCGCGCGGTGTGACGATGCACGAACGCCCTGGCGGGAGCGGAACGCAGGCCGCCGTTTTTTCTCGGCACCTGCTGATGGGCGCGCGACCTGGCGCGTGAGGCACCTCGCTCGATGGCCGAGCAGATTTCGCGGGTCGTTCACGTTTTCACGCAGTGATCGGCCGCATCCCGGTGGCACACGCCGCGGGTGTGATCGGAGCCGGATCAGCGCGGCCAGAGGACCAAGGGTGGCAGCTCGCGGTCGAGCGCGTGGCGATCGTCGCCGCGGTGCACGAGCAAGGTCTCGATGGCACAGCGCAGCACCGGGTCGCGGCTTGGTCGGCGGCGCAGCGCCGCTCGGTCTGCATCAGACGAGCCCGCGCCGCGCGCCGCAGCGATTCGACGATGGCGCGCCTTGCGTCCGCCCTGGCGTCGGTTCGTGTCGAGCAGATGAGCGGGCAGCGGCTCGCCAGGATCCCATTGCGCCAGCATGGCCGCGACCCCGGCATCGGCCAGCGCCTCCTGCAGGCGGTCGCGATGCTCGGCGTGCGCCCACCACGTGGCGACCGCCGCCATGGTTGCGCGTGCCGGCGCCGGCGCGCGGCTCACGACGTCGGGCACGAGCCCGACCCCGTGCACCGAGCCGCCGTCGGGCAGGTGCAAGCGGAACGCAGTGATCACGAGCACCTGCATCAGCGGCAAGAACGAGTCCGGCCTGATGGTGAGGACCGGCACGCCGATCTGGCCGACGCCCTTGCCGAAGCTCTGCTCGCCGACCAGGAGCGCTCGCCCGTTCTGGCGCAGACAGCCCGCCAGGAACTCGGTGGCGGATGCCGACGAGCGATCGAGCAGCAGGACCATGGCCCACTCCGGATGCAGCGATGCACCCTGCGCCTGGTAGCTGGGGCGCAGGCCGCTGCCCGACAGCGCGAGCGTGTCCGCGCCCGCCTCCACCGAGGCGATCGACTGGCGCCCGGGCACCAGCACGTCGGCCAGCGCCACCGCCTCGTTGATCAGCCCGCCGCCGTTGCCGCGCAGATCGACGAGCAAGCTCCGCGCGCCGAGCGCCGCGAGCGAGTGCAAGGCGGCGATGAACATCGGCGTCACGCCCTGGAAGAACACCGCGAAGCGTACGTAGCCGATGCCGCCGGGAAGCAGCTCGTACGCGACCGTGTCGAGCGCTTCGTGCTGGGCCCCGCCCATCGCCAGCGCGAGCGGTGCGGGCCAACCGGCGCGAGTGATGGTGAGCTCGACCGGCGACGCGAGCATCTGCGCGGGCGGCTCGCGCACCTGGTCGGTCGGCACGCCGCCCACGGCCACGATCTGGTCGCCGGGCATGAGCCCGAGGAAGTCGCCGCCCAGGCCGCGCTGCACGAAATCGATCATCCAGCTGCCGTTGCTCTGCCGCGCGCCCAAGCCCGGTCCGACCGGCAGCAACAGCGAGGCCAGGTCGGCCGCGAGACCTTGCCTGGTGAGCACGCTCACCTGCGCGTAGCGATCGCCGAGCGCCGCGACCGTGTCGCGCGCCACGCCCGGGTAGGCCGCCGCCAGCAGCGACGGATCGACCGCCGCGAATCCTGCGGCCAGATCACCCGTCTCGGCGGCGCGCGCGAGGCTCGCCTGCGTCGCTTCCGGCAGCGCGGTGCGTGCCGCGAGCTGCGCGCTCAAGCTGGTGACGGCGGCACGCCGCAGGCGCTCGACCAGCCCCTCGGTCGGCTCGATCGTGTGGCGGGCGATGGCCTCGATCAGATCGATCAGGGCCTGCTCTTCGATCGGCGTCTCGGCGCGCTGCGGGAGCGGACCAGCGCCGAGCGCGATCGCGATCAGCAAGAACAGCGGGCCGCGGCTCAGCACCATGCGCACTCCTCGACCACTGGCAACCCTCCAGCTCGCACGATCAGCGCGAGCGCGGCTCCGGCGACGGGAACCGCGCCGGGCTCTCGTGCCCGTGCGCATCGACCGCCGACACTGCGAACTGCCAGTCGTCGATCGACACGCCGTCCAGGCGCTGGCTCCCGTTGCCGCTGCGAACGAACAGCGAACGCTGCCAGCGCGACGCGTCCGTGGGCCGCAGCCAGATGCGGTAGCCGGCGACATCGCCCCCCGTCACCTCCGTCCATGCCACCGTCGTGTACGGCTGCACTGCGCCGCGCAGATGCACGCTCTGCGGCGGCGCGGGTGCGAGCGCGCCGTTCATCGCCACCGCGAGGTTCACCCGGCACACGCGCGCGAGGTAATCGAAATCCACGTGCTCGATGCAATCGCCGTGCGGCACCCCGCCCTCGACGCGAACGTCCTGGTGCTGATGGCGATAGTCCTCCGCCGCCTCGGTGAAGCGGATCGCGGCATAGCCGCGCTCGTTGAAGGCGAGGTGATCGCCGCCGCGGCCGAAGCGATCGCGCCGGTAGTTGAGCTGCACGTCGAAATCGGGTTGATAGCGGGCGCTGATCAGCGCGGCGAAGCGCGCGAGCTGGCGCGACGGACCCTCGGTCTCGGCCGCCACCTGACGGAAGAAGCGATCCTCGGCGCCGCCGCTGAAGCCCTCCGAGAAGCAACGCATGGAGCCATCGTGCGCCTCGCCATCGGCGCCGCGGCTCGCGCCGACGATGTCGTTGGTCACCATCGCCTCGACCCCGAGCCCAGCATCCTTCATCGCCTGCGCCAGATGGTGGCTGCCGAACAGGCCATGCTCCTCGCCATCGAACGCGCACAGGTAGACGTCGGCCTTCGGCGCGACCCCCGCGAACGCACGCGCCAGCTCGAGCACCACCGCCACGCCGCTGGCGTCGTCGTCGGCGCCCGGGGCAGCACCCTCACCGTCGTTCGCCCGGCTGTTGCGCGAGTCGTAGTGGCCGCCGATCACCCACGCGCCGCGCGCCGGATCGCTGCCCTTGATGAACGCGATCAGGTTGACGAATGTCGCTTCGCGGTCGCTGCCGCGACCGAGCGCGTGCCGGAATTCATCGACGCGGACCTGCATGCGGCCGGCCGAGCTCGCGGCGCACTTCGCGAGCTGCTCGCGCAAGTACGCGCGCGCCGCGTCGACGCCGTGTCCCGGCGCGCCGCCCGTGGACAACGGATGCCGCGTGCCGCAGCTCACGAGCGCGGTGACATCGGCCTTGAGGCGATCGACCGAGACCTGCGCGAGCGCCGCCTGCACGTCCTCGCCGGCGAGCGCTGGTTCGACCGGCGCGCGATCCTGCGGCGCGGCAGCCAGCAGGATCCCGAGGAAGAGGCCTTGCGCGGCTGCATCGCGTCGGTCCCTTTGCGGCAGAGATGCGGGGCATTGCGACCAGGCTAGCATCCACTCCCGCTCCAGCCGCTGCGCAAGCCGTCATGGTCGGCGACCGACCGAAGCTCGCGGCCGTGCCGCCCACGTCGAGCGACGCGCCGGCGCGCGCCGGCTCTTGCCTGCCCGTCCCGACATTCTGTACATTGCCGCAACGGCGTGATGATCGCCACCGCGCGGCCGCCGATCCAGTGCGCCGCTCGCAGCTTGCGACCGCGACGGAAAGGTGATGGATGACCTTGCCCGCGATGCTCTCGCTCGCCGTGCTTGCCACGAGCGCCGCGCCCGTGTGGGTGCTCACCTGCCTCGCATTCGTGCTGCTCGTGCTCGCGGCGATGGTGGTGAAGGACCCGACGCTCGTGAGCAAGGGCCAGGATGCAGCGGGCAAAGGAATGGCCGTCGGCTGCACGATGCTGCTCTTGGTGAGCGCCACCACCGTGACCGGCATCATCGCCACCGTGCTCGCGTGGCACGGCGAGCTGCCGGTGATCACGCGCATCGCCGCCATGGCGCCGCTGGCGGTCGTCGTGATCGTGCTCGGGACCACGTTCGTGGTCGCGCAGCTGGAGAGCGCGCGGCGGGAGCGAGCAGCGCACGCGGCCAGGATGGCGATCCCGATCTTCCTGCTCGTGGACAGCGCCGATGAAGGCCTCACCGCGATGTACGACGCGCTGCGCTCGCGCTACCCGCTGACCGAGATGCAGCTGCGGCCGCCGGCGGCGCTGCACTGGCAGCTCGGCGAGCACGTGCCGCGCGCGCGCATCATCTGCCTGAACGCCGACCTGCCCTCGCAGCCCGACGCCATCGGCCTGACCAACGACTCGCGCATGGCGTGTGACGATCTCGCCAGCTGCCGGCCGGTGTGTCCGATCCTGCTGTTCTCGTCCGAGCCGGAGAGCGCACGGCCGATGGCGCAGAGGCTGATCGACCAGGGCTGGAACGTCCGCCTGATCCCACGCACCGGCGCCGACTGGTACAAGACGGAGTTCCTGATGAGCGCCGTCGATCTGCTCTCGGCTCCTTCACGGAGACTCCCCACCGCGGCCCGGGTGCGCCATGAGCGCCCGCGCCGCAGCAATCCCGCACGTGGACGCGCTGGAGCGGGCTCCGGCTCACTTCACGTAGCCGATGCCGCGCAGGGACTCGATCGTCTTCGCATCGAGCGTCTTGGTCGGCGTCGCCCGGTACGAGCGCGCACAGGCTTCGAGGTAGCGGTCCAGCTCCGCGCGCAGCGCGCTGGCCACGCCGGGTCGGGCGTCGATGATGTTGCTCGCCTCGCCCGGATCGCCGCTCAGGTCGAACAGCCGCTCCTCGACCTCGAGGTGCTTGCGGAGGATGAGGTTCTGCGGCTGAAAGAGATCGCGGTAGTAGCTGTTCTGTGCCGCGTCGTCCGGACGCTGCTCGCGCTTGTCCTTGATCGCGGCGCGCTCGTTCAGCTCGAGCAGCTGGCGCGCGAGCCGCAAGCGGCCAGCGTCCCGCTGCCAGTCCTCGACCCGCGCCTCGATCTGCGCGGACTGCTCGTCCGGCTTCGCCACGCGGATGCGCTTCACCCGCAGCTCGTCCTGTGCAAAATCGCCGTCGATCTCGACCACCATGCCCACCCTCAGCGCGTCGGCGCCGGCCGGCGCGTCGTTCTCGGTGAGCACCCTGGTGTGCGCATCGAACGTGCCGCGCACGCGCAGCACCTCGAGCGTGCCGGCCTGGAGCGAGGTGATCGGGCCGCGTAGCTCCACCCCGTCTTCGGTCTGCTTCAGCTTCATCGTCAGCTTGGTTACGCGCCAGGGTTCCGCGCTCAGATCGAGATCCACCTCGACCCGCAACGCCTTGACGATCTGGCTGCGCAGGTCGGCCACGTACGCATGCTCCTTGCTCGCGCGGTACGTGCGCACCAGCTTCATCGGGTAGCGCCGCGCGACCAGGACGTGCTCGCTGCCGGGCCGCGTCTCTGCGAGCAGCGTGCGGCTGCCGCGAGCGTCGAGGCAGAGGACGCTGCGGCCAGGACGCGCCGGCGCCGCGTCCGGCGCCGCGAGCTCGAGCACCGTCGGGTAGACATCGACCAGGCTCGCCGGCGAGTCGGTGCGGCCGGGCGCGAGGCGCGGCGCCTTGCACAGGAACGGAATGCGGAGCAGCGTCTCCGAGAGCGAGTGGCCGTGGCCGATCTTGCCGTGCTCGTAGAATTCCTCGCCATGATCGGCGGTGAGCAGCACGAACACTTCCTTGCCGATGGCGGGATCGTCGAGCGCGCGGAACAGCGCGCCGAGCGCCGCATCGGTCATCGCCAGCTCGCCATCGTACAGCTCGACCATGCGCGCGATGTCGTTGGGTGCCGGGATGCGCTTGCCGCTGTTGATGTCGTCGCGCAGCGCGCGCCATTCGCTCGAGCCGAGGTCGAGCGACGCCGCGGTGTTGCCGAAGCGAGTGTCGTAGGGCGGCGCTGGCTGGTAGGGCCAGTGCACGTCGAGCAGATGCAGGTACGCGAAGTAGGGTCGATCGGGCTCGCGCCTCACCCAGGCGAGGAACTTCGCCACGATCTCGCTCGCGGTGCCGGCGTCGTCGGTGTAGGTGTCGAATCCCTGGTCGAAGCCGAGGAACGACTTGAGCTGCGCGTTCTCCACGAACGCCGCGGTGCGGTAGCCGAGCGATCGGAGCTGCTCGGCGAGGGTGTCGTGCTGTTCGGCCAGCACGTCCGACGTGATCGCGCCGCGCGCGTCCTCGTGGCTGCCGGAGAACACGCCGTGCTGCGATGGATACAGGCCGGTGAACAACGACGGGATCGACGGCTTGGTCCAGCTCGCGGCCGCGATCGCATCGTCGAACACCAGCGCTTGCCGGGCGAACGCGTCGATGTTGGGCGTGACCGGGCGCGGGTTGCCATAGCAGCCGACGCGGTCCGCGCGCAGCGCGTCGATGACGATGATCAGGATGTGCGGCCTGGTGGTCTGGTCCGCGGCGACCACGAGCGCCAGAAGCGCCAGAAGCGATTGGAGGACAGCCATCGTCGAGCTCCCGCAGAGCTCGAGCTGGCAGGCAGGCACGCGACCTTCTTACTCGACCCGGCCGCGCGCGTCAAGCACGCGGCCGGCATGCGCGCCGTGTATTTTCCTCGCGCCGCCGCGCTCTCCTTCGCGCGAGCTCGACGAGTCCCGGGCAGAACCAAGGCTGCGATCATCGCTCGAGGGGCAGGCAGGCACCGCGTCCACCGGGCGCTGGCCCGGGAATCGTCCGTGAGACAGGTGGTCCAGACACGCACGCGCACACCGACGCCGAGCAGGCGCCGGTGGCGAGGTGCGTGCGCAATCGCATGCGCAGCACAATCGCATGCGCAGCAATCGCTCCGAGCGAGCCTGTCGCTCGTGGACGACGACGGCTCGTTCCTTGCCACCGCCAACGGGTCGCCGCGATTCGATCTCACGATGCCGCCAGCGCGGCTGCCCGCCGCTGATTGCTGATCATGGTGGTGAGCTGGTGTAGCACAGCTCTTGAACACCGGGAAGCACTGGACCATCGCCTGGCACTCGTACCCGGCGACATTCGGTTGTCCGCCGATAAGATCCTCGATCGGGTTTCCAGAGCGTGACGTGGTCCGACTCGTCGTGCGGCCTGTGTGCGTGGCGCCGCACACCACCCGCCAGGGCAAGCGGCACGTCGCCGGGGCGCGGCAGGCGCCCACCGGCAGCCCACCGCGTATTTTCCCGGCCGCTGGCGGTTCTCCTTTCCGCGAGCTCGCCGGAGCACCCGGGCCGCTGCCGCGGGACACCGGTGCGAGCGGCCGGATCGCAACCCCACAACGTCATGCGCACGATCGTCCTCGTGATCCTCTCGGGCTTGCTCGCGGCGCGTCGGGCGCTTCTCGCCGCAGGCGCGGCCGGTCAGCGAGCCGCCCAGCGATGGCGGCGGCGGCACCGGCGGCGACAACACCGGCGAGGTGCCGCTGCCAGCATTCCTCGGCATCGACTCGGCGCTGGCGATGGCGGGCGGCGCAACGCTGCTGTGGACGCCGGTGAAGGATGCAGGCGGCGCGCCGGCGGGCGATGTCTCGTATCTCGTCTACACGGCAACCGCCGCCGAGAGCTTCGACTTCGCCACCCCGGCGATGCAGACCGCGGCCGGCGCATCGTCCGCAGTGCTGAGCGGTCTGCCGGACGGCGTCGCCACCTACGTGCTGGTGCGCGCGACGTCGGCCGCCGCCAACTTCGTTGCCGATTTCAACTGGAACGTGCTGCCGGTCATCCCCGGTCCGGTGGTGTACGTGGACTGGTCGCAGGCCGGTTCGCCTGGCGATGGATCTGCCCCGGACCACGCGCTCGGCTCGATCACCGACGGCATCACGCGCGCACGCGGCGCCGGCGGCGGCAACGTGTGGATCCGGTCGGGCGACTACGTCGAGTCGCTGGTCTTGCCTGGCAGTGTCTCGCTGTTCGGCGGCTTCGATGCAGGCTTCGATGCACTCACGCGCTCGCGCGTCGCGCATCCCACGCGCCTGCTGTCGTCGGCCGCGAGCAAGACGGCGCTCGACATCGTGACGCCGAACACCAAGCAGGTGGTCGATGGGCTGGTGCTCGCCGGCCAGTACGACAACGGCTCACCCGCGGCGCAGCAAGGCTTGCAGGCGAAGGACGCGTCGGTGGCGATGGTCGACACGCTGGTCGACAACTTCCGCTCCGACGGCGTGCACTTCGAGATGACGCAGGCAGCGGGCGAGCTGTTCCTGCATCGCTGCGAGATCACGCGCAACGGCGCGCAAGGCATCGATCATTTCGGGCCGGCACGCATCAGCGTGGTGCGCACCCGCATCCTCGCCAACCAGAACGAGGGCCTGCAGGCCGACGCGCTCTCGGCGTTCCCGCAGAGCCTGAGCTACATCGTCCTGCGCAGCTGCAACGTGAGCGCCAACCGCGACGACGGTGTCAACATCAAGTACAACGAGCTCGACCGGAGCATCGGCCGCACGTCGCTGGGTGCGACCGAGCGCGTGCTGGTGGAGTCGTGCTTCATCAGTGGCAACCTGAACTACGGCGTGCAGCTCGACGTCGACTTCGATGCCGACGACGAGATCGACGCCTCGGGCTGGGTGCGCGGATCGATCCTCGAGCGCAACGGGCTCGACGGCGTGCGCATCGACGGCGATCAGCCGGCGAGCTTCCTGGTCGAGGGCTCGAAGCTCACCGGCAACTCGCACAACGGCTATCAGCAGAACGGCGATTCAGCCAACCTGGTGTGCGCGGTGGTCAACTGCGCGCTGCTCGGCAACGGCGCGGGCGGCGCGACCGGAGCCAAGTCCGCAGGCGTGGTGGCAGCGTTCAGTGTGATCGCGGGCAACCACGAGGCGGGGCTGCAAGGCGTCGCGCTCGGCTCGCGTCTGTACTCGTCGGTAGCGCTGCAGAACAACCCCGACCTCGCTGGCGCGCGCGCGTTCTACTCGCTGGTCGAGGAGACACCCCGCCGACGAGGGCCCGATCACCGGCGATGGCGTTCGCGGCATTCCCGCAGCTGCTCACGTTCCCGAAGGACGGCGGCTCGAACGACCGCTTCGCGGCCTATCAGCCGTCGCGCTTCGCCGGGCGACGTGCTCGAGATCGCCGATGACGGCGTCAAGCGCGAGGTGAGCGACGTCGCTGCCGGCATCGTGATCTTCGCACCGCCGTTCTCGGCAAGCCTCACGCTCACCACCGCCGTGTTCCTGCAAGACGAGCGCAAGGTGACCGAGGACTTCCTGGCTGCAACCGGATCTGCGCTCGTGGATCGGCTTCCCGCTCGCGGCCGATCGCCGGCTCGCGCGCCGACGCGGGTGTTCTCGGCGGCCCGCGTCCGCGCCAGGGCACGCGCTCGCGGCGCCGTCGAGCTGCCCTGGACTCCGGACTGCGTCGCCTGGCCGGCGGCCGCCCGGCTTTCGCCGCTGGAATCGACCGGCGCGTTCAGCGACCTGCGCATGCGCTTCTCGACGCCGGTGGATGCCCGTACCGTGAGCGCGGACTCGTTCCGCGTCGCGCGCAACGGCGTGCCGGTCGATGGCTCGCTGACGGTCGACGACCGGGAGGTGATCTTCACGCCGAGCCACGGGTCGAAGCCGGGCACCTACCGGATCGGCATCGGCCCCGGCATCGCCGGCAAGGATGGTCAGGACCTGGTGGTGGCATTCGAGTACGAGGTGGTCGTGCCATGAGTGCCGGCGGCGATGGATCGAAGCTCGGGCTTGTCGGGACGCCGGCGGCAAGCGACATTCAGAGGCGGCAGCCATCGCGGCGCGCCTGGCACGCGCCCGCGATCGAGCCGTTGCCGCGGGCGAGACCGCACCTCGGTCGAGGCGAGCGGTGCGCTTGCGGACCGTCGCCGGTCCTTGCTGGAGCGTCGCCGCGCCGGTGCGTTTGGCGCGCTGAGGAAACCCGATCATGAGTGGCCTGCGAGTCGCCTACATCCTGAAGAAATACCCGCGCCTTTCCGAGACGTTCATCTTGAACGAGATGCTGGAGCTGGAGCGCCAGGGCGCGAGCGTGTCGGTGTACTCGCTGCGCCGGCCGGATGACGGCCGCTTCCATCCGAGCGTCTCGCGGTTCAAGGGCAGCGTGGCATACGCACCGGACCTGAAGGGCATCGATGGCCTGCAGCTGTTCCAGCGCGCGTGGCCGACCTTGAAACCACGCCGCGAGGCGCTGGCGATGCTGATGGAAGAGGCGCTGCTCTTGCCCGACCTGCGCGGCCTCACCGAGCTGATGGAAGGCCTGTACATCGCCCAGCAGATCCTGAAGCGGGGCGGCGTCGAGCACCTGCACGCGCACTTCGCGACCGGCGCGTCGTTCGTCGCGCGCATCGTCCACCACATGACCGGGCTGCCGTACTCGTTCACCGCCCATGCCAAGGACATCTACCGCGACGCCGTCGACCCGGAACGATTCCAGAAGCTGGTGCGCGATGCGGCCTTCGTGATCACGGTGTGCGAGGCCAACAAGAGCTTCATCGAGCTCAAGCTGCTCGGCCGCCCGGAGCTCAAGCTGCGGCGCCTCTACAACGGCATCGACCTCGAGCTGTTCGCGCCCGACCACTCACCGAGGATGGATCCGCCGCTGGTGCTGGCGGTGGGCCGCCTGATCGAGAAGAAGGGCTTCCACGTCTTGCTCAAGGCGTGCGCGACGCTGCGCGATCAACGCCAGGCGTTCCAGTGCATCATCGTCGGCGAGGGCGAGGATCGCGAGCGGCTGCTCCAGCAGCGCAACGACCTCCAGCTCGGCGCCCTGGTCGAGCTGGTCGGTGCGAAGACGCACGACGAGGTGCGCGCGCTGCTGCAGCGAACCTCGGTGGTGTGCCTGCCGTGCGTGACTGCCGCCGATGGCAATCGCGACGCTTTGCCGACGGTGCTGCTCGAGGCGCTCGCCTGCGGCGTGCCGGCGATCTCGACGCCGGTGGGCGGCGTCGCCGAGATCTTCGGCGACAGCGAGGGCGGCTTGCTGGTGCCAGAGAACAACGCGTTCTCGCTGGCATCGGCGATCCGCTACGTGCTGTCGAACGCAACCGTGACCGAGAGCCTGGGCATCCAGGGGCGCAAGCGCGCCGAGCGGCTGTTCGACCTGCGCGCCAACGTCGCCGAGCTGCACACGTTGATGCGCCACGGCACGCTCACCGAGGCCACCACGGTGCACATCGTCGAGCAGCACGGTCCCAGACCGGAGCCGCGCGCACCGCTGCCGTTCGAGGAGTTCGAGGTATGAACGCCGCGCGCGGGCTGAGCCTCGCCTACGTCTGCGCCGATCCCGGCATCCCGATCGACGGCGCCAAGGGTGCGGCGGTGCATTTTCGTGAGCTGGGGCGCGCGCTCGGCGAGCAGGGCGTCAGGCTCGCCGCCTTCGCTGCCCGCGCCGATCACGACCCGCCGGCCGTGCCGTTTCCGGCGCGCGTGGTGCCACGGCAAGGCAGCAGCGGCGCGCGGCGCGAGCTCGACCTGCTCGCCGGCGCCGCGAGCTTCCTCGGCGCGCTCGCCGAGAGCGGCGGCTGCGACGCGGTGTACGAGCGCCTGAGCCCGTTCGGCATCGCCGGCCTGATCTTCAGCCGCGAGCAGAACATCCCGCACGTGGTCGAGGTGAACGCACCGTTGCTCGAGGAGCAGGCGCGGTTCCGCAGCCTGGAGCTGACCGCGCTCGCGGCGGGCGCGGTCATGGAAGTGCTGGCCAACGCCAGCCTGGTGCTGGCAGTGGCGCGAGGCCGTCGCCGACCACGTTCGCACGCTGGGCGTGCGGCGGCGCGCGTGCGCGTGTTCGCGAACGCGCAACCGCGCTCTGTTCGAGAGCGTGTGCGCGAGCGCGCGCCCGCCGGGATTCACCGGCACCGTGGTCACCGTTCCGGGCTCGCTCAAGCCGTGGCACGGCATCCCGTTCCTGCTCGATGCGTTCGCACAGGTTCGGGCGCAACGTCGCGACGTGCACCTGTGGATCGTGGGCGAGGGTCTGCACCTCGGCGACGTGCGCCGCGCGGCCGAACGTGACCCCGCCGGCGTGTTCGCGTCCGGCGCGGTACCGCACGAGCAGGTCGCCGCGATCCTCGCCGCCAGCGACATCGTCGTGTGCCCCTACCCCGCCGATGCGCCCGCGTACTTCTCGCCGCTCAAGCTGGTCGAGGCCATGGCCGCGCGCCGCGCGCTGCTCGCGAGCAACGTCGCGAGCGTGCGCTCGCACGTCACGCATGGCGAGTCCGCCTGGCTGTTCGAGCCCGGCAGCGTCGCCAGCTGGCGCGCGGGCCTGGATGCGCTCGTGGCGTCACGATCGCTGCGCGAGCGGCTCGCGGCCGCCGCGCACGAGCGCTTCCGCCGCAGCCACACCTGGGAAGCGCGCGCACGCGAGCTGATCGCCATGATCGCCGCGCTGCGGCCAGCCGCGGTCAAGGAGGCCGCATCGTGAACCCGTTCGGCGCCTGGCGGCAGATCGGCAGCAGCCGCGACCTCGCGCGGGTGGTGAGGCTGCTGTTGCCGTACGTGCGCCGCCATCGCCGGACGCTGGTCATCGCCTTGTTCGCGAGCCTGGGCTTCGTCGTCGCCGAAGTGCTGAAGCCATGGCCGATCAAGGTGGTGCTCGACATCCTCACCAACAAGCATCACAAGCTGCGCCTGCCCTTCACGCTGCCCGAGATGCTGCGCGGCGAGGACAAGGTGCCGCTCCTGCTCACCGCATCGGCGGTGCTGGTGGTGCTGGCGGCGCTCGGCGGTCTGTGCGGCTACGCCCGCACCATCCTGCTGGCAACCGCGGCGCAGAAGATCATGGCGCGCCTGCGGCAGGACGTGCACGATCGCCTGTTGAGCCTGTCGCTGCGCTACCACGACCAGAACTCGTCGGGCGATCTGCTGGTGCGCTTGACCGGCGACGTCGCGGCGATGAAGGACTTCCTGGTCGAGGGCCTGGTCGAGGTGGTGCAGCAATCGCTGATGATCGTGGCGATGCTGGCGGCGATGCTCTTGATCTCTCCCAGGCTCACCTTGTTCACCGCCATCATCTTGCCGCTGCTCGCGTTCGTGCTGTCGCACTTCGCCGCGCGCATTCGCCAGACCGCGCGCAAGCAACGCAAGAAGGAAGGTCAGATCGCGGCGGCCGCGTACGAGTCTCTGGCCTCGGTCGCGGTGATCCAGGCCTACGGCCTCGAGCCGATCGCGCAGCAGCGCTTCGGCTACCAGAACCGCAAGAGCACCAAGGCGGGGCTCGCCGCGACGCGGCTGGAGAACTCGATGACGCGCATGACCGAGACGGTGATTGCCGTGTCGGTCGCGGTGCTCCTGTATCTCGGCTCGCGCGCGGTCGCGGCCGAGACCATGACGCCCGGCGATCTCGTGCTGTTCGTCGCCTACGTGCGCAGCCTGTACAAGCCGCTAAGAGTGCTGATGGCGCGCGGCGCCAAGCTGGCGAAGGCCTCGGCCTGCGGCGAGCGCATCGTCGAGGTGCTGAGCACGCAGCCGGAGATCAGCTCGCCGCCGGCGGCGCGCGCCACGCCTCGGCTGCTGGGCGAGATCAGCTTCGAGCACGTCGGCTTCGCCTACGGCGAGCTCCAGGTCCTGCACGACGTCGACCTGCGCATCGCGCCGGGTCGCGTGATCGGTCTGGTGGGCGAGAATGGTGCCGGCAAGAGCACGCTCACGTCGCTCGTCCCGCGGCTGCGGGACGTGACCGCCGGCCGCGTGCTGATCGATGGGCAGGACGTGCGCGAGCTCGAGCTCGGGTCGCTGCGCAAGCAGATCGGATTCGTGTTCCAGAAGGCGCTGCTGTTCGACGGCACCATCGCCGAGAACATCCGGCTCGGCAACCCCGAGGCCAGCGCCGAGCAGGTGGAGGATGCCGCCGAGCATTCCGGTGTGATCGAGTTCGCCAGCCGTTTGCCCGACGGTCTGCAGACGCGCGTCGGTGAGGGCGGCGAGAAGCTTTCCGGCGGCCAGCGCCAGCGCGTTGCCCTGGCGCGCGCGCTGGTGCGCGATCCCGCCATCCTGATCCTGGACGAGCCCGCGACGGCGCTCGATCCGAAAGCCGAGAAGCTGATCACCGAGCACCTGATGCAGAACCTGCGCGGCAAGACCGTGATCATGATCACGCATCGGCTGGCAGCGCTCGAGCAGGTCGACGAGGTGATCGTGCTCGAGCGCGGCCGCGTGGTGCAGCGCGGCTCGCTCGCGAAGCTGCGTGCGCACGCCGGTCCGTTCGCCGATTTCTTGCAGCAGCACGACGTCAATCCGGTGCTCGGGGGCGCGTCATGATGATCTCGCATGGCGCCGCGCTCGAGTCGCTGCCGGCGCTCGAGCACGTGCTCGATCCCGAGCTGGCGCAGGCGATGATCGCGCGCCTGCTCGTGCGCGATGGTCGCACCGCCGGCTGGCGCTGCGTGCCGCAGTACGTGCGCTTCAAGGCGAGCAAGGGTTGCCTCGTCGGTCATCGCCTGATGCGCACGGATGGCACCGGCGCGAGCACCTTCCGGTGGGTCACGTTGTTCGCCCTGCCGCCGGCGCGCGCGAGCGAGCTGTACGCGAAGCTCGGACCGCTCGCGCCGCGCGGCGATGACGAGCTGCACGGGCTCGCGATCGATGCCGAGCGTGGGCTCGTTCTGCTCGCGTTTCCCAACGACCGCGTGCTGCGCGGGCTGAAGCGCCTGCTGCAGACCGGCGCTCAAGCGCGCCGTGGGCGCCACGCTGGGAGCCGCGGTTCTGGGCGACGGTACGCTCGGCGGCCGCGGCTCGGAGTTCCGTGTGGTGCGCTACAAGCCGGAGCGCCGCTGCGTGGTGCAGTACGCCGCGGTCATCAAGCGGCCGCTGGTCGCCGAGCGCAGGCCGCTCGATCTGTACTTGCGCGTGCTCGAGCCGCAGCGGTTCGCGGCGCTCGTCCGGCACGCCTCGCGATCCAGGCGCAGGCACCGCGCGCTGCGCGTGCCACGGCTGCTCGGCCACGACCCCGAGCTGTCGCTGCTCGTGGAGGGAGGACCTGGGGGCGATGTCCACGCCCGCCGACGTGCCGATCGAGCAGGTCGGCGAGCTGCTCGGTCTGCTGCACCGGCTCGCGGTGCTGCCGTCGCTGTGCATGCGCGAGGCGAGCGTGCTGCCGCGCCTGGTGCAGGCTTGCGTCGACCTTGCAGAGCTCGACGAGCAGCTGGGCAAGCATGCTGGCGAGGTGCTGGCGCTTGCGCGACCAGGAGCCGGGGCCCGGCCGCCAGGTGCTGCTCCATGGTGATTTCTCCGCGAGCCAGGTGTGGAGCGGCGGCGGTGAGGTCGCGCTGCTCGACCTCGATCGCGTGCGCCCGGGCCGCTGCGAGGAAGACCTCGCGTGGTGGGCCGCGCAGGATCACGTCCTGCGCCTTGGCCGCGACCCTACGGCCGGCGATCAGGACGACGCGCTCGCGCGCTTGCTGTCGGGCTACCGCACGCACGCCGCGTGCGACGCGTCCAACCTGAGCTGGTTTCGCGCCGCAGCGTTGCTCGAGCTTGCGATGGCGCCGTTCCGCCGGTTCGATCCGGCGTTCGCGGACCAGGGCCACCACGTGCTCGATGCCGCATCGCGGTTGCTCGCGCCGGCGCGGCTGCCCGGGCGCCCGCGATCGCCATGGCCGGAGGCGTTGTTCGGCGAGCTGTCGCGCCTGCTGCAGGAGCCGGTGAAGAGCCTCGAGCACCGCGGCGTGGCCCGGCTGCGCCACGGCGAAGGCCTGGCGTTTCTGTACCGCACGACCGCGGCGACGCCGATTGCGATGCTGCGCGGTGCCGAGCCGCGCTTCGGCACGCCGCTCATGAGCATTCCGTGCACGCTGGTCGATCCCCGGCGCGATGCGGCCTTGCCCGGGCTGGGCGCGCTGCTTGGCCCGGAGCGCGCGGCGGTGCTCGCGCGGCTCGGGTTGAGCGATGCCGCCCAAGGCGTGCGCCTGCAGAGCTACCGGCCGACGCGGCGCGCCGCGCTGCGGGTAGAGGCGCAGGGCACGATCGCCTTCCTCAAGGCGCACGAGCGCTCGCGCTGCGCGCAGGTGCTGGCGCGCGCGCGCGCGATCGAGGCCGCGGCCGCGCGTGCAGCGGTGGCGCTGACCGCGCCGATCCTCGCCGTCGATGTCGAGCAGGGCTTGATCGCTCACGCCAGGGCTGCAGGCGAGAGCATGCATGCGATGCTCTTCGACGGCACGCCGTTGCCGTTGGCGGCGGTGGCACGCGCGCTGCAGCAGCTTCACGCGCTGCGCGTCAGCGAGCTGCCCGAGCACCGGCCGACCGACGAGATCGCCGCGGTCACGAAGGCGCTCGAGCTCTGCCATCACTTGCATCCCGAGCGGGCGGCCGCGCTCGCTCAGCTGCTCGCAGGGATCGCCCTGCCGGAGCCAGGCGGCAGCGCGGTCCTGCACCGCGACCTGCACGACAAGCAGATCTTCCTCGACTCGCACACGGTGACGTTCATCGACCTCGAGACCGCGGCGCGCGGCGATCGCGAGCTGGACATCGCCAACCTCGCTGAGCACTTGCTGCTGCGCGGCATGCAGCTGCACCAGCTCGAACGTGGCGCGCAGCTCTGCTCGACCTGGCTCGGCTGCTTCGCCGATGCCGAGCCGGCGCGCTTGCGGTTCTACCGCGCGTGCACCGCAATCCGGCTGTGCGCGGTGTACGCGCTGCGCGAGGCGGAGCCAGCCCTGGTGCAGGCACTGTTCGAGCGCGCCCGCTCGCTGGCGCGAGGTGACCGGTGAACGCACGGCTGGTGGTGGCGCTGCTGCTCGCGCTCGTTCCCCAGCTCGGCGCGACCGCCCGCGGCCAGGGCCAGCGCGCCTGGCAGCCCAGAGTGCATGACTGGGTGGAGATCGAGGGCCATCTCGGGCAGTCGCCGCCGCTCGAGATCGTCGAGGTCGACGAGGCGGCCAACCCCGGCGTGATGACCGAGATCAGCGCGCCGCTCGATGGCGATGCCGCGCCCGGCGAGCTCTCGCTGCTCTCCATCCGCATCGCCCTCGACGCCAGCACGGTCTACGAGGATCGTGCGCGGGCGAAGATCGCGCGCCCCGCGCTGCCCGCCGGCACCTGGGTCAAGGTGAAGGCGAAGCGGCTCGCGGATGCGAGCTTCCTCGCCGACACCGTGCGTCTCGTCGAGCCGCGCGGGCGATTCAAGATCGAGGCCGAGGTGCTCGCGCTGCCAGACGACGCCACTTCGGTCGCGAACGTCGGCGGCATCGCCGTGCGATTCACCGCCGCCACCGACCTGACCAGCCAGGCGAGCAAGCGCAAGGCGGCCGTCCCCGAGACCGTCGGCGATCTGCTCGCCAAGGGCCCGCTCGGACAGAAGGTGGGCAAGGAGGAGAAGTTCCTGCCGTACACGTTCGAGCTGACCAGGCATCTGTACCTCGGCGGCGAGCTGTTCGGCCGCGTCGCGATCCGCGAGAACTACAACTTCGACAACCAGAACGGGCGCGATCGGTTCCTGTGGGACGTCGAGCCCAAGCTGTCGGCGCTGGCGATGCTGGGCGACGGCGGTTCGTTCGCGCTGCTCACCGGCCACGCGCTGCGCGGGCGGGTGAACAAGGAGAGCTCGGCCGACGACTTCACGCACGACTACCGCGTGTCGGAGGCCTACCTGTTCCTGGCCGATACGCCGTTCGACCATCTGCATCTGCAGCTCGGCCGGCAAGACTTCGACGAGGTGCGCGAGTGGATCTACAACGAGTCCCTGGACGGTGCGCGCGCCTATCTGGATCTGAAGCCGCTGCAGCTCGAGGTCTCGGCGACGGCAGGCCGCAAGTACCTGGACGTCGCCAACCAGAGCGAGGAGATCTACAACTTCATGTACGTCGCCAGCTACGGCGTCGACGCCGACTGGACGCTGTCGGGCTACGTGATCGATCGACGGGATCAGCAGGAGGCGCGTGCCTTCAGCCCGTTCCTGTACGGGCTGCGCTCGTACGCCAAGCCCGGCACTGGCCTGCGCCACTGGGTCGAGCTGGCACGCGCGGACGGCGTGGTCGGGTTCGAGCGCCTGGATGGCTACGGCGTCGACTTCGGCTGCACGTACGTGCTCGACCACGCGCTGCGGCCGAACGTCACGCTCGGCTACGCGCTCGGCACCGGCGATCGCAATGCCGGCGACAACCGCGCCGGCTTCCGGCAGAGCGGCCTGCAGGACAACAACGGCAAGTTCGCCGGCGTGACCTCGTTCCGGTACTACGGCGAGATCCTCGATCCCGAGCCTCGCCAACCTCGCGGTGTACACGGTGGGCCTCGGCTGCCGTCCCGCGCACGGGCTGTCGGTGGACGTCGTGGGCCATCGCTTCCGCCAGCACGAGATCGCCGATCAGCTGGCCCGATCGGATCTGCGCATCCCGCCCAACGGTCTGTCGCGCGACCTGGGCCGCGAGCTCGATGTCATCGTCGGCTATCGGCTGAGCACCAGCTTCACGTGCGAGCTGACGCTCGGCGTGTTCGATCCCGGCGACGCCTTCGATCACGAGGCGCGCGCATACAAGGCGCAGCTCGATCTGCGGTTCAAGTTCTAGGCGCAGTCGCCGCCACTTCGAGCTCGTGTCCGACGCCCGCTCGGCATCCCCGGCCCAGCCATCCTCGCGCTCGCATCACAGCTGCCGGCGCCAGCCGTTCACCTCGGGGAAGGCGAGCCATGGCTGGGCGCTCGCTGCCGGTTCCTCGATCGCCATCGACGGCGCGATCAGCTCGCGGCAGCTCAACGCGGCGAGCGCGCGAGAGAGCACGGGCAACGGGCGCGGCGAGAGGCTGGTGGCGATCACGAACGCGCTGGCGGCGGCGGCCACGTGGATCGCGGCGGCGAACTCGCTCGCGCCGGCGACCTGCCATTCCTCGCCCAGCCCGCCCTCGAGCTTCAACCTGGTGATGGTGAAGTCCGGGTCGTCCACCGCGGGGAACACGTCCTGCGCGAGCACGCCGCGTTTGCGTGCCAGCACGATCCGCAGCCGCGCGTCGCCCCGCAGCCGCTCGCTGAGCTCGCGTCGCCGCGCGATCGCATCGACGCGACCGTAGTCGAACGGGGTGTCCATGTCGATCAGGACCTGCTCGCGCGGCGTGTCGACCGCGAGCACGGCGCGCGGATCGCGGAACAGCACGTCGCGCGCGGTGCGCTCGGCCGCCACACCCTGCAGGTCGGGTGCGAGCCGGCCGCGGAACAGGATGGGATGGCCGCGCCGGCCGCGACACAGCGGCACGACCACGTCTGCCGACGTGCTCGCGGCCGCCTGCAGCAACGCCGCGACGTCCTCGCCCTCCACCAGCGGGTAGTCCACCGGGAACATCAGGTACCAATCGGCCTGGGCGCCGGCGGCGCTGAGCGCGATCTTGAGCGAGGAGATCGGCCCCAACTCCGGGGTTGCGTTGTGCGTGACCAGCAGCCGCGCTGCCGCAGCAAGGGGCGGCGCATCGGTGCCGAGCACCACGACCACGCGCTGCGTCGCTGCACACGCGTGCACGACGCGATCGATGACGCGCTGCTCGCCGGCGAACAGGAACGGTTTGGGCGCACCCATGCGCCGTGCCGCTCCTGCGGCCAGCACAATCGCGGTGACGTTCACGCAGCCTCCGGGATTAGAATGACGGCGAGCCTCGAGGAAACTGTCGATGATCGCCATTGTCGCAAAGGTCGCCGAACGGCGGCACGCTCTTTCGTGCTTGCCGATGATCGTGCTCGTCGCCGCATGCAGCACGCCGGCGCTGCCGCCCGATGTGAAACCGCACCGCGATCTGGCGCGCCGTTACCTGGTCGAGGGGCGCCTGTCGGCGGCACGCCAGCAGCTCGACCTGGCGCTCGCGCTGCGGCCCGACGACGAGGACGCGCTGTTCCTCGACGGCGCGTGGCGGCTGATGAGCGGCGACCCGAGCACGGCCGAGGCCGTGTGGACCGAGCTGACGCGCCACGTGCGCGACGAGCCGCTGCGCTCGCGCGTGGAGACCGGCATCGGCCTCACGCGGATCATCCACGCACGACCGGACAGCGCCGCCGATCACCTTGAGATCGCGCTCGATCTCGACCCCCACAACGGCCTGGCTCGTGACCTGCTGCAGGTGGCCCAGCAGCTCGAGTCGTCGGCCCAGCCGCCCGCGGTCGACGACCTCGCTCACAGCCCGCGCATCCGCGAGCTGGTCGAGTGAGCGCGCGCCGCGGTCCGGCGGTGATCCTGATTGAGGCGCCGCGAAACCGGGCAGCCCATGCCGAGAACCACGAGCTCTTTGACGGCGCGCGCATTGCGCTCTATGATTCTGCGAGAGTCGCACCGATTGCAATGCCGGAGCCGCCACCATGTCCAGCTCTTCGAGCGGGCGCACCGTCTACGAGAACTTCTTCGACGCCGTCAACATCCCCGACGGCACCTACACCATCGACCTGCCGGTGGCCGACCACACGCACACGCTGATCTTCGCCCACTATTCGCTGGGGTCGGCAACGGCATTCAGCCTCGATCTCGAGTCGCGCTACGAGGACTACGGCGACTGGTACAAGGGCACGCGCGGCCAGGACCAAGGTCACGGCTCGCTGCCGATCCGCTTCGGACCGATCGCCAATCCGATCACCGGCTTCCAGATGGGCAGCCCGGGTCATGGCACGGGCCTGGTGATGGGCACGGTGTCGGCGGGATACAAGCCGTTCGGCGTCGATCGGCAGGAGATCACCTATCCCTTGCCGATCTTCGGCCTGCACTCGTTCCGCTATCGCGTGACCGTCGATGGCGGCGGCCCGCTCGCGACGCTGCAGCTCACCGCGGTGCTGATGCGATACCCGCTCACCTAGCGATGAAGCCGGCGCTGTACAAGAGCATCATCCAGGTCACGCCCGAGCGCAAGAGCGGGCAGCAGGTGATCCGCTGCCCGGACGAGCAGGTTTATCCCGACGGCATCCTGGTCGGCACCCACGCACACTTCTACATGTTCCTCGAGCGCACCACGCGTCAGGGCGTGATGGCCGACAACTCCGGGTTCCAGGTGTTCGCGCGCTACAAATCCGGGCAGAAGATGGGCAACTTCGTCGGCACGTTCCCGGCGTGGGTGCGCGATGGCGGCGACCGCAACGTGCGCTATCGACGCATCTTCGAGGAGCTGGTCGATGGCAGCGGCAATGCCCTGCCCAACTTCGGCTCGCCGCCCTGGGGCTACGACACGCGCGCCGAGGATCCTGGCGTGCAGGGCGCGCTCGGCTACGACGTGCGCACGCGGATCTTCCCGATGCCGTGCTTCGGCTGGTACTCGATCGCGTTCAACTACACGACCATCGTCACCGACACATCACCCGGCGCCGACCTGGGAATCGTCGTGGCCACCGTCATGATGGTGTGACGCGAGAGCGAGCGCGCGCGCCAGCACCGACGGCGCCGGCTCGAAGGTGTAGCCGAGCTCGTGCTGCGCCTTCGCGCTCGAGTAGAACAGCCGGCCGCCGAGCGCACGCATCGCATCGGGCGTGAGCGGCGGCCGCAGCGGCACGATGCGATCGATGCCCGCCGCCACCATGCCGAGGCAGCGCCACAGGGTCGCTGGAATCGTGACCACGGACACGTCCTGGCCGCAGAGCGAGTGCAGCAAGCGGAACAGCTCCGGATACGAGAGGTTGTCGCCGCCCAGGATGTAGCGCTCGCCGCACCGGCCCTTGGCGAGAGCGAGCCGCAGGCCGCGCACCACGTCCTCGACCGCAACCACGCACAGTCCGCCTGGCGGCGCGATGCGACCGCCGCCGCGCAGCACGCGCCCGAGCACCGCGCTCGAGTTGTTGCTGGTACCGCCGCCGAAGATCGCGCTCGGGTTCACGATCACCGCATCGAGGCCGGCGTCGACGCCCTGCTGCACGAGCAGCTCCGCCTGCGCCTTGCTGTCGAAGTAGCCGAGGCGAAACCGTGCTCCCAGGTACGGCGTGGTCTCGTCGGCGGGCAAGCCATCGGCGCGCGGTCCGATCGCGACCACCGAGCTCGTGTGCACCAGGCGGCCCACCTCGCGCCGCGAGCGCCGCCTGCACCACCGCACGGGTCCCTCGACGTTGACGCGCCATTGCTCCGCGCGGCGTGCGCGCACGTAGCCGAGCGCTGCGGCCAGGTGGAACACCGCATCCACGCCTCGCATCGCCAGCGCCAGCGCGGCACCATCGCCGAGCTCCCCGGTCAGCCATTCGATGCGCGGGTCCGCGCTCGGGTCGGCGGCGGACGCGGCGGTCGTGCGCGGCCGCCGGTAGCCAACCACGTGGTGCTGCTCCGCCAGCAACTCCTGGCACAGCCGCTGGCCAACGAAGCCGGTCGCCCCGGTCACCAGGATGCGCATGCCACCTCCATCGCCGCATGGACGCGCCGCGGCGGCCATAGTAAACCAGAGCCATGCATCTCATGCTGCTGTCGGACACGCACGGCTTCGTCGACCCGCGCATCGTCGTGCATGCAGAGCGCATGGATCGCGTCGTGCACGCCGGCGACATCGGTGCCCAGCACGTGATCGAGCAGCTGCGTCGGGCAACGCCGCACGTGGTGGCGGTGCGCGGCAACAACGACGTCGATGCGCCGCTCGCCACGCTGCCCGAGATGAACACCCTCGAGCTGCCCGGCGGCCAGCTCGTGGTCTTGCACGGTGACCGGATCCTGCCGGCGCACACCCGTCATGCTGAGCTGCGCAAGCGGTTCGCGCATGCGCGGGCGGTGTTCTACGGACACACGCACCATGCCGTCATCGATCAGCATGCGATCCCCTGGATCTTGAACGCGGGCGCGGCCGGACGCGTGCGGACGTTCGGCGGACCATCGTACCTCGAGGTCACGGCGCGCGCCCAGGGCTGGTCGGTGCGGCTGCATCGCTTGCCGCCGCTGCCGCGCTGAGCGATCAGCAATGGTCGAGCAGCTCGAGCAGCGACGCGACGCGCTCGCCCCGCGCCGATGGTGCGCCGCTCGCGCCATCACGCTGCAGGTGGAACGCGCGCACGCCGATCGCGCTCGCGCCCTGAATGTCGTCGAGCTCGTTGTCGCCCACGTGCCAGGCGCGGCTCGCGTGCACGCGCATGGCGCGCAGTGCGCGCAGGAAGATCGCCGGATGCGGCTTGCGATAGCCGGTCTCGGCCGAGATCTGCAGGTGCTCGAAATGCGCGTCCAGCTCGAGCGCGCTCAGCAGGCCGCGCAGCCGCAGATCCCAGTTGGAGATCACCGCCAGGCGCACGCCGCGGTCCGCCAGGGTTCGCAGGGTCGGCAGCGCATCGGCGAACAGGCGCCAGGTGCGGGGCTGGCCGAGCCGCTGTTCGATGCCGTCGATCCAGCCGGTCGCGTCGAAGCGGTCATCGATCGCGGCCGCAACGCGCCGGTGCAGCTCGCGCCACAGGCGCGTCTCCTCGGCGTGCGACGTGACATGGTTCTGCGGCTGGTGGAAGTACGGGCGCGCGAACTGCAGCCACTGCTGCTCGAGCGCCGCCCGCATGCGTGCGGCGGTCACCTCGAGCCCGTGCGCTTTCGCCTCCTCGTGGTAGATGTCGGCGATCGACGGCTCGGTGTAGAGCAGCGTCATCCCGACGTCGAAGAACACGACCTCCGGCCGGGCGTGACGCGTCATTGCTTCGGCCGCCGACCCAGAGTGATCTCGCGCACCAGCTTCTCGCCGTCGCGCTGCAGCTCGACCCGCACCAGATCGCCCGGCCGCAGCGCGCCGATGCGGTTGGTCACCGCCTGCGTCGAGTCGACCTCGGCATCGAACACCTTGAGCACGATGTCGCCCACCTTGACGCCGGCCTTCTCGGCCGGGCTGTCGGCGATCACGCGGCGCACCACCGTGAGCCGGCCATCCTGCGCCTCGGCCGAGAACGAGATGCCGAGGAAGCCGCGCGCCGGAGCACCGTCCTTCTTCAGCTCGGGCAGCACGCGCTTCGCCTCGTCGATCGGGATCGCGAAGCTGACGCCGGTGCCGCCGCCCTTGGCGTTGGCGATGCCGACCACCTCGCCGCGGGCGTTCAGGAGCGGGCCGCCGCTATTGCCCACGTTCACGGTGGCGTCGGTCTGCAGCAGCCCGCCGAACAGATCGCCCTGCAGCAGCGAGCGGCCGCGGCCGCTCAGGATGCCCATCGAGACGCTGTTCGCGAGGATGCCGAACGGGTTGCCGACGGCCAGCACGATCTCGCCGACCCGAGCCGCCTTCGAGCCGCCGAGGGTCAGGAACGGCAGCGGCCGATCGCTCTCGACCTTGAGCAGCGCGAGATCGCCGAGATCGTCGCGCCCCACCAGCAGTGCATCGAGATGCCGGCCGTCGTGCAGCTCGACCGCGATGCGCCGCGCGGGCATTGGTTCCGACAGTGCCGCCTCGAAGGCCGGTGTCACCACGTGATCGCACGTGAGCAGGTAGCCCGCCTCGCTGATGAAGAAGCCGGAGCCTTCGCTCGCGGGCACGTACGCGTCGGGAAACGGCGGATGATCGGCGGGCATGACCTGCTGCATCCACTCGCGCGGCAGGCTCACGCGGATGCCGACCACCGCCTTCACGGTCTGATCCACGAGCGCCGCGAGATCATCGCTGACCGCTTGCAGCGTGGTGGCCGGCGGCTGGCTCGGCAGCGCCTCGTGGAACAGCTTGACCTCATCGCCGTCGCCCACGTTGAACAGCACGGCGGCGACCAGCGTGAACGCAATCAGTCGCAAGCTCATCGTCGACCACCTTGTTCGAGTCACGGCGCCCAGCCAGGCAATCGCTCAGGTCCGGGCGAGCACGCCAGCGTTGACCTCGCGCACCTTGTCGGCGCCCAGCAGGCGACCGATGAGCGCGAATGCGAACTCCATGGCGGTTCCCGGACCCTGGCTGGTGATGAGCCCGTTGCTCACCACGACCCGCTCGTCGCCGAGCTGCACCCCCGCCAGCTCGCTCCGCACGGAAGGGTGCGCGGTCGCGCGCCGGCCATCGAGCACGCCGTAGGCGGCGAGCGCGAGCGGCGCCGCGCAGATCGCGCCGACGCAACCGCCGGCGGCGAGCCGCTCCAGCACCAGGCGCCGCACCCGCGCGTCGTCGCGCAGCGCGAGCGCGTTGTGCAAGCCCCCTGGCAGCACGATCATGTCGAACGGCTGGGCGCTCACCTCGTCGAGGTGGCAGTCGGGTTGCAGGTAGATGCCGCGCGATCCGCGCAGCACACCGGCCACCAGACCAGCCAGCACGACGTCGATCTGGGCGCGACGCAGGATGTCGACGATGGTGACGGTCTCGATCTCCTCGAAACCGGGCGCGATCGGCACCAACACGCGCGGCATGGCACGACCTCCGCAAGGGCTATGCGGACATTCTACTCGACGGCGCCGGTTCCCTAGATCACCCGCTGATACCGATCGAGCTTGAGCTTCCACACCGGCACGCCGCAGTAGCGCTCGCCCTCGGGACAGTAAGGAGCGATGCCGGCCCGCACGCGCAAGCCGCACGGCGCAAGCAAGAAACGCGCGATCTCGGGGTGCACCGCGGCCACCTGCTGCACTTCGTCGAGCGACGCGGCGAAGATCTCTTCCTGCGCGTTGTAGCAGAGCCGGCTGGTCCACTTGTGGTGCAGATTCTGCAGATCACCCGATTCGGTGAACCGCACGGCAATCGCGTTCGGCAGCGCATACAGCGCGAACTCGTCGCTGGCGCCGAGGCGCCGCAGCTCGGCGACGTCCGCCCACAGACGCTGCATGATGCCGTCAAAGTGAGCGCGGATGCGCGGTTCGCTCGCAATCAGGCCGGGCGTGACGTAGTCGGGCGCGTCGCCCAGGTGCCGGCTCAGCACCGGGCGCGAGCCGGGCACCATGCGGTGGCGCTGGTCCTGCGAGTCGGCCGTGTGCGAGAGCTTCTTCTTGAACGTGTAGGTCACGTGCACGAGCGCGCGCATGAGCTTGCTGTGCGCGGCCAGGTTGAGCGTGCTGCCCAGGTAGCTGTTCTGGCTCGGGTCGAGCACGCGCGCGATCGCGGCGGCGTCGCTCAGCGCCGCCGCCGGCACGCCCAGGACCTCGCGCACGGCATCGGCCAGCACGCGCTCGGCGCCGGCATGATACGCGACCAGCCGCGCGCGCCGGCCGCCGAGCTCGAGATCGAACTCGCGCGCGAACTCGGCGCGGCGCTCCGCCGTCGCCGGGCACGCGACCGCCGCGGCGTGCTCGAGGCTGTCCTCGAGCACGATCGGTTGTTCCAGCAGCTGCGCGAACAAGGGATCGAGCTTGATCAGCGCGCCGATCATCTTGCCCACCACCACGCGCTGCTCGGTGGTCGTGTCGGGGCTGTTCTGCATGCGGTGGTAGCGCAGCAGCGTGAGGCCGGAGACGCTGTGGTACAGATACGCGAGCGTGCCGAGCGGCAGCACGTAGCGCGCCACCTCCTGCGCCTTCTTCTGGATGTCCTTGTCGTACTTCCTCGCCTGCTGGGAACGACGCCGCGCGGGGAAGCGGCGATCGTACTCCGCGGCCGCCGGCTGGAGCAGCATCTGCGTCAGCTCGGCATAGGCTCGCTGCAAGCCATCGCAGATCTGCACGTACTGCTCGCGCGCTCGGCCGGTGAGCGGCGGAATCGCATACGAGCCGGGCTTCACCTTGACGTAGCGCTGCGAGACCTGCTCCGAGTTGTAGAACGGATGCGCGTGCAGGAACGACCAGATGAACTGGCGCGAGACACCCGAGATCGCGAACTGGAACTGGCAGTGCTGCAGCGTGGTGTGGTGACCGGCGCGGTAGATGCTGAGCGCGAGGTCGTCGCGCTTGCGCCGGCGCTCCGCGCGCTCCGCCTCGGTGGGCAGCTCCTCGCCCGAGACCTCGTCGGCATGCACGATGCCCTTCGATGAATAGCACGTGCGCGCGGTGGCAACTGCGTTCTCGAACGGGCGTTGGAAGGCATTCTCGAGGACGACCTCCGGGTCCGGACTCCACATGACCGAGGCCGGGTCGACGGCGTGTGCGGCGACGCGAGACGTTGTCATGACGCCTGATGGTTGGATGTGACGCAATGCGCGTCTGGTTGCGGGTTTCGCAATGAAGGGCGGCTCCACCCAGGCTGGGTATTGTGCGCCTGATCGGCAATGATCACCGGGGAAAAACCCTCAAGGTGCGCGCGACTTCCGACGAGACAGATAGACAAGGGGCACCACCGGCCGTTATGGTGGTGCCTGGCGTCGACCGAAAGTCCCCGGAGAGAACCGAAACCCGAATCCGAACCCAAGGAAGGACATCGCGTCCGCCGATCGTGACGCCGCGATCCGCGGGCGGAGTAAGCGCTCCCTCTTGACCTCCTCCGCGACGACTCTGGGCAACGAGCAGCCACTGGCACCCCTCGCCGACTCACGAGCGCACCGTCCGGGAGTGGTGGAGTGGCCGGTGCCTTCTCGAGCGGGGCGCGCCGAACGGCCCCGGGAGAACTCGTGAACTCATGGAGTTCCAGGACAAGACCCTCACCTGCGCAGATTGTGGCCAGGAGTTCATCTTCACCGCACGCGAGCAGGAGTTTTTCGAAGAGAAGGGGTTCACGTCCCCGCCGAAGCGGTGCGTCGACTGCCGCAAGAACCGCCGCGACAAGGGCGGTTCGCACGGGGGCGGCCACTCGTTCGGCGGCGGCGGCGGCCCGCGCCATCAGTCCGGCGGCGGCGAACGGCACGGCGGCCCGCGGCCGCCCAAGCAGATGTTCGCCGTGACCTGCGGCGCCTGCGGCAAGCCCACGGAAGTCCCGTTCAAGCCGCGTGGTGATCGTCCAGTCTACTGCAACGACTGCTTCCGCCAACAACGCTGAAATCGCCCCTCCCCGGGGTTAATCTCTGGCGACAGGACCACCGGCGCCCCGATCGGGCACGCCGGTGAGCGGCGGTGTTTGCTCCATCCCTCTCCCAACGCGAGCTCGTCCCGTGATCGTGATCAAGTTCCTGCGCAGCCTCTACAAGAGCTTGAGCGGCGAGGCCACGCCGCATCAGATCGCGCTCGGCTTCGTGCTGGGCGCCGCGCTCGGTCTGATCCCGTGGCGCGCACCCGATGTCGAGACCGCCGTGCTCGGCAAGAACCTGCTGTGGTTCGCGGTGCTCGCGGCGTTGCTGGTGCTGCGCTGCCGCCTGAGCGCGGCGACGCTCGGCTACGTGGTCTACGGCGGCCTCGCCATCGCCGTCACCAGCGCGATCGGCGAGCTCGGTCGATTCCTGATCGAGCGCGCCTTGCCGCAGGCCTGGTTCGTCTGGCTCGGAACCGGACCGCTCAAGGGATTCCAGCTGCACACGTACTGGGTGTGCGGAGCATTCATCGCCGCTCTCGTGAACGCGATCATCGCCTACCCGCTCGTGCATCTCGGGGTGCGACGCTATCGCGAGCGAATGGTCACCAGGATGGAGAGCTCGAAGCTGCTGCGCACGTTGCGCAAGATCTGGCTGTTCCGCGTGCTGAAGTGGGTGTTCGTGGGCGGCGTGTCCTTGACCCGGGAGTGAGGCGATGGCGACGATGAACGAGGATGCGCGGCCCGATGCAACCCAGGCGCAGGCGGATCTGGCCGCGGCCCCGCCGGCAGCAGCCCGGCCGGCGAGCGGGAAGCAGCCCAAGACCGGACCGGTGCGCACCGGCCTGGTCGCGGTGCTGCTCACCAGCGCCGCGCTCATCTTCATCGCCGTCGAGTTCTTCTCCGGCGACTTCGTGCGCTGGGCACTCACCTCGCAAGCCGTGGCCAGCACCGGCGCCCGCATCGATCTCGCCAGCGCGTCGGCGAGCTTGATCGGCGGCTCGGTCAAGCTGCACGACCTGGCGGTCGCGCCCTACGCGAACACCGGCGAGTCGGTGCTCACGGCGAAGAGCGCGGTGGCAAAGCTCGATCTGCTGGCAGCGCTCGGCGGCGTCGTGCACGTGCCCGAGATGAGCCTGGCCGATGGCACCATCAACCTGGTGCGCGACCGCAACGGTCGCCTCAACATCGATCCCGGCCCACCGCCCGACGGTGCCGAGCCAGGCCCCGAGGAGCAGGCCAGGGATCGCGACCTCGTGCAGGAGGTCGGCAGCATCATCGAGCGCTACCGGAAGTACCACGAGTATTACCAGAAGGTGCACAAGCAGAAGGCGAAGGAGCAGGCGGACAAGAAGGAGAAGCTCGCCGCTCGCTCGTTCCCAGGGAAGGCGAGCTACCTGCCCGAGGTGGCGGAGTTGAACCCGCGCTTCTGGGTGAAGAAGCTCGGCGCCGAGAATCTCTCGCTGCGCACGCTCGACGAGCGCACGCAGAAGCCGTTCCTGCCCGAGCTCGAATCGCTGTCGCTGGTGATCGAGAACCTGTCGAGCAACGCCGCGCTCGTCGAGGCACCGTTCGCGCTCAAGGTGAACGCCAGGCCGAAGCGAGCGGGCACGTGGCAGATCGACTTCGCCAGCCCGTCTTCCGCCGGCCTGCCGGACGAGATCCGCTTCGCGCTCGAGGACGTGGCGGTAGCGGACGTCGCCCCCCTGGTCGCGAGATCGCTGCCGTTCGATTTCGAGGGCGGTACGTTCTCGCTGCGCTCGATCAAGCCGCCGACCGAGAGCGAGCTCGGCGCCGCCGGCACCAGCGCCGGCAGCTTGCAGCTCGGCGCGAGCGAAGTGCTCGGCGCGCTCGCGCTCGACGTGAGCAAGCTCAAGCTCAAGGCCGCGCCCGGGAGGGACTCGATCCTCGGCATCCCGACGCCGACGTTCCTGCGGGCATTCAACTACGCCGCCGATCAGGTTCCGCTCACGCTCCTGTTCGGCGTGTCGGGCTCGACCTCGCTGCCGAAGCTCGAGCTGTTGAACGGCGGCCAGCTGCTGAGCGCGCTGCGCGATCAAGTGGCGCACTCGGCCAGCGCCGAGCTCAAGGGATTGCAGGATGCGCTCGCGGCGGGCCTGCAGGGCGAGCTCGAGCACCAGAAGGCGGCCCTGCTCGAGCAGGGCAAGGCGCTGCTGCGAGGCAAGAGCGACCCCAAGGACCTCAAGCAGCAGCTCGAGCAATCGCTCAAGGATCAAAAGCTCGGCGACTCGCTCGACAGCACCAAGAGCCAGCTCGAGGATCAGCTCGGCGGGTTGTTCGGCAAGAAGGCCAAGGACAAGAAGAAGGACGCGGGCAAGCCCAAGCAGGACGATCCCAAGAAGGACGGCGGCTAGCCGGGAGCGTGCGTCAGTCCTGGCCGCCCTGTCCGGGCTCACCGGGTGCGCCGATGCGAGCCGCGGCGGCGCGCAGGATCTGGCGCTCGTTCGCGAACGTGGCGACGGTGATCGCCTCGGCCATCGCGAACCAGCGCGCGTCGTCCACCTCGTCATCGTGATCGCTGGTCGAGCCGCTCACGAACCGCATCAAGTAGAACGTGACGAACTTGTGATGGCGGACGGGCGGTGATCCCTCGAGGAACCAGAAGTCGATCTCGGCGATCTTCTCGACCAGCTCGCCGGTGAGCCCGGTCTCCTCGCGCACCTCGCGCACCCCCGCTTGCTCGGCGGTCTCGCCGGGGTCGATGCCGCCCTTGGGCAGCTGCCAGCGCCGGCCGCCGGCGGTGGCGATCAGGCAGACGTCGGCGCCGCCGCCGTCGCGCTCGCGGTAGATGACGCCACCCGCCGATCGATCGACCACCGTCCTCATGGGTTCTTTCCTCGCACACCCCCGAGCCGAGCGTCAAGCCCCTCGCTCACGAAAGCGCACGATCGCGCACCTTTCCATTGGGGCTTGCCGGTTTGCCCGACAGAATCGGGCCGCGCGTGGGTGTCGCGGCCAGAGAGTCGCCACGCGAAGGCTTTGGCTGGCCGCTTCCACGCGTATTCTATTTGGCTACACTCGGATGTGAGTCGCGGGGTTCCAACTTGGTGGAGGTCTGTCGTGCCTCGCTCGCTAGCTGTGTTCGTCGGCGTGGTCCTGATGTCTGCGGGGACAGCAGTGGTCGCCCGCGGAGACGATTACGGGGTCATCATCTCGGTGGCGCAGCTGCGCACCGGGAAGCACTCCCTGTCGATGGCGGAGAACAATGCGGAGCTGATGCGATCAGCGTTCGACAACATCGGCATCAATGGACCCCGCCTGCTGATGCGCAAGAACCAGGACGTCACCGTGCCCGCGATCCGCAGCTTGTGCTTGCAGCTGAAGGACACTTTGAAGAGCGGCGACCGGCTGATCATCTACTTCACCGGACATGGCATCGCGGTGCCCGTGGTCGACGTACCGACGCGCGCCTACTTCACCTACGACACCGACGCGGGCCCCGGCGGCAACTGGTATCAGGACACGCTGCTCACCGATCGCCAGCTCGCCGACTGGCTGGGTGAAATCAAAGCGCGCGGCGTGCAGGTGATCTTCTTCCGCGAATGCTGCTTCAACGGTGACGGCTACTCGAAGGAGCTGCAGGAAGCAGGCTTCGTGCGCGCCCCACCAAAGCCGTTGTCGGTGGGCACGGTCGAGCTGTCCGCATGCCAGCTCGGCGAGGCGGCGCATGCCGTGATCGTCGACAACAAGGAGATCGGCATCTTCACCCAGCACCTGACGCGCGTGCTGAACGAGGATCGCACGCGGCTCACCATGGACCAGCTGGCCACCGAGGTCGAGAGGTCGGTGCCCAAGGAGCATCGCGGCCAGGACCCCGAGCGATTCCCCGCCGACGCGAACCTGTTCAAGAGCCTCGTGCTGATCGATCGCACGGTGATGTCGGTGATCATCAACACCATCGACGAGATCACGCAGAAGGAGCTGCCCGGCGTCAAGGTGTACTTGAACGATTCGCTGCGCGGCGTGACCCCGCTCACGCTGACGCAGATCCAGCGGCAGCAGCGAAGCATCGTCCCACGTCTCGAACTGGAGGGCTACGTCGGCAAGTTGCACGGCATCCAGCTCGAGGCGAAGAAGAATCCACAGTCGGTCACAATCACGCTGCAGCCCGAGTACGCGGTGATCGAGGGGCAGCTCGTCGAGACCGCGGGCAAGCCGCTCGATGGTGTCAAGGTGGGCTGGGAGCTGACCGAGCAGAGCGACACCCCCATTCGCGTGTTCGACAGCGAAGTACAGCCCGACATCACGGGCCGATTCAAGCTCAAGGTCGCAACCGGGTTCGCGTACACGGTCAACGTGTTCGCGTTCGCGCAGGCGAACGTGCTCGCAAGGGCCATCATCAATGACCGCAAGCCGCTCGAGTCGTTCCAGAAGCTTTTTCGCCCGTACGACGCGGGCACGCTCAAGGTGACGCTTCCCAGCGAAGGCCCGAGTCCGGTCGAGCTCGCGTTCGAGAAGGAGTTCAGCGAGGCCCAGGTGGCGTTCGATGCCAAGGATTACGCGACGGCGAAGCGCAAGGTCTTGGTCGCCAAGACCGGGCTCGACAGCATCAAAGATACGACCATACGACAGCCACTCAACGACCGGCTGCAAAAGCTGTCGGCGCAGGTGCAGGCCGCCGACAAATTGCAGCAGTGCAGCCAGCTCGTTGATCAAGCCAAGGCCGCGGACGCCGCCGGCCAGCTCGAAGAAGCCAAGAGCCTGGTGCTCAAGGCACTCGAGCTCGACCCTGACTACTTCGTCGCGCGCATGTACCGCGTCGACCTGGAGGAGCGCATCCCGCGCCCGAAGGTCGAGACGCCGACGGAAACCACCGGTGCCGACAAGGGTGTGGTCGGCGAGACCATTACGAGATCCGGAACCGTGATGGTGGCCGTGCCGGCCGGCGACTTCACCCTCGGCAACACGACGTCGGAGGGTGATCAAGATGAGAGCCCGCCGCACCGCGTTCACTTCGCCCGCAAGTTCTACATCGACATGTACGAGGTGACGTGGGAGCGGTACCGGTTGTTCTGCAACGCCACCAACCGCCCGTACCCGCCCGACAGCGACAAGCTCAAGGACAACTGGCCGGTGGTGAACGTCACCTGGCAGGATGCCATGGACTACGCTGCGTACGTCGGCAAGAAGCTGCCGACCGAGGCCCAGTGGGAGTATGCGGCGAAGGGCAATCAGGATCGCAAATATCCGTGGGGCTCCGACACCTCGGGCGATCGCGCCAACTGGGCGAGCACCGAACGCAATGAAGCCGACTGGTTCAACTACCTGCGACCTGTCGGCAGCACGACCGGCGCGTCGTGGTGCGGGGCGATGGATATGGCCGGCAACGTCTGGGAGTGGTGTCTCGACTGGTACAAGCACGACGCCTACGCACTGCTGCGTGACGGCGCGGAATCACCGCAGGAGCTGCGGCCGTCAAAGGACGGCCACGTGATTCGTGGTGGCTCGTGGCTCACGAAACCGGCATCGTGTCGCGTCACCATTCGCAATGCCGGAAACCTGCCTGCCAGGTTCCCCTACATCGGCTTCCGCTGTGTCTGGGAACCGTGATGACAGCGCACTCTCGCCCAAGGAGAACATGATGAGCCCAAGGAGATCCGCATGAGGTCGTTCACGACGCGCCTCGTGGTCGTGATGCTGTGTCCGCTGATGGTCCTGCCGTCCGGTTGCGCCTTGGTCCAGGGCGACAAGCAGACCGTCTCGGTGACGACGGACAAGCCGGCGAAGATCACGGTCGATGGCCAGCTGGTCGGCGAGACCAAGGGCAACGGCGAGCTCCTGATGCTGCCGCCGCTCACCCGCAAGGACGAACATCTGGTGGTCGCGCAGGGTGAGGGGCTGGAGGCACGCAAGAACTTCACTACCACGCTCTCGCCGCTTGGCATCCTCGACGTCATCGGCATCTTCTTCTTCCTGTTGCCGGGCATCACGCTCCTCACCGGGCATGCGTTCATGCTCGAGCCGGAAAACTTGAACTTGCAGCTGCAGCCGGCCGCGAGTCAGCCGGAGCCAGTCGAAACTCCCAAAGTGCTCAAGAAATGACACGCTGCCCACGCCTCACCGTGTCGTTGCTGCTGTTGCTAGCGGCTTGCAAGTCGACGCCGAGCGAGCCCAATCCCGAGCGGCCGGCCGGCAATCATCCGCAATCGCCACCGGTGTTGTCGGTGATCGCGCCGCCGTGGTTCAACAAGGGCTTGAACGAGGGCGGCCGGCGCGCGTTCGACGGCCGTGGCGAGGCCGCAACCGCAGACGAGGCCACGCAGAGTGCGCGCGTCAATGCCTGGCAGTATGCGAGCCAGTCGGTGATCACCGAGATCTCGAGCAGCCTGAGCCAAGTCACTACCCAAGATCGCGAGAACGACAAGATCGATCTGCGCCAGCGCGTGGTCGACGACTTGAAGGCAGGCTCGGAATCGTTGCTCACCGGCGCGAAGGTCGAACTCTCGGAGGTGCTGACCAGCGGATCGACGTTCATCGGGTTCGTTCGCATCAGCTTGCCGGAGTCTGAGTTCACGCTCAGTCCGGATTGGTTTCTGTCGCGCGTGCGAGGTGCCGCTCAGCGCGGCGACGCCGCCCGCGAGCGCATGTGGCTGACGTCGGGCCTGCAGTCGTACCCGGAAGACGAAAAGCTGCTCAAGGCGAATGCCGCACAGTGCGAGGATCGCGGCGATCTCGATCAAGCGCTGCGGCACTACCAAACGCTCGCCCACAGTCATCCCGCGGATCAGTGGGGCCAGCGCATCGTCGAGCTCGCGCAGCAGTTGGCCACCGGCTTCGAGCGAGCGAACAACTACTCGGCCGCGGTGCAGAAGCTGCGCGTCGCGCAACAGTGGGCCACGGAGGGGTCGGAGGTCCAGAAGCAGCTGCAGGCCGACATCGAGCGGCTACGGCGCAAGCAGGAGAACCCGTTCGCGACCGCAAGTCAGAGGCTCGCGGCACTCGCCCGCAACGGCGCGAAGCCCGGCAAGCTCTTGCTCCGACAGACCACGGCCCAGTTGCGCAGGAGCCAATCGCTGGAGATGCTCTATTCGGTCCAGGCGAAGCCGGGGTGCCACTACTGGACCATGCTGATCGAGCCTGAAGTGATCACGTCGGACAACGCGCTCAAGGGCTTCACCACAGACGAGGAAGCGAAGCCCGCGCACGCGGTCTTCGAGCTCGACGCCGACAGCAAGGACGGCAAGTATCTGTTCATCGCCCTCGCCGCCGACGAGCCGTTCTCGTTCGCCAGGGACAGCTTCGAGCGGGACCGCTTGAACGATCCGGCGCTTGACACGGCGCTGACCGGCCAGGCCACACAGGCCGAGCGGTTGCAGAACCTCCTGGATCAGATCGAGCGCGGCATGCAGTCGGGCAAGATTTTGGCGAGTGCGTTCGAGTTCACCGTGACACCGTAGCTCGTTGTCCTCTACCAAACCGCAACGTCTCAAGCACTGGAGGTCGTCGTCATGATTCCGCTGCGTACGTTGTTCGCCGCCACCGCGATGGCGGCGTTCGTCTCATGCTCGAGCTTGAACTGCGACGATGCGAAGGGCAAGGTCCGCCAGGACGTCAAGATCGGCGCATCGTACGCAGGGGTCGGCTTGAACGTGTGCGTGAGCAAGGAAGAAGCCACCAAGTTCGACGGCAAGCTGGGCGTGCTCGCGCTGCGCTACGGGGAGAACTGCGAGGCGTTCAAGGACGGCAAGATCACCAAGGGCGAGTACGAGCAGCGCAACCGCGACCTCGATCAGATCCTGGCATCGGTGGAGGGCTTCTCGCGCGGATGGCATGACTGGGTGAACGGCATGAAGCGCGACGCGTTCGCCGACATGGACAAGCAGCTCGGCAAGCTCAGCGACGAGTCTTCCGCCGAGCAGCCCAAGCAGGGTCCACCCGAGCTGCGCACCAAGTTCCTCGAGGCGATGAACAAGCTCGACACGATCGACCACAAGTGACCCGAGCGCGGGCCGGGCTCAGAAGCGCACGGTCGCGCCGGCGAGGTAACCCGAGAGGGTGAGGTCGGCGTCGAAGCTGCGCCCGTCATCCCGGCCCTCGGCGTCGAACGTGAGGTAGCGGTAGCCGACGAAGAACTCGAGGAACGGAAACGGCTTCAGCCGCACGCTCAGCTCGCCGTCGAGCAGCGGGCCGCTGACGTCGCCCCACTCGCCGGTCATCCCCGCCAGGCTGCCGAGCACCCGGATCGGTCCCAGTCCGAGCTCGCCCTCGCCGACGAGGAGCGGTACCTCCGAGCGCGACTCGAGCTCCTCTTTCTCGGCGCCGCTCGCGCCTCGAGGTCGAAATCGACGTGTTCGAGTCCGGCGCCGGCTGCGAGCCGCAGCGGTCCCAGGCTCAGCAGATCGAGCGTCGCCGTCGCCTTGACGTCGGTGACGTCGAAGCTCGAGTCCACCTGGCTGCCCGGTGCAAGATCGCCGAAGTTGCCGGCCAAGGTCCCGTCGCCGTCGCCGGAGCTGCGAAACGCCGACAGCGACCCATTCAAGCCGAAGCCGCCCAGGCGCACCGCGGCGTACGGACCGAGCTCGCGTTCGCCGAGCCCGAGATCCCGACCCGCGGAGATCTTGCCGCTGCTCGTTCCCGCCGAGCTCGCGAGCCGCACGTCGGCGTTGACACGCGGCGCGATCGCGCCGATCTCGCCTTCGAAATAGGGCAGGTTGGTGATGCAGCCCGGCACCAGCGCGACCAGGCATGCCACGAGCAAACGCCTCATGCAATCCTCCGTGTGAGCTCGGCATCATCTTGGCGCCGCGCATGGCCCCGCGCAACCACGTGTGCGCCCGGGCACGCTCCCTATTCCAGCAGCGCGTCGAGCCTCCCGCCGTGGGCGGCGAGCACGGCGCGCGCAGCGTCCGCGTGCAGCTGCCGGCGGTGCATCACGAGCGCGGTCTTCACCTCCATGCCCGCGCGCTCGAGCAGCTCGAACGCGGCCGCGCGCGACAGCTCGGTGAGCGTGGTGATGATGCGCACCGCGCGGTCGACGAGCTTGGTGTTGGTCGCGCGCACATCCACCATCAGATTGCGGTACACCCGACCGCTGCGGACCATCAGCGTGGTCGAGATGATGTTGAGCGCCATCTTGGTCGCGGTGCCAGCCTTCATGCGCGTCGAGCCGGTGATCACCTCGGGTCCGGTCGCAAGCACGATCAGGTGATCGACGCACGCTGGCTTGTTCACGGCGGCGCACACCATGAGCGCGGTGAGCGGCGGCGACGCCATTCGCTTCGCGTGCTCGAGCCCGCCCAGAACGTAGGGCGTGGTGCCGCTCGCGGTGATGCCAACGACGGCGTCGCGCGGGCCGAGCTCGAGCGCGCTCAGCTCGCGGCAGGCGCCGCGCACGTCATCCTCGCGCGACTCGCTCGAGCGGCTGAGCGCCGGTTCGCCGCCGGCGATGATTCCGACCACGCGGGTGGCGGCCACCTGGAACGTCGGCGGCAGCTCGGCGGCATCGAGCACGCCGAGGCGGCCGGACGTGCCCGCACCGAGATAGACCAGGCGGCCGCCGGCTGTGAACCCCGGCTCGGCCTGCAGCACGAACGCGGCGAGGTCGGACTGCGCACGATCGATCGCCGTGAACGCGGCGCGATCTTCCTCGTGGATCAGGCGCACGCACTCGGCGACCGTCAGCCGGTGCAGGCCGGCGGAGCGCTGGTTGCTCTGCTCGCTCGGCACGTGCGAACGATCCGGCGGCAGCTCGATCATGGCAGGACCCAGCAGCCGCTCTGCGGCGCAGCCGCGGACACACGCGTGACCCGCGGCAACGTGATCGGCACCCGATCTTGCGCCAGCGCACCGAGGATCGCCATCTCGATCGCCTCGCGGTACGCTCCCGGGATGCCGATCTCCTCGGTGAGCACGACGGGTGCCGGCAGCCGCGCGCGCAGCTCGCCGAGCAGCGTGCGGTTCCTGGCGCCGCCGCCGGCGAGCAACACCTCGTCGCTGGTCTGGGCACGCTGCGCGATCGCCTGCGCAATCGCCGCGCATGCCGTGCGCGCGAGGTCCGCTCCAGCGTGGCGCGATGCGTGGCGATCGAGCCAGTCGCACAGCTCGTCGCCGGTGCCCAGCGATCGCCCGGCGCTCGATTGATCGAGCAGCGCGCGCACCAGCTCGGTGAACGCGGGCGCGATCGCCTGACCGCTCGCAGCCCACGCGCCGTCGCGGTCGAACGGCCGATCGAGCAACGCGCGTGCGATCGCGTCCAGGATCTGATTGCAGGCACACACGTCGCCAGCCTCGATCGCCCGGGCGTCGATCTCGGCGCCGCGCGGCAGCAGCGTCACATTGCAGAAGCCGCCGAGGTTGACCACGGCCCGCGATCGTGCGGCGTGCCGGAACAGGATGGCATCCGCGAGCGGCGTGATCGGTGCACCCTGGCCACCGGCGGCGAGATCGGCAGAGCGGAGGTCGAACACCACCGGCACGCCGAACGCGCGTGCTATCGGCGCCGGCTGCATGAGCTGCCAGCCGAGCGGCGGCGCGTGATAGATCGTCTGGCCGTGCACCGCGATCAGATCGGCGCGCTCGCCGCCGAGCAACGAGCGCACCGCCACCACGTGCGCGATCGCCAGGTCGTGGGCGAGCCGCGAGATCGCGGCCGTGGTCGCCGGCCGCTGTTCGGCAAGGGCGCGCAGCTCGGCCGCGAGCCCCTGCAGCGGCTGCGTGTGACAGCGCACCGGCTGCGCACGCAGCTGATAGCCGCGACCAGCGACGTCCACCAGCGCGACATCGATCGCGTCCATGCTCGTGCCGCTCATGCAGCCGATGATGCGTCGGGTGTCAGTCATCGGTGACCAGCGTCATCGTCTGCGGCCGCACCTGCGATCGTGGCTGCTCGCGCCGGCCGAGACAGCAGACGCCGAACGCGACCAAGGACGCGATCAGCATGTGCCATGGGAACGCGAGGTGCACGGCACACCAGGCATCGGGCGCCCACACCGGCCAGACGGCATTCTGCAGGAGCGTCACCGCCACGGCACCTGCGACGAGTGCGGCAACCGCCGAGGCGCTGGTGCCGCGCCGGGTGAACACGGCGGTGCAGAACACCGCGAGCAGGCCCGAGTAGGCGAACGTCATCACGCCCAGCGCGAAGTCGATCAGCGCTTGGCCCTGCGCCCGCTGCCAGAACACACAGGCGATGGCGAAGCCGCCGAGCACCACGCCCCAGCCGACCACGGCGAGCCGACCGACCTTGAGATAGTGCGCATCGTCGGCCGCGGGCCGCAGGCGTCGATAGAAGTCATTGACGAACGCGGACGCCATTGCGTTCAGCGCGGACAGCAAGCTGGTGAAGCCCACCGCGAACAGACCCGCCAGCATGATGCCCGCCAGGCCACCGGGCATCTCGCGCATGATGAAGGTGAGGAACACCTCGCGTCCATCGTCGGCCGCGTGCGTGGGCGCGGCAGCGCCCATGACGTCGGCGCGCTGGTAGATCACGAACAACAGCAGGCCGATGAACAGGAACAGCAGCGTGACGGGAATCGTGATCGCGATCGCGCCGATCATCGACCAGCTGCCCTTGATGGCCGACCGGCAGGTCAGCATGCGTTGCGCAAGATCCTGGTCGGTCGCGTAAGCCGCAGCGTTCAGGAGCGCGAACCCGAACACTGCGGTCGGCAGCGTGTAGGCAGCGGATGGGTCGAGCCCGAACTGGAACAGGCCGAGCTTGGACGGCGCGCCCGGCGAGGGATGCTCGAGCACCGCCACGAGATCGTGCCACGGCAAAGGGATGCGGTGCCACAGCACGACCAGAGCTGCCACCGCCGCGCCCACGAACACCACGGTTTGCACGACGTCGGTCCAGATGATGCTGGTGAGGCCGCCGGCAAGGCTGTAGGCGATGCTGATGAGCGTGAGCAAGGCGACGCCCAGGCACAGATGCAGCGGCTCGAGATCACCGAACATCACCAGCGCCGCGGCGATCGCGGCGATGTAGAGGCGCGCGCCGCTCGCCAGCACCCGACCCAGCATGAATGCCGCGCTCGCCGCCTGCTTCGCCCCGGTGCCGATGCGCTGCTCGAGCAGCTGGTACACGGTGGCGACGCGGTTCGCATAGAACACCGGCACGAACACGCTCGCCACGAACAGCGCTGCCAGCACCTGCCCG